>JAVBJU010000016.1:0-64570 GCA_031546825.1 Microvirga sp. | reverse complement strand
TAAACGCCGAAGCTCAAATGCCGAGTAGTCCGTCCTCATTCCAACCGCTGCAGGCATGGTGCGAATCCTCCCGCACCAAAAGAATCATAGAAATGCCGTTTTGGGAATCCCACGTGAGTCACACTGAGCGACCGTTGGTATAATACGTCTCTTGGCGGAACCTGCTATTGCACCGGTGATCCGCAAACCCATGGATGGGGCGGGGTTATTCAACATTGATACCGCGCAACCGCCGGCACACCGCTTCATCTTATTCTCGTGGATATCCGGCGGACTTAATGGTCGCTAAAGTTTTGGCCGATATTGTCAGCGGGACCCCACAAGCGCAAAGCATCATGAATATTTTTTCCCGGCGCACTCTTTTGACAGCATTTGGTTGTCTGCTCCTGCCACAGGCCGCATTCGCATTACCAACCCCCACGCGCGTCAAGGGCCTGTTGAAAGCCACGCGCGCGCAAATCGGCGTCACAACATCCTACGATGAGGCCTATCGCAAACTGGCCTATCCCATGGGCGATGCGCCACGCGCAACGGGGGTATGCACGGATGTCATCATTCGGGCCTATCGCGACGCGTTTGGTGTCGATCTGCAACGGCTGGTGCATGAAGATATGACCGCTCACTTCGGCAGTTACCCCAATAACTGGGGCCTGAGCGCTCCCGACAGCAATATCGACCATCGCCGCGTGCCCAACCTGAAAGCGTTCTGGAAACGACAAGGCGCAGAAAAGGTGCTTGATCGAAAGAGCATGCGCTTTTCTCCCGGCGACATCATCACCATGTACTTCCCCGACGACCAGAACCTCCCCCATGTGGTGATCGCCACCGATAAGTTCTCGGCGGACGGCAAGCGCTCGATTGTCTTGCACAATTACGGCGAAGGCACGCAGGAAGAGGACATGTTGGCCGATGGTGTCATTGATGGCCGCTATCGTTATCTGCTCGATTAACCCAACGCCTGTCGTTCCATCATCGCCATCCACCGCTTTCTCAGCGGCGGGGCGCTCAATCGGCCTTGACATTTTTTGACCATCAACTCTGTTTTAAGATGTCACTTCAAACGGAAGCGACCTACAGTCATGCGCTTCACTCTAAGTGGACCACCGATTAAGCGCATGAGCCTTACGGAATACGTCATTTAGAGAAAAGTGCGCGGCCCGTGACAGCGCAGTCTTTTTCGCAGGAGCCCCATTCAATGCACGCGCCAACACCCGAAGCCCTGTCGGAGAATGCCATCGCCGCGGCAGTTGAAACGGCCATCACGCATGTTGGCCAGGCCCGCGAAGCGATGCGGTCGGTTATTTTCGGGCAGGATGCCGCCGTTGATCTGGCGCTTGTCACGCTGCTGTCCGGCGGGCACGGGCTGCTGGTCGGCGTTCCTGGCCTTGCCAAAACAAAACTCGTCGAAGCGCTCGGCATTGTCCTCGCCATGGACACGCGGCGCATCCAGTTCACGCCCGATCTCATGCCCGCCGATATTCTGGGCGCTGAAATCCTTGATGAGGATGAAAAAGGCCACCGCTCCTTCCGCTTCGTCAAGGGGCCGGTATTTACCCAACTGCTGATGGCCGATGAAATCAACCGTGCCAGCCCGCGCACCCAGTCGGCCTTGCTGCAATCCATGCAGGAGCGCCAGGTGTCGTTCGGCGGCGTGCGGTATGAATTGCCCCACCCTTTCCATGTGCTGGCCACGCAAAACCCCATTGAGCAGGAAGGCACTTATCCGCTGCCCGAGGCCCAGCTTGACCGCTTCCTGATGCAGATCGACATTGATTACCCCGACCGTGCCTCTGAACGGCGCATTTTGCTTGAAACCACGGGCGCGCACGAAACCCAACCCGCTGCCGCCATGACAGCGGGCGCACTGGAAGCCGCCCAGAAACTGGTGCGGCAGATGCCAGTTGGGGAACGCGTGCTCGACGCCATCCTCGACCTCGTCGCCATGGCTCGCCCCGGTGGGGCATCGGAATTCAGTTCCCTGCTCGCCTGGGGCGCAGGCCCGCGTGCAAGCCAATCTCTCGCCATCGCCTGTCGCGCCAAGGCGTTGATTGAAGGGCGGCTCGCGCCCTCGATCGCCGATGTGGTCGCGCTCGCCGAGCCGGTGCTGAAACACCGGATGGCCCTCACCTATCCGGCACGTATTGACGGCGAAACCATCCCCGGCCTGATCCGGCGCATGGTCCAGCGTCTGAAAGACTGAGCGTGGTCCAGACCCGTTTCCTCCCCTTTGGCATCGGTGATGCTGCGGCACGCGCCGCTGCTCCGGCCCAATCATTGGCCGAGCGACTGCCCGCGCTCGCGGCAGATGGACGGCGCGTTGCCGCGGCCTTGAGCCACGGCATCCACGGGAAAAGGCGCGCGGGAGCAGGCGAGAATTTCTGGCAATTCCGGCCCTTCACCGCTGGGGAACCGGCATCGCGCATCGACTGGCGACGCTCGGCCCGCGACGGTAAGCTCCATGTGCGCGAACGCGAATGGGAAGCCGCGCGCAACATCTGGTTCTGGACCGATTTTTCCGCATCAATGTTCTATGTGTCCGATCTCGCCACCGCGTCGAAGATTGACCGCGCCCTGGTGCTGGCCTTTGCCGGGGCGGAGCTTCTCTCCACCGCCGGCGAGCGTGTCGGCCTGATGGGACTAACGCCACCGCTCGCCTCCCGCCGCATCACCGAGAGGCTTGTCGGCGCTCTGAGCGAAATGCCAAACCCGGACCCCGCCTTGCCGCAACTGCCGCTGGCACCGCGTGACGAGATCGTTCTCATCTCCGATTTCCTGATGCCGCTGGACACGCTTGCGACAGCAATTTCCGGGCTCGCGGCAAGGGGCGCGCGCGGCCACCTTGTCACCATCATCGACCCGGTCGAGGAGAGCTTTCCGTTTGACGGCCAGGCGCTACTCCATGACGACGACAGCAACCTTGCTCTGCGCATTGGTGATGCCGCCACCTGGCGCACAGAATATATCGAACGCCTCGCCGCCTTCCGCGCCGCAATCTCCGACCTTGTCGCCGCCAAGGGCTGGACGCTGACCCTGCACCGCACTGACCGCCCGGCCAGCGAAGCCGCGCTGAAGCTCGCCACTCTGCTCGGCGCTGCGAGGATATCATGAGCGGTTTGCCCCTCACCTTCGCGGCACCATTGGTACTTACCGCGCTCGCCGCGTTGCCGATCATCTGGCTGTTGTTGCGGGTGACGCCACCGAGCCCGCGCCGCATCGCCTTTCCGCCACTAAAACTCTTTGCCGATATTGCCAGCCGCCGCGAGATACCAGCGCGGACACCGTGGTGGCTTCTGCTGCTGCGCCTCCTCACATGTGCAGCCTTGATCCTGGCCTGTGCCGGGCCATTGTGGAACCCGCCCGCCCCCTTACCCGGCAAGGGGCCGCTGTTGATGCTCGTCGATAATGGCTTCACCGCCGCGCATGACTGGCGCGAGCGTGCTAACGCCCTTGAGGAAACCATGCGCGAGGCCTTGCGCGCCAACCGCACCGTCGCGCTTGTGGCGCTTGCCGCTGAGCCTCAAGCCATCACAGCGATGGGGCAGGACCCAGCCCTTGCCGCCCTTCATGCGCTGAAGCCCCAACCCCATCTCGCCACGCGTACCGCCCATCTTGAACACATCCGGGCCTTCCTCAAAGCCACGCCCGATGCGGCGCTGTTCTGGCTGACGGATGAGGTATCCGGCGATGCAGCAGACACTTTTGGCAGCAGGCTTTCCGCCATCACCCAGAGCCGCGATATCACCCTCATGCGCCGCAACCAACCGGATGTGCTCGCCCTCAAGCCCGCCGACATGGCCGCCGCAGTGCTAGAGGTTCGCGCCATCCGCGCCGACCCCAATAAGGCGCGCGATGCGATGGTACGCGCCCTCGGCCAAAACGGGCAGCCAATTGCGGAGATGCCGCTGCGCTTTGCGCCCGGCCAGACGGAGGCGAATGTCTCCTTCGATATCCCGGCGGAAATCCGCAACGGCATCACCCGCGTTGAGATCACCGCCGAACGCTCGGCGGGGGCTGTGGTGCTGCTCGATGAAACCGCGCAACGGCGCAGTGTGGGCCTTGTTGCCGGAACCACCTTCGATCAGGCGCAACCGCTGCTGTCGCCGCTTCATTATCTGCAACGTGGCTTACAGCCCTTCGCCGACATTCGTCTGGACAAGGGCGGCGACACCGCCACCATCGGCGCGCTCATTGACGGGCGCATTGATGCCCTCATTCTTGCCGATACCGGCGCTCTCGATGGCGAAACCACGAAGAAGCTCACCGATTACGTGGAAAACGGCGGCCTGCTCATCCGTTTCGCCGGAAGTCGTCTGGCTTCTGCAGACGGCGCACTCCTGCCAGTGCCGCTCAGGCGTGGCGACCGTGACCTGGGTGCCGCTTTGTCATGGACTGAGCCGAAAAAACTTGCGGCATTTACCAAGGAAGGCCCCTTTTTCGGCCTCCCCATTCCCAGCGATATCGTGGTGACCCGGCAGGTGCTGGCTGACCCCAATGCGACGTTGCCGGAAAGGACCTGGGCGACATTGCAGGACGGCACACCGCTGGTCACCGCGGTTCGGCGCGGCAAGGGGGCTATTGTGCTGTTTCATGTCACGGCAACGCCAACCTGGTCGAACCTGCCATTGTCGGGCCTGTTCATCGACATGCTGCGCCGTACCATCCAGACTGGTCGCGGTTCGGCGGCACGGGGCGAGTCGAAGGCCGAAACAACGCTTCCCCCGCGCCTCGTGCTCGACGGCTACGGTGATCTTGCCCAGCCGACAGCAACCGCTCAACCCCTGCCCTCCGGCTTCACGGGCCACGCAGATGCCTCCCACCCACCGGGCTTTTATGGCCCGGCTGAGGGCGGTTTTGCGGTGAATGCGCTGACGGCGCAAGACACCTTGCACACGCTCGCCATCGACCTTCCCGGCGACAAAACCCTGCCCCTGCGCCACTCCGGCGCTATTGATTTGCGGATACCGTTGTTCGTTACCGCCTTACTGCTGTTCATGGCCGACAGTCTGGCCATGCTGTGGCTCGGCGGTCATGGCTCGTGGCTGCGACGACGCGGCAAGGCGGCGGCACTGGCCATCGCTGTGCTCACGCTTTTCTCGCTCAGCCCAACCGACGCCACGGCGCAAACGCGCGATGTCGAACAATCGGCGCTGGAGCCGCGGCTGGCCTATATCGCAACGGGTGACGCGAGCATCGACACTGTCACCCGTGAAGGATTGCGGGGCTTGAGCCAGTTTCTGGTCATGAACACCTCGTTTGAACCGGGCGAGCCCATCGCCGTCGATCCGGATAAGGACGAACTGGCTTTTTACCCGCTGATCTACTGGCCGATTGCAACGGCGCAATCGCCGCCCAGCGACAAGGCCATCCGCGCCCTTAACACCTTCATGAAAAACGGCGGCACCATTCTGTTCGATACGCGCGACGCCTTTGAAGCCCGGCCAGGCCTCGCTGCCACACCCCAAGCGCTGGCGCTGCGTGCCCTGCTCTCCCGGCTCGACGTGCCGCAACTGGAGCCCGTGCCCCACGACCACGTGCTGACCAAGACATTTTATCTCCTCGACAGCTTCCCCGGCCGTTACGACACGAGCCCCTTATGGACCGAGGTATCAACGGCGCGCGCCACCGATGATGATTCCGGCCCCGTGCGGGTGGGTGATGGCGTCTCGCCGGTATTGGTCACCGGCAATGATTTCGCCGGGGCCTGGGCGATCGGTGCGCGCGGCGAAACCCTGCTGCCAACCTCCGGCTCCGATCCGCGCCAGCGCACCATGGCCTATCGCACCGGCGTCAACATCGTGCTGTATACGCTCACCGGAAACTATAAATCCGATCAGGTCCATGTTGAGGAAATCCTGAAGCGGCTGGGCCGCGAGGGAGGTCGCTGATGGCACTGACTTTCACACCACTCCTCCCGCATCCCCTGCTGTGGACCCTGTTTACCCTCGCCGCTGTGATTGCCGGTTTATGGATCCATGCACGCGGCGCGTCTGCCTTATGGCGCGTGCTGGCGCTCGCACTCCTGTGCCTTGCGCTGACCAATCCGTCGCTCGTGCGCGAAAACCGGCAGCCGACTAAAAGCGTGGTTGCCGTTGTCACCGACCGCTCCGGTTCGCAGAATCTCGGTAACCGCGCCCGCATGACCGACGCCGCGCGCGACGCCATCGCCAAGACCTTGGCAGAAAACCCAGCCATCGAACCCCGCTTCGTCGATGTGGGCGATGGCACCAATGACGGCGGTACACAGCTCTTTTCCGCCCTGAATGCCACGCTGTCCGATGTGCCCAAAGCCCGCGTTGCGGGGGCGATTGTCATCACCGATGGCGTCGTTCACGATATTCCCAATGGGGCGGATACTCTTGCCCTGTCCGGGCCATTGCATATGCTCGTCACCGGCCACCCCGACGAGCGCGACCGGCAGGTGCGCTTCGTAACGACACCAAAATTCGGCATCGTCGGCAAGCCGCTCGATATCCGTGCCATTGCTGAGGAGCGCGGCGGTAATGGACAGGCCGAGGTCGTGCTGCGCGTCAACGGACGCGAAATCAAAAAGCTCACGGTCGCAACCGGCACGCCTTTCACCCTGCAGGTGCCGGTCGAGCATGGCGGCGGCAATATGGTCGAGCTTGAAGTCGCGCCACTCGCCAATGAACTCACCACCCTCAACAACCGCGCCGTGCTCGTGGTCGAAGGCGTGCGCGACCGGCTGAGGGTGCTGCTGGTATCAGGCCAGCCACATCCGGGCGAACGTGCCTGGCGCAATCTCCTGAAATCCGACCCCAATGTCGATCTGGTCCATTTCTCGATCCTGCGCGCCGCCGACAAGTCGGACGGGACACCCTTGAGCGAGCTTTCCCTGATCGTCTTCCCGATCCACGATCTGTTCGTTAATCGGCTGAAAGATTTTGATCTCGTCATTTTCGATCGCTACGCCAATCAGGGTTATATCCCTGCGCCCTATCTCAACAATATTGCCCGCTATCTCAGTGAGGGTGGCGCAGTTTTGATGGCGATGGGGCCGGAATTTGTGTCGCAGGCGACATTGGCGAACTCGCAACTGGGCAACCTGATGCCCGCCCAACCCAACGGCCAGATCATTGAACAGCGGTTTCGCCCCGGTTTAACCGAGGCCGGAAAGCGCCACCCGGTCACGCGAGATCTCAGCGGTGCAGGTTCTGCCCCATGGGGCGAATGGTTCCGCCTGATCGGTGCCAAAGCTCCAACCGACAGAACGCTAATGAGCGGCCCAGGCGATAACCCGCTGCTGGTGCTCAACGGCGTCGATAAGGGCCGTATCGCCATGCTGATGTCCGACCAGATCTGGCTATGGGCGCGCGGCTATGGCAGCGGCGGCCCCTATCTCGATTTTCAACGGCGGCTGGTGCATTGGCTTATGAAAGAGCCATCCCTGGAACAGGAGGCTTTGCGTGCAACCGCTCAGGGCGACACTATCCGCATCACGCGGCAAAGCATGAAGGACGCGCCCGGCCCCGTCACCCTGCAAATGCCGGATGGCACGATGCAGGAGATCACCCTCAAACCTGAACAACCGGGCCTGTTCACCGCAACGGTGGTTAGCCGGCAACCGGGCTTGCACATGCTGAAAGCGGATGATCTCACCAGTTTCGTCAGCATCGGCCCCGCTAACCCACGCGAGTTCCTAGACGTATTCTCTAGCACCGAGCATCTGCGCAAAATCGCAGAGGCAACCGGCGGCTCGGTGCGGCGCATCGGCGATAATGCAGGCGGGTTGGCCCTGCCGCGCATCGACACCGGCGTGCCCGGCCCAGCCTTTGCCGGATCACGCTGGATTGGCTTTCCAATAACACAGGGCGCAACCCTCATCAGTGTCAGCCAATACCCGGCAACGATCGGCTTCTGGGCGCTTCTGGTACTGGCCGGAATGGCGCTGATGGCATGGGTTGTGGAAGGGCGGCGGCGATAGGGCTCGACGGTGCCGTCAAACAGGCTTACCCGCCAGGACGCACCGTTCCACGCGCTTGCTCCAAGGCTCCGGGCTCAAGCTCCACCGCCAGAAAGCGCGCGGGATTGACCGGTCCCGGCAGGGCGAGATGGCCCGGCGGTACGACCTTATAGCCGAAGCGGCGGTAATAGGGTTCATCGCCGACCAGTAGCACCAGTTTATGGCCGAGCTTTTTGGCCTTTTCCAGGGAGTGCTGCATCAGGGTTGAACCGATGCCACGGCTTTCAAAATAGGGGTCAACGGTAAGTGGGCCGAGCATTAAAGCGGGCATCTCACCGGCCATCACCTGCGTCAGACGCACCGACCCCACCAGCAAGGTCCCGACCATCGCCGTGAAACACACATCCATCAGGTGCGGCGCGCCCTCGCGCAAACGCGAGGCGGTGCGGGCATAGCGTCCGGGGCCGAAGGCGCGTTCGTGCAACCGCTCAATGGCATCATTGTCGGCGGGAATTTCGGGGCGGATATCAAGGAGAAGGGTGTTCATGGAAGTCCCTTGCAGGGGAGACAATAGAAGAAAGGCTTTGAAAGCTTACGCCTCAATCTTATCGTCGTCGCAAGGATAACAGCCCCATCGCCCCGCCCTTTCCGGTAATGCCCGCTAGATTTAGCAGCGCTGACAATGCTTTGCAAACGACAATTACCAATGCGCCGAGACCGGCTCCCCTTGGGTAATTTCGCGTAAACGTCGACGGGTGGCGGGCGTTGTGTCGGGGGGCAGCGCGTCGAGCGGAAAGAAGCCAGAAGCGGCCACTTCATGATCGGGCTTTTTCTCGCCTAACACCCGGAAGGCCCGCACCACATAAATCAGAACATGGTCACGCGGGGTGATGCGGTTGTTGAAAAACACACCGTGCAATACCGGGTTAGCAGTCGCTTCAATATTGGCTTCTTCGCGCAGTTCCCGCGCCAGCGCTTCCGCAACCGTCTCGCCGCTCTCCACACCTCCGCCCGGCAAATACCAACCCGGCACATAAGTATGGCGGATGAGGAAGACGCGACCATCCGCGTCCAGCACAGCGGCGCGCACACCCAGCGTCAGCCCGCGCCGAAAACGCCAGTAGGTATGCAAGGCGGCTTTGACCACACGGCGAAGGATACGCGTGCCAAGCGAAGGCCGGTCCACCTCATCGCCGGTCATTTCACCCGTCTTGTCGCTGCGGTCTGCCATGGGCGCTTTCCTTGAACATGAGACATTTCACTTAACGCGGGCTGCTTAACAAACTCTCCCCCAGGGGACAGCTGGCCGCAAAGAAACGCGTCAGATAGTGTTTTCGTAAAATCCCGATTTGATCTATGACGGGTTTATGTTCCGCCTCGCCCATCTCACCGACCTCCATATCGGCCCGCTGCCGCCCGTGCGCCTCACTGAGCTTTTCAGCAAGCGCGCAACCGGCTGGGCGAACTGGCATTCTGGGCGCCATCGCCGCCATGACCGGGCTGTGCTCAATGCGCTCGCCGCCGACATGATTGCCCATGCGCCCGATCATATCGCCTGCACCGGCGATATTTCAAACCTCGGCCTTGCGGCGGAATGGCCTGTCGCGCGCCGCTTTCTGGAAAAACTCGGCGCGCCCGAGCAGGTCAGTTTCATTCCCGGCAACCATGACGCTTATACCCGTTCCTCACTCGCTGGCCTGTTTGCCGCCTGTGGCGCATACATGCACGGCGACGGCGAGACGAATATCCGCTTTCCCTATCTGCGGCGGCGTGGAAGGGTCGCGCTCATCGGCCTCAATTCAGCCATCCCCACCGGCCCGTTCAAGGCTTATGGACGACTTGGGCCAGCGCAGCTCGAAGCCCTCGAAACCCTGCTCACCGCCCTGCGCGACGAAGGCCCCATCTGCCGCGTGATCATGATTCACCATCCGCCCCATGTCGGCGGCACCACGCCAAGCCGTGAGTTGAAGGACGCAGCAGCGCTCGAAGCAGTTCTGGCACGGGCAGGCGCGGAACTCGTTCTCTATGGCCACAATCATGTGACGGCGTTCGACTGGTGCGCCGGGCCCCATGGCCCCATTCCGCTCATTGCCGCCCCTTCGGCCTCAGCCAGCAAGCGCGACGCCGATCACCGCGCCGCATGGAATCTCTACGAGATTTCCGAAAGTGCTCACGGGTTCGCCATCGCGCTTGAGCGCCACGGCATCGGCGAGGTTCTGGAGCGTCGCCCCCTTGTTCTGTAACGAGGCACCGCCCGATTTACGGCTTATCCGATGGGCGGACCACCCGCGTCCCGGCTTTGTGCGCGGCGGCGATATCGGCTTTGCTAACGCTGCCATCTGTCACCACCGCCTCGAAAGCGGAGAGTTCCGCGAAATGGGCAAGGCGTGTTCTGCCAAACTTGCTGGAATCTGTCAAAAGATATGACTTCTGGGCATTGGCGATTACCGCCTGTTTGACCGTGACTTCGTGGAAATGCGAGCAGCTTGCACCCCGCTCGGCATGGACCCCCCCCGCAGTCAAAAACGCCTTGGTAATATGCAGCCGGTCCAGGGTACGCAGAGCTTCCTCATCGAAAAAGGTGGCAGATGAGGCATGGAAGCGCCCGCCTTGCAGAATGACGCGGACACCCGGATTTTTGCAGAGGATTTCAGCGATATTCAGGGCGTAGCACACCACCGTCAGCCGCCGGTCTGGGGGGATAAGGCGGGCAAGATGCGGCGCGGTTGTGCCGCAATCGAGAAACAGAACGTCGTCATCCTCGATCAGCGCAAGAGCCGCCCGTGCGGCCTGCTCTTTCAGCACGGCATGACGGTCTTTCTCGGCACGCAAGCTGTAATCAAGTGGCGCAGATACGGCATCCCCTGCAACAATATAGCCGCCGAGATACGCCAGATTACCCGTTCCCACAGCCAGATCGCGGCGCACGGTCATCTCGGAGACGCTCAACAGCTTTGCTGCTTCCTTGAGATGAAGCGAACCGCGCCGCTGGATGAGCGCGGCAAGAGATTGAAGGCGTTGTTGTTTTTTATTTGAACCCGGTTCCATCCCTGCCTTCCCCTCCAGGAAGCCATGCCGCTTTCGGCAATTTCAACCTTGACATGATCCGTCAAAATATGAAAGCATCATAACAGATAAATGTTATGATTGTAACATTTTCCCCATTGCCGCATTCCCGGCGAAAGGCAGAAAGCCATGTCTACAAAGGCGACCGGACTTACTCCCGCAAAGCTCCCCCCTTATATCGACCACACCATCCTGCGCGCAGATGCACGCCGCGGCGAGGTGGAGCAGCTCGCCCGTGAAGCGCGCGAGCATGGGTTCTTCTCAGTCTGCGTCAATCCGTTTTACGTGCCGCTCGTCGCGGCGGCTTTGAAAGGCAGCGCGGTCAAGACCTGTTCGGTGGTTGGCTTCCCGCTTGGCGCTATCCCCTCCCTCGTCAAAGCGCGGGAAACCGAATGGGCGGTGCAGGCGGGCGCGGGCGAGATTGATATGGTCATCGAAGTTGGCGCCTTGAAAGACAAAGATTTCAGCCATGTCCGCTCCGACATTGCGGCGGTCAAGGCGGCGTGCGGCACATCTCTTTTGAAGGTCATCATCGAGACCTGCCTCCTCACGGATGAGGAAAAGAAAACCGCCTGCAAGCTCGCCCAGGAAGCGGGCGCAGATTATGTGAAAACCTCCACCGGCTTCTCGACCGGCGGTGCAACGGTGGAAGATGTGGCGCTCATGCGCGCCATCGTCGGCCCGGATATGGGCGTCAAGGCATCGGGCGGCGTCCGCACCTTTGCCGATGCGGTACGCATGATCGAAGCCGGTGCGTCACGTATTGGAGCCAGCGCTTCAGTCTCCATCGTAACAGCAGCTTAATTTGGTTTGGGCGGCCATTTCCGCCCGGCACTCACCACACCACCCCAGGCAACATTGCAGGAGTTCGACGATGAAAAAGTTACTAGCGGTATTGTCCATGACGCTGGCGCTCGGCGCGGCTCCCGCCTTTGCTGCAGGCAATGGGCCGGTGGACAGCAGCAAGGTGCCTCCCTCCCTCACTGTCAAGGGCGGCAGCAAGAAGTTCGTGATTGCCACAGTCGTCAAGGTCGATGGTATCGCCTGGTTTGACCGCATGAAGGTTGGCGTGGGCCAGTTTGCCAAAGACACCGGCCATGACACCTGGATGGTCGGCCCGAGCCAGGCGGATGCCGCGGCTCAGGTGCAACTGGTTGAAAACCTGATTGCCCAAGGCGTAGACGCCATCACCATCGTGCCGTTTTCGGTGGAAGCGGTGGAGCCGGTTCTCAAGAAGGCGCGTGACCGTGGCATCATCGTGATTGCCCACGAAGCCTCCAACATCAAGAACGCTGACTACGTGCTCGAAGCCTTCGACAACAAGGCCTACGGCGCAAAGCTCATGGAAGTGCTCGGCAAGAACATGGGCGGCGAAGGCAAATATGTAGCCACGGTCGGCAGCCTGACCTCCAAGTCGCAGAACGAATGGATCGACGGAGCCATCGCTTACCAGAAGCAGAACTTCCCGAAAATGCAACTCGCAACCGACCGGCTCGAAACCTATGACGACGCCAATGTCGATTACAACAAGCTGAAGGAAGCCCTCACCGCCCACCCGGATGTCAAGGGAGTGGTCGGCGGACCAATGCCAACCTCGGCCGGCGCGGGCCGCCTGGTGGCCGAGCGCGGCCTCAAGGGCAAGCTGTTCTTCTCCGGCACGGGCCTCGTCTCAGTGGCGGGTGAATACCTCAAGACCGGCGATATCCAGTACATCCAGTTCTGGGATCCGGCGGTTGCTGGCTACGCCATGAATGAAATTGCGGTGTTGGCTCTGCAGAAAAAGAATGCAGATATCAAAGCCGGTCTCGACCTGGGGCTCCCCGGCTATACCAAGCTGACGACCCCTGCGGGCGGCGCGGCCAATCTGCTCTATGGGCAGGGCTGGGTCGGCGTTACCAAAGAAAACATGGCCGATTACAATTTCTAATTTATACCGATAAACTGAACGCCGGAAGGGACCACGCGGCCCCTTCCGCCTTTGTTAACGGAAAGCCATGCCCGAAGCTCTCATCGAACTCAAAAATATCGAAAAGCGCTTCGCGGGCGTGCGTGCCCTCGATGATGTCTCGCTGACCATCAACAAGGGCGAGATCCGCTGTCTTGCCGGGGAAAACGGCTGCGGCAAGTCCACCATCATCAAGGTGATGTCCGGCGTTTACCAGCCCGAGGGCGGCGAAATCTACATTGACGGAGAGCGCATTGCGCATCTCACGCCCATTGAAGCGATCCGGCGCGGTATTCAGGTTATTTACCAGGATTTTTCGCTGTTCGGCAATTTGACGGTCGCCGAGAATATCACCCTCAACACCTCTCTGCGCGATGGCCGCAAACTGGTGAACTGGCGCGACGTGCGCACCAAAGCGCACGATATTCTCAAAAAGCTCGGCGTCGATATCGCCCTCGATGAAGAGGTTGCCAATCTCCCCGCCTCCGGCAAACAGATCGTTGCCATTGCCCGTGCCATGCTGTCGGACGCGCGGCTGATCGTCATGGATGAGCCGACCACCGCCCTGACCAACAAGGAAGTCGAAACCCTGTTTCGCATCGTGCGCGAAGTGCAGGCACGCGGCATCGCGGTTTTGTTTGTCAGCCACAAGATGCGCGAAATGCTGGAGATCAGCGAACAGATCACCATTTTCCGCAACGGCAAAAAAGTGGCTGAAGGCGTCGCCAAAGACTTCAACGAGTCTTCCATCACCCGCCATATGACTGGGCAGGATATCCATATCGAGCCCTATCGCTGGCAGCCGCAGGGCAATGCTGCGCCCCGGCTCGAAGTGCGCAACCTTTCCTTGCCCGGCTATCTCGAAGACATATCTTTAGCCATCCGCCCCGGGGAAATCGTCGGCCTGTCCGGCCTGCTCGGCTCCGGGCGCACCACGCTTGCGCTCTCGCTGTTCGGCCTGGTGGAAGGCGTGCAGGGGAACGTCGTTGTCGATGGACAGCCGGTGCAGCTCGGTAATGTACAGGACGCCATCGCCAAGGGCATCGCCTACATCCCGGAAGAGCGCTTGAGCGAGGGGCTGTTCCTCACCCAGTCCATTGACCGCAATATCCTCTCCACTTCCTATGAGCGCCTTGCGCCCGCAGGCCTGATCGACCGGCAGCAGGCGGCAAATAAAGCCTCGGGCATGATCGCAGATATGCGCATCGCCACCCCCACCGGCGAAAAGCCGGTCGGGCAGCTTTCCGGTGGCAATCAGCAGCGCGTGGTGCTGGCGCGGTGGTTAATGACCGGCGCAAAAGTTCTTGTTCTTAATGGGCCAACTGTCGGCGTCGATGTGGGCTCAAAAGCCGGCATCCATCAGCACATCCGCGAACTGGCCGCAAAAAGCGGTCTCGCGGTTTTGATGATTTCCGATGATGTTCTCGAACTCGTGCAAAACTGCAACCGCATCCTGATGATGCATAAGGGGCGGCTCGTGGAAGACTTTGACTGTGCCGACGTCACAGATGACGCGGTCAACGACAAATTGAAAAAGTTGGTGTGATGACAAAGCTCTTGCGCCACTCCGAAGCCATGACAGCCGCCATCCTGCTGGCAGCGATGCTGATCATCGGCATCATCAACCCCGCCTTCTGGCAGCCGGCTAATCTTTTCAGTCTTTTGCAGACAAGCATCGTCATTGGCATCATGGCGCTGGGCGTCATGCTGGTGATGATCTCGGGCGGCATTGACGTATCCTTCCCCGCCTTTGCGGTGGCGGGCATGTATCTCACCATAAAAGCCATGACCGACCCGAGCTTTCCGATTTATTTCGGAGAGATCCCGGTTGCGCTGGCCTTTCTGGCCGCTGCATCCGTCGGGATGGTCTGCGGTGCGGCCAACGCCTTCTTCATTTACCGCTTCAAGGCCATTCCGCTGATTGTGACGCTCAGTATGGTCGCGGTGGTGCGTGGGCTTTTGCTCGGCGGTGTCGGCACCAGCATCATCAATATCGGCGTTATGCCGAAATCACTCCTCGCCTTCGCCAAGCTCAACCTCATCACCATCACCCGCGAGGACGGTACCACCTATAACCTCACGGCGATGATCCTGATTTATGCGGTGTTGGCGCTCATTCTGCACCTGATCCTCAGCCGCACCATGCTCGGCCGCTCAGTCTATGCCCTCGGGGGCGATGCGGAGGCGGCAAAGCGTGTGGGCTTCGACACCCGCAAAACAACCTTCTTCGTCTATTGCACAGCGGGCGCGCTCGCCGGTATCGCAGGCCTGTTATACGCCGCAATGAGCCAGCAAGCCGATCCGCGGGTGTTCGGCGGCTACGACCTCCTGGCCATTGCCGCTGTGGTGCTTGGCGGTGCCAGCATTTTTGGCGGGCGCGGTTCGGTGCTTGGCACGCTGCTTGGCGTCTTCATGTTCGTCATGGTGCAAAACAGTTTGATTATCATGGGCATTCCCACCACATGGCAGCCGGTTGTCATCGGCATCATGCTTCTGGCCGCCGCCGCTAGTTCCGCCTGGCGCGACAATCGTGGCCGTCTCAGCATCGGGAGACTGTCATGAGCAATCATCGCACAGAGGCTTCAAGCCCCCTCGATATGCGCAGGTTCATGAACCGAGATGACAATATCGGCCTTTTACTGGTGCTGACCCTGCTCATTCTGATTGGCATGGCCTATGCCACCGATTACCGCCTGTTGCGGCCGGGCAATCTCGAATCAATCACCTTCGTATTTCCCGAACTCGGGCTATTGTCGATTGCCATTCTGGTTGCCATGCTCACCGGCGGCATTGATCTTTCGGTAATTGCGGTGGCCAATCTCGCGGGAATTCTGGCGGGTGTCTATTTCCGCCACACCGCTCCGCCTACAGGCTCAGAAGTCGCCTTCGCGGCAGAAGCGCTGCGCATCGCCACCGGCATCGGCATCGCGCTTGCCACCGGGTTCCTCGCCGGAATTTTTAACGGCTTCATGATTACCAAACTCAAGATCACGCCGATCATCACCACACTCGGCTCCGGCTATGTCATGGTCGGATTTGCCCAAGTGCTCACAGGTGGCCCGGCCATTATCGGCTACCCAGCCCTGTGGACTGCCATCGGCAACGGCAAGGTTCCGCTCGGGTCGCTCATGGGCCTGCCCACCTATTATGACCCCGCCATACCCTTTGTGCTGTTCATCGTCATCGCATGCCTCGTGGCCTTCATGCTGACCCGCACGACGCTCGGCGTGAACCTGATGCTGATCGGCACCAATGCCAAGGCCGCCGCGTTTGCCGGTTTACGCACGGAACGGATGATCTTCTATTCCTACATTCTCACCGGAATCATGGCCAGCATCGCCGGTATCATGCTCTCCATGCGGCTGGGCTCGGCCAAGTCCGATTACGGCGTGTCCTATCTGTTGCAAGCCGTGTTGATTTCCGTGCTGGGCGGCACCAACCCCTCGGGCGGACGCGGCACGGTGCTCGGCGTATCTATTGCCGTGCTCGCCTTGATGTTCCTGTCGAGCGGCCTCACAATGCTGCGGTTCAGCAACCATTTCATCGACTTCTACTGGGGCGCTTTGCTGCTACTGGTCATCACCATCAATGCCCTGCGCAACAACGCCACCCGGTAATAAGGAGGCCTGAGATGCATCCCGTCGCCATCGAATTACGCCCTTCCTTCTTTGGCGAGAAGGAACGCACCATTGCAACCTATGCGGGCATGACCGCCTCGGCCTTCCGTTACGACAGCGGCATTGAGGCAATCCGTCTTTCCAATGAGCGCGGCCATCTCGTCATCTTGCCGTTTTACGGCCAGATGGTGTGGGATGCGTTTTTCGACGGCGTCGATCTCACCATGGCGAACATGTTCTCCATGCCCCGACATGCCGAGAATATTGCGGGCACCTATGGCTGCTTCGCCTACCATTCGGGCTTGCTCGCCTGTGGTTGCCCCTCGCCGCAGGATACCCACCCGCTGCATGGTGAAATGCCCTGTGCGCCCATGGACCGCGCCGGGCTCGCATTTGGCGAAGACGCCGAAGGGCCATGGCTTGCCGTCACCGGCGAGCGCGAATATGCCATGGGCTTTGGCGCGCATTACCTCGCTCGACCCCATGTGACTCTGCGCCCGGCATCAACCCTGTTCGACATCGCCATGTCGGTGCAAAACCTCTCCGATGCGCCAATGCCCTTGATGTATATGTGCCATGCCAATTTCGGCTTTTATGACGGCGCGCGCATCATCCAGCCTGCCGCCTTCTCGCCCGAAGAGACAGTGGTGCGCAAAAGCATTCCCGGTCACGTGGTGCCGACGCCGGACCTCATCGCCTTCATGGATCAACTGGCACAAAAGCCAGATGTCATGGAAGTGCTCGATGAACCCACACGTTACGACCCCGAACAAGTCTTCTATATTCGCAATCTCAAGAGCGATAAGCGCGGCCTCACCCAGTTGATGATGCGCCGCCGCGAGGGCGATGCCTTCTCCATTGCCTATGACACCACCGCTTTCACCCAAACCGTTCGCTGGGTTCTGGTCAACAGCGACCAGAAGGTTGCGGCCTTCGCCCTGCCTGCCACCTGCGAGCCGGAAGGGTTTCTGGCGGAGCAGAAGAAAGGCAATATCCGCACATTGAAGGGCCAAGAACAGGCAGCGTTCTCCGTGCGCCTCGGCTATCTCGACAAACGGGCGGCGGATGCCGCCGAACAGCATATCCGCTCTCTTTGAGGACCAAAATCATGGCCGGAAAAATCGCCGTCATCGGTTCAAATAACGTCGATCTGATCACCTATATCAACCGGATGCCGGAAGACGGTGAGACGCTGGAAGCGCCGAATTTCGAACTGGGGTGCGGCGGCAAGGGGGCCAATCAGGCGGTGGCGGCGGCAAAGCTCGGTGCCAATGTCATGATGCTGACCAAGGTGGGCGACGACCTTTTCGCCGAAAACACCGTGCGCAATCTGGCGGAATGCGGCATCGACACGCGCTTTGTCGAGAAGGTGGCGAATACCTCAAGCGGCGTCGCCCCGATTTTCGTTGATCCGACCGGTGAAAACCGCATCCTGATCGTCAAGGGGGCCAACGACCACCTGCGCCCAGCCGATATCGACCGCGCCGCAGAAGAACTAAAAACCTGTAGTCTCATCCTGCTGCAATTGGAAATCGCTTTGGAGACGGTTTATTACGCCATCGCCTTCGGGGCGAAGCACGGGATTGAGGTGGTGCTCAACCCCGCCCCGGCCGACCCGAGCCTTGATCTCGAACGCATCAAGACCGTCACCTTCTTCACGCCCAATGAGAGCGAACTGGCGCTGCTGACCGGTATGCCGGTTGACACCGAAGAGCAGGTGCAGGCGGCTGCGCGGTCACTCATCGCCAAGGGCATCCGCACCGTCATCGTCACCATGGGCTCGCGCGGCGCGCTGATGGTGACGGACAAGAACGCCGAGCGCATTCAGCCGGTCAAAGTGAAGCCGGTCGATACCACCGGCGCGGGCGATGCCTTCATCGGCAGCTTTGCCGCTTTTTACAGCAAAAACCATGACGCTGTTGCAGCCCTCAAAACCGCCGCGCGCTATGCCGCCAATTCCATCACCAAGCGCGGCACCCAAAAATCCTATGCCACGCCGGAAGAGTTTGAGGCGTTTTGCAAGACGCTATGAGAGGTAAAAAAACCGCCGGGTGCTGCTGCCCCGGCGGCTCAATGAAACGTCAATTCCGGACGCAGCCGTTCATTCCTTGATATGCGCCTCGATGAACCACAGCGCCTTGTCGAGCGCGCGGGAATAGGCCGTGAAAATGTCGGCACTGTCGGCGTCGCCTGCTTCGTCAACCGTATCAATGGCGGCGCGCACCGCCTTGGCGGTTTGGCCGTAACGGGCAGCCAGGACAGTGAGGTGATCTTTCACGGCATAGATATTGGTGGGGTAAGCCGGAAGTGTGGTTTTAGCCGCAACCTCCTGCGTGGTTCCCAATGCTGTGCCACCCAGCTGGACCACACGCTCGGCCATGGTGTCCACATGGTCGTCAAGCTCGGTGCGGAAGCCGTCGAGCATTTCATGCACGGCAATGAATTGCATGCCGCGCACATTCCAGTGGGCCTGCTTGGTGAGAAGCGCAAGATCGATGGCCTCGGCCAAGCGCATATTGAGTTCGTCGATGGCAACCGTCTTGGCGTTCGACTTCACGTCATTGAGGGTCTGGTGCAATGGCATCGTAAAAACCTCCTTCTTCATATCCAAACGCTAATACGAATCCCCGCCGAAAGGTATTCGCCCATGATACTTTTTCATCACATGCCGGGATGCGCAAAAGCGTTTCCCTATTTGGCGTGCGATGCTCTATGATATCATCCGTCCGATGTTGTTCCGGCGGGTTTGCTTTGAAATTTTCTGTGCTCATGAAAGTCATGATACCAACTCTTACCGGGTTCGTGCTGTGTGTTACAACAGCATGGGCGCAACAGGTCACCATTCCCGGCTTATGGGACCCGAATACGCAATTGGAGCGGCCGCAACTCACCGGCCAACTCACCGTGCGCTTCGTCACCGAAGACGGCTTTCCGCCCCTGAACTTTGCCGGCATCGACCGCATTCCGACCGGCTTCTCGGTGGAGCTGGCCCGCGCGGCCTGTGACCGGCTGCAAATCACCTGCACAATCCAGACCCGAGCCTTCGACACCCTACTGCCAAGCCTGACCAACCGCCAGGCTGACGCCGTGGTGGCGGCGATCCCCATCACCGCAAGCTTGCGCCAGTCACACGCCGTCACCGCCCCCTATTTCCGCAACCCCGCCCGCTTCATTGCCCAACGCACGCTTGCGAATAGCGCCATCACACCAGACCGGCTCAAGGGCAAGAAGGTCGGAGTGGTGACGGAGAGCCGCCATGGGGCTTATCTCAAGCGCTTCTTCCCCGACGTGGTCTTCACGCCCTTTGCCGATCTCGCCACCGCCGAGCGCGCAGTGCAAGATGGCAGCATCGATTACCTTTTCGCCGATGGGCTGAACCTCGCCCTGTGGCTCGGCGGCAGCGAATCGAAAGAGTGCTGCGCCTTTGCCGGTGGCCCCTATCTGGAAAGCGCCTATTTTGGCGAAGGTATCGGCTTTGTGTTTCGCAATGACGATACGGCGCTGCGGCGCGCGTTCGATTACGCCCTCCTTCAGCTCTGGAAAGAGGGCAAATATGCCGAGCTTTATCTGAGATTTTTCCCTGTCAGCCCCTATTGAGCATCGCAAGGCTTTCCCCGCACCGCGCCCGATGGTACGAAACCCCTTCAGGAATGCCGCCGTAAGGACACCGCAATGAGCCAGACCCTCGCCCTGATTGCCCACGATGACAAAAAAGCCGCCATGGCAGAGTTTGCCGCCGATCACGCGGACACGCTGAAAAAGTTCACCCTTGTGGCCACCGGCACCACCGGCGCGCGCATCGTGGAAGCGTGCCCTAGCCTCACGGTCAATCGGGTTAAAAGCGGCCCACTCGGCGGCGATCAGCAGATTGGTGCGATGATTGCCGAAGGGCAAATCAACGCCTTGTTCTTCTTCGTCGACCCCTTATCGCCGCATCCGCATGATGTCGATGTCAAGGCACTGACCCGTCTTGCGCTGGTCTATGACATCCCGATGGCGTGCAACCGCGCGACCGCCGAGCGGTTGATCAGCACCTTCTGAGCGCCGCAGCAATGGCGGACTTTTTCGCCCATTACTGGCCGCATATCTTCTTCGCCCTTTCAGTGGTGGTTGGGGTTGCTGCCGCAATTCATGCCGCAATGACCAAGGATGACGTGCGCGCGGCCATCGGCTGGGTTGGCATCGTCATTCTGAGCCCCTTCATCGGCGCGCTCCTTTATGCCGTCGCTGGCATCAACCGCGTTCGGCAACAGGCAACCAACCGCCGCCACGCCGCAACCGGCCTGAAGCGCGGCACGGCGACGATCAGCCCGGTGGATGTGGCAACCTTCGCCGCTGGCCAGTTCGTCGCCTTGAAAACACTGGTCGACAGCATCTCGGGTTTCCCCCTCGCCACCGGCAACAGCATCACACCGCTCAACGGTGGCGACGAAACCTATCCGGCCATGATTGAGGCCATCGACGCCGCTGAGAAAAGCGTTGTTCTGCAAAGCTACATTTTTGACAGCGATATCATCGGCAATGAAATCGTCGCCGCATTGGCGCGTGCCCAGAAGCGTGGTGTTGAAATCCGCGTGCTGGTTGACGCCATCGGCGCGCGCTATTCACGCCCGCCGGTTACGCGGGCGCTCGCCCGGGCTGGCATTCCCCATGCGCTGTTCAATGGTGCCGTCATCGGGTTTCGCATGCCCTATGCCAATCTGCGCAGCCACCGCAAGGTGCTGGTGATTGATGGGCGCATCGGCCTGACCGGCGGCATGAATATTCGTCAGGTGTTCACCACCGCTTTTGCCGGAAGCGACGTGATGCATGACCGCCATTTCCGCATCACCGGCCCCATCGTCTCGCAGCTGCTGGCAAGCTTCATGCACGATTGGCAGGTCACAACGGGTGAAGAATTGTCGGATGGCTGGTTCGCCGACATGTCCGATGATGCCGACAATGACGACGCCAAGATTGCAGCGCGTGTTGTACCCTCCGGCCCCGACCGCAATCTGGCAAAAACCCATAATGTGCTGCTCGGCGCAATCACCGTCGCGCAAAGCCACATCCGTATTTCATCGCCTTATTTTCTGCCAGATCAACAACTGATCGGCGCACTTGCGGTGGCGGCGCAACGGGGCGTGACCGTCGACATCGTTCTGCCCTCAACCAACAACCTGAAACTGGTCGATTACGCCATGACCGCACAACTGGACCAGTTACTCCGCCCCGGCTGTCGCATCTGGCGGGCAACCGGCGCGTTCGATCATTCCAAACTGATGACGGTGGATGGCGCTTGGAGCTATGTGGGATCGTCAAACATCGACCCGCGCTCCCTGCGATTGAATTTTGAGCTCGATGTGGAAATCTATGATCGCAAAACGGCAGCGGATATCGAAGCGGCCATCGACACGCGCATCCGGGATAGTCTCCCGGAAACGCTTGCCACACTGCAACAGCGGCCCTTCTGGCAACGCCTGCGCAACCGCATGATCTGGCTGGCGTCGCCCTATCTTTAGAAGAGCGGGCTCAGCGCGCCAAGCGGCGGCGCTCGCGCATGTTTTCGAACTCTCCCGCCTTACGGAAGCGTTCGAGATAGCCGGGAATGACGCCTTCATAGGCGGTGGCTTCGATGCCAAGGGCTTCCAGCGTACGCCCTTCGGCCTTCGCTGCGGCGGAAACCACATTGTCGGTTGCCAGCAACGCCAACTGATCGCGCGTAAACACCAATTCCCGTGGGATCAGGATGCCGACGGTGATCCGGTCAATGAGATCGACGATTCCCGCCGAGAAGGACGCCAGACCCGCAGACAGGCCAAACAGCCGCTTTTTGCGCTCGGTTTCCTTGAGTACGCGGGCAGACAACTCACGCATGGTTTCAATACGCGGACCACCCAGCTCGTAGACACGACCGGTGGTGATCTTGCCGTCAACCGCCAGAGCGATTGCCTCAGCCACGTCACCGGCGAAAACCGGCTGCAAGCGGGTGTCGGGTCCCAGCACCGGCATCACCGGCATCATCTTGGCCAGCGTGCCGAGCCGGTTGAAGAAACCATCATTGGGGCCGAACAGCACCGAGGGGCGGAATACCACGGCGTCTTTACGGGCCGCGAACACCGCCGCCTCGCCTGCCGCCTTGGAACGCCCATAGCCCGCCGCTGATTTTTCATCGGCACCGATGGCGGATATATGGATAAACCGCGCATCCGCAGGCGCAACTTCGGCAAGCGTGCGCGCGCCGTCGACATGGATCGCCTGGAAGCTCTGTGTGCCGCGCTCCAGCAGGATGCCGGTGAGATTGATGACTGCATGGGCACCACGCACCGCCTGCACCAGCGAATCGCGATTGCGGATATTGGCCTGCACCACGACAACTTGCCCAACATCACCGAGCGGCTGGAGCCCCAAAGCCTGATTTGGCTTGCGCAGGGCAACGCGCACGCGGTAGCCGCGCTGGGTCAGCGCCCGCACCACGTACCGGCTCAGAAAGCCGCCGCCCACCACAGTCACAATTTTCTGCATGGTGGGGTGTTCGGCTATGGGCAGAACCGCCGTTTGCGTGCGGGATTCTTTTTGGGCCATGGTGATGCCTCCTCATGCGGGCACGGGCATTCTATCGCCCCAGCGCCCTTTGTCGCGCGTCCCGGTTCTTGTATCGCCGAAGTGGTGTTTTGGAAACCCGGAAACGATGTTTTTTCCACCCGGTTTGCAACCCCGCAAACTTAAACCACATCCTGAAATATCAGTTGTAGAACGGCCATCGATTTCATAGGATTGCCGCCATCGTATGCGACCGATCCGACGACCATAGGGGTTCAAACAATGAACGATATCAAAAGCCGTAAGGGCAAGCCTTTCGCCACATTCGCCGATATCGCCTGGCAGGCGGCAGGCCCCGGCATCCAGCGCAAGATTCTAAGTTATGACGACAAGATGATGGTCGTGCGCGTGGATTTCGAAGCCGGAGCCATCGGTGCCCCCCACAAGCACCCGCACCATCAATGCGCCTATGTGGTCAGCGGGGCCTTCGATGTTACCATTGACGGCCAGACCAAGCGCCTCACAACCGGCGATACTTATCTGGTGGATGGCGATATTATTCATGGTGCGGTCTGTGTGGAAGCGGGCACGCTGATAGATATTTTCACCCCCATGCGCGAAGATTTTGTCTGAGCACGAACCTCAACGCAGATGAAGCGCGCGGGGCCTGATGCGCTCCGCGCCATTCAACGACGGGCGCGAACCCGGATGGGCACCGGCTCAAGATGCATGGCCTCGGTGGCCCGGCTGGTCAGGCCGCCATCGCTATCGTCGTCATCTTCGCCCCAATGCAACATGATTGCGGTTGCCATCGCCAACCCGGCGAAGGTGCAGGCGAAGACATAGGCAAGCAAGGCCCACCCGGCTGGAACGCCGATGGAACTGGCCATAATTTCCCGCAACCCAAAGAAATTGCCGAACACGAAGGCCGTTGCCAGCAACACGCCGAGCGAGCCTCCCATGATCCCATTGATCAGGAAGAGCTTCAGAACTGGGCGTTCGGGAAATATCCTCATGGCTCTTCCTTCCTGTCGATCGCCGGGCTTCCGCGACCGATCGCATCTTTATATATGGTGAGGTTATGGCGATATGACAGCAACCAACGTGACAAAAAGCACGGGGTGTGATGCTGGAATGCCGAAACGGTATGCAGGTGGTATTTTAAAACCCGTTTGAAACTGAGCAGTCATTGCGATATGAAACGCTATCCGATGCCGCTCTCAAACCGTCATCCGAACGGCAGGGTTCCCAGCTAATGTCGACAGAGCAACTGATTTCCGACCAGCAGAACGCCGAAGAACGGCGGCAGGAGATTGTCGCGCTCGTTCGGCAAAAGGGCTTCATCACCATTGAGATGCTTGCCCGGCAATTTGGCGTCACCGTCCAGACCATCCGGCGTGATCTCAACGAGCTTTCGGAAACCGGCAGTCTGGTGCGCTATCGCGGCGGGGCGGGAGCGCCGTCAAGCGTCGAAAATATCGACTATTCCCAACGCCAGATTACCCATTACGACGAGAAAGAGCGCATCGCCCGGCTCGTGGCCCAACACATCCCGGCCAATTCCTCGCTGTTTCTCAATATCGGCACCACCACGGAAGCGGTGGCGCGCGCGCTCGTCAATCACAAGGGCCTGCGCATCATCACCAACAACATCAATGTGGCGCAGATTCTAACCCGTAACACCGACTTTTCGGTGATCATCACCGGCGGCCGCATTCGCAACCGCGACGGCGGCGTGCTCGGTCAGGTATCCTGTGAAATCATTGAGCAGTTCCGGGTCGATTACGGCATTATCGGCATCAGCGGCATCGATTCCGACGGCACCCTGCTTGATTTCGATTACGACGAGGTGCGCGCCGCCCAAGCCATCATCCGCTCGGCCCGCCAGACCTTCCTCGTGACAGACCACACCAAGTTCTCACGCCGCCCCATGGTGCGCATGGGCAATCTCACCGAAATCCAGGCACTCTACACCGATCAGCCGCCTCCCGCCTCCGTATGCTCCGTGCTCACCTCCCACGAAGTGGCCCTGCACATCGCCGCAAAAGAGGCATAGAGATTACAGCCATGCCCTCTCGCCGAGATCACTATGTCGGGCCTCCCGAGATCAAGCAAAGTGTGCGTCGGGAAAGCCATAATTTTGGCGACGTCGAATAGTGTAACGCGCTCTCCCGGCAAGTCCCTCGCTGAGCGCAAAGCGGTGCGGTGCGAACCCCACATCTCATCCTAAAGTCATAAATTCGCTGCTGCTTTCCACAATGCCGAAGCGCGCTATCATATTGTGTCCGAAAAGTTTACCGGCCCCGAACCTACCTTTTTCCGCCGTCGAGGCGCGAAACCGAACACAAAGATTTCACTTGCGAAAATTTTTATAGCAGGCATATTTTTTGCAGAAAGCCGCCCAATTCTGACCGATGGGGGTGCCCAATGATGATAAAACCATTTGACCTGTTCATCATAGGCGGTGGCATCAATGGCACCGGTATTGCCCGCGACGCCGCCGGGCGCGGTCTTTCAGTATTCGTTTGCGAACAGGGCGATCTGGCAGAATTCACCTCCTCCGCCAGCACAAAACTGATCCACGGCGGCTTGCGCTATCTCGAATATTACGATTTCCGTCTGGTGCGCGAAGCCCTGCTTGAGCGCGAACGTGTGCTGGAAATTGCCCCCCACATCGTCGGTCCCTTGCGCTTCGTGCTCCCCCATGATGGCGGGTTGCGCCCGGCCTGGATGATCCGCATCGGGCTGTTTCTCTACGATCACCTCGCTTGCCGCAAAACCCTGCCCGGCACAGAAACCATACATTTGCGGCAAAGCCCCATTGGCCTTCCGTTGCAAGACCGGCTCGATACCGGCTTTCTCTATTCAGATTGCTGGGTCGATGACGCGCGGCTTGTGGTGCTCAACGCCATGGATGCGCGCGAACGCGGCGCGGAGATTCATACCCGCACACGGCTCATTTCGGCACGCCGGGAGAGCGGTCTTTGGTATGCCACGATTGAAGATGTTGCCAGCGGCGCGCAGCGCGAAATCTGTGCCAGGATGGTCATCAATACCGGCGGCCCGTGGGTCAGCGAAGTGTTGCAGGACAGGCTGCATGTGGCGACAACCAAACATGTGCGGCTCGTCAAAGGCAGCCACATTGTCGTACCAAAACTCTATGACGGCGCGCACGCCTTCCTGTTCCAAAACCCGGACAACCGCATCGTCTTCGCCATTCCCTACGAGGACAAATTCACGCTGATTGGCACCACCGATGACCCCTATGACGGGCCGCTCGGCAAGGTCGAAATTTCTCCGGAAGAAGTCACTTATCTGTGCGAGAGCATCAGCCGCTATTTCAAGCAAAAGGTGGTGCCGGGCGATGTAACATGGACATTCTCGGGTGTGCGCCCGCTTTATGATGATGCTGCGGCCAATGCCTCGGCGGTGACACGTGATTACGTGCTCGATATCGAATCGAAGCCGGGCGAGCCGCCGCTGATGTCGGTGTTTGGCGGCAAAATAACCACGTTCCGCCGTCTGGCCGAACATGCATTTGAAAAGCTCGCGCCCTTCATCCCCGGCATCAAACCCTCATGGACCGCATCATCCCCGTTGCCGGGTGGCGATATTGCCGATGGCAATTTTGAGCGGTTTCTCGGTGATGTTGGCGTGAAATGGCCCTTCCTGCCCCAAGATGCAGCGCGCCGCATGGCGCATGCCTATGGCACGCGGATCACCAGCATTGTCGGCTCCGCCACAACCTGGGGTGATCTCGGTCAGGATTTTGGCGCCGGGCTGACGCAGGCCGAAGTTGATTATCTCATCAGGGAAGAATGGGCACGCACCACCGAGGATATCCTGTGGCGGCGGTCGAAACTTGGGTTGCATCTGTCGGAAACGGGCGCAGCCGCGCTCTCACAATATCTGCGAGATCGGGCATGAACTGACATCAGACCGGTTTAAAAATATCGCAGCGAAGCTGTCTCGTGGGCGGGTAACAGGAGGTCAGGCGATATGACAAAGTATATTGGTGCCATAGATCAAGGAACCACAAGTTCCCGGTTCATTGTTTTTGATCGCAAGGGAACGATCATAACGGTTGCTCAAAAGGAGCACCAACAGATTTACCCACAACCGGGCTGGGTGGAGCATGACGCGGAAGAAATCCTGCGTAACACTCAGGAAGTGATTGCCGAGGCCCTCAAGAAGGGCGGCTTGAGCAAAGCCGACCTGATGGCGGTGGGCATCACCAATCAGCGCGAAACCACGGTGGTGTGGGATAGAAAAACCGGCAAGCCGCTCCATAACGCGCTGGTGTGGCAAGATACCCGCGTCCAGAACATGGTGGCCGAACTGGCGAAGGATGGCGGTCAGGACCGCCTGCGCGAAAAGACAGGTTTGCCGCTGGCCTCCTATTTCAGCGGCCTCAAGCTGCGATGGCTAATCGAGAATGTTGCAGGGGCGCGCAAGCGCGCCGAAGCCGGTGAACTACTATTCGGCAACATCGACACCTGGCTGCTGTGGAACCTCACCGGCGGGCCAAACGGCGGCGTCCACGCCACCGATGTCACCAATGCCAGCCGCACCCAACTCATGAACCTGCGAACGCTGGATTGGGATCGTGAAATCCTGCGGCTTTTCGATATTCCCAATAGCGTCCTGCCTGATATCCGCTCCTCCAGCGAGGAATACGGCGTGGCCAAGGGCGGCGTGCTCGATGGCATTCCCATTTCCGGCATCCTCGGCGACCAGCAGGCGGCGCTTGTGGGTCAGACCTGCTTCCGCCCCGGCGAAGCCAAAAACACCTACGGCACTGGCTGCTTCATGCTGATGCATACCGGCACCACTATCGTGCCCTCAAAAGCGGGCCTGCTCACCACCGTCGCTTACAAGTTCGGCAAGCACGGCGCGCGCTATGCGCTCGAAGGCTCGGTCGCCATTACCGGTGCCCTGGTGCAATGGCTGCGCGACAACCTCAACATCATCAACAATTCTGGCGAGATTGAAGCTCTCGCAAAAACGGTTGAAGACAATGGCGGCGTCTATTTTGTACCCGCCTTCTCCGGCCTCTATGCGCCGCATTGGAAAGAAAGTGCCCGCGGGGTAGTGGCCGGATTGACCCGTTATGCCACCAAAGCGCATCTCGCCCGCGCGGCGCTGGAGGCCACCGCCTTTCAGGTGCAGGAAGTGCTGACGGCCATGGAGAAAGACTCGTCCATCGCCATTAATGAGTTGCGCACAGATGGCGGCATGGTGGTCAATGAACTCTTGATGCAGTTCCAGGCCGACATTCTCAACGTGCCGGTGGTGCGCCCGAAAATCACCGAAACCACCGCCCTTGGTGCTGCCTATGCCGCCGGACTAGCGGTGGGCTACTGGAAGGACACCGAGGATCTCGTTGCCAATTGGGGCGTTGATAAAACATGGAAGCCCGCCATGCCTGACGGCAAGCGGCAGGATCTCCTCACCCATTGGAGCAAGGCCGTGACCCGGTCATTCGATTGGGTGGACTAACCAACCTTAGGGTAACGCGCGTTTAAGTGGATCACCGGTTAAGCGCAAAGCGTTACGACATCAAAGAATCTAGAGTGAAGTGCGTTTCATAAAAAACACGCCTCACTCCTGATGCTGACAACAACTCTTTTCTCTGGAGGTTCCCATGTCACAGGTATTTCTCGGCGAGCTTTTGGGCACCATGATGCTGATTTTGATGGGCGATGGCGTTGTTGCCAACGTACTCCTCAAGAACAGCAAGGGTGAAAATTCCGGCTGGATCGTCATCACCACCGGCTGGGCGCTCGCGGTGCTGGCCGGTGTGTTCGTTGCGCAAGCCTGCGGCAGCCCCGGCGCGCATCTCAACCCGGCCGTTACCATCGGCATGGCCGTGCTCGGTGGCGTGTCCTGGGCGGCAGTGCCCAGTTATATCATTGCCCAGTTCGCTGGCGCGTTCATCGGCGCGGTTCTGGTGTGGCTGGCGTATCTGCCCCATTGGCGCCTGACCGAAAACCAAGGCTTGAAGCTCGCAGTATTCTGCACCGGCCCAGCAGTGCGTGCCCCCGCCTCAAACCTTGTCACTGAAATCATCGGCACCGCCGCGCTCGTCTTCGGCATTGCTGCGATCTTCTCGAAGGGCTTCTCGGGAGCCGGTCTCACCGCCGGTTTCGGCCCTTATCTCGTCGCCATGCTGGTGTGGAGCATCGGTCTGTCGCTTGGCGGCCCGACCGGTTACGCCATCAACCCGGCCCGCGACCTCGGCCCACGCATCGCCCATGCGGTGCTACCCATTGCTGGCAAGGGCGGTTCGGATTGGGGTTATGCCGGTATCCCGGTAGTTGGCCCTATCATCGGTGCCGTGCTGGCCGCTGGCCTTGTCATCTTCGTCAAGGGCATGAACGGCGTTTTCTAAGCCATCCCTCTAAACGCAGTGCCCGGCTCCGGCCGGGCATCGCGCATGTGGCGGCGGCACCCACCGCACCAGCGTTCCCGGAATGATTTCGAGGAGAATGTCATGAAAAAGCTCATCAACGATCCCGCCGCCGTTGTGTCCGAAGCGCTCGACGGCATGGCTTTGGCCCACGCCGACCTCATCAAAGTACATAAAGACCCCGCCTACATCACCCGGGCGGACGCGCCCGTCAAAGGCAAGGTTGCCATTCTCTCTGGCGGCGGCAGCGGCCATGAGCCGATGCATGGCGGCTTCGTCGGTCGCGGGATGCTGGACGCCGCCTGCCCCGGTGCCGTCTTCACCAGCCCGACGCCCGACCAGATGCTCGAAGCCACCAAGGCCATCGACGGCGGCGCAGGCGTTCTACACATCGTCAAAAACTATACCGGCGACATCATGAATTTTGAGATGGCGGCCGACCTCGCCAAGGCCGAGGGCATCGACGTGGAAAGCGTCGTTATCAATGATGATGTTGCAGTGAAAGACAGCCTCTACACCGCCGGTCGGCGCGGCGTGGCCACCACGGTGCTCGCGGAAAAGATCTGCGGCGCGGCAGCCGAAACCGGGAAATCACTGAAGGAAGTGGCGGAGCTATGCCGCCGGGTCAACGCCAATGGCCGGACCATGGGCATGGCGCTTACCGCCTGCACGGTGCCCCATGCCGGGAAGCCTTCATTCGAGTTGGCCGAGAATGAAATGGAAATCGGCATCGGTATCCACGGCGAACCGGGACGGCGGCGCGAGAAAATCCAACCTGCCGACAAAATCGTCGAAATGCTGATGGGGCCGGTGCTGGATGATCTGCCGTTCCAATCGGGCGATGAGGTTCTGCTGTTCGTCAACGGTATGGGCGGCACACCGCTGGTCGAGCTTTATGTGGTGTTTCGCAAAGCCCATGAGATCGCCACCCAGCGCGGCCTCAAGGTTTCACGCCATCTCGTTGGCTCTTACATCACCAGCCTCGAAATGGCGGGCACGTCGATTACGCTGCTCAAACTTGATGCCGAGATGAGGCGTTATTGGGACGCCCCCGTCGTCACCCCGGCGCTGCGTTGGGGCGCGTGAGCGCGGACACCGGAAGAGCCGCCTACAAGAGCAAAGCGCGTTTAATATAAAACGAATTTTGCTCTGGATTTTTATATCTCGTAATGCTTTTGCGTTTAACTGGCCTCCACTTAAAACGCGCATTACTCTCGTAGTCGGCTCTTCCCTCCCGCCGCCATCGGGGGCATAGTGATGCATATTCGGGGCTCGCATAGGAACACTCCATGGGCGACTTCACTCTGGCTTCGGCTATCTCCTGGTTGAACAATGCCGCTGATCTTCTGGAACAGCAGAAGACCTACCTCACCGAACTCGACGCCCCCATCGGCGATAGCGACCACGGGGAGAACATGGCACGCGGCTTTCAGGCGGTGAAAGTCAAAATCTGCGGGCAGGCCTTTGCCGACATCGGCGCGTTGTTCAAGACGGTCGCCATGACGTTGATCTCCACGGTGGGGGGCGCTTCGGGGCCACTCTATGGCACGCTTTTCCTGCAAGCGGCCACCAAGGCAGGCGGCAAGCAAGTGCTCACGGCCACGGAGTGGGCCGAGTGCCTCGACGCGGGGCTTGCCGGTGTGATCCAGCGCGGCAAGGCCGAGCTTGAAGACAAGACCATGATTGACGCCCTGACCCCGGCGCTTGCTGCGTTGCGCGCCCAGGCGGGTGCGGATCTCAACAATGCCCTTAAAGCCTCGGCGGATGCCGCCGAAGCGGGCATGAAAGCAACGATCCCGCTCGTTGCCCGCAAAGGGCGGGCGAGCTATCTCGGCGAACGCAGCGCGAACCACCAGGACCCCGGCGCAACCTCCTCATGGATGCTCCTCAAAGCCCTTTCCGATACGGTGGCCCCATGACCTCTGAGAAGCCGCCACACACCGCACTGGTACTGGTTTCGCATAGCCGCCCGCTGGCGGAAGCGGTTGCGGCAATGGCGCGCCAGATGAGCGGAGATGCCGTTCGCATCGTTTGCGCTGCGGGCGCGGGCGATAATGGCGAAATGCTTGGCACCGATGCCATCGCCATCATGGCAGCCATCGAAACTCTGGCACCGGATGCGGCGGAAATCGTGGTGCTGATGGACCTTGGCAGCGCCCTACTCAGCACCGATCTTGCCCTCGACATGTTGCCGCCCGAAACCCGCAAAAAGGTATTCCCCACCGGCTGCGCCTTTGTCGAAGGCGCGGTGGCGGCAGCGGCCCTTGCCGCCGGTGGCGCAGGGGCCACGGAAATCATCCGGGAAGCCGCGCACGTGCTGCAGCCGAAGCGCGCGCATTTTGGCGAACAGGAGACGGCGCAACCGGCAATTGACATGGGCATCGTGCCCACAGAGATTTCAGCGGATGCCGTGCTCACCGACCCCAACGGTCTCCATGCCCGGCCCACGGCTCAGATTGTCACGCTCGCCCGATCTTTCGACGCCAAGGTCGCCATTTCCAACACCACCCGCGACATCGGCCCCGTGCCCGCCTCAAGCGTGCTCGCCCTGTTCAAACTTGCCGCACGCGCGGGCGATAAGTTGAAGGTATCGGCGAGCGGCAAGGAGGCGCGCCAGGCCGTCGCGGCGATTTGCCAGCTTATTTCCGAATTGACCGGAGACGACGAGGGCGGCAAAGTTTGATTTGATTGTAAGGGACGCGCCATGACCATGATATCACGCCGCCGCTTTGTTGTTTCAACCGGCATTGCCGCCATGGCCTTGATGGCCGCGCCTGCGTTTGCGGCGAAAGCAGTGCTTGCCAACCGCTTCTCGACAATTCAGGTCGATGCCTCAGCCTTGGAGAACGGCAAATACGGTGTCCATGCTGATTGGGTCCGCGCGGATCTGAGCCTCGCGCTTGCCAAGGCTTTTCCGGGACGGGCGGGACGCAATGCGCCACGCCTCATTGTCGTGATCGACAGCATGAGCCTCGGCGATTATGCGGATCCGACCGATCCCGGCACGGATTATCTCTATGGCGACGCCAAGATCGTTGCGCCCGACCGCACCGTGCTTGAAACAATCCCGATAAAGCTCGCGCTGACACCCCAGAGCGCCGGGCGCTGGGACATGCCGGATATCGACCGCCGCCGCGTCCGCGCGTTATGCGAGGCTTTCGCGGGCTGGGTAACGCGCTATGTGGCAAAAAGCGGAAAGTAAAGCGGTTCAGGCGGAAGGCGCACGCACCGGCGCGAGCGCCACCTGCTCCATCGGCACCAGCGGCTCATCCTTGACCGATGTCAGCGCCAACGCAGTGCGCACGTTGCGCACATTGGGGGTTGCGGTCAGTTCACCGACCAGTTCCTGAAGGGCATTGAGGTTTTTGGCCACGCATTTCAGAATGAAATCCACATCGCCCGACAGGGTCCAGCACTCACGCACCGTCGGCCATTTGCGGATCTCGGCTTCAAAAGCGGCGAGTTCCACCTTGCCCTGCACATCAAGCTGCACCATGGCAAAGCACATCACTTCAAAGCCAAGGGCGCGCGGGTCGAGCATGGCGCGGTAGGATTTGATGATGCCGGAGCGTTCCAGCGCCCGCACACGGCGCAGGCATGGCGGGGCGGAAAGGCCGACACGGCGCGCCAGCTCCACATTGGTAATCGAGCCGTCTTCCTGCAATTCCTTCAGGATCGCCCAGTCAATTGAATCCAGTTTGTCACTCATGGGCGATTACTCCGACGCTTTCCACTCTTTACCATACCACCGAAATGAGGCCGGGCTGTTGTTTCGGCTTCCCTATTGATCGAAAGCCGATAAGCCCTTACCTGTTGGGGTCTGGAACCGGGATAACCGGCACCTTTTTCTACCTATACATCTGTGTAAAAATCAAGGCTGCCGCATACGGCGCGCACATCTCTTTCAAACCAGAGCGCATTGATGAAACAAAAGTCCGCCCTGCCCCGCCGAGACCTGAACACCGCAAAGCCTTGTATCTGGGTGCTCTCCGACGGAAAAGCGGGGGATGAGTTGCAATGTCTGGGTGTCGCCGAAGCCTTGGGTGATAATATCTCCATCCGCCGTGTAACCCCGCGCAAGCCGTGGGTGTGGCTTGCGCCCTTTGGTTCGATCGACCCGAAAGACGCGCCTAACAAGCCCGGCAGCCCGCTTGAAGGCCCGTTCCCCGATTGCGTCATCGCCTCCGGGCGCCGCGCTGTGCCCTATCTGCGCGCCATCCGCAAACACGCGCCAGAAACTTTTACGGTTTTTTTAAAGGACCCGCGCACCGGGGCAAAAACCGCTGATCTGATCTGGGTGCCGCAACATGATGGCTTACGCGGCGACAATGTGCTTGCCACCATCACCCCGCCCCATCGCCTCACGCCGGAAAAGCTGTCGGCCGCGCGCAAAAGCGGCGACCCGCGCCTCTCTTCCCTGCCGACGCCACGCGTGGCGGTGCTGATCGGCGGCAAGAGCCGTCACCATGATTTCACCGCAGCCGATGTCACCCGGCTGATGGAAGAACTCACCGGCCTGGTTGAGAGCGGCGCGCATCTGATGATCACCGCCTCGCGCCGCACCCCGCCCGCCTTGCATGACGCGCTTAAAGCGTTGGTCGCCGCCCATGCCCACCAATTCCTGTGGGATGGTTCCGGCGAAAACCCCTATCTCGCCATGCTGGCGCTGGCCGATTACGTGGTGGCCACGGCAGATTCCTTCAACATGATTGGCGAAGCAACGGCCACCGGCAAACCGATTCTGGTTTTTGAACCGAGCGGCGGGCACAAAAAGCTCTCGGCCTTCATCCGCTCGCTCATGGACTACGGAGCTGTGCACCCGCTCACGGCAAGACTTGAAGGCATGGCTTATATCCCGCTAGATGCAACCCGACTGATTGCCGACCGAATCCGGAAGGAAATGGCGAGCCGCCGCACCGGCGTGCTGCCCTCGGACCAGGTTATTTGATACGTTTATGGAGAGAGATATGGCGCAGCGCCACAGCAAAGTCCTCATCGTCGGTTCCGGCCCGGCTGGTTACACCGCCGCAATCTACACCGCGCGCGCCATGCTGAAACCGCTGATGATTTCCGGCATCCAGCCCGGCGGCCAGCTCACCATCACCACCGAGGTCGAGAACTATCCGGGCTTCGCCGAGCCGATCCAGGGCCCGTGGCTGATGGAGCAGATGCGCGCCCAGGCCGAAGCCTGCGGCACCGAAATCATTTTTGACCACATCGGCAAGGTTGATCTCACCGTGCGCCCCTTCCGCCTCGAAAGCGATTCGGGTGACGTTTATACCTGCGACAGCCTGATCATCGCCACCGGCGCACAAGCGCAATGGCTTGGTCTGCCGTCCGAGCAGAAGTTCCAGGGGTTTGGCGTGTCGGCTTGCGCCACCTGTGATGGCTTCTTCTTCCGCGACAAGAATGTTGTGGTGGTCGGCGGCGGCAATTCGGCGGTGGAAGAGGCGTTATATCTCGCCGGTATCGCCAAGCATGTCACCGTCATCCATCGCCGCGACAGCTTCCGATCGGAGAAAGTGCTGCAAGAGCGCCTCTTCAAGCACGAAAAGATTTCCGTGGTGTGGGACACCGTGGTTGAGGAAATCTGCGGTGGCGAGAAGCCGCTGTCCGTTACCCACCTCAACGCCAAAAACATCAAAACCGGCGAGACCCGGCGCATTGACGCCGATGGCATCTTCATCGCCATCGGCCACAAGCCCCAAACCGGCATGTTTGAGGGCCAGCTCGAGATGAAGGCGGGCGGCTACCTCAAAACCGCGCCCCATTCGACTGCCACCAATATCCCCGGCGTGTTTGCGGCTGGCGACGTCTCCGACGACATCTTCCGTCAGGCGGTCACCGCGGCGGGCATGGGCTGCATGGCCGCCCTTGAAGCCGAACGCTATTTGGCCGCGCTCGACCACTGAAACATGGCTTAAGGCTGCTCCCATGCATCGGGAGCAGCCTCTTCTTCCGCAAGTGACCTTATCCCTTTGCAGCATGAACTGCGCTTAACCCTTGCGTTTCCACGATTGCGCCCCAGAATAAGATAACAACTCCATGAGCGAGGCGCATGGGTCGGTCTCAAGCCCCTACCCGACACATGCCACACGCTCCGAAGGAAAACGCAGTGGACTGGGATAAGATACGGGTTTTTTATGATGTGGCGGAAGCCGGCAGTTTCACCAAGGCAGGTGATGAGCTGGGGCTCAGCCAATCGGCGATCAGCCGACAGATCAGCGCGCTGGAACGCGACATAAAAGCGCCGTTGTTCCACCGTCATGCCCGCGGCCTGATCCTCACCGAACAGGGAGATCTGCTTTTCCGCGCCGCCCGCGAAATGCGCATGCGGCTGGAAAGCACCCAGGCCCGGCTGACGGAAACATCGGAAAAGCCATCGGGTGTCCTGAAGGTCACCACCACCGTCACGCTCGGCTCCTTCTGGCTATCGCAGAAAATCGCCGAGTTCCTGGACCTCTACCCGGATATGCGGATTGAGCTTCTGCTCACCGACGAGGAGCTCGACCTCTCCATGCGTGAGGCCGATGTCGCCATCCGCATGCGTCGTCCGGTTCAGCCAGACCTCATCCAGCGCCGCCTGTTCACGCTGCATTACCAGATCTACGCCTCGCGCGATTACATCAAGAAACACGGTGAGCCGCTTTCGGTTGCCGATCTCGACGAGCACCGACTGGTGTCGTTCGGCGGCGATGAGCCAGCCTTTTTGCTCGCGGTCCATTGGCTCGCCAATGTCGGCCGTGAACAGGATGACCCGCGCCCGTGCCACCTGATGGTCAACAACATCCTCGCCCTGAAAAATGCCATCAAGACCGGCACCGGCCTCGGCGCACTGCCCGCCTACGCCGTCGGCGACAACCCCGATCTCGTGCGGGTGATGCGCGACGTGGAAATGCCCTCGCTCGACAGCTATCTGGTCTATGCCGAAGAAATGAAATCGGTTGCCCGCGTGCAAGCCTTCCGCGATTTCATCGTGGCAAAGGCGCAGCGCTGGACGTTTTAGTCAGGGCATTTCATAGTCGAACATGATCGGCATGTGATCGCTCAATGAAATCCAATCATCATATGTCTCAAGCCTGAACTGTCCAATCCGGGCATTATCACAGAACACATAATCAATATGAAACGGCCGACTTTTATTTCTATGAAGGTAGAATGTCGGGTCCGTTTCTTTCCCCTGCGTTCTTCCTGTCCAATAGTGATATGCGCTTTGCAAGCCTGCATCAGAAAACAACCGAACAAGTGACCCGTGATTTCTGATATGTCTTCTTTTTTGAAGGTCCCAAATGGAAGAACTATTGAAGTCTCCGCAAATAATATGACAACTATCTAATTTATGCTTATGGACACTAAAATAAGTATAGGCATCTTCAATGTAATTGTTACACGCCCACACGGCAACCAAATTTATTTGACCGAGAGACACCGGTAGAAAATGCTCGATTCCATGATTGTCCCAATTATTCAACGACACGGAAATACATTCATTAGCCACAAAAATTCCTAGTCCTTTATTCTGATTGGTTCCTACCCAGAATTTTTTTGGAAATATTCTCTGAAATTCCTCATCGATCAAATAAGAAGGATCTTCACATTCTTGAATCACACAAATATCCGGAGAATATTTCAATATGTTTTTATATTTCTTTCGGAAAGCTCCTTGGCAATTCCAGGTCACAACCCTCAGATTTTTGTTCCCCGCCATGAACGCCCCCTTATTGGCACCCTGCTCAACGCCTCTTTGTAGCATTTCTCCCGAATGCTGGAACCTTACCCTTAGGAGAAAAGCAGTTCCCCTCCCGAGGTGGTTACGTTATAAACATGGCTTGTAACAGGTCCCGCAAGGGATAATAGGGAACCGGGTGCAATGCCCGGGCTGCCCCCGCAACTGTAAACGGCGAGCCCTTCGCGCAGAAAAACCACTGAACCTCGGTTTGGGAAGGTGGCGCGAAACGGCAATGACCCGTGAAGTCAGGAGACCTGCCTGTGACAATCGTCCTTCGACCGGCCGGGTGGGCTCGGGAGAACGGGGTTCCCCGGGGTGACGATGATTGTTCGGAACTTGACGGGACCCTGACCATGGCATTCTCCCCCCTCTTCGCCATCACGGCGGCATCATGTTGAAGCGCGCTGTGTTTCTCTTGCTGTTTCTGGCAGCAGGTGTGGCGGCGCAGGCGGAGCCACGGCGGATTGTGTCTCTCAACCCCTGCCTCGACACCATACTGGTCAATGTCGCCGACCGCGAACAGATTGCGGCGCTGAGCCATTACGCCACCGACCCGGCGGCCTCCACCATTTCCGACATCGCGAAAACCCTGCCCTACACCTCAGACAGCGCCGAAGCGATCATCACCCTCAACCCGGACCTGATCCTTTCCGCCGGGCATTCCTCGCTTGCCACCCGCAAGGCGCTGGAACGGGTGGGTTTCAGAACCGAAACCTTCCAGGTGCCCAACACCATCCGCGACAGCATCACCCAGGTGCGACGCATCGCGGCGCTCACCGGCCACCCGGAACGGGGCGAGACCCTGATTGCCCGCATGGAAAAGGCCATCGCAGAGGTGCGCCAGAAGCCCGGCCAGAAAACCTATACCGCGCTCATCTTCCAGCCGAGCGGTCTTGCGGCGGGCTCCGGCTCGCTGATTGATGAAGTGATGACGCTTGCGGGTTTCCGCAATGTCGCGGCGCGTTACGGCATCGTGCAATGGGGTAATGTCCGGCTTGAAGCTCTGTTAAATCACCCCCCGCAAATATTGCTTGCCGATGGCGCAACCAACCCCAAACCGCGGTGGGCGGATCGCCTGCTGTCGCACCCCGCACTGGCGGCGGTGGAGCCCACCATGAAACGCGCCGAATTTCCGCAGCCGCTGCTCTTTTGCGGAGGACCTGTCCTGATAAAAACCGCAGAAGCGCTCGCCCGCGCCCGCCGGATGATGGAGGCCGCACCATGAGAGCCTCACGCCGCCGCGTCACCATGATTGTGCTTGGCATCCTGCTCGCCGTGCTGATTGTGCTCAGCCTCAATGCCGGCAAAGTATGGCTGCCCCTTTCCCTCTGGCGCGACCACTTCGCCGGGGTCAATGACCCGCGCTGGGCCATCATTTTTGATCTGCGCCTGCCGCGCACCTTGCTCGGCATTGTCGTCGGCGGTGGGCTCGGCCTGATGGGCGCTGCCATGCAGGGCTATACCCGCAACCCGCTCGCCGACCCAGCCATTCTCGGCATCTCGTCCATGGCGGCGCTCGGCGCGGTGGCGAGCCTCTATTTCAGCCTGCCCTCACAAAACGCCTGGCTGCTTCCGGCAATGGCCATGGCGGGGGCCATCATCGGCGTGTTGCTGCTGGTGGCCCTGTCTGGCGTAAGCTCAAGCCTCATCACTTTCATTCTGGCTGGTGTCATCCTCAATACCGTCGCGGGGGCCGGTGTGGCCTTGGCCCTCAACCTCGCCCCCAACCCCTGGGCAGTGAACGAGATCGTCAACTGGCTGATGGGCGCGCTCACCGACCGTTCCTTCGATGATTTTTATACGGCAACGCCGTTCATTCTGATCGGCAGCCTGTTTGTGCTCGCCACCGGCAAGGCGCTCGATGCCCTCACCTTCGGCGAGACCGGGGCGCGTTCCCTCGGCATCAACTTATCTGCCACCCGCTGGCTGATTGCCATCGGCGTTGGCCTTGCCACCGGGGCCAGTGTCGCGGTCACCGGCGTCATCGGCTTCGTCGGGCTCATCACGCCCCATCTCCTGCGGCCACTGGTTGGCGCACGGCCAAGCGGCTTGCTGGTGCCCAGTGCCATGGCCGGAGCCGTCATCATTCTCGCCGCCGATATTCTGGTGCGGCTCATTCCCTCGGTGGTGGAAATCAAGCTCGGGGTCGCCATGTCGATCATCGGCGGGCCGTTCTTCCTCGTCTTGCTCATCTCTTCACGCAGGAGATTGCCATGACCGTTCTGCAAAGCCGGGCGCTGGTCGTCACACTGGGCAGCCGCAAAGTTCTCGACGGCATAGACATCACCTGTCGCCCCAGAGAGGTCACCGCCATCGTCGGCCCCAACGGCGCTGGCAAATCCACGCTGCTCGCCTGCCTGTGCGGCCTGCTTGCACCGGCCTCTGGCGCGGTGACACTCGGCGGCGATAGCCTGCTTGCACTCTCCGCCCGCGCGCGCGCCAAGCGCATTGGCCTCATTCCGCAATACCCGGAAATTGCCTGGCAGCTTGATGTGCACACCGTGGTGACGCTGGGTCGCGCCGCCCACGGCAATGGCCGCTCAGCCGCAGACCGTGCCGCTGTCACCAAAGCCCTCGCCACCACCGACACCACAGCTTTCGCCAAGCGCGATGTGACCACGCTATCTGGAGGCGAACGCGCGCGCGTCATCCTCGCCCGGGCGCTTGCCGGTGATCCCACATGGCTTCTGGCCGATGAACCCTTTGCCGGTCTCGACCCCCGCCACCAACTCGAAGCCACCGAGATTTTCCGCAACCTCGCCCATCAAGAGGGCAAGGGCGTCATCGTCACCCTGCACGATCTATCCCTCGCCGCCCGCATGGCCGACCATGTCATCGTGCTGGCGGAAGGCAGGGTTGCCATAAGCGGAACACCTGAAGCCGCTCTTGCACCAGACATTCTGGCAGAAACCTATGGCGTGCGCACACGCCTCATTTCCGGCGAAGCCGGCCCGCTGATTGAGATTCTCGGGCGCACGGATCGTTGAGGCCTGCGAGGCGAGGCGCAGTTTCGGAGCTTCATTTAAAAAAGTCTGCTTGATGGGGGAGCTTACGTCTGAAGGTCGTTAATGGCGGGAAGTAGACAGGCACTTGACATTATTCGAGTGCATAGCGTCAGCTACGAACGAGAATTATGCGGCTCATCGACTTTCGCAAAGGGGCAACTATGAACAAACCTAGAAAACACCATCACGTCCCGGTCATGATGCTGAAGAACTTCACCGATGATGAGGGGAAATTTTGGTTTTTTGAGAAAGAGTACTTAACGCTTAAGCGCTACGGGCCGAAAGCCAGGTTTTGGATAGAGGACCTCAACACTGTAATATCCGCCACTGGACTTATGGATGTAACAATTTAGGAACAATTTGGCGAACTCGAAAACGATGCAGCGCCTATTATTGATAAAATGATCATTTCCTTGAGGGGCCGCGGCTTTTATAAATTGTTAGACGGCGAGCGGGACGTTTTAAATTCATTTTTTTTCACATTGTTTGCCCGTTCCCCGGATGTTGTTTCGCGTACTAAAACTTGGAGCAAAGAGGGTGCTTTACGCTCACTGACGCAATATGAAGAAAGAAACGGCCCTTTTTCCGATGAAGAAAGAGCGAGATTAAGTTCCCCTGGGGGGATGGAAAGATTTCTTAATACTGTCAGAGCTGAAACCTCTCGCCGCGCGCTGGGCGATAGAGAAATGCCGGACCTGCTGAATAACTTTGATATCGCTATTCTGATAATAAAAAACCCGATCAAAAGCTTGGTTGTAGGTAGTAGCCCACCCAAACCCGTGGAGGATACCAACAATCCTGGCCCAGGGTTATGGTGGCCCATCGCATCGGATATTGCCCTTGGATTTGTCCCACGCGGAACAGGTGGGGTTACTGAGAATTTTGACGACTGTTGGCTCAGGAAGCTCAACAAAAATATTGTCCAGCAATCGAGCATGTTTGCATCTCGTTCACGGCCTCTCATCGAATCCCTGACATGTCATTTGCAGCGCCCCAGAGACCGATCAAGAACTTGATTCCACCACCCCAAAAACACTCTCAGAGGCACCATATATGAACCAGAGGTCTCCCTCCCCAACATGAGGGAGGACCCCTCAATTCCCTATAAAACCCCCACTAGGAATATTCCTAAGTAATTTCGGTGACAGTTTACTAAATTCCCAGAATTTTTCCTGCAACGTCATACAGAAAAGAGAATTTAGTAAACTGTCACCGAAATTGCGGCGTGCATGAGTGACGCAACCAAACACCCAAGTTGCTAATACCGAACCCATCACAGTAATTAATCTGTCCGCAATGCGAAGGGGGCAACAACGCCCCCCTGCTCGTTCTCCCACCAAACCTCACGCCTGCTTATTCGCGGCAATGATGGTCTCGGCGGCTTTTCCGGTGAGTTCGGCCATGTGGCTGAACTTGGTGGTGAAGGTGCCGACGCCTGCGGTGGCGGAGCGCAGCTCGATGATGAGATCACCGATTTCTGCTTCAGGGATCAGCGCTTGCAACACATCCCAGCCTTGCCATCCGGGGCGGGTGTCATAGCCGAGAATTTGGCCGCGCCGCGCTGAGGCCAGTGCGCTTGCCTTGGCGATGGCTTCCGAGGGCACCGCGATATCCACCGCCAGAACGGGCTCCAGCAGAACAGGATGCGCGTTGGGCAGCGCCTCGGACAAGCCAGCTTTAGCGGCCATCTGGAAGGCGGCGTCGGAGGAATCCACCGTGTGGTAGGAGCCGTCTTTCAATGTGACGGCGATATCCACCACCGGGAAGCCCAGAATGCCCTTCTTGAGGCCGTCCCGAATGCCGGTCTCGACCGAGGGGATGTATTGGCGCGGCACGACGCCACCGCTGATCTTGTCGTGGAACACAAAGCCTTCCCCGCGCTGGCGCGGCGCAATGTCGATGACCACATCACCGAACTGGCCATGCCCGCCAGATTGCTTTTTATGCCGCCCGCGTGCCGTCGCCGAACCCTTGATGGTTTCGCTGTAGCTCACCTTGGGCCGTGCCGTATTGACCTCCACCTGATAGCGCGCGGCCAGGCGCTCCAGCGCCACGCGCAGATGCATCTCGCCCTGACCATGCAGGCGGATTTCGCCGAGATCTGCCTTGGTTTCAATGATGTATGAGGGGTCTTCCTCAATGATCTTGGCAAGGCTTGCGGTCAGGCGCACATCGTCTTTGCGGTCTTTGGTGCGGATGGTCAGGGAATAGACCGGAGGGACGGTCTCGGTCATATCGATGGCGGCGGGGGCTTTCTTGTCGGAGGTAAAGCTGTCGCCGGTGGCGATGGCATCAAGCCGGGCGAAAGCGGCGAGATGGCCCGCTTCCACATGGGGCACGCGCTGCGGCTGGCCGGGCTTGAGCACCGATAAGCCGGCAATACGCGCCTCGCCGCCCCGGCTGCCGGTCACGGTTTTGCCCTCAGAGAAGGTTCCGCGCAGCACACGGGCAATGCTCATCTTGCCGCCATGGGCGGTGTGGAGGGTTTTGACCGTATGGGCGAGCGCTGGGCCGCTTTCGGAGATGCCGAGGCGTTTCAGCGTATCCCCGAGCATCGGGGCATCATGGCGCAGGGTTTTGAGCAGGCGTGTCACACCATTGCCGCGCTCGGCGGAGCCGAACAGCACCGGAATGAGCTTTTGCTGCTGCAAATCGCGGGTGATATCATCAAACACCCGATCGCGCGGCGGTTCGATTTCCGACAGCAAATCTTCCATGAGCTGGTCGTCGTAATCGGCGAGTTTTTCCAGCATTTCGTAGCGCGCTTCCTTTTCACGCGACAGATCGCTGGCCGGGATTTCGATGACCTGGCTTTCAGCATGTTCGCGATAGACGAAGGCGCGTTCCAGCGCGAGGTCGATATAGCCCACCGCGATACCGTTCTTCCAGATGGGAATCTGGCGCAGCAGCAAGGGCATGGTGGACGCGGGTTGCAGGGTTGCCAGAGTGTCGTGAATGCGCTGGGTGGCCGCGTCGATCTTGTTGATGAACAGGATGCGCGGGATGTTAAAGGCTTCGAGCTCCTTCAGCACCACTTCGAGCGCGGGCAGTTTGCGTTCATCCGCCTCACACACCACGATGGCGGCATCGCACACCGGCATGGTGGCGCGCATGTCGCGTAAAAACTCAACCGAGCCGGGGCAATCGATGAAACTCATCGTCTCGCCGAGATAGGAAATCGTCGCCATGTTGGGCTCAACGCTCATCACATGGGCGCGGGCCTCGGGGCTGGCATCCCCCACCGATGAACCATCGGCCACGCGGCCAACGCGCTCAATGGCACCGGCCCGTAATAAAATGCTTTCCAGAAGTGTCGTCTTGCCGCTCTGAAAGGGACCGACGAGCGCGAAGCATCGGGGTCCCTTACCTGCTCTGCCGTTGTTAGTGAGAGCTGCCATGACTTGGTCCTTCCCATTGTTCGAGAAACGCTTCTCACCGGGTGGACCATCGACTGGGCGTGAAGACCCACTCAGAAGCGCACCTCGTATGCTCTTCCGGTATTGGCCTCTTGGCAAGCCCCTTTATGACTAATTTATTGAGAGACGCATTGCCGCAGGCAGGGCACCCATTAACTGCGACCTTGGCAACTTCTTGTGAAAATGCGGCAAATGGGCATGAATGGCAAAACAGACCGATAGACGATTCTCGGAGGGCTGACATATGGATCTCAATATCAGGGGAAAAACCGCGCTGGTTTGCGCCGCGAGCAAGGGGCTTGGCCGCGCATCGGCACTGGCGCTGGCTAAGGAAGGCGTTGCCGTCACCATCGTGGCGCGCGGGATTGAGGCGCTGGAAGAGGCCGCCCACGACATCCGCATGCAGAGCGGTGTCGATGTCATTGCAGTTGCTGCCGATATCACCACGCCGGAAGGCCGCACCAAGGCGCTGGCCGCCTGCCCTTCACCGGACATTCTCATCAACAATGCCGGTGGTCCGCCGCCCGGCGATTTTCGCCAGTGGAACCGTTCCGACTGGATTGCCGCGCTCGACGCCAATATGCTCACCCCCATTGAGATGATCAAAGCCACGGTTGACCAGATGATCTCCCGCAAGTTCGGGCGTATCGTCAACATCACCTCGGCGGCGGTGAAAGCACCCATCGAAATTCTTGGGCTTTCCAACGGCGCACGCTCCGGCCTCACCGGCTTCGTTGCCGGCATCGCCCGCAAGACGGTGCGCCACAACGTCACCATCAACAACCTGTTGCCCGGCCCGTTTGAGACCGACCGTCTCAAGGTGACGCTTGAGGCGCGCGCCCGCATGGCCAAACTCTCGGTGGCCGATGTGGCCGTGCAGGAACGCGCCATGAACCCCTCCGGGCGGTTCGGCCACCCCGATGAATTTGGCGCGGCCTGCGCTTTCCTGTGCAGCGCCCAGGCGGGCTTCATCACCGGCCAGAACCTTTTGATGGATGGCGGCGCGTATCCCGGCACGTTCTGACAAATACTGCTCGTATTTTTTGCAGCAGACACGAGCCCCTTGCCGGTAAGCCCGGCGGGGGTCTTGTTTTTCGACCCGCAAAAACTGCATAAACCGGCCACAAAGACCGCCCGATATGTCGGCTAATTACCACCCACATTGATGGCTTCAGCAATGCGCGTTTTAAGTGGCTCACGGGTTAAACGCAAAAGCATTGCGCAACAAAAAAATGCAGGGCAAATCCGGGATGCCGACCGAGACCGTTAAATATCCGTGGTGGCCCTATGCGCTTTTTGTTCGGCGCGAGGCGGCGCTTGGCCAACAGGCCGAACACCGCGGCGGCGTCACTTTGGTTGGCTATGAGCTCCTGCGCTTTGGTCTCAAACAGGCCTGGGCCTGCCTGTTCGGCGGGGCAATGGTTGCCCTGCTGATCGCCACCTGGGCGTGGTATCCGCGCGGTGCGGCACTTGCCCGCTATGACTTTCTGGTGGTCGCCTCGGTGATGATCCAGCTATTGCTCATCGCCTGCCGTATGGAAACCTACGACGAGGCCAAGGTGATCCTGATGTTCCATGTCGTCGGCACCATCATGGAGATTTTCAAGACGCATATGGGTTCGTGGGTTTATCCGGAAGCGAGCCTGTTACGCATCGGCAGCGTGCCGCTGTTCACCGGCTTTATGTATGCGAGCATCGGCTCCTACATCGCCCGCGCCTGGCGGTTGTTTGATTTCCATTTCACCCACCACCCGCCGCTTTGGGCAACCTTGGTGCTGTCGGTCGCGATCTATGTGAATTTTTTCACCCATCATTACATGGCGGATGTGCGCTGGCTGATCTTCGCCATCATCGCCCTGTGCTTTGGCCGGACATGGGTCCATTTCCGCATCTGGCGCCAACACCGGCGGATGCCGCTGCTGGTAGGGTTTTTGCTGGTGGCGCTGTTCATCTGGTTCGCGGAAAACATCGGCACCATCACCAACGCCTGGCTCTACCCCAACCAGAAGCATGGCTGGAGCATGGTGTCGTTGGCGAAGCTCGGCTCGTGGTACATGCTGATGATCATCAGCTACGTGATGGTGTCGCTGATCAATCCGCCGAAGGGTGCCGCGCGCCTTTTGACATGATAAAAATCAATTGACCTGAAAAGCCGCGTTTAGAGTGACGTGCGTTTAATATGAAACGCGCTTCTCTCTGACCGCACTTTCCAGGCCGTGATATGGGCGGAACACTTTATACCCGTGGCGTTATATACCCGCGAGTGCAATATCCATATACGCACGGGCGTCGGCGGGCGTCATTCCGGCAGCGAAAATGGCACGCACCTCATTGGGCAACCGCACCATCCGGATGATCGCATAAGCCTTGCGCGCCTTGGCGATGGTCATGGTCTGCTCGACCTCATCACCCGCCTTGCTGACCCGTGAAACCCTTACATTGCCAACGGTTCCGCCAGAAGCGCGGGCGACCTCGGTCTCCATGCGCCGCAACAGCCTTGGAGAGACCGGAATAACCGCCCCAGCCTCCTCATGATTTCCGCCAACACGCAGCGCCCGATAGCCAATCAGGCCAGGGTTAGCGCATTCCTCGGGACGGCATCCATAGGCCAATCCGGCATCACTTCCCGCCGGATTGCTGAGCTTCTGCCAGTTGGCCGGGAGCCGCGGAGCCGCCCGCCCGTAAACCTCGGGCGTTGCATCGCCAATGGTTCCAGGGGCCAGCTCCGTCGTGCGACTGCAGGCCCCCAGCATGAGAATTGCGGCAAGGACTGTGACTGTCTTAAAAACCTTCATCGTAGTCTCCTCACCCCCCCTTAATGGACTTTTCAGCGTAGAGAAGCGCAGAAACGTTGTATGCGCATACAGGCGTCTTCCAACACGGCATTCGAGGTTGCGTAGGAAATACGCATATTCGGGCCAAGCCCAAACGCACTGCCGTGCACAGCGGCGACCCCTTCCGCCTCCAGCAGCTCGGACACGAAATCCTCATCGGTTTCAATGACCTTGCCCGACGGGGCCTTCCTGCCGATGGCCGCCGCCACCGATGGGTAAACGTAGAACGCGCCTTCCGGCATCGGGCATTTCAGGAACTGGGCCTGATTGAGCATGGAAACCACCAGATCGCGCCGCCCCTGGAAAGCCTTGCGGAACACCGCCAGGTGGTCCTGGGGGCCGTCAAGCGCTTGGACCGCCGCCCATTGGGCAATGGTGCAGGCACCCGAGGTCTGCTGGCCTTGCAGCATATCCATCGCCTTGATGAGCTTCTCCGGACCAGCCGCATAGCCGATGCGCCAGCCGGTCATGGCATAGGCCTTGGAAACACCGTTGATCGTCAGGGTACGATCATAAATTCCGGGTTCAACCTCGGCGGGCGTCACGAATTTGAAATCGCCATAGGTGAGATGCTCATAGATATCGTCGGTCATCACCCAGACATGCGGATGGCGCATCAGAACATCGGTGATTTTCTTCATTTCCGCATAGGTATAGGCGGCACCGCTCGGATTGGACGGCGAGTTGAGAATCACCCATTTGGTGCGCGGCGTAATCGCCTTTTCGAGCGCATCCGCCCGCAGCTTGAAGCCCGCTTCCAGTGTGGTCTCGACCATCACCGACTTGCCGCCCGCCACCGCGACCATCTCCGGGTAAGAGACCCAGTAGGGGGTGGGGATGATGACTTCGTCACCCATATTCACCGTCGCCATCAAGGCGTTGAACAGCACATGCTTTCCGCCGGTGCCGACGATGATCTGCGACGGCTTGTAATCAAGATTATTTTCGCGCTTGAACTTGCGGACGATCGCTTCACGCAACGGAATAATTCCGGTCACGGGCGGATAGCGTGTTTCGCCGCGGCGTATGGCCGCAATCGCCGCTTCCTTGATATGGTCAGGCGTCTCAAAATCGGGCTCGCCCACCGACAGGCTTATGACATCCCTGCCCTGGTTCTTTAAATCGCGCGCCTTCTGCGTGATCACCAGTGTGGCAGATGGTTTGATGCGGGCAAGAGCGTCGGACAGAAAGCCCATGATAAAAACCTTTCCTTGGCAACGAACACCATTTTCTAATGCAATGGCAGACCTTGCGCAAGGACAACCGCGCCCCCCCCCCAGCAGGAGCTGTCCCTGATTTTTGGGTTGCGGCATCCCGAAACATCTGCGATGAGCGAGCGGGCAGGATAAATTGCCTTTTGTCAAAATCACACAGTTCCCTTAACGCAGGCATCCTTATAGGTTTGAACTTTCGTATTCCTTGTCCCGACCGCTATTGAAAATATCAATAACTGCTCCAGTTTTCTTCATTCATCGGGTAACGCGCCGCGCGAGCCCCACTCTGTTACAAAATAATCTTGGAAGTTACCGCAAGTGCATACCTCTTCTTTCGCCGTTCCCAATTTCAGACAAATCCGCTCGTTCCTCGCGCTCGCCCGCCTGTTGAGCTTCACGCGCGCCGCTGAGGAACTGGGCATTTCGCAGCCCACACTCACGGTGCAGATCCACCAACTCGAAGAAATGCTTTCGGTTATATTATTTGACAGAAACCGGCGTCAGGTGCGCCTGACCGATATCGGTCGCAACCTGTTGCAGCCGTTTGAGCAATTGCTGGCGGATCTGGAAGCCGTTCGCAATTTCACATCAGATCATTCCCAATTACGTAATGGCACTATCCGCCTCGCCGCACTGCCTTCCCTGGCATCAAGCCTTCTGCCCAAGGCGATTCACGCCTTCACAGAAACCCACCCTGGCGTCACCGTTCATGTCCAGGACGTCGATGTGGATCAAATCATTCAGATGCTCAAATTGGAACAGCTCGATTTCGGCATCGGCATGAAACTGCTTCCGGACAAAGACATCACCACGGATGCGTTCCTGGCCGACCAGCTTTGTGTGTTTTTCCCTGAAGGTCATCCCCTTCAAGCCAAGAAAAACCGCAAGATCGAACTGGAAGACTGCCTTGCCTACCCGCTCATCCTGACCAGCCGCGGCGGCAGCACTCGCATGCTGGTGGAGCGTGCTCTGGTCGGTGAAACACAGGAAGTCACCGTTGCCCAGGAGGTGAACCACATGTCCACGGCACTTGGCCTGGTTCAGAACGGCATGGGCATCAGCATCCTGCCGGCTTCCGCCGTGGCCAACGGCTCGATGTCAGGCCTTGATTTCGCACCGATCGCGTCGCCCCATCTCCACCGCAAGATCGGCATCATGCGCAAGACCTCGCGTCAGTTGTCACCCGCAGCCAGCCGGTTCCTTGAAGTCTTGGCCAACGTGGCGCGCGAGAATCCTATTTTCAAAACAGACGCCTGAACCAAGACCTCATACAACAGGGGCCGAAGCCCAAATCTCCAGAATGCGTCTTTCACGCATTCTATTCCTCCGCCCGCATCAGAGATGGGGGGATGAGATACGGTTATTCAACAGCACGGTAATTCTTAGAGCAGGATGTGTTTACACAGAAACACATCCTGCTCTAACTTCGATATTTCGCAAGGCTTTAGCGGATCCCACTCAACCGCGCCTTGCCATAGCGCTCGACGCCACGTCAGAGCGCTTATTATAATCTCCCGCGGCATGTATCCGTCACGGAAAGAAGCCGGGGAGGCATTTCAAAGCCATTTCTGGCCGTTGCCGCCCTCCGCCTGGCAGCCATATGGAGGCAGAGTGTTGCCGAAGGTAGCGTGCAACTTATCACAGCCCCATTTGCGGACGGGTTGCGGCATATAGCGGTTGATCTCGATACCCACCTCATCATAGGGGCTTTGGGTATTGGTCACATAAGCATAATACCGCTGCCCGATTAGCCCCAGCGCCATAATCAGCGTTATTGCCAAAATCCGTAGCACTCTCTTCATAATCATATCCGGTTAGTCTCCTTGGGGCGTGTCATATCCTGCAATGTGCCGGAATGCCACCGCTGCTACCTACTCCGTGCGGCAATTGGTCCTGACAGGGTCTGCCCATCTCAGAGAACCAAAAAAACCATTTCATTTCAGCCAATTGACCGCAGACACTGGCTTTCCCCCGCATGTTGACGCTTCTTTATACCAATGCTAAGTTCTAGATACGGAACAATCGTTCTCTATTAAGAAATGGCATTCCATGACTCTCCAGAAATTCAAGGGCGTATTCCCCCCCGTACCCACCATCCTGACAGAAGACGGTCGGCTCGATGAGCGCGGCATGGCTCTGCTCATCGATAAATTGATTGCTGACGGCGTCGATGGGATGCTCATTCTCGGCAGCGGCGGCGAGTTCTGCCATATGCGCCGCGACGAGCGCTTCCGCGTTGCCGAATTCGCCGCCAAGCACATCAACAAACGGGTTCCTCTGATGCTCGGCATCAGCAGCCCGAGCACCGACGAAGTGGTCGAATATGGGCGCCACGCCGACACGCTCGGAGCCGATGCAGTGTTGGTGCTTAACCCCTATTATGCGTTGCTGAATGATGACTATATCTACAATCACTTCAAAACAGTGGCGGAAAGCATCACGACGCCGGTGATCATCTATAACTTCCCGGCGCTAACGGGCCAGGATATCAAGGTCGAAGTTATCCGCCGGCTGGCGCAGGATTGCCCAAACATCATTGGTATCAAGGATACCGTCGATAACATGAGCCACGTGCGGGAGATCTTCAACCTGGTACGTCCGCTTCGGCCCGACTTCGTGATCTTCTCTGGTTACGACGAATACATGATGGATACGCTGATCCTCGGCGGCAATGGCGGAATTCCTGCCACGGCCAACTTTGCGGCCCATATCACCTGCGGCATCTACCAGGCTTTTGTTGCCAAGGATTACCCGAAGATGTTTGACCTCCAGCGCCAACTGGCGCGGCTATCGAGCATCTACGCCATCGAGACCCCGTTTTTCGGCGTGGTCAAGGAAGCAATCCGCATGAGCGGGCTGGATATTCCGACCAACGTATTGGCACCGGTTCAGAAGCTTTCGCCAGAAAAACAAAAGGTCCTGAGCGCGCTTTACGACTCAGTTCTCCCCAAGCGCTGATCACCAGATCCTTTTTCTCACCCTATATTTAATTATCAGGAGAGTTGAACATGAGTGTCAAATCCCCCGTCATTATCCTGCACCCGGCAGACGACGTTGCCATTGCCAGAGAACCCTTGAAGGCCGGTCAGAAGCTGGAAGACGGCCTCACCGTATTGCAGGAAGTTCCTTTTGGCCACAAGGTTGCGCGCCGTGATCTAGCAAACGGAGCTCCCATCAAGCGCTACAACCAGATTATCGGCTTTGCCAAGAAGGCGATTAAAACGGGTGAGCATATACATCTGCAAAATATGGAAATGGGGAATGATTTTCAGCGGGACTACGCCTATTGCGTCGACGCCCGTGAGACACCGAAGGCCGCACAGAAGGATACCTTCATGGGTATTCGCCGCGCCGACGGCCGCGTGGCAACCCGCAATTATATCGGCGTACTCAGTTCGGTGAACTGCTCGGCTACCGTTGTTCGTTTGGTATCCGATCATTTCATCCAGAAAGGCCTCGCCAACTTCCCCAATGTTGACGGCGTTGTTTCACTGCCGCACGGGCTGGGTTGTGCCACGGGCTTTGACAGCGAAGATCTTCATATTCTCCGGCGCACCATTGGCGGTTATGCCCATCATGTGAATTTTGCCGGTATCGTCATCATTGGTCTCGGCTGTGAGGTCAATCAGATCGGTGATCTGATGAAAGAAATGAAGCTCAACGAAAGCAAAATGCTTCAGGTGATGACCATCCAGGAAACGGGCGGCACCGCTAAAACCGCAGCGCGCGCCATTGCGGCCATTGAGGAAATGTTGCCAGTCGCCAATGATGTTCGCCGCGAGCCTATTCCGGCTTCGGAACTGATGCTCGCCCTGGAATGCGGCGGCTCTGACGCCCTCTCCGGCATTTCAGCTAATCCCGTGCTTGGCTATGCAGTTGACAAACTGGTGGCACAGGGCGGTACCGCGATACTCTCAGAGACGCCGGAAATCTACGGGGCCGAGCATCTGCTGACCCGTCGCGCCGCAAGCCGCGAAGTCGGCGAAAAGCTGGTGAGCCGCATCCGCTGGTGGGAACGTTACTGCGAGCGCAACAACGCCGAGATGAACAATAATCCGTCAGCGGGAAACAAGGTTGGCGGCCTGACAACCATCCTTGAGAAGTCCCTTGGGGCGGTTGCCAAAGCTGGTAGCACCAACCTTACCGGTGTTTATGAATATGCCGAACAGGTAACTGCACGCGGCTTGGTGTTCATGGATACCCCCGGCTACGACCCTGCTGCCGTAACCGGCCAAATCGCAGGCGGCGCGAACATGTTGTGCTTCACCACCGGCCGTGGATCGGCATTCGGTTGCAAGCCTACGCCCTCCATCAAAATGGCGACCAACACCATCCTTTGGCAGCGCCAGGAAGAGGACATGGACATGAATTGCGGCGGCGTGGTCGACGGCGATGCTTCCATCGAAGCCCTTGGTGAGGAGCTTTATCGCATGATCCTCCGGGTCGCATCCGGCGAGCGTACCAAAAGCGAACAGTTTGGATATGGCGGCCTGGAATTCGTTCCCTGGCAGACCGGCGTCATGATGTAGCACGACACCTTAGGCTCTCTCACATTTCTCTTTTCCTCGGCCCGTCCTGCGGGCCGTAAGGAGGACTATTATGTCGCAAACCCAATTTACACCCGCGCCTGGTGCGTCCAATGTCCGGTGGCGCATCTTCATTCTCATGCTGGTTCTTGGAGCCATTAACTACATTGATCGTAGCTCGCTCGGCGTGGCCATGAGCCACGTCGCCCACGACTACGGCATCGGCAACGACGCCGCTATTCAGGGGCTGCTGCACAGCGCATTTTTCTGGGCTTACGCCTTGATGCAAATCCCCTGCGGTATCGCGGCTGACAGGTTCAAACCTCGGGCAATCATCGCGCTTGCAACAATTGTCTGGGGCATATTCCAGGGTTTGGGAGCCCTCTGTGGCAACTACATCACCTTTGCGCTGACGCGTCTGGGCCTTGGCATTTCGGAAGCCCCGATCATGCCAGCGGGTGCGAAGTTGATGGGCGTGTGGCTCACACCCAACGAACGTGGCCGTGGTTCCATGCTGCTCGATGGCGGCGCTGCACTGGGCACTGCGGTCGGAGCAGCCATCATTACTGCCCTGATCGCAACATTTGATTCATGGCGCGCAGCCTTCGTAATCGCTGGTATCGGAACCGTCGTGGCCGGGATTGCCGCTTGGTTCTACATCCGGAACATTCCCTCGGACCACCCCAAGGTCAACCAGCAGGAACTGGATTTCATCAATCGTTCCAACAAGGCCGTTGGCCCAGCGGGCAAGTTCAGTCTCTCGGCCATGAAGCCCTATTTCAAGCAGCGCAATGTGCTTGCGCTGTTTGGCGGCTGGATCTGCTACAGCACGGTCTTTTACGGCCTGATGGTGTGGTCGCCGATTTATCTGCAGCAAGCCCATGGCTTTGACCTCAAGCAGATGGGTGGCGCTGTCACTCTCATCTTCATGCTGTGCTTCATCGGCCAGCAAATTGGTGGCTACATTGCCGACCGTTGGCGTCGCGCCGGTGGCAGCAACAACCTGGTTCTGCATACGCTGTTTGGTATTTCTGCTGCGGTTTCCGGAATCAGCCTGTTTATCGTCGCAGAGACGCATAATCCGACAATGGTGGTGGTATTCTTGGCGATTGCCCTGTTCCCCATCCGTTGGGCGAGCATTTATTGGTCGATCCCCGGCCTTCTCGGTGGGCAGGCTGTGGCTGGTACTATTTGCGGTTCCATGAACTTCTTCTCGAACCTCTGGGCTGCCGTCCTGCCGATCGTTGTCGGCTTCCTGGTGAAGTCGACCGGCTCTTACTATATCGCCATTATTCTGTTCGCAGTGGCAGCCGTCGGTTACTTCGTGTGTTCGATGCTCATCGATTTTAACAAGCCGATCAGCATAGAGGATCCCGCTTCAGTACCTGCAGGCCAGTTGCAGGCATCGTAACGGCAATATTTACAGTAGGGCCCAGTCAAGTGGAATCCGGCTAACTGCATAAAGCCTTGCAAAACATGGAAGTTAGAGCAGGTTGTGTTTCAGTGTAAACACAACCTGCTTTTAAAAATGATGCGACGGCCCATGCCCCATGAGCCGTCGCATTTTTATTGCAATGGGCATGGAGCGCCAGTCTGAAGCGCGGGGGGGGGCTTTCTTTCATGCGGTAAAGTTAAACGCCAACAGCGGAAGTCCCGCTCGCAAATCTGCTTTATTTCAACTTGGCTGAGATCGCCCGTGTTGTGGCGATCACCTGTTGCGCCAGCTTCTCGCGCTGCTCCAAGGGCATCTGGAATGAAACCCCAACCGCACTGATAGCCGCCACCACCTGACTTTGGGCGTCAAATATTGGAGCGGCAACACAATAGACACCGATACAATCCTCCGCATTATCATAGGACCAGCCCCGAGCCTTGATTTCGGCCAGCTCTGTCTTGAGCGCAGTTCGCGTGGGAATTGTGGTCTCGGTAAATACTTTCAACTTTTCGTCGGGCACCAGTCGATCAACCTCTTCGTCCGGCAGCCAAGCAAGCAGCGCCTTTCCGAGACCGGAGGAATAGAGCGAGAGCTTTTTACCGACCCAACTGCGCACGATGATCGCGCCGCGCGATTCCAGTTTCGCCAGATAAATCGCCGACGCGCCATCGAGCACCCCGAGATGGCAGGTGAGTTGGGTGGCGTCACGCAGTTGCTCGAGATGCTCCATCGCCAAGCGCTTGATATCAAACTCCTCCTCGGCCTTCTGACCGAGTGAGTAGAGGCGGATCCCGAGGAAATAACGGTCTTTTTCGAGACGCAGCAACCCGTGGGCAACGAGGCTCGTCAGCAGCGACGAGGCGGTGCTCTTGGGCAGGCCCACATCCTGGTAAATCTGGCTGAATGTCGCGCCGCTGCGGTTTGACAGATAATCCAGAACCCTCACGGCCTTATCGACCGCGGGAGTCTGAGTTGTCAGAGCCTTCATCTCAACGCGCCCTCGCAGTTTTTATACTGATTACGCATAGCCAGCCGATTGTCCTTCAAATGCGTAAGCATTGTGATTTTCAAAGCTTTATCCCACAGCCTGAGCCAGAAAAAAAGCCCCGGAGCAGTGCTCCGGGGCTCGTTTTTCAGATTGCCGGGTTGGGCTGAACTTAGAAGTCCATACCGCCCATGCCACCCATGCCGCCGCCCGGCATTGCCGGAGCAGATTCCTTGCGCGGCAGTTCTGCAACCATCGCTTCGGTGGTGATCAGGAGGCCAGCAACCGAGGCTGCGTCCTGCAACGCAGCGCGAACAACCTTGGCCGGATCTACGATACCAGCTTCGAGCATGTCCACGAACTCTTCGGTCTGAGCATTGAAGCCGTAGGTCTGGGACTTGTTCTCGTTGATCTTGCCGACCACGATCGAGCCTTCCACGCCAGCGTTCTCGACGATCTGACGGATGGGGGCCTCAAGCGCCTTGGCAACAATGTGGATACCGGCCTGGATGTCGGCGTTATCGCTCTTCAGCTTGAGAACCGCAGCCTTGGCGCGCAGGAGTGCGGTACCGCCGCCGGGGACAATACCCTCTTCGACAGCCGCGCGGGTTGCGTTGAGCGCATCGTCAACGCGATCCTTCTTCTCCTTGACCTCGATTTCGGTCACGCCACCAACGCGCAAAACGGCAACGCCGCCCGCGAGCTTGGCAAGACGCTCCTGGAGCTTTTCGCGGTCGTAATCGGAAGTGGTTTCCTCGATCTGCGACTTGATCTGGCTGACGCGGGACTCGATTTCCTTCTTCTTGCCAGCGCCGTCGATGATCGTGGTGTTTTCCTTGTCGATGCGGACGCGCTTGGCACGGCCGAGCTGGGCAAGAGTCACGGTCTCAAGCTTGATACCGAGATCTTCCGAGATCGTCTGACCAGCGGTGAGGATAGCGATATCCTCGAGCATGGCTTTGCGGCGATCACCAAAGCCCGGAGCCTTGACGGCGGCAACCTTGAGGCCACCACGCAGCTTGTTGACGACGAGGGTGGCAAGAGCTTCGCCTTCAACGTCTTCAGCGATGATCAGCAGCGGCTTGCCGGTCTGAACAACGGCTTCGAGAACCGGCAGCATCGCCTGGAGCGAGGTCAGCTTCTTCTCGTGGATGAGGATATAGGGGTCCTCAAGTTCAACGGCCATCTTCTCGGCGTTGGTGATGAAGTAAGGCGACAGGTAGCCGCGATCAAACTGCATGCCTTCGACGACGTCGAGTTCGGTCTCAAGGCTCTTGGCCTCTTCAACCGTGATGACGCCTTCGTTACCAACCTTCTGCATGGCGCGGGCGATCATTTCACCGATCGAACGGTCGCCATTGGCGGAAACGGTGCCGACCTGGGTGACTTCTTCCGAAGACTTCACCTTCTTGGCGCGCTTCTGGATGTCGGAGATGGCTTCAGCGGTGGCGAGATCGATACCACGCTTCAGATCCATCGGGTTCATGCCAGCCGTCACCGCCTTGGCACCTTCGCGAACGATGGCCTGGGCGAGAACGGTTGCAGTGGTGGTGCCGTCACCGGCGATGTCGTTGGTCTTGGACGCGACTTCGCGAACCATCTGGGCGCCCATGTTCTCGAACTTGTCAGCAAGTTCGATTTCCTTGGCGACGGTGACGCCGTCCTTGGTGATGCGGGGCGCGCCGAAGGAACGTTCGATCACGACATTACGACCCTTGGGGCCGAGCGTTACCTTGACGGCATTGGCGAGAATGTCCACGCCGCGCAGCATCTTCTCGCGGGCTTCGGTTCCGAATTTTACTTCTTTGGCAGCCATGGGCCTACCCTTTCAAATTTCTATGAATATCGGGAAACAGGATGGGGCAACGAAATTACTTCGTCAGCACGCCCATGATGTCGGATTCCTTCATGATCAGCAGGTCATCGCCGTCGATCTTGACTTCGGTGCCGGACCACTTGCCGAACAGAACCCGGTCGCCCTTCTTGACGTCGAGAGCAACGAGCTTGCCGTTTTCGTCACGGGCACCCGGGCCAACGGCGACAACTTCGCCTTCCTGCGGCTTTTCCTTGGCGGTATCAGGGATGATGATGCCACCCTTGGTCTTTTCTTCGCCATCGAGACGACGGACGACCACGCGGTCATGCAAAGGACGGAACTTCATGTTGTGTGACCCTCTTTGATGTAAAAGGACTGACAGCATCCCGGATGGGATGCCGTATGAATTTGATTGTTAGCACTGTCGGGGAGAGAGTGCCAGTGATGTTCAGATAAGAATGCCGTGAGGGGGAGTCAAGGAGCTTGGCCGCAAAAAAGTCTGCAACGCGAAAAGCCTTGGAGTTTCGCGAAATCAGCGTTAACGCCGCGACGAAATGAAGGCTCCGACAATAATGATTGCGCCGCCGACAATGGTCCAACCGGATGGAACCTCTCGGAAAATCGCATAGCCGAGCAGCGTTGCCCAGATCATGGCGGTGTATTCAAGCGGTGCCAATGTTGCTGCCTGCACATATTTATAAGCGCTGGCCACCAGATAATGCCCGGAAAGCCCGAGCAGCCCCATGATGAAAAAGCCGCCCATATCGCCCACATTAGGCACAACCCACACACCATACGCCAGCGGAGACACCATCACCGCAGGCCCCAGATGCATCATGAAGATGATGTGAATCAGCTTGTCCTTCTGGGCGCGGGACCGCAGCAGAACGAGCGAGGCGGCGTAAGTGATGGCCGAAAGCAGGGCCGCCGCAACGCCGGTCAGAGACCGCGCGCGCTCTCCGCCCTCAACCTGCCCGAACACCACAACCGCAAGCCCCCCGAAGCCGACAATCAGCGCCAGCAAGATACGCGGATCCAGCCGTTCCTTGAGAAACAGCACGCCAAACAAAGCGATGAAGATCGGCGAGAGAAAGGTGAGTACCAGAACTTCCGCGAGCGGCAATTCACCCAGCGCATAGAAAAAGGTGAGCGAAGAGGCCACCGCCAGCACCGAACGCCCGAGATTAGCGCGCACCGTCTCCCACGATGGAATACCAGAGCGCAGCACCAGCATCACCAGAATGATCAAAACGGTGCCAACCCCGAAGCGCATCGCCACATTCTGCGCAGTAGGAAACTTCACGGCCATCAGCTTGATGCACGCATCAAGGCAGGCGAGGAGTGCGATGCCTAAAAGGGCACGGGAAATGGCGGCGGAGTGTGGAGTCATATGCGCTTTTAACGCCCGTTTTAGCGAAGCGCCATGACTGTTCACAAAAAACCTATTCTCCCCTCCCACTCTGCCCCTTTTCCGCCACAACACTCGCCCATTGATTTGTCTGAAAGTGCGCTATCATACCTGCCGCCATCAATGGAGAACCGGCCCATGTTTACGATAGGAAAACGGCTTTTTGCTTTGAGTGCTCCCTGCCTTATGGCTCTCGCACTTGGCGGCCCCGCATTTGCGGGAGAAAAACCGTTTCCCAAAGCCCCGGAACCGCAGGCGCAAAATCTGCAAGCCTGCCCGGAATATGGCCGCGGGTTCTTCAAGATTGCCGGTTCAGATCTCTGCACCCGTATCGGCGGCAGCGTGCGCGGCGAAACCGGCTATTCATCAGGCGGTCGCCGCTCGGACGTGGATTGGCGCACCGAAGGCACGGTTGGCCTCGACGCCCGCGACAGCACCACTGGCGCTCGGGCTGTGGTTCGCGTAAGGGGCGATTTCACGCGCTGACGCCCCCTATTGCTCTGCGCCATCCCGCAATGGTGCCTCACGTTTGTTTGAAGAGCGCAAGCGCCCAAGATGCCAACCCATTAAAAAAACTGGGCTGCAGGACAGTTAGACGCCTCGCGAACACAAAGTCCGCGTTGATAATCGCGCATCTCCAAATCAGGGCAAACCCCACCACAGCCCTTAACCATTCATTAACCTTTACAGAAAGTAAATAACGCCTCACATTGCCTTCGTGCGCGAGCAGCTTAAGGATACTCATGGAATGCCCGCGCTCTTGCGTGGCTGACAGGGGCGAGAAGACTTCGCCGAGGTTTGATGACACCTTTTGCGCAGCAAATTGAGAAGGCTATAACGGCGCTGGTTTCCGAGCCTGATTTCTCGGACTTCGCGCATGAAGACGCTTTTATTCTGGTTTGGGACAATACCGGAGAGCGCCTCGTTTGGGCGAGCACTGCTGCCATTCCCTTGCGGGAAGCCTTGACCGGCGGTCACGATGGCAGGCCGGTGCTGCCTGTCACTGACGCCATACGCATAAAGGCGCTGGCCGAAGGCGACGCCCCCCGCCATGGCATGAAAATCGAACACCTGCGGCTCTTTCCGATACCCGATGCCGCCTTGCTGGCGTGTTTATGCCGGCTTATTTCCCTGCCTCAGATCGGCACCTTATTGGTTGTCGCCATAGCCGGGCCTGCGGAACAAGCCGAGATGCCGGATGATCTGAAACCGAATACGCCAGCACGGACGCCCCCAGCCTCCTTCGCAGAACGACTGCGCCGGGGAGAGACAACCCGGTTTCTATGGCAAGCCAATGCCCAGGCGCAAATCACCAACCTCTCGCCGAACTTTGCCCAAACTGTCGGTCCCCAGTCAGCAGCCATCATTGGCAAGACCTGGCCAGATGTTTTGACCGCGCTGCCACAGGCTTCGACGCAACCCATTCTCGGCTATTTCGAGCGCCGGGAAACATGGAGTGGCGAAACACTGTTCTGGCCGGTAGACGGCGCAGCCGAGGAAGTCGGCATAGACTTCGCGGGACAGGCGATTTACGACGGCGCACGTAAATTCATCGGCTATCGCGGCTTTGGACTGATCCGTGGCAGCAGCCTCCGCCCGAGAGAATTGCCGGAAGCGTTCGACAATGCCCCTATCCCTGCCCCCGAAGCGCCGGAACCCGTTACCGGTCTCTCCACCGGGAATGATTTGTCGGAATCTGAGAGGTTGGCATTCAGCGAAATAGCCCTGACACTGGGAGATCGCATCAGCGAAGAGCCTGCCCCTGAGCCAAGTAACGCTTCCCATCCGGAAGCTCCAGCGCAGAGCCCAACGAGTCGTGACACCGACTGTGCGACGAACCCTCTCAATGCCCTGCCGGTTGGCGTTCTGGTCCACCGCGAAGAAACAATCCTCTTTGCCAACCGACCTTTGCTTGAGACGATCGGCTTTGCCAACCTCGACCAACTGGCACAGTTCGATGTACTCGACTTATTCCGCGACAGTCCGGCGCTGACCGGTGACGCTGCTGATGACCCCTTCCTGCTCACCACCGCGACCGGAGATAAACTGTCGGTAGACGTCAGTATTTCATCCGTCATCTGGCAGAACGCGCCCGCCAGCCTGATGTTGATCCGGCCTGCGGTGAAGCCCGCCAAGGTTGAAAACATCGCCGACAGCGGGCGTGTCCATGAGCTTGAAGCGATCCTCAGCACTATCAGCGACGCTGTCGTGATGCTTGATGATGCGGGTTGCATCCTTTCGCTCAATGCTCCGGCCAAAGCCTTGTTTGGCTATGAAGAATTCGAAGTGGCTGGTGCGGCCCTCACCGCGTTGCTTACGCCGGAGAGCCATGGGGCAGCGTTGGAGCACCTCGGTAGCTGGCGTATGAGCGCTTCCGCCCGCGACAAGGGCTGCGAAGTTGTCGGCGAGACGCGCCAAGGCGACACAATTGCGCTGTTCATGGAAATTGGTACTGTCATTTCCGGTGGTATCCGCAAATTCTGCGTCGTTCTGCGCGATGTAACTTCCTTCAAGCGCGCCGAAGCGGAATTGCAGTCCGCGAAAAAAGCAGCAGAAGCCTCTTCAGCGCAAAAGTCAGACCTGCTTGCCAAAATCAGCCACGAGATCCGCACGCCGCTCAACGCCATTATCGGCTTTGCCGAGATGATGATTGAAGAGCGCATGGGGCCGATCGGCAATGAGCGCTACAAATCCTATCTCAAGGACATGCACGCCTCGGGCAGCCATGTGATGAGCCTGGTCAACGATCTCCTCGATCTCGCCAAGATCGAGTCGGGCCATGTGGATATGGATTTCACCAAGGTTCAATTGAATGACCTGGTCACGGCCTGCGTCGGCATGATGAATGAGCAGGCGGCACGCGAACGCATCATCATGCGCACCAGCTTCGCCGAGACATTACCGCCGGTGGTGGCGGACGAGCGCTCAGTTCGGCAGATTGTGCTCAATCTCCTCTCCAACGCCATCAAATTCACCGATGCCGGGGGGCAGGTGATTGTCTCGACCGCGATGACGGAGGCGCACGGAGTGGTAATCCGCGTGCGTGATACCGGCATCGGCATGAACGAAGATGACATCATTGCCGCCCTTGAACCTTTCCGCCAGCTTGCCACAGCGCGCCAGCGCGGCGGCACCGGCCTTGGCCTGCCGCTGACCAAGGCACTGATCGAAGCCAATCACGGGTCGTTCGGGATTTTCAGTACCCGCAACGAGGGCACCTTGGTCGAGGTCGTTTTCCCCCCACATCGCCTCGCGGTGGAATGAGACGCAAAACGGCCCTCAGCATTGTATTGCGGCGGGCGCAACGCCTCGTTACAATACCTTGAAAAAGTGGCGTTATCCGCTTGCAGCCCTTGTTAATCGCCGATTTGCAACGGGGTCGCCGAAAGTTCCGGTTTCGCTCTTCCGCGCATTTCTGTAACGGTGCCGGGAGTATCGTACCGCCCACGGGTAAGAGCTGCACATAGCGGGGTTTTCATGAGTACTTATCGCCTCGACAAGGTCTTCGCTCCGAAATCGGTCGTTCTGGCAGGGGTTAGCCATCGAGCCGATACCCTCGGACGCGTTGTGCTGAACAATATGCGTCTTGGCGGCTTCAAGGGCAAAATCTTCATCGTCAATCCCAAGGGTGGGGATATCGACGGCTTTGCCTGCTACAAAACCATTTCTGATCTCCCCGAAGTACCGGAGCTGATGATTGTCACGGCCCCTCCCGCCGCCGTGCCCGGCCTGGTGGAAGAAGCGGGCCGTAAAGGTATCAGCGGTGCGGTTGTGATGACCATTGGCGCAGGCGGCGAGCCCAAGGGGTTTGCGGCTGAGATCAGCAAGGCAGCGCGCCCCCATGGCATCCGCATCATCGGTCCCAACTGCATCGGTCTTCAGGCACCCGCAGCCGGGCTTAATGCGAGTTTCACCGCCGCCAATGTCGTTCCGGGCGATCTGGCACTGATTTCCGAATCGGGCGCAGTGGCAAGCGCCGTGGTGGAATGGGCTGCAGGCCGCAATATCGGTTTCTCGGCGGTGGTTTCGCTCGGAGACAAGGCCGATGTCGATTTTGGCGATTGCCTCGATTACTTTGCCACCGATCGCCATACCCGTGCCATTCTGCTCTATGTGGAGCATATCCACCTTGCCAAGAAATTCATGTCAGCCGCACGCCTTGCCGCGCGCGCCAAGCCGGTGGTGGTGATCCGCTCTGGCCGCCATGAGAAAGGCAATGCCGAGCCGGATACCTATTCAGCTGTGCTCGCCGACACCGATAGTGTCTATGATGCCGCCTTCCGCCGTGCCGGGCTGTTGCGCGCGTATGACCTCGACGAGGTTTTTGCGGCAGCCGAGACGCTGTGCCATCAAAAACCCTTCCAGGGCAGCCGCATCGCCATTCTCACCAATGGGCGTGGCATTGACGTGCTGGCGATGGATCGCCTGAAGGATCTCGGCGGCATCCCCGCTGAGCTTTCGCCTGAAACCATCGAGAAGCTCAACGCCGTGCTGCCGGACGCCTGGTCGCACGCCAATCCGGTTGACATCATCAATGATGCCGATGCTGAACGCTACACCAAGGCGCTGGAAATCCTGCTGGCCGATGATGATAACGATGCCGTGCTGGTCATGAATGTGCCGACGGCCTTCGCGTTGGCGCAAACTACGGCCCGCGCCGTGGTTGATACCGTGAAAAAAGATCGGGCATCCAGTTACAGCAAGAAGGCGGTTTTCGTCTCGTGGTTGTCGAGCGATGGCGAGTCGCGGGCAATCTTCGAGGCCGCGAGCATCCCCCATTACAACACCGAAGCTGATGCCATTCGTGGCATGATGCATCTCGTTCACTACCGCGAGGCGCTCGACTCGCTGATGGAGACACCGGAAAGCCTGCCGGCGAACCTGTTGCCCAATGCGAATATTGGACGCGACATTGTCAGGCGCGCCGTGACCGAAGGGCGTCGCTGGCTGGAGCCGGTCGAGATCTATCAGCTCCTGCGCGCCTACGGCATTCCTGCCGCGCCCGCGACGTTTGCCGCAACCGTGGCTGAGGCCGTGACCCAGGCGCGTCCGCACATCGCCGCCGGAACCGCCGTCGCCATCAAAATACTATCGCCGGATATCGGCCCGAGAAGCGATATTGGCGGTGTGCTGCTCGGTCTTAATTCCGAACAGGCGGTTTACGAAGGTGTCGAGAAGCTCCTGCAGATGATGCGGGAACAGCACCCGGAAATCCGTGTGAAGGGCGTCACCGTGCAGCCGATGGTGCGCAGAACAGCCGCGCGCAATGTTATCGCGGGCATCGCCAATGATCCGGTATTCGGCCCGGTAATCGTGTTTGGGCGCGGTGGTGCGGCGGTGGAGATTGTCAACGATAAGGCCCTCGCGCTTCCGCCCCTCGATATGAAGCTCGCCCATGACATGATGAGCCGCACGCGGCTCTCCGACCGGCTCAAAGCCTATCGCGACACGCCCGCCGCCGATGAAAACGCTTTGGCACTCACCCTCGTGAAATTATCGCAGATGGCCGCAGACCTTCCTGAAATCTGCGAGCTGGACCTCAATCCGATACTCGCCAACCACGAAGGTGTCATCGTGGTTGATGCCAAGGTGACACTGACGCCTGCTGCCCTCCCCCATGGCGGCTCCAATCCGCGCTTTGCCATCCGGCCCTACCCGAAAGAATGGGAGCGCACGGTTGAGGTTCGCGACGGGCGCACATTTTTCATCCGCCCGGTTCGCGCCGAGGATGAAGTCATCTACCGCGAATTCTTTAAGCACGTGACCGAGGAAGATCTGCGCATGCGCTTCTTCGCCCCCATCAAAGACTTTAACCACGCCTTCATCGCCAAGCTGGTGCAGCTCGACTATTCCCGTGCCATCGCCTTCGTCGCCGTCGACAAGGCCAATGGTGAGATGGCAGGCGTGGTGCGCGTCCATGCCGACGCCAACCTGTTCAGCGGCGAATATGCGGTGATGCTGCGCTCGGATATCAAGGGCCTGGGTCTGGGTTGGACCCTGATGGGGCAGATGGTGGAATGGGCGCGAGCCGAAGGGCTCAAAGTTGTTGAAGGGCAGGTATTACGCGAAAATAAGGCGATGCTCGATATGTGTCGCCATATGGGTTTTGAAATCATCTCTGACCCGGATGATCCCGACCTCAAAATCGTCAAACTTGACATCGCTGCCGTCGACCAAAGCGAAATGGCTCGCACTGCCAAGAAAATTCTGCAAAACGGCAAAAACGAGGAGCCATAATCGCCTGGTTCCCATAGAAAACAGAACCTGTGCAAGAAAAACGCGGATGTGGGATCAAGGCACTTGCAAAATGCCGCCTTTGCTTTTAGGTTCCGCCCATCAAAGTGTGCAGCTGTAGCTCAGTTGGTTAGAGCGCCGGATTGTGGATCCGGAGGTCGTTGGTTCAAGCCCATCCAGCTGTACCATTTTTCCCATAAAAATAACGCCGTTCAGGTGATCATAACGCGACATGGAACCCGAGGAATTGCGGCTCCGTGGCTTCGGGGAAGCACATACTTCCTGTATCTCTACTTTTGAGCGAATCTTGAGCGCTGCCGGAATCCAGTTTTCTGGATTGTTATGGTATTTTTACGTTTATTTTCTGTTGTTTTCAGATACGATAAGGCCCCCGGACGTTTGTGTCGCGGGGGCCTTTTTTTAATTTTGGTTGCGGGGATAGGATTTGAACCTATGACCTTCAGGTTATGAGCCTGACGAGCTACCGG
>JAVBJU010000038.1:0-35354 GCA_031546825.1 Microvirga sp. | reverse complement strand
CGTTGACCCTAAGGCAAAATAACCCCGTGTGCGATCACCGGGCGGCTGCGGCTTGCCGCCGCCGACCATGAAACGAGAACAGCCATGGCCATTGCTCCTAAAGATCTCCTGCGCCGCATGTTCGATGCGGCGGTCGCTTCCGCCCAGCCTTCAAAATGCCTGCTGCCATTCCTCCCGGCCCATCCCAAGGGGCGGCTTGTGGTGATCGGAGCGGGTAAAGCATCGGCAGCGATGGCTCGCGTAGTTGAGGACCACTGGCAGGGAGCGTTGTCCGGGCTGGTCGTGACGCGCTACGGCTATAATGTTCCGTGCAAACACATAGAAATTGTCGAAGCTGCGCATCCCGTCCCCGATGCCGCCGGAATGGTTGCGGCAAAGCGTATTCTTGAGGTGGTGCAGGGCCTGACGGCGGATGATACCGTACTTTGCCTCATCTCCGGCGGGGGCTCGGCATTGATGCCGCTGCCCATCGACGGTCTGACGCTTGATGACAAACAGAACATCAGCCGGGCATTGCTGAAATCCGGTGCAACCATCTCCGAAATGAACTGTGTGCGCCGCCATCTGTCGTCCATCAAGGGCGGGCGTCTTGCCGCAGCCTGCGCCCCGGCGCGGGTGGTGACACTGCTGATGTCGGATGTGCCAGGCGACAACCCGATGGATATCGCCTCCGGCCCGACAGTAGCAGACCCCACCACCTGCAAGGATGCGCTCGACATCATCCGTCGCTATGGCATCACACTGCCGCCTCAGGTGAAAGAAATTCTGGTAAGCGGCCGCGGCGAGAGCGTCAAGCCGGGAGATCCACGCCTCGCGCGCGCCGAAACCCATATCATAACCGCGCCGCAACTGGCGCTGGAAGCCGCGGCTGAAGCCGTGCGCTCTGAAGGCATCCCCGTGCATATCCTCAGTGATCGCATCGAAGGCGAGGCCAAGGATGTGGGTTCCGTCATGGCGGCCTTGGCGCTGCAAATTGCTGAACGGGGAGCCCCGTTCGAGATGCCCTGCATTCTGCTTTCCGGTGGAGAAACCACCGTCACCGTTCGCGGCAAGGGTCGTGGCGGACGTAACGTCGAATTTCTGCTGTCGCTCGCGGTGGCGCTGAACGGCGCTTCCGGCATCCATGCGCTCGCCGCCGATACCGATGGCGTTGACGGCATGGAGGAAATCGCCGGAGCCTTTGCCACGCCAGACACCCTCGCCCGCGCATGGGCCAAGGGCATTAACCCCAAAGACAGCCTGGCTGACAATGACGGCCACAGCTTTTTCGAGGCGCTCGGTGATGCCCTCGTAACCGGCCCGACCATGACCAACGTCAACGATTTCCGCGCCCTTCTGATCACGAAAGACTGAAGGCAATTTTGAAGGAGAATACCATGAAGTTACCGGTCAATCATTTTAAACATGCGATCCGAGACAGGAAGCTGCAAGTCGGTCTGTGGACGCAGCTGGGCAGCAACATTTCCGTCGAAATCATGGCGGGAACGGGTTTTGACTGGCTCGTGCTCGACACCGAGCATGCTCCCAACGATTACATTGAAGTTTATAGCCAGTTGCAGGCCTGTGATGCCGCTGGCACGACCACCCAACCGCTCGTGCGTGTGCCGTGGAATGACAAGGTCATGATCAAGCGATACCTCGATATCGGTGCGCAGTCCCTACTCATTCCCATGGTCGAAACCGTTGAAGATGCTAAAGCCGCTGTTGCCGCCACGCGTTATCCGCCCAAGGGCGTTCGCGGGTATTGCGGTGCGCCGCGCGCTTCGAAATTCGGTCGAATTAAGGACTATCCGTTCGTATTCGAAAGCGAGCTGTGCCTGATTGTTCAGATCGAAACCAAGGTTGCGCTCTCCAACATCGAGAAAATCGCTGCCATCGAAGGCATTGATGGGCTCTTCATCGGACCCGGCGATCTGTCAGCAGATTTGGGATTCATACACGACACTAAGAATCCCGAGGTTTTGCGTGTGATTGAAGATGCCTTACGGCGCATCAATGCAGCCGGAAAGCCTGCGGGTATCCTTTGTCCCGATGAAGCGCTTGCCCATAAGTATATCGAGATGGGCTTCAACTTCATCGCCGTGGGCTCGGACCAGGGACTGCTCAAGGGTGGTGCCGATGCGTTGTTAGCGAAATTTCGCTGAGATCTCGACTTCACGCTAGAGTAACGCGCGTTTTAAGTGGATCGCCGGTTAAACGCAAAGCGTTACGGCATCAAAGAATCTGGAGTGACGTGCGTTTTATATTAAACGCGCTTCACTCTAGGGCGGAAGGTTTCCTCACCGCCCCGCGTGAACCAGATTTTTAATAATTCAGGAGACGGACGGCTGAAAGGCGCCGTCTCCCGAGGCAAGGGAACAGGACCCATGACATCCCGCCAACCTACAGTGATCGATCCGCTATCCGGTCCCGCCATTCCCCGTCTTGGCCAAGGCACCTGGTATATGGGGGAAAACAACGCGTCATTGCGGTCCGAAGTCCAAGCACTCCAGCTAGGCATCGACCTGGGCATGACACTGATCGACACAGCCGAGATGTATGCTGATGGTGGCGCTGAAACTGTGGTCGGCCAGGCCATCGCGACCCGCCGCAAAGAGGTGTTTCTCGTCAGCAAGGTTCTGCCGTACAACGCGTCTTGCGCAGGAACCATAAAGGCTTGCGAGCGCAGCCTGAAACGAATAGGGACCGATCATATCGATCTTTATTTGCTGCATTGGCGTGGCAACTATCCCCTCTCCGACACTGTCGCGGCCTTCGAGGAACTCATTGCTCAGGGAAAAATTTCATCCTGGGGTGTCAGCAATTTCAATTGCGATGACATGGATGAATTGATGCACGTGCCAGGCGGCAAAGCCTGCGCGGTGAATCAAGTGCTCTACAACCTGACGCGGCGTGGCATCGAATTCGATTTGCTGCCGCAGTGCCGAAACAACAATATTCCCATCATGGCATATTCTCCCATCGAACAGGGGAGATTACTGGGTGACGGCGTGCTTACCGAGATCGCCGAACGTCGCGGCACGACACCTGCCCAAGTGGCGCTCGCCTGGGTGCTGCGGCACCCGGATGTGATTGCGATTCCCAAAGCTGCCTCGCTGAACCATGTCCGCCAGAACAGGGCCGCAGCCGATCTCTCTCTGAGCATCGACGATATCGCCTTGCTCGATAAAGCCTATCCCCCACCGGCAAGAGCGCAGCCACTGGAAATGCTGTGATATCTGCCCCCATTGCAATCTGACAGGATTTGGGCCGAAGCCCAGTCTCCATCCCATAACGAAAACGCCGCGTGCGTTCCGGCCAGAGGAGTGTTTCATGTTCAAAGTCGTCGCGGTTCCGGCTTTCCATGCCGAAGGTATGCAAATGTTGCGCGATCACCCGGAGATAGAATTTTCGGTTGTCACCGACACCTCGCCCGAAGGAATCAGAAAAGGCGTGACCGGTGCGGACGCAATCGTTATACGCACCCAGACATTGCCAAAAGACGCGCTGGAACTGGCACCCAATCTCAAGGTGGTTTCGCGTTTTGGTGTCGGCACGGATAATGTCGATGTTGCTCATTTGAACACACGCAAGATACCGATGGCGATAGCCGTGGGTGCCAATGCCCTTTCGGTGGCGGAGCATACCGTCATGTTGATGCTGAATATGGCTAAGGATTTCCGCAATGCGGAAGAATCCCTCCGTGCTGGCGACTGGAAATGGCGCGACAAGGGCACATCGCGTGATCTTGTTGGCAAGACGCTGTTGCTGCTCGGTATTGGTCGTATCGGACAGAAGCTCGCAGAATTCGCCCTTGCCTTCGGTATGCGGGTGATCGCCTACGACCCCTATCTCAAGCAAAGCCCGATGCCAGGCGTCACCATGATCGACGATTTCCGCTCCCACCTGAAGGAAATAGATTACCTGAGCTTGCATTTCCCATCGACGCCCGAGACCCGCAAGCTCATTGGCAAGACGGAGCTGGCATCCCTTAAACCCGGCGCATTTTTGCTGAATGCAGCGCGCGGTGGCATCATCACTGAAGATCTGCTGCTTGAAGCCCTCAATGCCGGATATCTCGGCGGCGTCGGCCTCGACGTTTTTGATGCGGAGCCTCCGTCACCGACAAATCCCCTCTTCAAGCATCCGCGTTCCTATTTCACGCCCCATACCGCGGGAATGTCCGAGGAAGCCATGACACGCATGGGCGTGATGGCGGCACAGAATGCAATCGATGGTCTGTTCGGCAGGCTTGACCCCAGCATGATCTTCAACCGCAAAGAGCTGGGGGTGTGAAGACCGCTTCCAGCTCAAGTGCTCTCACGCTCTATGATCTCAAAGCCCATGTCCACGACCTTGTCGTGGACGGGCTTATTGTTGAGGCGTGCCAAGATCATTTCCGCAGATAGTTTGCCGATGGTGTCATGCTGGATGCCCACCGTTGACAGGGGGGGGTAACTGGCTGAGGAATAGGCTAGGTCGCCAAAGCCGAGAATGGCCACGTCGTGTGGCACGCGCAATCCCCGCGCGTTTGCTTCCGCGAGCATGCCATAGGCGAGCGAATCCGAAGAGCAGAAGATAGCATCAGTCTCCGGGTTGCGTTCGATAATACGTGCCATAGCCTCTCGTCCACGTGCCGGTGTACCGGGTGATGCAGACATCTGGGCTCGGACATTGCTGACTCCAAGGCGAGCCAGTTCCTTCGTGAAGGCACGACCACGCGCAATGGCTCGGCGGTCACGCCCAATGACCATATAAATGTTGCGATACCCTTTCCGATGGAACAGGCGGGCGATGTCGCGTCCCACTTTTTCATGGGAAAAGCCAACCAGCATATCCAATGGCGTCCGCGTATAGTCCCAAATTTCGACAATGGGAATTTTGGCGGCCAGGAGCCTCTGCCGCGTCTCGGGAGTGTGGGAAACGCCCGTGAGAATGACCGCTTCGGGGCGACGGCTCAAAAATGTCGCCATCAACTCGTCTTCGCGTTGCGGATAACCGGTCAAGCCGAGCAGAAGGCGATAGCCCGCTTCATTAAAGACCTCGTTGAGCTTCTCAACCACCTGCACAAACATCATGTTGCGCAGCGAGGGGACCATGGCGGCAATCAAGCCCGAGCGCCGTGAGGCCAGGCCGCCCGCAAGGAGGTTGGGCACGTAACCGGTCTGGTCGATTACCTTGCGCACGGCGGCAATGGTTTCCGGCGTCACAAGATCGGGCTGATTGAGCACGCGGGAGACGGTGATTGGTGCCACATCGGCAAGGCGCGCGATATCGCGCAGGGTCAAGCCATCGCTCGCGCGGCGGCGGCTCACCCGAGGGGCTTCACCAGCGCGCTGTTTTCCTTGCTTTTTCCCGCCGTTACGGGGTCCGACTGGCGATTGGCTGTCTGACACAAAAACCTGCTTTTTTCCGAAATCCTTATGCCGAATGCTTATCCGCAATACCCGTAAAAGGCTACTCCCCGTACATTAAAAACCTTTTTACTGCGGCAAAGCTCCGCATACTGTGATCGGGTGCGCCGATGATTTCTGTTGCTTTGCACCATGGGACGTTATAGAGCCGGGGCATTGAAAAAATGACGTACCACTTTCGTGCAATACGGGCGGGCGTAGCGGGTCATCAAACGGCGACAACAAGCCGGATTGGCCATTTTCAAAATGAAGCAACGGTTTATGAGCCCCGACCGCGTAGTGTTGCGGTCGCTCAACCGGCGCAAGGAAGCTGAAAGGTTACCCGATGGACATGACAAGAACCGGCGTTGCTGAAACCAGCACGGTCGCCGGTGGCGTTGCGCACGAGACCCACAAAACCCGTGAGCAATATGCAGCGGAAGATCGTGCGGCTTTTGCCGCCCTCCCAACCCTGCCGCCCGACGGAATTGTGCTGCTCGCCGAAGATATTGGCGTCAAAAAGGCCCATACCGACACGCTCACCATTTTCGTGCTTGCCATTTTGGGTGGTGCCTTCATCTCGATCGGCGGGTTATTTGCCACCATCGTCCAGGCAGGGGCCGCCGGTACGGTGGCTTTCGGCGTCGCGAAAATGCTCGGTGGATTTGTCTTCGCCACGGGTCTGATACTCGTCGTTGTCGCCGGTGCGCAGCTCTTCACCAGTGAGGCACTCCTGACCATCGCGCTGGCCTCTGGCCGCATCAATGTCTCGCAGATGCTGCGAGTGTGGATGCTGGTCTGGGTCGGTAATCTGGTCGGTGCCATTGGCACCGCGGCCATTGTTTTCTTCTCCGGGCAATACATGCAGGGTCACGGTGCCGTTGGAGAAATGGCGCTGTATTACGCAACCGCCAAGGCCACTCTGCCGGTTGGACAGGCCTTCTTCATGGCGATAATGTGTAACGTGCTGGTGTGCCTTGGAACCTGGGTTGGTTATGCCGGGCGCTCGGTGGCGGATAAGGTTCTCGCCATTATTTTCCCCATCGGGGCTTTCGTTGCCGCCGGTTTTGAGCATTGCGTGGCAAATATGTACTTCGTGCCGCTCGGGCTGTTCATCCAATGGGGCGCGCCCGATAGCTTCTGGCACGATGTCGGCCATGCGGCTCCGGCTATTCCGATTGATCACTTCATTCTCAATCTCGGTGTGGTGACCATTGGTAACGCCATTGGCGGTGGCGTTCTCATCGGTCTGATGTACTGGCTGGCCTATCGCCGCCCTGGCAAGCCGCGCCATTGAACGCGATAATATTCGGTTTTTCGGCACAGATGGTGCGAAAGCGATGGAAAAGTGGGTGGAACCCTGCTTGGCAAGACGGTTGACGTTGAATTCGACACCAGTTCGAATAAAGTTCTTCTGTACGGATTCGTTGATTTCGCAGTGCTCAGAAACAGCGGTGAAGTCTCCCACCGGTCTCCGGTGCGGTTCTTGAACAGGATTGCAAACACGCCATGGCGCCTCCCAAACACGGAAAATCTAAAGTGGCGGCTCCAGCGCGCCGCCGCCGCAAGGCCACCCATCGTCTCACCATGAACGACGTGGCCAATGCGGCGAAGGTGTCGCCTTCCACGGTCTCGCTTTACTTGCGCAAGCCGGCAGCCGTCTCGCTGGAGCTGGCGGAGCGGGTGCAGAAGGTTATTGATGAATTGGGATATGTGCCCAATCTCATGGCCGGCAGCCTTGCCTCAGCGCGCAGTCGCATCATCGGCGTGATTATTCCGTCCATTGTCAATTCCTTCTATGCCGAAACCTACAACACGCTCCAGAACGTCTTTCAGGCATCGCAATACCAGACCTTCCTCGGCGTCTCCGACTTCGGGCAGGAGCGCGAAGAAGACCTGATCCGGGCGTTCCTCGCGTCGTTGCCTGCGGCGATGGTCATTACCGGTCTCACCCATACCGACCGGGCCCGCACCATGCTCCGGGCGGCGGGTATCCCCGTGGTCGAGATGTGGGACATGCCCAATGAGGAGTTCCAGGCAGTCGATATGAGCGTTGGCTTCTCCCACTTCGAAGTGGGACGCCGTCAGGCCGCTTATCTCTATGAAACCGGTTGTCGCAAAGTCGCTTATATCGGTGCCGCAATCCACCAGGATCTGCGCGTACGCTCCCGTGCCGACGGCTATGAGGAAGAAGTTCGTCGCCGTGGCCTGCATGAGCCCATCGCCTTCACCGCGCCCGATATGGCCTCGACACCGGTCGGCATCTGGCTGATCGACGAGGTTCTTGCGGCGCACCCCGATATCGACGGTGTCGTCTGTTCCAATGATGCTTTGGCGCTGGGCGTGCTGTTCGAAGCCCAGCGGCGCTCGCTAAAAGTGCCGCAGGATCTCGCGGTCATCGGTTTTGGCGATTTGACGTTCTCGAATTCCTGCCAGCCGCCCCTGACAACCATCCGTCCGCCGCAACGTCAGATCGGTCGCATCTCTGCGGCGCAGATCATTGCCCGGATCGAAGGCAAAGTCATACCGGCCTCGCACACTGAACTCGATTGTGAGCTGGTGGTCCGCAACAGCACCCGGCAAGCATGAGTTAAGAGACCGTCGTCGGTTGGGCACCTCGCTCAACGGCACCGATGCAGCGGCAGGTTGAAAAAGCGCAGAACGCTCCTCCGGGCGCTTTGCCAGCCACAACGGGTTACACGGATCATCATGCAGAAGCCATCTGGACTGCCCACAAAGGCCCTGGTTGGTCTCATCGTTCTGACATTGATCTGGAGCTACAACTGGGTTGTCATGAAAACGGCGCTTCGTTACATCGGGGCGTTTGATTTTTCAGCATTGCGCTGTGTCTTCGGCGCGCTGGTGCTGTTTGCTGTGCTACGCATCCGCGGAGTGCCGCTCCCTCCGCCACCCATCATGCCAACCGCTCTTGTCGGGATTTTACAAATTGGCGGCATGGTCGGGTTATCGCAATGGGCTTTGATGAGCGGAGGCGCGGGCAAGGTTTCGGTGTTGGTCTACACCATGCCGTTCTGGATGATCCTGCTTTCCGCCCTGATATTCGGCGAAAAAATCCACCGCATTCAGCTTTTCGCGGTGATCGTGGCAGCCGTTGGCATCATTCTGGTTTTGCAACCGTGGACGCTCGGCGGTTCGTGGCAGAGCTCGACCCTGGCCATGGCTTCCGGCCTGTGCTGGGCCATGAGCGCCATTGCCGCGAAGCAAATCTATGCGCGTTTCCCCCATGTGGAACTGCTGTCACTGACAACCTGGCAGATGACAATCGGTGCCCTGCTCATGGTAGTGATTGCGCTCATCGTGCCGCAGCGGCCCATCGAGTGGAATGGGTACGTTGTATTTGCAATCGCCTATAATGCGGTGCTTGGAACAGCATTGGGCTGGACGCTCTGGCTCTATTTGCTGAAGGCCTTGCCCGCCGCAGTGGCCGGATTGAGCATGTTGGCCATTCCCGCATGCAGTGTTATTTTCGCATGGATCATTCTCGGCGAAATGCCAAACCTGAGTGACGACGCCGGAATCGGCCTGATTATCATGGCGCTCGCTCTGGTAAATCTGGCACAGCGCCGAAATACGGCCTCATAAAGCAACGAGAAAAGCCCGCCTTGGTAAAGGCGGGCCCGGGTCGTCGTCAAAAACCCGCAAGAAGCTACGGATTCGCGAATGATTTCAGATCATTTGCGCTCTTGTTTGCGCGCGACTGCACGGCGGCGGGTCGCGGTTTTCAGGTTGACCCCATCCGACAAGCTGGAAATGAGGCTGTAGACATCGCGGCTGCGCTCTTGCGGGCGGTAGTCGAATGTCTGCTGCAGAGAGGCAATATATTGACCGACAGCCTGCTCCACCTTGTCCGCTTCGCCCGCTAGTACCAGTTCGATGATTTCCCGTTGCGCACCGGCAGTCGGCCACACGGCCTGGCGATACTGAAATTGTGCAGACGAAATCAGTATGATGCCAATAACCCGATCAAGCGCAGCGGTGAGCAGCGAATTGCCATGGAGTGCTGAAAGCAGAATGAGCAACTCCAAACCAAGGCGCATATCGCCACGGCCCGTTCGGCTTATTTCTTGCGGCAATTCATGGGCGACATGCCGCTCCAATTGGCTACGGCTCCGCTCAGACAGCTTGCTGACATTCGCAGCCAAACTACGGGCCACGTGTTTAGCAGCCACTTCAGCACCTTCAAAAGCGTGCTGAATTTTCTCGACCGTATGGGTGGCAACATAGGCCCCACGATTGGGGGGGAGGATGATGATATCCACCTGCTCCATGACAATCAGAACATTACGAACGATGGTACGGCTGACTTTGAAAGCTTCCCCGATTTGCAGCTCCGGAATTTTAGCTCCTGGGCCGAGGTCGCCATTCAAAATAAATTCCCAAATCCTGCCATAGATGATTGCATGCAACCCGGTCAGGGACACCAACGTTGAAAGTTCCGGAAACTCATGCAGGACAGGGGACAGGTAAGGCCGGAGAATTTTAGGCTGATTTTCTGCTTTTTTTCTACTCATGCCATTAACTCGACTTCAATAATCGGCGGTTTTAAAAATATTTGTTTTTCAGCGTCTTACGCTCTTTCGGCTACAATTGCACGCCGCTGTGATTGCAGCATCAAAAACGCAACCAAGGCGCTTTTAACGGAAGTTGTTTTTTTCCAATTTTTTGCATATGTCAATTATTATTTGCATTTAATTTATAAAAAACTGCTTTAAGGGGGAAAATTTCTCTGCACAAGTGTTTGTTTATCTAAAAATATTGACAATCATAGCAAATAGCAAATAGCAAAGAGCGATATTGTATATTTAGTTTATATTTATTGAATCAGGGAAAAATATAAGTAGTAATTTCGTGAATTTTATATTTAAATACAAACAAAAACACATTTATGCGGACTTAAGCTAAATATGATAAATTTTGTTTTGATTTGAACGAAAATAACTAAAGTAAGCCTGTGAATCACTTATTTTTCCTGGCACAAGTTATGCGCCCGGCAGAAGTGAGGTTTTTTGTTAAAACAAAATTGCTGATTTCAACCATATTCAGCAGCAAATAATTCAAAAATCACTAATATTTGCATATTTATGCACGACTATTTATTTCGAATAATCTTCTTATATTATGCGCATGATATATAAAAGGTGTCCCATAAATAAAATACATAAACGAATGGTGCCGGGCCGCAATAACAACTATACGGCTCCCATATGGCTCATGGCACGCTTTCAGCGAAAATGCTTTGACAATTTAAGGCCTTGCGCCTGGTAATTTGAACCGAGGTCAGTGCCATAAAGCGAGAGCGGGCGCTCGGCCATGCGCTCGTAAACCAGCCGACCCACCACCTGACCATGTTCGAGGATAAAAGGCACATCGCGCGAGCGCACTTCCAGAACCGCTCGTGCGCCAGTGCCCCCGGCTGGGGCATGTCCGAAACCGGGGTCGAAGAATCCGGCATAATGCACACGAAACTCGCCCACCAATGGGTCAAATGGCACCATCTCAGCGGCGTAATCTGGCGGTACGTGAACCGCTTCCTTGGAGGCAAGAATATAGAACTGGCCGGGGTCGAGAATGAGGCTTCTATGGGCGTCGGCGTAGAGCGGCTCCCAGTAATCGGCAACGGCGCATGCGCCCGGCTTGTCAACATTGACGAGACCCGTATGGCGTTTGGCGCGGTAGCCGATCAGATGGCTGTCGTCGAAGCCTGCAAGATCAACGCTCACCGCAACGCCGTCGGCAATGGACGGCTCTTCGGACGTTACGACACCTTCACGCTTGTGCAGCGCGATCAACTCCGCGTCCGTCAGGCGCACAACGCCTTTACGCAGGCGCAACTGCGACAGGCGTGAGCCGGTGCGCACCAAGACCGGGAAGGTTCTCGGAGAAATCTCGGCGTAGAGAGGCCCTTTATATCCGGCCGGAACGCCTTCGAATTCGCGGGCGTAGTCGGTGATAACGCGGGTGAACACATCAATGCGACCGGTTGAGCTTTTGGGATTGGCAGCGGCGGCGATATCAGCTGGTAAAGCCAGCTCTTCCTGCAATTCGGCAATATAGACGCAACCAGTCTCCAGAACTGCGCCCTCGGACAGATCAATGGCGTGCAACACCACCTCATCCATCCGCTCCCGCACGGTCCGGCCGGGACCGGGGAGGAAGCTCGCCCGTACCCGATAGGCTTTGGTTCCGAGGCGCAGATCAAGGCTGGCCGGTTGGACCTGATCACTGGCAAACGGGGTTTGCGACTTGATAACGCCAGCCTCAGCCAAACGCCGGATGGCTTCCGCGGATTGTATTCCCGTTTTGAAAAGCGACATGATCTGGTCCGTTATGGGCATCGGGGCTTTAAGTTACGCGCGTTAGAGTTACGCGCATTTTAAGTGGATCGCCGGTTAAACACAAAGCGTTACGGCATCAAAAAATTTGGAGTGCAGTGCGTTTCATATTTAACGCGCTGCGCTCCAAGCCCAATCTCAGAGGATATAAGCTGGGAAAGAGACAAAGAACAAGGGAGCGGCATAGTAAAGAGCTTCCCCACACATTTAAGTGGATCGCCGGATAAAGGCAAAGCGTTATGGTGAAAAGAAAGCGAGAGTTCAGTGCGGTTCGTGGCACGCGGGCGTCACGACCGGGTAGTTATTTGTTTCGGGTGTCGCAAGCGTACCTCGGCTGCGACAAATGTGTAGTGCGCAGAAACAATTCGACTTTCTGCAGCTCAACCATTGACAGACTGCACGCCTGCACTGTTTGCTAGAAGAGCAGGATGTCAGACAAGGAATAGTGAACATGCACTCTTCGGGTTTATCGCCACTCGAAATGCTCGCGCGGATGGTGTCTTTTGATACCGAGAGCGCCAAATCCAATCTGTCCCTGATAGATTTCGTTGAAGGGTATCTGCGCAATGCCGGGGTTTCCTGCCAGCGCTTTCCCAATAAAACCAATGACAAGGTCGCGCTTTATGCCAGCGTCGGGCCGCAAGACAAGGGCGGCGTCCTTCTGTCTGGCCATGTGGATGTGGTGCCAGTCTCCGGGCAGCCGTGGACGCGCAGTCCTTTCACCTTGCACGTGGAAAACGGCCGCGCTTACGGACGCGGTTCCGTGGACATGAAAGCCTTCGATACACTGGCAATTCTGACGCTGGCCCAGGCCGCCAACCAGAACCTGCAGGTGCCAATGCATCTGCTGCTGTCCTATGACGAGGAAACCACCTGTCTTGGCTCGACCGATGCCATCGCCCATTTTGGCAAGGATCTGCCAATGCCCAAGGTGGCCATTGTCGGCGAACCGACCGAGCTCCAGGTGGCAGACGCGCATAAAAGCTGTGTGATTCTGGCAACCGCGATTTACGGAACCGAAGCGCATTCGGCGAAGCCCTCCCTCGGGGCCAACGCCATCATGGCCGCTGGTGATTTCATCGCCGAGCTTAACCGCATCTCCGACGACATGGTAACGCGCGGTGATTGGAGCGGTCGTTTCGATCCGCCCCATACCACCATCCAGGTTGGCGAAATCCGCGGCGGCACCGCCCGTAACATTCTGGCGAAGGAATGCCTGATCGGCTGGGAATTCCGTGGGCTGCCCGCCCTGGACGAACAGGAAATTCTCACGCGCGTGGCACGGGCCAGTGACGCCATCACCAAGAAACGGCTGACCAATCACGGCCCGTTTGGACGCATCGAGACCAATTGTCCGGTCGCCGTGCCCGGTTTGCGTCCCGAACCGGGTTCGCCCGCCGAGCGCCTTGCCCTGCAACTCACTGGCAACGAACGCACCATCAGCGTGTCCTATGCCACCGAAGCCGGACATTTCCAGGCGGCGGGTATTCCCACCGTGGTGTGTGGTCCCGGCTCGATCAACCCGGCCCACCAGGCGGATGAATACATCACGCTCGACCAGTTTGAAGCGGGCGAAGCCTTCATGCAACGCCTGCGGCAAGCCTGCATCGACGGCACGGTCGCGTTATAAAGTGAAGCGCGTTTCACATTAAACGCGCTTCGCTCTACCCCATTGGGCCAAGATCTTCCGCCGTGAACCGGTATTGGCGCGAACAGAATTCGCAGGTCACGTCAATGCTGCCGTCCTCGTTGGGGAGGCCAGCCCGTTCCGCGGCGGAGAAGCTTTTCAGCATCGACAAAACCCGGTCTTCCGAGCAGGTGCAGGCTTCGTGCAAGGGCTCAGGCGCGAAAGCACGTACGCCGCGCTCATGGAACAAGCGATATAATAAATCTTCGCTGGCGAGGTCCGGATCAACCAATTCGATATCGGTGGTGGTATTGGTGAGCGCCCGTGCCTCGTCCCACAGCTCGTTATCTTCGTCATCCGGCGCGGCAAGGCGGGTTTGTTCCGACGAAGACGGCAGGTATTGCAGCAAGAGGCCGCCGGCACGATAGCAGCGCCTGCCTTCCGTAAAGAACTCCGCCACAGCAAGGCGCACGCACGTCGGCAATTGCTCCGACTGCTTGAAGTATTCCTGCGCCGCCTCCTCAAAGCCGGTATTGTCGAGCGCGACAATGCCCTGATAGCGGTTCATATCCGAACCCTGATCAATGGTCAGGCCGAGTATACCCTTGCCGATGAGCAGCGGCGTGGCAATCGGGCCGGAGCCCAGTGCCGCAATCGCATCTTTATCGAAGCGGGCATAGGCGCGGATGCTGTTCGGCGTGTCGAAATCGACGACGATCATGTCTATCGGGCCATCGGTCTTGGCCTGCAACTGCAAACGCCCGTCGAATTTGAGCGATGAGCCGAGCAGCACCGTGAGCGCCACCGCCTCACCGACGATGCGCGCCACTGCGTCGGGATAGTCATGGCGCGCCAGAATGGCGCTCAGACTATCGCCGAGCCGGACGACGCGACCGCGCACCGCAAGCGGTTCCACGGCAAAGGGAATGACGACATCGTCCTGCACGCGTTTAGCCATGGTCACTTCCACGCATTATCCGCATTGAGGCACCACGCCAGAATGCCTTTCTGGGCATGAAGGCGGTTTTCTGCCTCGTCGAAAACAATGGATTGCGGGCCGTCCATAACCTCATCGGTCACTTCCTCACCGCGATGGGCGGGCAGGCAGTGGAGGAAGACGGCTTCAGACTTTGCTTTCCCCATCAAAGCGGTGTTGACCTGATAGGGTGCGAGCAAACGCTGACGGCGATAGGTCTCTTCTTCGTCGCCCATCGACACCCAGCAATCGGTGAAGACGGCGTGGGCATCTTTTACCGCTTCGGTGGCATCAACCATCCAGCGGACATCGGCACCCTGCTTCTGCGCCCATTCGAGCAGATCGGCGCGCGGAGCAAAAGCGGGCGGGGTGGCAATGGTCATGGCGAAATTGAAACGCACCGCCGCGTGCACCAACGAGGTGGCAACGTTGGAGCTATCGCCAACCCAGGCGATTTTCTTTCCGGCAATCGGGCCACGATGCTCTTCAAACGTCATGACATCGGCCATGATCTGGCACGGATGGCTGAGCTTGGTCAGCGCGTTGATCACCGGCACGGTGGCATATTCCGCCATTTCAGTAACCATCTGGTGGTCAAGCGTGCGGATAACGATGATATCGACATAGCGCGACATCACCTGGGCGGTGTCAAAGGTGCTTTCGCCACGGCCAAGCTGCATCTCGGCACCCGTCAGCATCATGGTTTCGCCGCCAAGTTCGCGCATGCCGAGATCAAACGAGATGCGGGTACGGGTTGAGGGCTTGTCGAAAATCATTGCCAGCGTCTTGCCCTTGAGCGGGCGAACCGCTGCCGGCAAACCGCGCTGGCGCTTCTGCTTGATGGTGACGGCAACATCGAGAATGTGGCGCAGTTCCGCGCTCGAAAAATCAGACATATCGATGAAGTGACGCAGGGATTGTTGAGCCAAGATGGCCTCCGTGAGCGTTGCGGTCCCCGAAAGGAACCGGATAATGGACGACGACAAGGGCGCCACCGGTGCCATGGGGCACCAGCGGCGGAAATAGTCAGCTGGCGTGCTTCTCCAGAGCCGTGCAGGTGCGGTCGAGGCGGTCGATGGCCTCATGAATATCCGCTTCCGTAATGATGAGCGGGGGCAGCAGGCGCACCACGTTGTCGCCTGCCCCAAGCACGATCAGACCCTGACTGCGCGCTTCAGTGATGAAGTCGCCGTTCACCGGCACAACCTTCAGCCCGACCATCAAGCCTTCGCCGCGCACTTCGGTGATGATCGAGGCATGGGTATCCTTGAGCGCCGCCAGCTTCTGCTTCAACAGAAGGCCCATGCGGGCAACATTGCTCAGAAAGTCCGGTTCAAGCACCACGTCGAGCACGGCATTACCCACCGCCATCGCCAGCGGATTGCCGCCGAAGGTTGAGCCGTGGGTGCCAACTGTCATGCCCTTGGCGGCATCCGCCGTGGCAAGGCTCGCGCCAAGCGGGAAGCCACCACCAATACCTTTAGCGATGCTCATGATATCCGGCTTCACGCCCGACCACTCATGGGCAAACAGCTTGCCGGTGCGCCCGACGCCGGTTTGCACCTCGTCGAAAATCAACAGCATGCCGTGGCGATCGCACAGGCTGCGGAAGTTATTCAGCATGGCCGGGGTGAACGAGCGTATTCCGCTCTCGCCCTGGATGGGCTCAATCAAGATCGCTGCCGTTTCCGGGGTTATGGCCGCAAGCAGCGCCTTGTCGTCACCGAACGGCACCTGATCGAAGCCGTCCACCTTGGGGCCGAAGCCATCAATGTATTTCTGCTGGCCGCCGGCAGCCAGCGTCGCCAGCGTGCGCCCGTGGAACGCGCCCTCAACGGTCAGGATGCGAAAGCGCTCGGGCTGGCCGTTGGCGGCATGGAACTTGCGGGCAATCTTGATGGAGCACTCGTTGGCTTCCGCGCCGGAATTGGTGAAAAACACCAGATCGGCAAAGGTGTTATCAACGAGACGCTGGGCCAGCCGCTCGCCTTCCGGAATGCGGAACAGGTTCGAGGTATGCCACAGCTTTGCGCTTTGCTCATTCAGAGCCTTGACCAGTTGGGGATGGGCGTGGCCCAGCGCATTGACGGCAACGCCTGCGCCAAAATCGAGATATCGCTCACCTCCTCGCGCGATCAGCCAGGGGCCTTCACCCCGTTCGAACAGAACGTCGGCACGCGCATAGGTGGGAAGGAGCGGTGAGGTCACGATTTTCCCTTTCCGGAAAGATTGAACGCTGCGATGAACACATTGCCGCGCAAGGATTACAACACGAAATTTTCGCCGAATGCGCTTGGTGACTTCCTTACGCATCCAAGAGCGAAAGCTCCGTCTCACCGACCCAATGTGCATATTGTTTGGGGGCAAGACCGCTTCTTTTAAAACAATTTAGCAGTTCTTGAAACCGGTTTTGAAATGCTGACGCTAAAATCGCAAGGCAACGGGCCGCACGGCGAAAAGTTCCGTTCAAAAAACTATCCCCAGCGAGTTCTTGGGGAAAACAAGGAAGGTGGCCCGTGCACGCTTGCGCCCGAGTCAATGCATCTAGTAGGTTCGCGGGTGTTAGATACGAGATATCGTATTCCATCGGCATCAGACCCGTTTCCGCCTCACCATTCAGGTTGTGGCGCGGAGGTATTCTCCGCGAAGGTGATTGGATTCTGTCATGCGGCGTTGGAATACCGGAGTAGTAGTGATGGATGTGGCGAACACCTGGACCGACGAGCGCGTTGAGCTCCTCAAGAAGCTTTGGGCTTCTGGCAAAAGTGCGAGCCAGATCGCAGGGCAGATCGGCGGCAGTGTGACGCGCAATGCCGTGATTGGCAAAGTGCACCGCCTCGGACTTTCCGGACGGGGCAAGACAAAGGCCCCGGCTGCGGCCCGTCCGCGCCGCGCCGCGACCCCTACTACTACCAAAACGCAGACCGTACTTGAAACCCTGCGCGCCACTGGCCCGCGCATGGTTGCGGCACCGGTCGCGCTTCCCGAAATCGAGAAGCCCGAGCCGATGGAAGTCGCAATCCACGAAGTTGCCATTCCGCCATCGGCGCGCGTTGCATTGGTGGATCTGCGTGAATCCAGCTGCCGCTGGCCCATCGGCGACCCGATGACGGCGGACTTCGGCTTCTGCGGCGCCCAATCGGTCCCGGCATTGCCCTACTGCCAGCACCATTGCCAGATCGCCTACCAGGCGGTGGTGGATCGGCGCAAGGAACGCAAGGCGTCGTAACACTTCAGGTCATTGTTATCCTTGCGATACCAATTTTGAGCAAAGCGCGTTTTCTTCGAAAACGCGCTTTATTTTTATCTTTTACCAGATGCCACGGCCGATCAGCTGTTCGCACACCATCTCATGAACCGCGATGCTGCAGCTGACGATCAGGCCCTTGCCGCGATCACTGGCGCGATAGTCGCGGCCATCGAGGCGTTTGGCAGTACCCCCTGCCTCACGCAAGAAGAGGCTGCCCGGCACGTGATCCCAAGGCAATGAGCGCCAAAAAATGGCGAAATCTTCCTGGCCTTCGACGATGGCCGGGTATTCAAGGCCGGCACAGCCGAGACCCGGCAGGCATTCCTTCATGATCTTGCCGCGTTCCGCCATGAGCGCCCGCATATCCGGCGGCATCAGTCGGTTGAGCAACGCACCACGCAGCCCATCCGCACTGTTCGGCCCTTTGGATGCGGTGAGACGTTCGCCGTCACGGAATGCGCCGCTGCCAGCCTCCGCATGGTGGAGCACGCCGGTGACGGGATTGAGCATCCACGCCAGAACCGGTTCGCCCTTTTGCATCAAGGCCACCATCACCGAAAAAATCGGCTTCCCGGCAACGAAATTGGCGGTACCGTCAAGCGGATCGACCAGCCATACGGTGCCATCATCAACCTTTTCCACCACATCGGGCTCCGCTTCGGCCAGTTCTTCACCGATAACGAAGGAGCCGGGAACGAGCGCCCGCAGGCGATCGCTTAGAAAACGTTCCGATTCACGGTCAGCAACGGTCACCAGTTCGCCTGGCGTTTTTTCAAGTACTTCACCGGTGCCAAGGTGCTGGTATCGCGGCAGAATGATGGTGTCTGCGGCTTCCCGCATCGCTTCTGTCACCTGGTCGGTGAGTTTTCCCGATAAAACCATTGCTTCTTTCCTTCGTGAGCTGGCGCGCGCCAGCGGCTTCATTTCCAGCCATTGCGCATCTGCGGGGAATCAAACCAAATGTAGCATATGGTTTTCCGCTGCAAATCAACTATGTTGAGCGGTGGCAGGTTTCCTGCCGCATACCGTCAGTTATCCCAAACGAGAGTTGGATCATGACAACCCGGATCGTTCAGAATATGCGTTGCATCGAAATTGCCGAATTCGGCGGCCCGGAAGTTCTGCGGCTGACAACGCGGCGAGCGCCGCTACCGGCGGCTGACGAAGTGTTGATCCAGGTGGTGGCTGCAGGCGTCAACCGGCCCGATATCTTTCAGCGACGGGGCAATTATGCGCCGCCCAAGGGCGCGTCCGACATTCCCGGTCTTGAAGTCGCCGGTATCGTCGCCCAGACCGGCGAGAATGTGAAAGATTTCCGCATTGGCGATGAAGTCTGCGCCCTGCTTGCGGGCGGCGGATATGCCGAGTTTTGCACCGTACCCGCCGTGCAAGTGCTGCCACGCCCGCGCGGACTGACCATGATTGAGGCCGCAGCGCTCCCCGAAACCTTTTTTACGGTCTGGGCCAATGTGTTCGAGAGCGGCGCGCTGAAACGCGGCGAGAGCATCCTGATTCATGGTGGCGGCAGCGGCATCGGCACCACCGCCATTCAGATGGCGCATCAGACGGGTGCACACACCTTCACCACGGCAGGCACCGATGAAAAATGCCGGGCCTGTGAAAAGCTCGGTGCCGACCGCGCCATCAACTACCACAGCGAAGATTATGTGCATGTCATCCGCGAGGAGACCGGCGGTAAAGGCGTTGATGTGGTGCTGGATATGGTGGGCGGCGGTTATATCGCTCGTAATATCAGTGTGCTTGCACCGGGCGGTCGCCATGTTTCCATCGCCTTCCTGCTCGGCTCCAAGGTCCATGACATCGATTTCATGCCGGTGATGCGCAACAACCTGACCTTGACCGGCTCAACCTTGCGCAATCGCAGCCCCGAAGAAAAAGGCCGCATTGCGGTGGCCATCAAGGAAAACATCTGGCCACTTCTGGACAGCGGGGCCATGAAGCCGCAAGTCTTCCGCACCTTCCCGCTGGCCCAGGCGGATGACGCCCATCGGCTGATGGAAGCAAGCCTGCATATCGGCAAGATTGTGCTGACGGTTTAACCCGTCAGCGGGTCTGTGCGGGTGATCATGTGGTTGGCTGCATGGGCTCTGGCGCACCTTTTGCCGCATCGAGACGGCTGAACTGCCACCGGGCAACGGTGGCATCGGAAAGCGCAAAGCTTATCACCAGTTGCAGGGACTTCTGTGCGCCGAAGTTCGAGGCAAAAAACATGCTGTCGTCGATCCGCGCCGGCGGCGTAGCATCGACCTGCCAGATATCGCCCGATGGCAATGTGAGAAGAATGCTGCCGTTTTCTGTCACGGAATTCGCGCGCACCTCCGGGGCAAGGTGAAAGCGCAGGGTGGCCGCATGGGAACCCGCAGGCCCCTGGAATACATCTTCGCCATTGAGGCGCTGGCCGTCATCGGACAAGAACAGACGCCGCTCATGAATGATACCGAAGGCCGACTGGAAGCCGTCATGGCTTGCGTTGAGCAAGGTGCCGTTGTTCCACTCGCCGCGCTCGCTCTGCACGTTCGACGGCCCTTCGAGCACCACCACGCCGAGCTGACCGATGAGCCAGTGAGACAACCAGCCCATCAGGCCCCGTTGGGGGGCATCAAGAAATGTCATGGTTGAGGCGTGATCAACCGAGGCGGTGCTGTGCGCCGCAGTGGTGCGCGCTGCCTGGCGGACTTCCGGCCTGCCAGAACGGGGCGAGCCACAATTGACAACGATGGCGTCAGCGCCGTGTGACAGTTCAAACGACAGTGTTCCGGCAGCCACTTCGGTGGAATACACTTGGGGCGGCGCCCGTCCCGTATCGGCGATGATCAGGGTCTGGCCCGCCTCAATCCGTTCATAACCGGAATAGGGCGCATGGAGGATTGGCCGCGCGCGTGCCTCGTCATAGAGCAGGAGTGTCGCGAGATGATCGGCCTCGGTCGCGGCCATGCCATTGAACCGCGCCATATTGCTGTCGCCATGGCGTAACATCCGGATCATCGGAATCATGCGGTCGATGGCGTTAGCCAGCGCCGGTGGCGGCTGATAACCCCGACTGGCGAATATCTGGCGCAGCGGCAGGAGATAGAACAGGTAATCGACCAGAAGGCCAGGGTTGCGGCTCACATGCCCACCATCGGGCAGGATCTGCTCATCAAGCTCTTTCAGCAGCACCCGCATCATGCGCGCCAGCGATGTCTCAAGCCCTTCGGTGCAAAGACCGGCATAGCATGAGGCAATGGCCGCCATCAGACGGAAACGGGCGTTCTGACCCGGCCTGACAGCGCTTTCCAGATCGCGCGTCATGCGGCCCACCGTTTTGAGAAAGCGGTGGTAGAAGCCGTGATCGGCCCCTTCAAGCAGCAAGGGGGCGTGACAGATAAAGGCGATCAGCCGGTGCGCCTTGATATCGGCGCGCTCGGCCACAGCCGGCAGCTCACTGGCGAGCACCAGAAAATCATCGACGAGCGCCCGGGCATTAGCCTGAGCCAATGCGGTATTGGCGGCGCGCAAATGCCTCAGCCAGCCGAAAGAATAGAGCGCTTCGCCCCAGGCCTCAGATGGCGGCACATATTCGAATGGGGTTCGCCCGGATGTGGTGACCGCACGCCCGGCAAAGGCGAAGAAGCCGGAATAGATATCATTGGCGATGGTCGGATCGCCGGTCCGCAAATCCTGAGGCGCGAACAGAAGGCGCGTCGGCACGGCTTTGCCGGGAGAAAAACGACCGAAGGCCCGTGCCCATGCCGAACGGCAGGCGCGGCCGGTCTCCCAGACGGCTAAACGTAAAATCCGACGACGACTGAACCGTGCGTTCACACAGCCTCCTCACAAGACGCTTTCGCGGTAAGCCAGGGTTCTGACACTGAAAAGCGCAATATGCAGATAGCCACAGGTTGATTCCTGCAGACTTCCTTCTGTGACAGAGTCTCGGAAAATGGTTAATTTATTGATTATTTTTTTGCGTTTTCCCAAGACGGGCTGCAAAAAATCCATCCATACCGATGATACCGGGTGCAGCCTCAAGGCTTGGAAGCGTGCGCAGATCCCCCTCAGGGGTGATAGCGCCAGCAACGCCAATTTCCTCGGCACGCACCGGGATACGGTAAAAATCCGGGTGACGCTCGAGGAAAGCGGCAATCTGCTCCTCGCCCTCTTCGGGCTCCAGCGAACAGGTGCAATAAATCATCACCCCATTATCTTTGAGAAGCGTCGCAGCCTTGTCGAGCAGGCGGCGCTGCAAATCGGCGAGCTTTGCGATATCAGCCGCGCCCTTCGTCCAGGCGATTTCCGGGTGACGGCGCAATGTGCCGGTGGCCGTGCAGGGTGCATCTAGCAAGATGGCGTCAAAAGCGGGTTCATCGAGAGCTAGAACATCAACCGCGCGGGTCTCCACCGTGAAGCCGAGGCGCGCCATGTTTTCTTCAAGTCGTTTCAGCCGCTGGGCTGAGCGGTCCACCGCCAGCACCTCGGCACCCGCCGCAGCGAGCTGAGCGGTTTTACCGCCCGGAGCCGCGCATAAATCGGCAACCCGCATACCGGGCTTTGGTGCAAGCAGCCGCACGGGAAGCGCCGCCGCGGCATCCTGAATCCACCATGCGCCTTCCATAAAGCCCGGCAAGTCGCGAATCGGCGTCTTGTGGCGCAACCGAAGCGAACCGTTCGCCAGTTGGTCGGCATCCAGCGCTTCGGCCCAATGCGCCGCATCGCCACGAACCGTTAGATCGACGGTTGCGCCCGCCCGGTGCGCTTCAGCGATGGCCTGAACACACTCCGCCCCATGGGTGCGTGTCCAGCGCTCCAGCAGCCACGGTGCGATATCGGCGCGCGCATCATCGGTGGCGTTGAGCGCATCGCGTTCACGGGTGACACGGCGCAGCACGGCGTTGGTTAACCCGGAATAGCCGCGAATGGTGCGGTCGGCACGAACGCTGCGCACCGCCAAATCAACCGCCGCGCGGTCTGGCACATCCATATGCAAAATCTGCGCCGCCGCCGTGGCGAGAATGGCCTCAAGCCGCACAGAGGAGACCGAGCCTTCCTCGAACATGGCGTCGAGCATGTGTTTCAGGCCGCCATACCGGCGAAAGGCAACGGTGACAATCGCCCGGACCAGCGCAGCATCACGCTCCGGCAACGGCTGCGCTCTGAGAAATGCCTCGAGGGTGTCATCAATGGTGGAGCGGCTTTTCAAAACCTGAAGAAAGGCATCTGCCGCCATGATGCGGGCGGCGAGGCCCGGCACTTCCGGCTCCGCTGCATTCATATCCGGCATGGTCGTCATTGTTATTCTCCCGCGCGCCGGTCGCGGCGCAATGTGATTCGCACCATCAAAAGCGCGAATCCCGCCGTAACGCAAGGAAGCCAGACCCAGAAAAGTTCAGAACGAATCACCCCAAGGCCTCGGGGTGTGAGAAACGCCGACAATTGCAGTGGCGAGACAGCAATCGGCCTGAAGCCGAAAAACCACCGCTGGTCGGACCACGGCCATGCCAGCGCAACACCGGGGCCGCCATTGGTCGCCATATCGAGAAGACCATGGGAAATAGCGGCAATGAAAACAAAGAGCGCGGCAGTTAAGGCCGGTGCCTTGAGATAGCGCGCCATGAGCGCCGCCAGCATGGCGAGCCCGCCAGAGCTCAGCACCGAATGCGAAAAGCCGCGATGGCCCCAGATCGAAAAGAAATCAACGCCCCAGCGCATACCAAAGGTATCGAAATCCGGCACAATGGATGCCGCTATTCCCGCCATGAGCAAGCGTGTCGGAATAACCCGGCTTCCGAGCCCCAGTCCGAGGGCAAGCGGGACAGCGGCGTGGGAGACAATGGTGGGCATCAGAAAACTCCGAAAAAATTGCCCCGGCATCTCCTCCGGAGGTCAGCGCGTTTTTACGGCGTATTCGTGCATTTTATGATGAGACCCGCCGCAGAAATAAAAAGGCCGCCTATCCAAGGGGGGGGAAGGATAGGCGGCCAGGGTGCCTGACTCTTGAATAAGGGAACCGGCGAACCAGCTTCGGGAGGCTGGGGGGGCTAAAACCCGAAACACGCTCGCCTGACTATCAAGGCAACGGTTAAGTTATGACGAGCGAGTTTGACCGGCAAAAGGCGCAATTGCGGCAATATTGTGAAATGATCTTTTCCAGCAAAAAGGCCTCCGGGTCACGATGACACGAAGGCCTTTTTTAGTGATATTTCAAACTATTAGAGCAAGGCGTGTTTAAGTGGAATCCGGTTAAACGCGCAAAGCCCTGCGCAACATGAAATCTAGAGCTGGATGTGTTTCCGTGTAAACATACCCTGTTCTAGTGGGAACCCGGCGCACCGCCCCAAGATTGATATTCGGACTTCCGGCGCAGGGGCGCTGTCTCCGGCATCATCGCAAGGCCGATGATCGAAACCACACCAAGCACCAGAACATAGACCGCAAGGCCGTTATAATGCCCATTGGTCATCTGCAAAATCTTGATTGCCACCAGGCCGAGAATGCCCGAGCCAATCAGCGAACCAACCTGCCAGATCAGGGCAATGCCACTGCACCGCACATGGGTGGGGAACAGTTCGGGGAAATAGGAGGCCTGCGGGGCATAAACCATCGCATGGCCAAAGGTGAGCACGATGATCATCGCCAGTTGGGTCAGCCAGTAATTGTTCTGATTGATCAACAGGAAAAATGGGATAATCGCCACCACCTGCAGGATCGCCCCAGCCATATACACGGTCTTGCGGCCCAGACGGTCGGAGAGAGCTCCCATGGCCGGAATCATCAAAATTTCCAGGAAGACGGCAACAATCATCGCATCCATCAGGATGCCAGCACTCAAATTGTTGGCCTTGCCGTAAGCCAGCACGATAACCGTGAACATGGCGAAAACGCAGGCTTCCACCAACTTGGCGCAAACGCCTTTGAAGATGATCCCGGGGTAATCACGCAACACTTCGACAACCGGACGGGATTCGACGGCCTTGGTGGCACGAATTTCGGCAAAGACCGGAGATTCGTCGATTTTCAAGCGGATAAACAGCCCCACAATCACCAGCAGCGCGCTCAGCAAGAACGGAATACGCCAACCCCAGGACATCATCTGCTCGGGTGTGAGAAGCCTGTTGAGGACTGCGAACAACGCAAGCGGCAACAGAAAGCCTGTGGGCGCACCAATCTGCACCCAGCTCGCAAAATAGCCGCGACGTGCTGGTTCGGAATATTCAGCGGTCATCAACACGGCTCCGGCCTGTTCGCCGCCAACGCCAAAACCTTGCAGGACACGAATGAAAATCAGGGCAGCCGGAGCCCAGAACCCGATTTTCTCATAGGTCGGCAGCAAGCCGATGCAGAAAGTGCCCAACCCAACGATGAGAATGGTGATGACAAGAGCCTTTTTGCGGCCAACCTTGTCGCCCATATGCCCGAATACCACACCACCAAGCGGCCGAGCGAGAAAGCCAACCGCATAGGTCGCAAAGGCGGCAAGCGTGCTCACCAAGGGATCAGACGAGGGGAAAAACAAATGCCCGAAAAAGAGCACTGCAGCCGTGCCGTACGCAAAGAAGTCATAATACTCGGCGGCGGTGCCAATGGCTGATGCGGTTGCAACGCGCCGTATCTTGGCTGTCGTTTCTTTTGAAGTCATCGCGGATGGCTCCGCTTTTATTGTTTGGGCACTCATTTCATTCGCCTTCAAAGGATGGGCTTGGCCGGGAAATCGGCTTGAAACCCCTGCAATTTGAGATCCATCACGCCACTGGTGATGCTATCCCGCTCTTGGAACAAAGCGCCCTGCGCTTTTTGGAACGCAGGACGCTTTGGTTTTATTGGACCGCGTTGTCTCAGCGCAAAAGGGCAGAGCCACTTTCGGCACGAGACCTTTTTTAAAGGTCAGATCGCGTCGTTCACCTCTTTGAGATCACGATCTCTCACTTCCGGCATCAGGATGGCGGCCACCAAGCCGATGAAGGAATACACCATCACCATGGCGGCTATCGGCCACCAGCTGCCCGTCATGTTGCAGAAAATTCCAGCAAGCAGCGGCCCAAACCCGGTGGCAACGAGGCCGCCCAGTTCTTTTGAGATCGCCATACGCGTAAACCGGTTCCGCGAGCCAAAGAGTTCGGCCATGGTGATGTTCTCCAGGGCGAACAACCCCAGAACCGATACGTTATGGATGATGATGATGCCGGCCATGATCGTGTTGGGCGGCCCGCTCTTGTCTACGATGAGCGACAGCATCGGATAGGCCAGTATGATGGCGCTGATATTGACGAGAATGTACGGGACCCGCCGACCAAATTTGTCAGAAAGCCAACCCAGCAACGGAATCGTAATAAAGCCGAGAACCGAACTGATCATCAGGGCATCGGTTGGAATGGCTTTTTGGAACAGAAGGGTTTGGACAAGATAGCCAGCGAGGAAGGTTTGAATCAGACCAGAATTACCTGCCTGGCCAAAACGCAATCCGCTCGCCAACCAGAATGACCTGCTGCTCAACATTGCGCCGATCGAGCTTTCCTGGGCGGCGACAGCCAGGCTTTTGGGCGATGCGTCCGTTTCGCTGACTTTCTCAAAAACCGGGCTTTCCTTCAGATTGAGGCGGAGCCAGATCGCAAAGAACAGCACGACGATGCTGGCAAGGAACGGCACGCGCCATCCCCAAGCCAGGAGCTGCTGACGATCGAAGTAGAAGAACATCACGGCCCAGATGGCGGTTGCGCTCAGCGTTCCACAATTGGTGCCCATGGCGACCATCGAAGAAATAATGCCGCGTTTTCCCGTCGGCGCGTATTCTGCCAACATGGTACCCGCGCCGGATATTTCCGCGCCCGCGCCCAAGCCCTGGATGATGCGCAAGAGCACCAGCAAGATGGGGGCATAAATCCCGATCTGCGAATAGGTCGGCAGGAAGCCGATCAAGGTGGTGCAGATGCCCATCAAGGCAATGGTGAAAAACAGCACTTTCTTACGGCCAATGGTATCGCCGAGGCGTCCGAAGAAAACCGCGCCAACGATACGCGCCACATAGCCTGCACCATAGACACCCATGGCCAGGATGAGGGCCATTGCCGCCGATTGTTCCGGAAAGAAGATTTCATGGAATATCAGGGCCGCTCCGAGAGAATAGAGCTGGAAATCCATGAATTCCAGGGCCGTTCCCAGCCATCCTGACACGGCCGCCTTCACCAAATCGGAGGTTGTTCGTTGGTGGCTCTCACTTGATACATTCACGGTCGCTGTTGCTGTGGGGCTCATGCTATCTACTCCGTCACTTTATCATCAGTGAATTTTCAGGAAATTTTGTGGTCTAAGTTATTGATTTTAAGTCACAATAGCTTCAGAGACTTATTTTTCCAGATCAAGCAAATGGACCTTCATCGATTGGCTGCGATCTGCCGCCACTTCAAAAGCCTTGTCGATCTCGCTCATGGGAAAGCGGTGCGTCATGATGGCGGTGAGGTCGATCTTGCGACTGGCAATTTCTTCCACAGCCGCAGCGTATTCCGCATCAGTGAAGCGGAAGGTGCCGATATAGGAAATTTCCTTAGCCATGATGAGATTGGCCGCGACGGGAACTTGGCCGCTGGGCAGATTACCCATCTGCACCACACGTCCGCGCGCCTTGACCGCTTTAAGCGCGGTATCGAGGCCCGGAGCACTGCCGGATGCTTCAATCACCACGTCAAACGTGCCGCGATTCTTGCTCCAATTGGCAGCAAGGCTGCTGTCGGTGGCATCATACGTTTCGTCAGCACCAAGCTTTTTGGCCATGGCCAATGCTTCGCTGGAAATGTCGATCACCGTGATGTGATGCGCACCCGCGCGACGGGCTGCCTGGAGCAGAATGGCACCGATCGGGCCGCACCCGATGATCAGCAGACGTGCGCCAACCAGGCTTCCGCAACGGCGGATGCAATGCAGGGAAACCGCAAGCGGCTCGGCCATCGACGCTTCGGCATAGGAGACCGAATCGGGAACCGGAAAGCATTGGCTGGCGCTGACACAGACAAATTCGCGAAAACCGCCCTGCCGGTGGGGAAACACTGAGGCACTGCCCATGAATTTCATATCGAGGCATTGATTGGGGAAGCCCGCCAGACAGAAGGCGCATTCATTACAGGCAACACTCGGGTTGACGGCAACCCGCTGGCCAAGCGCGATTTTGGAAACACCCGCGCCCAGCTCCACCACTTCACCGGCAAATTCATGGCCCAGCACGAAGGGCTCTTTAACCTCGAAATCCCCCGAGCGGCCTTTGAAATAATAGGAGAGATCGGAGCCACAAATGCCGCCTGCGCGAAAGCGGATTTTAACCTGACCGGCTTCGGGCGTAGGCGCCTCGATTTGTTCGATCTTGAGATTTTTAGCGCTGTGAAGTCTCGCTGCGTACACGACGTCCATCCTCTTTTCGATGTCCGCCCTCTCTAACATCATAAATACTACCATTCAAGTATAAAAATGACAGCTGTGCCCAGCCAGTGAAGGCGACGCATTCTTTCAAATGGCAGCGGCTATTCGGCCCAAACCACCGCAGCGTGGGCTTTCGGATCAGGGTAAAGCACCCTCGGCCAACGCGGTGACCCTGGGTATTGAGTGTTTTTTGAAATGGAGGGGAGCGCAGGACGGCTGCTGACCGTCGTGCGAAAAAGGCTCAGTCCGCGAAAAATTCGGGATATTGTTCGGCAAGCTTCGGCAGCGTGGTCAGAATTTCACCGAGGTGCTCGCGCATGGCTTTTTCTGCGGCGTCGCTGTCATGGCGCGAAACCGCGTCCACCATGCGTTCATGCTGGGCAACGAGAAGCCGGATGGGTGACGCGTTGGGCACAGAAAGGAAGCGGACGCGGTCCATCTGCAGTTTCAACCGATCAAGCACACGCCACGCGTCTTCGCATTCGGCGCTGCGGGCCAACGCCTGGTGAAAGGCCTCATCAAGCTGAAGAAAGAGAATGTTGTTATCTTCGGCGAGGCGCTTCTGGTCGGCCAGTAAAGCATTGAGCGCCGTAATGTCTGCGTCACTGGCGATCTCGGCGGCCTTACGGATAATCGCCACCTCGACCGCTTCGCGCAGAAACCGGATATTATAAACTTCGCGACGCGAAATCAGGCGCACCACGGTGCCACGCTGTGGCCGAATTTCAACAAGCCCGACTTCGTCAAGCTTGATAAAGGCCTCACGCACGGGCTGACGCGACACACCCAATTGCTTGCCGATTTCCGATTCCGAAAGCTGGGAGCCCGGGCGCAACTGCAATTGCACGATGGCCTGGCGCAATACCTCCAACACACGGCTGCTGGTCATGGCCTGACGCAGACGCTGACTGTCGTCTGTCAGGGACGGAATTGGAAGTGGCGCTTTCATGCCTGGCACTATACTAACTTCCATACTAGACACAATGCGTAAGAGCATGAATTTTGAGGCTTTCCAATGTTCAGGCGCGGCGCTGGGCGATGGCGATGGTTGCACTGCCCCCTCTCGCGGCCCTTGACAGTTATTATACTACCATACTAGATAACGACAGATAAAATCTGAGAGTTCGCCCCTTACGCGCTGAACTCGTCTGGCAATATAGAAGGTAGCGGAGACAAAAATGAGACATACCTGGCGCTGGTTTGGCCCCATCGACAAGGTGACAATCGCCGACGCCCGGCAAGCGGGTGCCGAGGGCATTGTCTCGGCTTTGCACCATATCCCCTATGGCCAGTTATGGACGCCCCAGGAGATTGCCAAAAGGCAGGCAGAAATCCGCAAGATGCCCGATGGCACGCCCTCAAGCCTCGAATGGGAAGTGGTGGAAAGCCTGCCGATTTCCGAGGATATCAAAACCCAGACCGGCCCGTGGCGCGACCATCTCGCCACCTATAAAGCGTCGATGCAAAACCTTGCCGATGCCGGTCTCACGGTGATTTGCTACAACTTCATGCCGGTGCTCGACTGGACCCGCACTGACCTGCACTGGAAAATGGCCCATGGTGGTTCCACCATGCGGTTCGACCTCATCGACTTTGCCGCCTTCGATATCCATGTGCTGAAGCGCCCCGGTGCCGCCGCCGAATTTCCGGCCCATGTGGTCGAGAAGGCCAACCGGCGCATCGGTGAGCTTGATGAAAAAGCACAGATGACGCTCGCCGCCAGCATCCGCGCCGGGCTGCCGGGCGCAACCGAGGCAACCGATCTCGCCTCCATGCGCACGGAATTGGCCTCTTATGCCGGCATCAACCCTGATGGGTTGCGCAAACGCTTCATTGATTTTCTCTCCGAAATCATCCCGCTGGCTGAAAAGCTCGGTATGCGCTTCTGCTGCCACCCGGATGATCCGCCCTTCCCGTTGCTCGGCCTGCCGCGCTTCATGTCGACGGAAGCCGATTATAAGATCGTGCTTGATGCGGTCGACAGTCAGGCCAACGGCGTCACACTGTGCACCGGCTCGCTCGGTGCGCGCTTCGACAACGATCTCATTGGTATGGTGCAGCGGCTTGGCCCGAAAATCCATTTTGCCCATCTTCGCAACGTCCGCCGCGAAGAAGAAGCGATGCCGTGCTCGTTCTATGAAGATGAGCATCTTGATGGCAATGTCGATATGATCGGCGTCATCGAAGCCCTCCTCGCCGAAGAAGCGCGCCGCCGCGCCGAAGGCCGGGCGGATGCCGTCATTCCCATGCGCCCGGATCACGGCCAGGATATCCTGACGGACCGCGCACGCGGTGCCCAGCCCGGATATCCGGCGGTGGGCCGCCTCAAGGGACTTGCCGAGTTGCGCGGCGTTGAACGCGCCCTCATCGCCCGCGGTTGATTTGGAATATTGAGAAAACATCATGGAAAAACGTTTGAGCGGCCTTGAAGGCCTCCCCGCTTCGGTCATCACGCCGAAATATGATCGCAGCAAGCTGAAGGTTGGTATCCTCCATTTCGGCCCCGGCATGTTCCATCGCGCCCACCAGGCGCAATATACCGATGCGATCCTCGCCGCAGGCGCAAGCGACTGGGCGATTGAAGGCGTTGAGTTGCGCGACACCGATGTGGATGCGCGCCTCAACCCGCAGCATGGTTTGTACACCCTGCTGGTATGCGACGCCGAGAACCCGACGGCGCAGGTGGTTGGCTCGTTGCTCAAGGTGATTGTTGCGCCGCGCGATCCGCAAGCGGTTCTCTCGCGCATCGCTGACCCGAGCATCCGCATCATCTCGATTACCGTCACCGAAAAGGCTTACGGCCTCGACCTCAAAACCGGCGGGCTCGATGAAAACCACCCGGACATCGCCGCCGATCTTGCCAATCCCGGCAAGCCACGCAGTCTGGTCGGTTACCTCGTGGAAGGTTTGGCCCGTCGTCGCGCCGAGGGTGGCGCACCCGTCACCGTGCTCTCCTGCGACAACCTCGCCGACAACGGCAAGAAGCTGAAACGTCTGGTGCTTGAATTTGCCGGAAAGCGCGATGCCGCCTTACGCCAGTGGATTGACACCGAAGTGCCATTCCCCTGCACCATGGTGGACCGCATCACCCCCGCCGCCTCCGACAAGACGTTGGCCGACGCCAAGGCCGCCATTGGCCGTGACGACCTTGCCGCCGTTGAAACCGAGCCCTTCAAGCAATGGGTGATCGAAGACCATTTCGCCGCCGGGCGTCCCGATTGGGACAAGGCCGGGGCAATCTTCACCCGCGATGTCGCGCCGTTTGAATACATGAAGCTCAGGATGCTCAATGGCTCCCACTCGCTTCTGGCCTATCTCGGCTTCCTCAACGGGCTGGAGTTCGTGCGCGACACCATGGCCGATCCGGCCCTGGCCAAGCTGATCCGCGCCCATATGAGCGCAACGGCCAAGACGCTGAAGCCGGTTGCGGGCATTGACTACGAAGCCTATGCCGACGCGCTGTGCGCCCGCTTTGCCAATAAAGCGATTGCCCACGCCACCTATCAGATTGCCATGGACGGCACCCAAAAGCTGCCGCAGCGCCTGCTGGAACCGGTGGAACAAGCGCTGAAAGCGGGCCTGAATGTTGAAACCTTCGCCATCACCGTGGCCGCCTGGATGGTTTACACCCTCGGCCGCACCGCCAAGGGCGAAGCCTACGACATCCGCGACCCGCGCGGCGACGAGATCACGGCGCTTCTCAAGGGCGTGGAGATGACCGGCGCGGCCATCTGCGACCGTCTGTTCAAGCTGCCCGGCCTGTTCTCGCCCTATCTGCAGCAGCATGAGGGCTGGCGGAGCAGCATCATCAGCGCCATCGACCTGATGATTCAAAAAGGCCCGCACGCGTCAATCGACGCTTTTGCCGCAAAGCATTAATCGCATAAGCGCACGGTGATGCACTTGTTGCCGTGCGCTTACATCACCCGACTGTCATAGGCCCATTGCAGTAAAGCCTGCCGTTGGCGCGGGCGGCAAAACGGGTCTCCCACCTCGCAGTTCATGCGGATTTGCGCGATGTGGCGGCGCATGGCCCGCCAGCGCTTGATTTGCCGCGCATCTTCCTGCGGCAAGCGCCGCCCGAGGAAATAACGGCAATACCACTGAAACCATCCGCGCGGATCGTCCGGGTAAATCCAGCCCTTGCGTCGCCATTCCGCGAGCGGCTGGCTGGCGATCACGCCAAAATAATTGAGCGCCGCATCGGCCTTGTCGGTGGCGAGTTTGGCACCGTCGAACCAGTTTGCCGGAAACTCATCGCGGCAATCGCGCATGTATTTGCCACCGAACACGCCGAGGTGCAGCATTTGCGCGGGCGTTAATTCGGGCGCGAAATCCGGGTGAAATTCCGCACCCTCGGCAGCCGTAAGCGCATAGCGATGGGCTTGCTGCATGCGATCATTGACCGTAATCCATGCCCGAACATCGCGTTCCGTCATCGCCCCATCACCCCATGCAACTCAGAAAACCTTGCCGCGCGCGGAAATGGGCCACAGGGTTTCAACGCGCCCGCCGCGCACGCCCACATACCAGTCATGGACATTGCAGGTCGGGTCGCAATGGCCCGGAATGAGCCGCAGCTTTTCATTGATCTTGAGCACACCGTGCGGATCTTCGATTTCGCCGTGCTCGTCGGAGCATTTGAAATAGCGCACATCGCTGCGGCCATGCACCACCGGCAGGCCCGAATCGGTCGATTGCGCCTTGAGACCAGCATCACACACCGCCTTGTCCGGCGCCACATGGCTCATGACACTGGTGAGAATAAACAGCGCGTTCTCCCACTCCCCGTCATCGAGCCGTTTGCCGTTGGCGTCGAAAATACGGCCATAATGGGCATCCATGAAAGCGTATGAGCCGCATTGCAGCTCGTTGTAGACGCCCGAAGTGCTCTCAAGCTGATAGGTGCCGGTGCCCGCGCCGCTGACGAGTTTGGGCGGCAGCCCGGCGGCTTCTAGCGCCGCGACGGTGGCCTTGACGATGACAATCGCCGCATCAAGCCGCTGTTTGCGTTCTTCATATTGGTCACGGTGCTGCGCCGAGCCCTGATAAGCCTGCACGCCTGCAAATACCAGCGAGGGCGCGGCGGCAATCGCCTTGGCGATGGCAACGACCTCTTCCGGCGTTGCCACACCGCAGCGCTTCGCGCCACAATCAACCTCCACAAGACATTCCAGCACGGTGCCATGGCGAACCGCCGCCGCCGAAAGCTCCGCCACATTGGCCAGATCATCGACGCAGACGCTGATGCGTGCGCCATATTTCGGCAGCCGCGCCAGGCGGTCGATCTTCGCCGGGTCGCGTACCTGGTTCGACACCAGAATATCGTCGGTCACGCCCGAGCGGGCAAAAACCTCGGCCTCTGAAACTTTCTGGCAGCACACGCCCGCCGCCCCGCCCAGCTCCTGCTGCAGGCGCAGAACATCCACTGACTTGTGCATCTTGCCATGGGCGCGATGGCGCATCTTGTGCGCCTTGGCGTAATCGCCCAATTTGCGGATATTGCGCTCCAGCGCATCAAGATCAAGGATCAGGCACGGCGTCTGGATTTCATCGACGCCCATGCCGGGAAGGGCTGGCACATCGTAGCCCACTTCGAGATTGGCGAGTTCTTGCTGCTTCATCATCGGCGCACCCCCTGGGGATTTTTGGCGCGGCGAATGTAGCACAAGTTTTTGAAGGCACGAGCCCCTTTTGCAGCGCTTTGCGGTGCCGTGAACAGAAGGCGTGGTGAAGATGCCACAAAAACCGCTGTCAGTTCACCACGGCGATCCAGCCATTGAGAAGCGTTGCAAACCCAACCCAAGCCGCATAGGGCACGAAAAGCCAAGACGCCATTTCATCATGCCGCCGCGCGGCCGCAATGAAAGCAAGGATAGTCGCAAGCAAGGCCACGATAATAACCAGCGCCAGATTCAAGCTATGAAGCGCAAAAAACACCGGGCTCCACGCCCAGTTGAGAAGCATCTGGACAACCCACAGCAGCATCGCCCCGCTTCGCGGTGCCCGCGCCCAGATGCGCCAGCCCGCAACCGCAATCATAAGATAAAGCGCCGTCCACACCGGGCCAAAAATCCAGTTGGGCGGATTAAAAGGCGGCTTCGCAAGGTTTTGATACCAAAGATCAGGCCTGGTCAGAAAGCCGAGGGTAAGGCCGACTCCGACAACAAGGGCAATGAAACCGACAAGCACCGCATAACGCGGCGGTGGCGACAGATCAGAAGAGGAAAAATGGGTCATGATGGAGAATAAACGCCCTCGCTGCGGATGGGTTCCCATGCACTATTGAGGCGGCAGAAGCCAGGGGCGCGGCCATGGTCATCATTCATGGCGGCGGGCAGGCGTCCGTGGTATGGGGGGGTTCACGAACACACACGACACCAACCCGAGGGCACCCATGCAGGACCAATACGTCGGAAACTTTGCCGATTACCATAAATACGCGCTGCTGCGCGCCTTGAAAGAGGAAAGCGGGCTGGGCATCGGCATCTGTTGGATGAAGACGGTTAATGGTTTGCCCCTGGGCCCCAATCCGCATCGCTATCTGAACGATCCCGACAAATGGGGGCAGCACGACCCGCAGCTGTTCGAAGCGTTATCGGAAACAATGGCAACCACCCGCCATCCCACCACCGCGGATGTCGAGCGTTTGCCGTGCATGGCGGGTTTTACGTATTTCAGGGAGCCCGTACCCACCCAGCAATCTGAGCGCTCCCTCTACATGACAGCCGCCTCCGATACCCTGGCAGACGCTGAGGTGATCTTCCTCGACCCCAACGCGGGCATAAAGATGCCAACGGCCAAGGGAACATCCGCAAAAGCCAATCACTATATAACATTGGCTGAAGCCGCAGGCTTCTATGCCGCCGGGCGGTCTCTGCTGATTCACCAAACATATCCGCCGCGCGGTGGGGTGATCGATGACGAACACCGATGCGCCGCCGCTCTTGCCAATGCCTGCCCCGATGCGTCGGTGTTCGTGTTCGCCAAAAATCGGTTTGCGTTCTTCCTGGTCATTCACCCCAATCATCAGCCAAAGCTCACCGAAGCCGCGAACCGTATCAGCGGAAAATTTGACGAGGAAATGTTGAAGCTGCGAACCGTTTGGCCAGAAGCGGGAGCGTAATTGCCAAAAACTATTCATCCGAGCGGCGCTGCCGTCAGCGCCGCAGGAGAATGGGATATCTAAATAGCGGAGCGCCGAAAAGCCCTCGCAGGTATCCCGAATTTGTCTGGCCTTATACCAACGGTCGCTCAGTGTGACTCACGTGGGATTCCCAAAACGGCATTTCTATGATTCTTTTGGTGCGGGAGGATTCGCACCATGCCTGCAGCGGTTGGAATGAGGACGGACTACTCGGCATTTGAGCTT
>JAVBJU010000039.1:0-24719 GCA_031546825.1 Microvirga sp. | reverse complement strand
CGTAAGCTCCCCCTGTTGGTAGACAGTTTATGTTAGAGTCTGTGGACCTCCCAATTTCAGGAGTTTCGATTGAGAAAGAGCAGATTTACGGAAAGCCAGATCGTTGCGGTTCTGAAGGAAGGTGAGACGGGGATGGCAGTTGCCGAACTGTGCCGCAAGCACGGGATCAGCAATGGCACCTATTACCTCTGGAAGAGCAAGTACGCGGGCGTTCAGGTGTCGGAGCTGCAACGGTTACGCGAGCTTGAGGCCGAGAACCAGCGGTTGAAGCGGATGTATGCGGATCTGGCGCTGGAGAATGCGGCGATCAAGGATGTTTTAAGCCGAAAATTTTAACGCCGTCAGCCAGGCGCGAGGTGGCGCAGACCTTGGTGCAAGCCAACCTGCCGATCCTGCGTGCCTGTCACCTCACTGGCCTATCGCGGGCGGCGTATTACAAGGGGCCATCAGAGGGTGTTGAGCGCGACGCGGAGGTGATTGATGCCCTGAACGGCATTGTCAGCCGCCATGGGCGCTGGGGCTTTTGGAAGTGCTTTACCCGGTTACGACTTGATGGCCGGAACTGGAACCACAAAAGGGTATATCGGGTGTATTGCGAGATGGGCTTGAATTTACCACGCCGCAGTAAGAAGCGCTTGCCGGAGCGCCTGCGCCAGCCGCTGGATGTGGCAAGCGCGCCCAATCGGTGCTGGGCACTGGACTTCATGCATGACGCTTTGTATTGCGGCAGGCGGTTCCGAACCCTGAATGTGATTGATGAAGCCAACCGCGAAGGGCTGGCCATCGAGGTTGGAACATCCATTCCCTCGGCGCGATTGATCCGTGTGCTCAATCGCTTGATTGACTATTACGGTGCACCCGATGCCATCCGCATGGATAACGGCCCGGAAATGGTCTCGCTGGCCTTTACGGAATGGGCAGAAAACAGGGGAATTGCCATCCGCTATATCCAGCCCGGCAAGCCAAACCAGAATGCCTTTATGGAGAGGTTCAACCGGACTTATCGAACTGAGGTTCTGAATGCCCACGTGTTCGTCAACCTTGAGCAGGTGATCGACGTCACTACCCGATGGTTGACCGAGTACAACGAATATCGTCCGCATGATGCCTTGGCAGGCTTGCCGCCAAAGATGTTCATGCCACGATTAACCGAGGTCCAAACTCTCCATCAAAGATTGTCTACTTGACGGGGGAGCTTACGATTGCTCCAATCGTTTCGTAAGCGTTCTTGGCGTTACCCCATAGCGGGCCGCAATATCTTTTAGCTCGGCACCGTTCATATGCAGTCCGCGTGCTTCCGAAACCTGATCTGGTGACATTCGGGGAGGGCGTCCGCCTTTTCGGCCTCTGGCTTCCGCTGCTTTAAGGCCGGCTATGGTTCGCTCTGAAATCAGGTTGCGTTCAAACTCTGCCAGTGCGCCGAGGATATGAAAGAACAGTTTGCCGCCGCTCGATCCGGTATCAAAACCATCATGCAGGGATTGAAAGTGAATGCCGCGTTTCTGAAAGGCGCTTACCATATCTATCAGGTGAGCAAGCGACCTTCCCAAACGATCAAGCCGCCACACGATAAGCGTATCCCCTTCATTCAATAACGATAACGCCTGTTCCAAACCGGGCCGTATGCGTTTGGTGCCGGAAACTCCCTTATCGGTAAATATGGTTTCACAACCGACACGTTGCAGAGCGTCCGTTTGAAGGTCAATGTTCTGATCGTCGGTAGAGACGCGGGCATATCCGATACGCATTTTGGCAATATTTCGATGGCGGTTTACTTAATTCTACGTGCTATTTATTTGATATATCATACGTAAAAGTGAATTGAGTATACTGTCACCGAAATTGAGACGCCATTTATTATTGCGTATCCACGCTTTCTGCGAAATTACTCTTCAGGCGTCTCGGGCGCGGGGTCGTCGTCACCCGTGAAATTGTCATCTTCCGGCTCTGCTGGGCCTGCGCCGAGTACGACGACGCGGGAGCCGGTGGGGACGCGGCTGAACAGGTCCATGATGTCCTGATTGAACAGCCGCACGCAACCGGATGACACGCGCTTACCGATGGACCACGGTTCGGTGGTGCCATGGATGCGGTAGAGCGTGTCGGTGCCATCCTTGTAGAGATAGAGGGCGCGCGCGCCCAGCGGGTTGCTGAGGCCGCCCTGGAGACCCCGGGCATAGGGGCCATAGCGCGCGGGCTCGCGTTTGATCATTGCGGAAGTTGGCGTCCAGCCCGGCCATGTGGCCTTGCGCCCGACCGAGGCGCGGCCCTCAAAAGCAAGGCCTGCTTTGGCTACGCCAACGCCATAGCGCATCGCCTTGCCGCCCGGCATCACCAGATAGAGGAAGCGGGCGCGCGGATCGACCACGACGGTGCCCGGAGTTTCGCGGGTGTCGTAATCCACCAGCTGGCGCAGATTACGGCGGTCGATTTGCGACACATCGATGGCGGGGATTATGGTGCCGTTATCGTCGATTTCAGCATAGAGAGGGGCGAGATCGGCATTGACCAGTCGCGCCGTTTCCGCCCTGCGCATTGCATCGGTGGCGGGCGACGCGCAGGCGCTGATCAGCAAAGGCAAAGCCAAAGCGAGGATGCGGCGTCGTGACAACGTTCCTAGCGCGCGCGTGGGCAGCGTCAAATTGGTCAACTCAATCTCCCGATGATTCTTTACGAATGTCCTCGGGTAGGAATTTTTGATGGTCTTTCTGTGACCGCGTTCGTGATCGGGCGCACGGCGCGTTTTTCGCGTTTGCCGGCCTTGCTGCTCTTGACGACGCGTGTGAGCAGCAAAAGCGCGAGAATAAAGCCATAGAAGATGGGCCAAGTCACATCCTGCTTCACCAGCCACCAGTAATGCACCACGCCGAGCACGGCGATTGCGTAAGTCAGCTTGTGTAACTGGATCCAGCGCTGGCCGCCGAGGCGGCGGATCCAGCCTTTGGTCGAGGTGATGGCAAGTGGCAGCATCAGAAGCAGCGCCCCCATGCCAACGGTGACGAAGGGGCGTTTGATGATATCGGCAAGAATGGCTTCGAAACGAAAGACGTGGTCGAAGGCGGTATAGGCCGAAAGATGTAGCACACCGTAGAAGAAAGCCAGCAGGCCGAGCATGCGCCGATAACGGATCAGCTTATTCCAGCCGGTCAGTTTGCGGATGGGAGTGACGGCGAGTGTCAGCAGCAGGAATTGCAGGCACCAGTCGCCGGTTATGTGCTCGATCGTTTGCGCCGGATTGGCACCGAGTGTCAGCGGCGCACCAAACCAAAGGGCGGCGATGAGCGCCCATATGAGCTGGAGCGCCGGGAACAACGCCGCAAAAAGCACAAAAGGCTTTGTCCAGCCAATGAGATCAAGCCGTTGGAACATCAATAATATTTCCTGAGATCCATACCGGTATAAAGCGATGCAACATCCTCGGCGTAACCGTTGAACATCAGGGTTTTCTGCGAGGAGAACAGGCCGGGCAGGGCGCGCTCGTGGGCCTGGCTCCAGCGCGGGTGGCTCACCTCGGGGTTCACATTGGCGTAGAAGCCGTATTCATTCGCTTGCAACTCGTTCCAGGCGGTCTGCGGCTGCTTCTCCATGAAGCGGATGCGCACGATGGATTTTGCACTTTTGAACCCGTATTTCCACGGCACAATCAGGCGGATGGGCGCACCGTTCTGATTGGGCAGAACCTTGCCATAGAGCCCGACAGTCATCAGCGTCAGCGGATGCATGGCCTCATCGATGCGCAAACCTTCACGGTAAGGCCAGGGAATGGACCGATAGGCGAGGCCCGGCATGGCTTCCTTTTGCATGACGGTGGTGAATTCGACGTATTTTGCCTTGCTGGTCGGGCTGACCAGGCGCGCAAGCTCACGAAACTCAAAGCCAATCCACGGCACCACCATCGACCACGCCTCAACGCAGCGGAAGCGATAAACGCGCTCTTGCAGCGGCAGCTTCAGCAGTTCGTCGATGTTAAAGGTGCGCGGATTCTCGACCTCTCCCGACACTTCCACCGTCCACGGGCGGGGCTTGAGCTTGTCGGCGTAGCGGGCTGGGTCTGACTTGTCGGTGCCAAACTCGTAATAATTATTGTAGCCGGTGACGATGTCCTGCGGCGTGGTGGGCAGAGATACGCTGAAGTTTGGATTGCGGGCGGCGTCCAGCGGGATGTTGAGCTGTTCGGCGAACGCCTGTTGCGGCGAAAGACCGAAAGCCGCTGTCGCCACGGCACCGCCTGCGGCGGCGATGAAGGCACGCCGGTGAAGAAAGGTCTCTTCGGGGGTAATTTCCGATGCGCGCACCTTGTGTTCAAACCGCTTCATACCACCCTCCAGAGTTTTCAAATCCCATACTCGCTCTCCTATATAGGCGCGTGCGGGCAAAAGTAATTCAGCATATGGACAGAGGATAAGCAGAACACATTCATTCCTCCGTTCTAAGTAATTCGAAAAAATAGCTGTTTTGGTTACAAAATGGCTGTCTGAGACAAAAAAACGGCGTCGGGCGCTTGGGCTTGCGAGGTTGCCGCATCCGTCATTCGTCGCTACAGCAAGGGCAGGCCTCCAGCATCCGGTGACATCATGCATGAAAAAAGTTTTGTGTTTACCCTGTCTTGTGAAGACCGTCCGGGGATTGTCGCATCGGTGACCGCGGAATTGTTTCGTATCGGCGGCAATATCGCAGAGAGCAACCAGTTCTGGGACAGGCAGACCAATCGCTTCTTCATGCGCATCGCCTTCACCTGCCCGGCAGCCGTGTCGGAAGCCATGGTGACAAAGGCGCTGTCCGGCCCCTCTGCCAAATTCGCCATGACGACGCGCCTTACCGACGGCAATCATAAGTCGAAAATTCTCATCATGGTGTCGAAATTCGACCACGCGCTGCTGCATCTGCTCTATCAGATCCGTGCGGGCTGGCTGGGCGCGGAAGTGGTTGCCATCGTTTCAAACCACGAAGACAGCCGCGCGACCGCTGAATATGCCGGTGTCCCTTACCATTATCTGCCGGTCACGCCAGACACCAAGGTGGCGCAGGAGCAGAACCTCTTGAAGCTCGTCGCCGATACCGGCGCGGAACTCGTGGTGCTCGCCCGCTATATGCAGGTGTTGTCGGATACGCTGTCGCGCACGCTTTCGGGGCGCGTCATCAACATCCACCATTCCTTCCTGCCAAGCTTCAAGGGAGCCAAGCCCTATCACCAGGCCTATGAACGCGGCGTCAAGCTCATTGGGGCCACCGCCCATTACGTGACCGCTGACCTTGATGAGGGGCCGATCATCGAGCAGGAAACCGAACGCGTGACCCATGCGATGACCGCAGACGACCTGCTGGCGGTGGGGCGTGATATCGAAAGCCGGGTTCTGGCGCGCGCCGTGAAAAGCCACGTGGAGAGCCGCGTGCTGCTCAATGGCCGCAAGACGGTGGTGTTCAACTGATCCTCATCTGAGGAATATTGGCGGGATTTTTCTGTTCCGCCTTTCCAGGGAACTACGATATAGTGGCGCTGTAGTGTTTATTTCTACGCCACCGCCGTTGCTGGGAGGGCAGACGCGTGAGCCACCGGATTGGGCCGAGTGCCATTTGAAAAAGGTTTTTAGTGATTTTCAGCGGCTGTCGTTCAGTACGCGGCTGTTTATTTATCTATTTGCCTTTACCTGCCTGCTGCTGGCTGTGCAGGGATGGTATGCCACGACCAAGATCCATGAATATCTCTATAGCGAGGTTGGCACGCGCGCCCAGGTCCAGGCCAAACAGATCGCCATCATTCCCGCGTTGGTGGACGCGGTCGAACATAAGGACACCGAGCGCATCGCGGCCCTCGTTGTGCGTTTGAAAAACCGCACGGATGCAAGCTATATCGTTATTGGCGATGCCAAAGGCGACCATCTGTTCCACACCGAGATTTCCGAAACGCGCGGGCCCATGGTGGGCGGTGACAATGACCAAGTGTTGCAGGGCGAGAGCACCATCACGATCCGCAAGGGAACACTCGGATATTCATTGCGCGGCAAGGCCCCCATTATCAATTCCCATGGCGATGTGATTGGCATCGTGTCGGTTGGCTACCTGCAGGAGGAGCTCAACCTTGTGTCGTGGAAGCTGCACCAGCCGGTCTATCTCCTGCTCGCGGGGCTATTTACGGTGCTTGCGGGCTTTGCCTGGTTTTTTACCCGCAGTATCAAGCGGCAAACTCTCGGCCTTGAGCCAGAAGCAATTCATTGGATTGTGCGCCAACAGGAGGCCATTCTTGAATCCATTTTCGAGGGCGTCATCGTTTTCGGGACAGATTACAAGATCGCCATGATTAATCGCGCCGCGCGCGAGATGCTTGGCCTGCGGGCATCTTCCGACGTGCTGGCCGGGCGGGAAATCGGATCAATTATTGAACAAACAGCTTTCTTCCATTCCGAAGATGGCGCGACAGAGGATAAGTATGATGAGGGGTGTTTATTCAACAGTAACCACGTCATCGCCAGCCGTATCCGTGTGACATTGGACGGGCAGTTGCAGGGTTGGGTTGTTACCTTTCGAGACTGGAACGATATCAATATGTTGTCGACCCAGCTCAGCCAGAACCGGCGCTATGCTGAGAGCCTGCGCGTCATGCGCCATGAGCATTTGAATTGGTTGTCAACGCTGGCCGGTCTTCTGTACATGAAGCGCTTTGACGAAGCGGTGCGGCTGGTGCAGACGCATTCGGAAAAGAACCAGAAGCTGCTGGATTATATTTCGAATACATTCCGGAACTCCGCCGTGGCTGGCTTATTGCTCGGAAAGTTTTACCGGGCGCAGGAACTGGGATTGCAGCTTGAATTCGACCCTGGCTGCCAGTTCAATGGGATGCCGGAGGCCATTGGCGAGATAGAATTAATGTCTATTGTCGGCAATCTGCTCGACAACGCATTCGATGCGGTGAAAGATAATGCTACGTCGAAGCAGATCGGCCTCTACCTGTCCGATGCCGGAGACGATGTGGTTATTGAAGTTTCTGACCAGGGCAGCGGAATAAAGGCGCAGATACGCGAGCATATGTTTGAGCGTGGCATCAGTTCGAAGAGAGGGGCTGATCGCGGTATAGGGCTTTATCTGGTGGATAGTTATGTGACACAGGCGGGCGGGGTGATCAGTGTCGACGACAATGAACCCCAAGGCGCAATTTTTTCAGTTTTTATACCTAAATATATAAAACAGGCATTGATTGGGTCGGCGCAACTTGGAGAATTAGATGCAGGCATTTGACGTTCTTATTGTCGAGGATGAACCCAAACTGGCGGAAATTCACGCTGAATTCATCCGCAATAACTTTCAGTTTCGTACAGTGGGGATTGCCACGAATCTCGGCGAAGCGCGCCATATGATGGAGACACTCAAGCCGCGCTTAGTGTTGCTCGATAATTTTCTTCCCGACGGCAAGGGTATCGACCTGCTTGAGGAGATTATTGCCAAGGCCCATGACTGTCGCGTGGTCTTCATCACTGCCGCAAGTGATATGGATACTTGTGCCAAGGCCATTCGCTACGGTACCTTCGACTATATCATCAAGCCGGTTTCCTATGACCGTCTGCGTCAGACTTTGGAGCGCTTAGTGCGTGTGCTTGATGCGGAACAGTCTTCCGGGCACGTCAATCAAACGCGGGTTGATGAGTTGTTCAATCTGAACTCCAAGAGCTCTCAATCTGAACGCCATTCCAAGGGCATTGAAGAGCTGACGTTACAGCGCGTGAAGGACGTTTTTGTTGATGTTGCCGCATCGCATACCGCCGAGACCATCGCACGGGAGGTCGGGACCAGTAAGACTACGGCGCGCCGATACCTCGAATATTGTGCTGAAATGCGGTTCCTGAAAGTGGAGATTGCTTACGGGAAGATAGGCAGGCCGGAACGCATTTACCGCCGGAATATGTGAGATTGTCAGTCCTTGGGAGGGCTGGCAAGTTTTTCGGCAAAGCGGGACAAGACATTGAGGCCATATGGCCATGCTCCGAAGCCCGCTTCCGCATTGATGTGCCCTGCGTGGCCGATGTCGATGAGATCGCTGCCCCAGTTTTCCGCCCATTCCTCCACGCGGGCATAGGGCATCAGCGGGTCATCCTGACTGGCGATGATGACGCTTGGCACGTTAAGCGGCATTGGGTAAATGCGGTGCTCCAGTTCAAAGCGCGCGGGCTCTGCGGGAGCCACCAGAAATAGCCCGCAGATTTGCGCATTATGGCAGACCGCGGCGTTATAGGATGCCAGTGCGCCAAGACTGTGCCCGATCAGAATGGTCGGAAGACGGCATTCGGCGAGTGTGCGATGGATCGCCGCCAGCCAGCCGTCGATGTCAGGTGGATTCCAGTGCTTTTGTGAAATGCGTTTCCAGGCAGGGAAGCGTTCATGCCAAAGCGTTTGCCAATGGTCAGGACCAGAGTTGTTCAGCCCCGGTACAATCACGAAATCGAGGTGTTCGCTGAGGGCGGCGAAGTGGTCTTCAATCGTGGCGTGATGATCTGAAAACATTTGAACGCCCGAAATCCGACTGCTCTTGTTGCTTGTCGCTGGGGTGAACCGGATGGTTCCCGGTCACTGCCATAACGCAAGAAGTTGGCTTGTCGAATTGGACCTTCGGGTGATCTCGGAAGCGCGGGCAAAAAAAAGCGCCACGTGAAAACACGCGGCGCCAAGTGCCATGGCGGTTTTAGCCGCCACGGGGGAATGGGTTTTCAGACTGTCACGATGCCAAGCATGATCGCGATGACGAGCGACAGCACACCAAGCGGCCACATCCACAGGGTCACAACCTTGAGATGTTCCTTCAATTCGACACCGGCGAGGCCAATGGCGAGGAAGGTGGTCGCGGCATGGGGCGTGACGATAACGCCGTAGTTTTTGCCGATCAGCAAGGCTTTAGCCATATTCATCGGATCAATGCCAAACGTCTGACCGACCTCATTGGCTACGGGCACAAACCCGAAGAAGAATGAGTCGGTACCAAGCACCATGCCAATCGGGATTGAGAACACGCCGAGCACCAGATGCATGTACGGGCCGATCGAGTCCGGGATGATGTGAACGATGGCTACGGCCATGCCTTTGATCATGCCGGTATTGGCCAGGACGCCGAGGAACACGCCCGAAGCGAGCAGGATGGCGGCCATGGAGACTGCGTCACCCGCATGGGCCTTGATACGTGCGCCCTGTTGTTTGACGTCCGGATAGTTGACAACAAGCGCAATCGACAGACCAGCCATGAAGGAATAATAGGCCGGGAATGCCGGAAAGAACGCCAGCAAGCCGAGGGTCAGAACGGTGATATAGACATTCACCACCAGAAGCTCGGGACGCATCAGCGCCTTCTTCTTATCTTCCACCTTGGCGCGCGCTGCCGCAAGCGCGGTGCGGTCAGACATCAGGTGCAGGATGTAATTGAAGACAAAGCCGAATGCGGCGATGCTGAGAATGATGCTACCCGCGGCGACCAGCAAGTCATCGGATGAGAACTCCGTGCCGAGCCAAGCCGTGCGAACCGCCGGGATAGCGATGGCGACGAGCACTGCGGCCATGGCGAGGAACAGCACCAGATTGATGAACTGCGTCACGCCCCATGGAGCTTGGCTGGATCGTGCATCGGCAACCATGGCGGTCGCCTCTTCAGAACCTGCAACCAGACCGGCCCCGCGGCGCTTTTCGAGCAGGCCGAGGAAGGCGGAGAAGAGAAGAACAACAACAACGCCAGCGATCTGCAGCGGAATGAGCTCAGCCCACAGTTTGTTGATGTCGTATTTCAGGATGGTGGCAATGCGTGCTACCGGGCCGCCCCAGGGCAGCAGGTTCATGATGCTCATGGCGGCACCGATGATGATCAGGATCGTGATCGGGCGCATGTTGAGGCGTTTGTAAATCGGCAGCATGGCCGGCACGGTGATGAGCAGCGTCACGGCCAGCGAACCGTCGAGATGGGCAATTGTGGCAATGACGCCAGTGGCCAGCGTCACGAGGACGACGTTGGTCGCGGCCTTGCGCACGAGGAAATCGACCATCGGTTCGAACATGCCCGCATCGGTGAGAACACCGAAGAAGGTGATCGAAAAGATGAAGAGCACGGCTACGGTCCAGGTGGTGCCGACGCCGAGCTTGATGAACCCGGCAATCTGATCAAGCGTGAAAGTCACCTGGTTTGCCACGAACATATAGGCTTTTGGCAAGCCTTTGACGCCGTTCACTAAATCAGCAACGCCCTTGATTTCAGATAGCACTCCCGTTGCGGCCAACAAATTGAAGAGGAGGATAGCGACGATTGGGAGGATTGCGAAAACCGGCACGGGCGTCGTCTTGGACTGCATCAGGCAGTAGACGATGACGACCACCATCAGGAAGCCGATAATCGTTAACATGGTGGATGCTAACATTGTTGTTCCCCAGTCTTATGGAGGCGCAAGTTTGACACCTGCATCTCCCCAAATAGGCTCAGACCGCTGCGAAGCATTCGCTTCGGTCAAGACAAGCTAAATTCAAGCTTTAATCTGCTACTTTGGTAGTGGACTCTGGGTGGGCAAGCAAAAATTTTAATGTATTTTTATGAATTTTATGAATTTAAAACCGCGAATGTTGGGGGGTGAGGCGTTACGCCACACCAAGTGGTCATTCTCTTACTTAAGGCTGCTTGTTTCAAATCAATATAGCGAGATAAACGTGCTCTGCTTGAACTGATTATTTTACAGGCTGCTCACAGAGGGAAGCGGCTGAGGAACCATGTGACGGCTAAAAGATCAGCACTGCCGCCCGGGCTTAGATTCCGGGCGATGAGGTCGTCGTCGAAATGCGCCATTCGGGCAATGCCATCGGGGGAGAGCACTCCGCAGTCGCGCAGGAGTTCACTCGCTTGACGCCGCACATGGGCCATGCCGTCGAGACCGCCGCGACCAAACAGGTTGCTGTCTTCGTTATTGGCCAAGAGGCTGAGAAGACACTGCAGGAGGGCGGTATTTTCTTCGTGCCCTGCCGCGATCATACTGTCGAAGACGGGTAGGGAATGCGCGCGCACCGTCGCGTAACCGGAGGCGGCTTCGCCGCGAATACCGGCGAGGCCATGGCGGCGAAATAGCACTTCACCGACTGTCGTGGGTTTGGTTGCGTGCATCAGTTCTTTGACGAGATTGGCGGCGATGGCGGACACGTCATTACAAAGGGTTTGACGTGTGAGGGGCACGCCGCTCGCGGCCAGCCGTCCCGCTGCGGTGCAGAACAGACCGAGCGAAAATATCGCACCCTTATGGGTATTCACATTGCCGGTTGCTGCGAACATTGCCTGTTCGCAGGAAATGCCAATGGGGCGGATCGCGGACAGCACTGCTGATGCGGGGCTCTGTTCGTGTGCAGCACCTGCCGCATAAAAAATGGAAAAGAACGGTTTGATCGCGGCGGCACTGGTGATGAACATGTCGTAGTCCATGTCGCTGTGTGCGCCGCTATTGTGCCGGTCAACAAGTCCGGGCTTCGGGGTGAGATCGACCTCCCGCAAGAGCGCCTCGTGGGCCCATTGCGCGACCAATTCCGGCGCAGGGACAATGACCGGCTTTTCGGACAAGGCGCACGAACCGGCTCCGTTTGACAGGTCTGGATCAGGAGCAACGAAACGCACGGACCTTATCCTCAATGGTTGCAATCAACTCTTCCACCGCATGGCGCCGCGAACGCCCGCAGGCAAAGGCCGGTTCATCACACATCAGACATTTGCGGCTAGAAAGGCCGAAATGGGAGCGGGACAGCGGTTCATAGGGCTGATCGATCACATCAAAATCCCACAGGCGCCCGAGCGGGTGGGTATCCTCGATTTCAACCAAGGCAGGCTTCAGGTTTCCAGCCACCGCATCCACCGCGAAAACGGCTTCTGCCCCCGTGACGCAAATGGTTTCAACCCCCTCCACAATACGCCATTGGCTTTTCTTACTCAGGTCTTTGAGGGCGCCCAAGGCGGCCTGAAACAAAAACCGGGATGTTTCAGTGTTCTTGATGGCTCCCGGCGTGACCATCGTCAGGGATACGACAGGAAGGCGAAACTGCGCGAGAAGCTGCTGCTGCAATTGGACCCGACGCTCTTTGCAATCGAGAACCTCTTGCAGGGTAACAGGTCTGGTGTCTGGATCGCTCTGGGGCATCATGAGGATATCAATAGACCATTTCCCGTCGATGTAGATAGGGAAATGGTCCTTGTTTTTAAGGTATTATTGTGGTGCCGAGCAGGTTTCGCTCGGCACCATCCTTGTCAGTTCTTGATCTGCCTGACCACGTCAATCACCGAGCCGTCGCGGTAACGGATGACGCCGACGATGCGGTCATGGAAGGCGATCGGTGTAGGCTCGCCGGTGAGGCCGATGCACCGCTCGTAGAGTTCCTCAATCGTGAAGATAGGCAGCTTGGCGGCCACGAGCCGTTCCTTGATGTCCTGGCGCAGCGGGTTGACCGCAATGCCGTGATCGGTGACCAGCACATCGACGCTCTCGCCGGGAGTGACAACGGTCGTGACCTTCTTCACCACTGTCGGAATACGCGAACGGATGAGCGGGGCGGTGACGATCACGCAGTTTGCTGCAGCCGCTGTATCCGAGTGACCGCCCGATGCACCCCGCATCACGCCGTCCGAGCCGGTGATGACATTGACGTTGAAGTCGGTATCAATTTCCAGTGCTGACAGGATCACCACATCAAGCTGATCCACCGAACAGCCCTTCGAGGAAGGATTGGCGTATTCGTTGGTCGAGACCTCAATGTGTTTTGGGTTCTTGGCCAGAGATGCCGCGGCCTGGCCGTCGAAATCCTGTGTGTCGATGAGGGTGCCGATCAGGCCCTTTTCGTGCAAATCGACGATCGTTCCGGTGATGCCACCAAGCGCAAAGCTCGCCTTGATGCCGTTGCGCACCATGCGGTCCTCAAGGAAGCGGGTGACAGCAGTGGCCGCGCCGCCCGAACCGGTCTGCAGCGAGAAGCCTTCTTCGAAATAGCCCGAATATTCCACCACATCGGCCGCCATGCGGGCGATCAGCAGTTCACGCGGGTTGGAGGTCATGCGGGTTGCGCCGGTGGAGATCTTGGACGGATCACCAACCTCATCAACCTTTACGATGAGATCGACCTGATCTTGCGAAATCGATGCCGGGAAATTCGGGTATGCGACCACTTCCTCGGTCAGCAACACCACTTTCTTGGCATATTGGGCATCGACCTGGGCATAACCAAGCGAGCCGCAACGCGACTTGCCGGAATTGCCGTTGGCATTGCCGAAGCTGTCACAGGTGGGTACGCCGAGGAACGCCACGTCAATCTTGATTTCACCGCTCTGGATGAGATGCACACGCCCGCCGTGGGAGTGGATTTGAATCGGGCGTGCCATGATGCCGCCGGAAATTGCCTCAGCCAGCTTGCCGCGCATCCCCGAGGTATAAATCTGGGTGACGAGACCCGACTTGATGTGCTCAATGATCGGCGTGTTGCATGACATCAGCGACGAGGAGGCGAGGGTCAGGTTTTTGAACCCCATCTCCGAAAGCTTGGCCAGCACGTTGTTGATGACCTTGTCGCCTTCACGGAACGCATGGTGGAAGGAGATGGTCATGCCGTCTTTGAGGCCGGAGCGCTTCACGGCATTCTCGAAAGACGAGCAGACTTTGCGGTTCACGCGCTGGTCGGCATCGGCAAGATAAGGGGTTTTGTCATTGGCGCCTTTGAAGGGGCGCAGTTCGCTCAAAAAGGGATATTGAGCCGTCAATGCCTCAGTGGGCTTGGTCATTTCATGATCCTCATGAATATCTTGAAAACGGCGAATCTCAGCGGCGGACGCCGGAGACAGCGGCGCGTTGAATTACGCTGCGGGCATGGTCGATGATCGGTCCGTCAATCATTTTGCCGTTGAGCGAAATCACGCCGAGACCGGCCTTTTCACCTTCCTCGGCAGCTTCGACGACGCGCTCGGCGTAATCGACCTCTTCCTGGGTCGGCGCATAGGCGTTGTGCAGAAGTTCGATCTGCCGTGGGTTGATGAGCGACTTGCCGTTGAAGCCGAGTTTGCGGATCAGGGTGACTTCGCGCAGGAAGCCTTCCTCGTCATTGACGTCCGGATAAACCACGTCGAAAGCATCGATCTTGGCAACGCGGGCGGCGTGCAGCACGGCGCAGCGGGCGTAAAACAACTCGGTGCCGTCGCCACGTTCCGTCTGCATGTCCATGACATAGTCGAAGGCAGCGAGCGCAATGCCGATCATGCGCTTTGATGCCTGCGCAATGGACACCGCATTGATGACGCCAAGCGCAGATTCGATGGCGGAGACAATCTTGGTCTCGCCCACAGGGCGGCCGCATTCCTTCTCGATGCGCTCCATATGGCGCTCAAGCTCATGCACATCTTCGGCGCTGTCGGTCTTGGGCAGGCGGATGGCAACCGCGCCACCGCGCACCGCGACTTCAAGATCTTTCAGACCAAACGGCGTGCTCAGCGAATTGATGCGCACAATCGTTTCAAGGCCCTTATAGGCAGGGTTCTGCAAGGCGTGATAGACGAGGAGGCGGGCGCTGTCTTTCTCGCGCAGCGAGACGGCATCCTCCAGGTCGAACATGATCGAATCCGGCTTGTAAACGAAAGCCGTGGAGAGCATGGCGGCGTTGGAGCCAGGCATGAACAGCATGCTGCGGCGGAGCTTTTTCATCACAGTTGACTCCAGTTCAATTCTTCAATTCCAGCGCCGCGTAATACCGCGGTCTGCAGGCGGGCGCGGATCACACAATCGAGCGCCCCCTTATCTTCAATCACGATGGTGCCGCTGCTCAGGGTGAGCTTCTTGAGGGTGTCATTGACCACCGCCCGAATCTGCTCGCCGAACTGGCGCATCACTTCGCTATTGATGATGACTTCAAGGCCGTTGTCGGACGGTGAAACCTTGACCATCAAATCGCTCGACTCCAATGTGCCGGCGACTGCTGCCTTGCTGATTTTCATAACCTGTTGCACCTTTTGCTGGTTACTCATGCCGCGATATCTTTGTATTTTGCGAGAATGAGGTCTTCGGTCGATTGCGGTACCAAATTCTTGAGTCGATCGAAGTCCTTGGCCTTAATGAGGGCGCGCACTTCCGAAGCCGAGATGGCCCGGCCATGGTTGGATTCAACGCGCGGGATTTCCACCACGGTAATCGGTGGTGCGGGGTTCGGCGCAGTGCGCAGCCAGTACCACATGTCGTCGTTATATTTGCTGGTGACCTTGCAGAACGGTTCAGTTCCGACGAAGCGATGGGCAATGCCGAGCGCTGGCGCGATATATTGTCGGAAAATCAGCAGGTCCACCGCCGTTTTCGCCTGGGCTACAGTGTCCGATTCTTTCAGAAAATAGCTCGGGAAGGTGGCCTTCGAGACCATATAGTCCGAGCCTTCCAGCACGGTCACGTTCGGAAGCCCCGCGAGGCCAAGTCGCACCAGAGCCAGCCGATCCTTATAGGAAAACATCGATGCGTCTTCGCTGACCACAAACACATACAGCCAGTCGCATTGTTTGGCCGCCTGTTCGGCGAGGTAGCGATGGCCATAGGTGAAGGGGTTGGCGTTCATCACAATGCCGCCGATTTTACCCTCAGGGTGCCGTAATGCTTCCAGGCTCTGGCAATATTTGCGAATGCCAACCGGAGTGTCTTCCATCACAGTGACGTAACCCGGAACTTCCACCAGCGGATAGAAGCCGCAGCTTTGGAAAAACTCCGTATTCTCTGGCTTGGTGTAGAGGAAGAGATGTGAATCTCCGTGTTCGATAGCAATCTTCACAACTTCGCTTACCAGCGTAAGCGCAAGGCTCGCCCCACGAAATTCCTCGGAAATCGCCACGCATTTGATGACGTTCTTATCGACGCCGGAGCAGCCGACGATGCGCCCGTGTCTGTTGCGAGCGACGAAGAAAAACGCGATGCCGCTATCGATGTTGAGGTCGCAATCATCAAGAAACCGCGTGATCTCCGCCACAGCGCGTGGAGAACGAGCAGTTTCGATTGTCTCGAAAGACAATTCGCTTTCGCTTGAGCCGAATTCCATCAGCATGGCCTCTGTGGAATACACGTCATGACACTGCAGCCACAATTTCGCATTGCTATGAGCGGTCCGCCGCCGGTGGAACGGTTGCGAGCCTCGGATAATATCCTCGGTCCTTGGTGCGCGTCGGAGCAGTTTGTCGCCGCCTTCCATGCGTTGAGGATGGGGTATCTTGCACTATAGTATAATTAGTCAATTCCAGTTCGTGATAATTTAAATGCGTTTAACTGCGCTGTTTTGTCATCCCTCCCGCTCGACCCATCGAATTTCCGGATGGATGCAGCACAGGAGTCGCGGTTCCAAAGGATGATTTTCGGCTGGTTAAAGAAGAGAGATAGTACCTGTTCGTGATTTGATATGCACGAAATCTTCGATACGCGATGTGTAGCCTTCGATTTGAAGAAATTTATTTTATCGCAATGATACGCCCTGTGATTTTTATGTTTTAAAATTATTCGTCACAAAACGTGGAAAACTGCATTTTTGAGATAGCCCCCGGCGCTTCCCTTGAACGCCCTGCCGTTGACTCATCTTTAACTGGATAGGCGCACAATAGCGCCATGTGTAATTTGTGTGTGGCGTCATGCGTAAGCGTATCATAGCGTTCAGCCTCCTCACCCTGGCGGGAGTGAGCCTTGCTGGTTGTGGTCTGTTCCGCTTCGAGCGGCGGGAAGCCTGGCGAGATCAGGCAGAAAAGGCCTGCCTCACTGAAAACCAAGTGCAACCGAGCGCCTATATGTCGCTGCTGTCAAAGCCGATTGATGGGCCGGGGGTGTGCGGGATGCAGCATCCGTTCCGTGTCGCGGCACTCGACGGCGGGACGATTGGTCTCAAGCAGAAGCTCACATTAGCGTGCCCGATTATTCCGACCATCGACGGTTGGCTCAATGACGTGGTGAAACCGGCTGCGCTCCTTTACTTCGGCAGCCCTGTCGTGGATCTCAATGCGGGCAGCTATTCCTGTCGTGGCCGTAACAATCAGGTCGGAGCACGTCTGTCCGAACACAGTTTCGGCAACGCCCTTGATGTCATGTCTTTCGTTCTCGCTGATGGCCGGATAATTACGGTGCTTAAGGGGTGGAACGGCGATCCGGTTGAACGCGATTTTCTGCGTGAGGTCTTTGTCGGTGCGTGCGAGCGCTTCACGACAGTGCTGGGGCCGGGCTCTGACCGCTATCACAGCAACCACCTTCATCTCGATCTTGCGCGACATGACCCGCGCGGGATGCGGCGCTTCTGCCGTCCGATCCTCAAATTCGATAAGCGGCTTGACCCGCAGATGGTCGAGAGCCTGAAAGCGCAGGGCAGCCAAATTGCCCATTCCTCCGGTCCGGGTGAGGGTAATGCCGCCACCATGCCGCAACAATCGACCGTGGAATCGGAGTTGCCATTCGAGGGCGATTTGCCTTCAGTCGCTACGAAGTAACGCGGCAAAAAGGCCGCTGCGACCGCATCCTGCCTTATGTTCGCTGTGATTTTTGGTCAAGCGCGCTATCTTGTGCTTGACCTCGACCTTCTTCACTCGCATGGTCGGCAATTATGAATGACGGTCGCAAGGGATGCGCCGTCGAAACGATTTATGGACGGAGAACAAGATGCGCGTTGCGGCTGCCGCAATCCTTGCGACCCTGTTGGTTTCTTCAGGCCCCACTCTGGCGCGCGACATGCGCCCGGCTGAAGAACGTGACCACTCCTTCTCGGCTAACCTCTCTTCTTGTGATGACGGCGCCGTGCTGGGGCATATCGCCAGTTACTTTGCCACACGCGAAGCCCGCTTCTGGGGCTCGTCGCTGAAGATAGACTATTTTGAAAATGTGCAAACGGTTGCCGAGCGCCCTTGGGGGCTCGATACCATCCCGCGTCGCTTCTGCACGGTAACCGCCATGCTGTCGGACGGTGTCAAGCGGCAGGTGGATTACTCCGTTCGTTCGGGCCTCGACTTCGTTGGTATAGGCACGTCAAACGTCGACTGGTGTGTGCGTGGCATTGACCGCGCCCATTCCCAGTCGGCCAACTGCAAGATGGCGCGTCCGTGAGACGCCTTCTCGCCGCGTTTGGTTTATGCTGTGCTGCTCTGATCGCTCAGGTGCCAGCACACGGCCAATTGCAGCAACAGCAGAGAAGCTTTTGGTCCAGCCCGGGTGGCAATTTCGATTATTACGTTCTGTCGCTGTCGTGGTCGCCGAGCTTCTGTGCCGACAAAGGTGAAAGTCGCGGTTCGGCTCAATGCGCTGTAGGTCGCGGGTTAGGGTTCACGGTGCATGGCCTGTGGCCGCAGTTCCGTTACGGTTATCCCAGCAACTGCCCAACGGCCAATCGGGCCGTGCCGCGCAATGTCATGGACGGCATTCAAGACCTTTTCCCCGATGAAAGCCTTGCCCGTTATGAATGGCGCAAGCACGGTTCCTGTACCGGAACCGACCCGGCAAGCTACTTCCGCGATACGCGTAACGCCGCGCAGAAAGTGCGCATTCCGGAAAAATTCAAAAACTTGAAACAGTCGATAACGATGTCGGGTGTCGAGATTCAACGTGCGTTTTCTGCTGCCAATCCTGGCCTACGGCCCGAAATGATGCGGGTGGCTTGCCGTCGCGGTCAGTTGCAGGAAGTCCGGGTGTGCTTCGACAGTCGGGTGCGCGGCTTCCAGGAATGCACCGGGTTGGAGCGCAGCGATTGCGGCTTCTTCGATGTGCGCCTAGAACCCGCGCGTTAAACAACACACTTCTTCTTTTTCTTTGTGCAGACGTCAGCCTTAACGGCCATTGGACCCCATTGTCATGAACTACAGACACGCCTTCCATGCCGGTAATTTCGCCGATGTGATGAAACATGCACTGCTGACGCGGATTCTCGCTCATCTTGCAAAAAAGGAAACGCCGTTTCGGGTGATCGATACCCATGCAGGTGTTGGCCTCTATGCGCTTGATGGGGATGAGGCCACCCGCACCAGCGAATGGCGCGAAGGCATTGGGCGCCTGGCGCAACCTTTTTCTCCGGAAGTTGAGGACATTCTTGCGCCTTACCGCGCGGTGTTGGCGACGGTTGCCTCTCACCATGGCGAGTTGGTTTATCCAGGATCGCCCGCCATTGTCCGCGAAATGTTGCGACCGCAGGACCGTGCCATTCTCGTGGAGCTACACCCGCAGGATGCCGAGACGCTGACCGAGCGCTTCAATGTCGTCACCAATATGAAGGTGTTGCACCTCGACGGTTGGCTGGCGCTGCATTCGTTGATCCCGCCGAAGGAAAATCGCGGTCTGGTTCTGATCGACCCGCCGTTTGAGGAAACTGATGAACTGGCGCGCATGGGTGACGCGCTGCTCAAGGCGCTGACGAAATGGCGTAGCGGCATGTATGCCTGCTGGTATCCCATTAAGGATCGCCGCCGCATTGATCTGTGGGCAAAGCGCCTTGATAGCCTCCTCGACAGGCCCGCTTTGCGCCTCGAACTGATGATCGACGATGGCCGGGATGTCGCGCGCCTCAATGGCTGCGGTCTTCTGGTTGTCAATCCGCCCTGGACACTTCAGGCCGAAGCAACCCTGTTGCTATCAGCTTTGGCCGAACGGCTTGGGCTTGGTGTGCGCGGCTCGTCTTCGGTCACCGCGCTGGGGCCTGCTCAGTAAAGCCGCCCGCCTACGGGAACGGCGTGTGACGGTTCAATCAGAACGACTTCGCCCTCGGCGTCGGGAACGCCGAGTGTGAGCACCTCCGACATGAATTTGCCGATCTGGCGGGGCGGAAAATTGACCACCGCGAGCACCAGTCGGCCAGACAGATCATCGAGACGGTAGCGGCGGGTGATCTGCGCCGATGAGCGCTTCATGCCGATCTCCGGCCCGAAATCAATCGTGAGCTTGTAGGCCGGTTTGTGGGCTTCCGGAAACGGCGCCGCGGAAACAATCCGCCCGATGCGGATATCGACAGCAAGGAACTGATCGAAACCAATCGTTGCGGCAAGACCTGAGTCTGAATTCTCCACCATCGTTTCCTCCGCTCGGCCTTTCAGCCGGATAGGTCTTCGGCGCGCAGCCGCGCGGCCTTTGTCGCGGCCCGCAAGAGGGCGGGCATATTGTCGTCGGCCATGAGAATTTTCAGGGCCGCCTCCGTGGTGCCGTTGGGCGAGGTTACATTCTCGCGCAATCTTGCCGGGGGCGTGCCCGGTTCCGCTGCCATCAGCGCGGCAGAGCCGGTCACGGTGGCATGGGCGAGGCGTGCGGCGAGCGCTTCAGGAAGTCCCAATGCCACCCCCGCCGCAGACAGGCACTCCGTCATGTGAAAAACATAGGCTGGGCCAGAGCCAGAAATGGCCGTGACCGCATCAATCTGTTCCTCGCTTTCAAGCCAGGCGACGATGCCGCTGGTTCGAAGCAGGGCGTCAACTTTCTCGCGTTGCGTAGACGTGACTGCATCGTTGGCATATGCGCCGGTTGCGCCTTGGCCGATGCTGGCCGGCAGATTGGGCATGGTGCGCACAATGGCACCGGCGCGGGGCAGATAATGGGCGAGGTTGCCGATGGTCTTTCCCGCGAGGATGGAAACGATCACGGTTTGCGGGCCAATGAGGGCGTTAATGCCCTCGGCGCTGGCCTCAAGCATTTGCGGCTTGATGGCGAGGATGAGCACTGTGGGATCGAAGGGGAGTGAAGCTGGGTTAATGAGCACGCCTTGCGCGCGCCACTCCGACAGCGCTGGTTCGGCAAGGTGTGGGTCCACCACTGCGATGGAACCGCCCGGAAACCCCGCAGCAAGCCACCCGCGCAACAGCGAGCCGCCCATCTTACCCGCCCCGACCAGCAAGAGACTGGCAGGAAATTCGAAAGTCGAGGTCATGGCTATTCCTAAAGCATGGGATGAAAAATGCGAGACGCGCGCAATTTAGACTAAAGCGGCGCGGTGCCGCAAATTTTTCCGTAACACACATGCCGAATAAATGGCGTGTTACGGGCGGTGTAAAAATGTTGAATAGCTCTACATTTTGTATGGAAATATATTCTTAAAATCAAGTGCGTTTTAGTTTTTCAATTAAAACGACCGCATGAGGCAGAGTAAGGTTCGACGAAAATGGAAAAATTTGTGCGTTATGCCGGGCTGTCCGCACTAGGTTTACTCCTCCTGGCCGGATGCAAGGAAGAAAAGCCTGCGTCTGCGCCGCCGCGTCCTGCGCGGATCATCGAAGTCGAGCCGCATGAAACCGTTTTCAGCGTGCAGGCCAGCGGCAAAATCCAGGCGCGTTACGTTAGCAATGTCGGCTTTCTGGTTTCCGGGCGCATGATCTCGCGGAATGTCGATGTGGGTGCGGTTGTGGCTTCCGGCACGTTGCTCGCGGCGATTGATGATGTCGATTACAGCAATAAACTCATCGCTGCCCGTTCCCAGGTGAGCGCTGCTCAGGCGGATCTTGCGCAAGCAGGGCCGCAAGAAGAGCGTTTCCGCAAACTATTGTCGGAAGGGTTTGCCACGCAGGCCAATTATGACCGCGCCCTCAAGGAACTGGATAACGCCAAGGCCGCATTGGTTGCCGCCCAGGCCAACCAAAGGCTGGCGGAAGACAGCCTGCGCTACACCAAACTGGTTGCCCCCACCGAGGGTGCCGTGACTGAGGTTGGGGCCAATGTCGGGCAGGTGGTTACGCCGGGCCAGATGGTGATCCAGATATCCAAAATGGACGACAAGGATGCGGTCTTTGCCGCTTCAGCTAGAACGGCGGCGGGCGCAACCGTTGGCCGCAAGGTCAAGGTGGCGTTGCAAGACAATCCGTCCATTGAAGTTGACGGCACCATTCGCGAAATCTCGCCGAGCGCTGACCCAACCACCGGCACCTATACGCTGAAAGTGTCTGTGCCGGATGCACCCGAATCCATGCGGCTTGGCGCAATTGTTGTGGGGCGCGGTGAAATCGTTTCGCCGGACAGCAACATTGTCACGCTTCCGCCGCAGGCTTTGCTGCAAACCGGAACGACGCCGCAGGTCTGGGTGGTGGGTGCCGATGATCTGGTGCAGAAGCGTGCGATCACGGTGGCGCGCTATGATGCCAATCAGGTTGTTGTTGAGCGCGGCCTTGTGAAAGGCGATCGCGTGGTGATCGCTGGCGTCAATACGCTGGCCGAGGGACAGAAAGTCGTTCCGCAGACACAGCCTGCGGAGACGAAATAATGAATTTCAATCTCTCCTCCTGGGCGGTTCAGCATCGCGCTGTCGTTGTTTTCTTCATGATTTTATTCATGGTGGGTGGTGCCGTTTCCTATACCAAACTCGGTCGGCAAGAGGACCCGTCTTTCGCCGTGCCGACCATGGTGCTCCAGACCAACTGGCCCGGTGCGACCACTGCCGACACCATGCTCCAGGTGACCGACCGGCTTGAGAAGAAGCTGCGCGAACTGCCGCATATCGACTACCTCAAGAGCTATACCAAGCCCGGCCAATCGGTCATCTATGTGAACGTGCTTGAATCCACTGACCCGAAAGACCTGCCATGGCTGTGGTATTCGGTTCGCAAGAAGGTGGATGATATTCGCGCCACCCTGCCGCAAGGCATTGAGGGGCCGTTTTACAACGATGAGTTCGGTGACGTTTACGGCATCATTTACGGGCTCGCCTTTGACGGCTTCTCGCAGCGTGAGGCACTGGATTTCGCCGAGAAAGTGCGCACCGCTTTCCAGACAAATGCGAATGTCGGCAAGGTCACCATTTTCGGCAATCAGGACGAGAAGGTCTATCTCTATATTTCGCCTCAGAAACTTGCGGCGCTCGGGATTAATATCAAGCAGGTGGTCGATGCTATCGCCCAGCAAAACGCCGTGGTTCCGGCGGGGACCATTGTCACCGATCACGAGAATATTCAGGTGGAGGTGAGCGGCGCGTTGCTGACCAATGGGAGCCTCGAAGTTATTTCCTTCTATATCAACGGCAATTTTTATCGTCTTTCCGAACTGGCGACCATTCAGCGCGGCTATGCCGAGCCGCCGCAAAAGATGTTTCGTGTGGACGGTAAGCCAGCCATTGGCATCGGAGTGTCGATGGTCGATGGCGGCAACATCCAGGGCTTCGGCATGGAACTTGAAAAGCTGGCGCGCCAGCTTGAGGCAAAGGCTCCCGTCGGTCTCGATCTGCACCTGATCTCCAACCAGTCAGAAGTTGTCAAGGAGGCGCTCGGAGGGTTCACGGAAGCATTGGTGCTGGCCATCCTCATTGTGCTTGCGGTCAGTTTTGCCAGTCTCGGAATGCGCGCGGGAGCGGTGGTGGCGTTGTCGATTCCGCTGGTGCTGGCCATCGTGTTTCTCGGCATGGATTTCATGCAGATCAGCCTGCAGCGCATTTCGCTGGGTGCGCTCATCATCGCGCTCGGCCTTCTAGTCGATGACGCCATGATAACGGTCGAAATGATGATTTCGAAAATCGAGCAGGGTGTCGAAAAGATCAAGGCCGCAACCTTCGCCTATACCTCGACCGCCTTCCCGATGCTGACTGGAACGCTCGTCACGATCTTCGCGTTTGGCCCCATCGGCTTTTCGCAGAGCAATACCGGGCAATATTGCTTTTCATTATTCGCGGTGATCGCGCTGGCGTTGATTGCGTCATGGTTCGTTGCTGTGATCTTTGCTCCGGTGATTGGCCTCGCTGTGCTGCCATCCCATGAGAAATTTGCAAAGAAAGAAGGCGAGGGGCATTCCAATGAGGCTGCTGGGCGCATTGCGGTCGGCTTCCACCGGGTATTGCTTGTGTGCATGCGCCATCGCTGGCTGACCATCGGCGTAACCCTGGGCCTGTTCGGGCTCTCCCTCATCGGTCAATCATTCGTGCAACGGCAGTTCTTCCCGGCCTCGAACCGACCAGAGGTGCTGGTGACGCTCAATCTTGCCAAAAACGACTCGATTTATGCCACGAAGGTGCTGGTCGAGCAGGTGGAAAAGGAGCTGAACGGAGACCCCAATATCGACCATTACTCATCTTATGTCGGCGGTGGTGCCATTCGGTTTTATCTGCCGCTGGATGTGCAACTTGATAACGATTTCCTCGGGCAATTCGTGATTGTGGCGAAGGGGTTAAAAGAGCGCGATGCGCTTATCGCCAAGTTGAACGCATTCTTTGCGCAAGGCTTTGAGAGCGTGTCCGTGCGCGTTCAGCAACTGGAAATGGGGCCGCCGGTCGGTTGGCCGATCCAATACCGGGTCAGCGCGGCAACGCCGGATGAGACGCGGGCACTGGCCGACAAGGTGGCGAATGTGTTGCGCACATCCGGCCTCGTCCAGACCATTAATTATGACTGGAGTGAAAAGAGCAAGTCCATCACGGTTGCCGTCAATCAGGATGCCGCGCGGCGTGTGGGTTTGAGTTCGGAAATGCTGTCCAATTCGCTGAACGCGCTGTTTAACGGCCAGTCCATCACGCAATTGCGCGATCAGATTTATCTGGTGGACCTCACGGCCCGTGCCGATGGTATTGATCGCGCCTCGCTCGACACCCTGCGCAATCTCCAGATCAGCTTGCCCAATGGCAGCTCGGTGCCCATCAACCAGGTGGCGACTTTGCAATATACCCTAAGAGCCTGCCCCATAAATCCGAATTGAGGGGTTGAGCGGCTTTTTATGCCGTGATTCCATTGTTTTGCGAAGAACGATGGAGGGTCGTATGGCATGGACAAAAGCCGCTCGTGCGAAGTATGAGCGCAAGGGTTTGCG
>JAVBJU010000012.1:0-9994 GCA_031546825.1 Microvirga sp. | reverse complement strand
TAAACGCCGAAGCTCAAATGCCGAGTAGTCCGTCCTCATTCCAACCGCTGCAGGCATGGTGCGAATCCTCCCGCACCAAAAGAATCATAGAAATGCCGTTTTGGGAATCCCACGTGAGTCACACTGAGCGACCGTTGGTATTAGTCCTTGTGCCCCGACGGGCCCTGTGGAGCCAATCGGCCCCTGCCCCCCCTGCGCCCCCGTGTCGCCTTTCTCTCCCCTCTCCCCCTTCTCGCCGCGCATGTCCATGGCTGCTGAAATGTCCGCGGTCAGTCCGTTGAGGCCCACATAGAGCCCCGTTTCCGGCTTTGCGCCTTCGCCGCCGGCCCAGTCGAATACCTTGAGCACGCTGCGCGCGCCCTCGCGGGTTACGGCGAGTGCCGGGCTCCAGCCTTTTTGGCCCACGCCTTTTACGTCAACCGCTTCGGCGATTTCATCGACATAGCCGGTTGGGCCAATGTAAAGGCCAGTCATCGGCTTTGGCCCTTCGCCGCCCACCCAGTTGGCAATTTGCATCACCAGGCGGAAGCCGTCGGGCACCACGGCAATCACCGGCTCCCAGGCGTTTTTGCCGGAAGCTCCGGCCCGCATCATTCTAACCTGAATGTTTGTCATGAGAGATATCCGTCTTCAATTTCTAATGTTCCGGTGAAAATCTGGCGCTGCACGCCTTCCAGCGTTCCGGCAAGGCCCACGGCATAAAGGCCGGGGCTCAGGGGGCGCAGGCGCGCCACGTCAAAGGTCCATTCGAGAATGCCATCCTCGCGCACGGCCAGCGTGCCGTCGCCGGTGGTGGCAGCCAGCACGCGCGCGCCGGATGGCCGCGCCTGCACTTCCAGGCGAAATTCGCCGCCGCTGAGGTCAAACGGCACGCCGTTTTCATCGGCCACCTGCACCCGGTCAATCCAGGTTTCGCGGTTGGTCACCGCGCCAAAACGTAATGTTGTCGCCATTATTACCTCACAACTTGATGTACCAGGAAAGCAGGATGGAGGGCTGAATGGGGGAATAGGCTTCACCACGACCCGTATTGCTCACGGTTGTCGTTGCATCGTGACTGTGCTGCCCGCCGGGATTGGTCACGAAATAGTGCGCGTGGCCACCGGCCGGGCTCGTCGGCGTTCCCACCCCAACCGAGGTTTTGCCAGGCAAGCCGTCGCCGCCTATGATGCCGCTGCCCTTGTCGTAGATATGAACGTGGTCGCCCTGCCATTGGGTCATGCCATCGTGCTGGTGATTGCCCGCGGCCATGATGGTCGTGGCAGCGTCGTGCTTATGGGGCGGCAATTGGCCCGTGGTCAGGGCATAGTGGCTGTCACCACCGGCAGAGCCCAGCAATTTGGCGTCGCCAAATTGAGAGAAGCGTATGGAAGCGCTGCTTGTGGCCTTGGCAGGCAGGGACAGCGTCAGTTTCAGCCCGTCAATCGCCTTGATGATGGTGCCATCCATCAAGGCACTTCCCAGCAACGCCATGCCCGCCACCATACCAGACACATCGGCCACCTGGGCATCCACCGAGCCCTTGGTGGTGGTCAGTTCCCGGGTGAACTGCAAGCGGTTGGCGTCAGGCCCGCCCATGCCGTCAACGCCGCCCAGTGCGCGACCCCGGAAATCGGGCAAGCCGATCTGGCGGTTGGCGTTCCAGTCGGCAATGGCGGTCGCCCCGCGCGGCACCTCAATGCCATTGGCGTAAATCGGCAACACCACGTCAACCTCGCGCAACTCCCATAGGTGCACGAACAGGTTGTAGGCCGACCCAAGAGGCTGGTCCTGACCAGACGGATTACCGAGCGGCAGTTCCGAAGCCGCCGAAAGCGAATTGCCGATGGTATTGGCATTGCAGCGCACAAACCCGGCCTTCGCACCGGTGCGGAACCCGGCAATGATATCGCCGGTCATGAGAATCGCATTGGGGTCGGTCAGCGGGTATGTCTGCCCAGGGGTGGTAATGTCGGACGCATTGGCCGAACCGGGAAGCCCGTCCACCTCGTAAATGATGATATTGCCGGGCGAGAGCACCCTGAACTTGTAATCACCCCGCCCCACATAAATCGGCGGCACCCTGCCCTGCCCATCGGTGAGAATCGGGCGCGGGTGCGACGCCTGAATAACCGAATCCTGATAGACGGTTTTCGGCGTGGTGGTGCCAGCTTCAAAAACCAGTATCTTGGCACCCACCATCGGGCGCCCATCCCGAAACAGCGTTTGCAGCGATAACGGGCACAAAATTGCAGACATGAATGGTGTCTCCTACCAGAGAAGGGGAATGAGCCTGGCCCGCACGCGGGCGGCATAAGCGAAATAACAAGGCAGTGCCGCGCGTAAGACCTGCTCTTCAAGCCGGATGCGGATGGCGAACAGCGCGAAGAACAAAGGCAAGGCCATCAACCCGCCCGCCGCGCCCGCGAGCAGCGCACCGCCCGCAAGCAGCATCAGGTTAGCGGCATACATCGGGTGGCGGATCACCCCGTAAGGCCCTGCCATCACCACGCGGTGCCTGCGCTCGCGCTGGATGCGCACCGCGGAAGAGGCGAAGGCATTGGCCCTTTGCGCCGCATACGACAAAGCCTGCCCGGCAAGCGCAAGGCCAAGGCCCGGCACCATCAGCCAATCCGCCAGTGGCGGCAGGCCGAGGCGCATCTCTGCGCCCATCGCCACGAACCACAGGTTGAACAAGGCGGCGAGCAGAACGCCCAGCACCCTGTCGCCGCGTGGCCGCCCGCAACCGGGCTGCAACCGTTCCGCCGCCAGGGCCGGGCTGTCGTGGCACAGCATGATCTGACCGAGGGCAGAGAGGCCGCTCAAGAAGAACAGCACAAGCCAGCCGCGCGGCCAGTTCAATGTCCCGGCAGCACCGAACAGAAGCCCGGCGCTGAGCATGATGCGCACCACACCCGCGGTGACGGCAGATAGAAGCAGCATGGCGTTTTCCCATGAAAAAAGCCCCTTGCGGGGCCGGTTGCGGGTAGCAGTGCAATCAGTATTACCGCCCTGCAAAGGTTGGGTTTTGCCGCATCTGTGCGTTGTTGCGCTCAGTTAGATCTTTTCCGTACGCGCGCCACTGATTGAAGATCCCACCGGCGGGCGATTGCGTGGGCAGCGCAGGTGGCGCGCCCGGCTGCTGGGTCTGATAGCCTTGCTGCATCTCATATTGCGGCGTCGGGCCTTGCGCGCCGCCGGGCTGCGCCACAGGAGGCTGCCCCCCTCCCTGCGCCATCATCGGTGGTTGCCCCTGAGCTGGCCCCGGCCCCTGGCCAAATTTCTGCCACTGCAGCGGTTGCGTCTTGAATGCATCCATGGCTTGCGCCGGGTTGCCGCTGCGTATGAAACCTGCCGTTGCCTGCTGCGGCGAAATCTGCCCGTTGTCAAATTTATCGGCAAGCTGTTTCTGCGCATCGAACTGAAATGAGGCCCTTTCCATCTCCGCCTGTGTCTTGTCCCTGGCCTGCCGTTCGGTCCGCGCCTTGCTATAGGCATCAAACAGCCCCTTGGTCATACTAAAAGTATCGACTGCTATTCCTGAAGCGTCTGCCATTTTTATCTCCTCACATCATGCCCAGAAGGCTCATTCCCGCCTGCACGCCGCCCATAACGGCGCCGAAGCGATTTGACGCGGCCTGTTGCCCGGCCATCATTCCCTTTTCGGTATTTTGCGCCATCTGGCCGGCGAGGTTGGTGCTCATGCCGGAAACGGTGTTACCGTAATTGGTCTCATTGCCAGCCAGCGTATTGTTGATGCCAGCCATTTGGGTGCCGTACCCTTGCGCAAGCTGCGCGCCCTGGCTGCCGTAATTCATGGCAAGCTGGGCCTGGCCCTGCTTGGCGTTGGCGATACCGTTCGTCGCCTGCATCCCCATATTGGCTTGGTTGTTCAGGTTGCCGAGGTTCTGCTGCCACGACTGGTCGGCCATGCCTTGCGCGTATTTCATCAAATCCACGCTGTTATTGCCCGAGGCGAGCCCACCGCGCGCCGCCGCCGTGCGGTTGAGGGCATCCAGCCCCTGATCCATCTGGAACTGGTAGCCCGGCCCGGTGCGAAACTGTTGCATCGCCTGGTTGTACCCTTCCGCGCCATTGAGCCCCATGGCGTTGGAATAGGCGGTGTTGGCCTGCTGTCCGCTATTGGCATAGGGTTGATAACCCGCTGCAATATCCGCCGTCTGGGCACGCGCATCACCATAGGCACTGTCCATCAGGCCCTTGGCATTGTCATAAGCCCCCTGGTAAACGTCCCGATTACTGTTCAGATAATCGGCAGAGGCTGCCTTGGCAGTATCGAGTTGACCAACGGCCTTGTTATAACCGTCGTTCAACTCCTTGTTCGCGGCCTGCGCGGCCTTGCGCCCGCCGCTTCCTGAAAAAATGCTCGCCATCGTGTTCTCCCTAAATCATGGTTGCGATTTTTGCCGGGCCGCCGCAATTTCGGCCTCAACGGCCGCCTTGAACCGCAGCAAAAAATCATAAAATTCCTTGGTCATGAGCCCGCTCTCATCCACGATCCGCGTCTGCGGCGGCGGCAAGGGCGGAAGTTTCGGTTTATCGGTCATGCCAACTCCTTGTCAGTTGATGCCAGCCTTGATTTCCTGGGTTCCGCCCATCACGGTGACGGGCACCGGGTCAGAGACGCGCAAGCGCCACTTGCGTCCCTGCGCCGATGTCAAACCGGTATTGAGCACCGACAGAAGCGTTGCATAACGACCCTCGCGCCCGAGCATCCGGTGCAACGGGTTCGACCAGCACACGCCGCCATCATCCGACCACGAAATTTCCATGCGCGGCTCGGTTTCGATGGGGTCGAGGCCAATTTCGCGGCCATACCCCACCGTCACATCAAAATCGGCGCGGCGGCATTGCAGGCGCGCGGGAAAGCCCTTGATGGTGTCACTCTCAATCTCGAATACCAGCGGCTGGTCATCTTCCGTCAGCACGCTGTCCGACAGTTCGAACAGTTTGCCGCTCAGGGTGTCCGCCGTGATCCACTTGTCATAGGCATAGGCCGTGGCTGCCGCACGCCAGCGGGGCTGGCGGTATAGGATTGGCGCTGATGCCATTCGCCGGTGGTGACGTTGTATTCCCAGGTCCAGTTGGGGGATGACAGAGACCAGAACGCGTTTTCACCCATCACATAGACCGAGGCGATCAGCTTGTTCTTATCGGTCACCGCGCGGATGTCGCGCGTGACATCCGGCGTTGAAACCACGCTGGTCTGATAGCCCGACAGCCGCCGCACCGTGCCGTCTCGTGCCACGAAGAAGATATCGGTATCCCAGCCCTCCACCGAGCCTCCGGCTGCGGCCCAAGGGCCAATCAGCCCGACCGGAATAACCGACTGCCGCGCCAGCGGAAACGGCGCGGTGCCCACGTCCTGCAGCACCTCGATGCTTGCGGAACCGAAGGCATAGAACAACTGCGCCGACACCATGCCACGCAACAGCCCGTCCGGGTTTGATTCCGCCTTCCAGGTGGAAAGCGAATTGATCTCGGTGGAATTCAGTTCTGATGCCCGCACAGTGCCGTCGCCATAGGTGAACAGCAGATAGCCATCGAGCGACGATACCGAGCTGGGCGCGCCCACATCGCCATCCGGGTAATCGACCAGCGTATTGCTGCGCACCACCATGGCACGCGAATTTGAAACCACGACGATATCGGGCACGGCGTTGTTGTTACGGGCAAAGGTGGCGGGCACCGAACCGGTTATCTCGCCGTTGAGAAGCTGAACGCTGCCACTTGCGTCAACCCGCGCCACGCGGTTCTTGAAGCACCAGAGCAGGTCGAGCCCGCTCCAGAACAACCCGCGCGGGCCATTGTAAGTGCCAGAAGAGCTTTTTGGGTCGGCAAAGGGGCGCATTCCGGCCACGCGCCGCCAATGCACCTTTTCACCCTCGCGGATGGCATGGGCATTGCTAAGCCGCCCCTGGCCCAAGGCCGGGTGCGACCCCGGCCGGGAAGTGGTGGGAAATGGAATTGTCGGCATGGAAATCACTGACCTGTTGTTAAAGGAATGGCCGGATGTGTCCCGCCCGAAGTCTTGCCTTTCAAGCAGGGCCTATTATGTTAGGGAGCTTCAGCGCGACACGCTGCGCATCCGGGGACGACCCCGGCTTTTCCCTTGCACATCCGATGGGGACGGCCCTATCGCAACCGAAGAGGTCTGATATGGCCTGGATCATTCTGTTCGTCGCGGGCTTGTTCGAAGTTGGCTGGGCGGTCGGCCTCAAATACACCGATGGCTTCACCCGCCTGGTGCCTTCCGCCCTCACGCTCGCCGCCATGGCGTTCAGCGTTGTCCTGCTCGGGCTGGCGCTGCGCACCCTGCCGCTTGGCACGGGTTATGCGGTGTGGACCGGCATCGGCACAGTTGGCACCGCCATTGCAGGTATCATCCTGTTCCGCGAAAGCGCCGAAACCATGCGGCTGGTCTCCATCGGCCTCATCCTGTGCGGCATCATCGGCTTGAAGCTGGTGACAGCTGAATAGCGTTAAAAATACGACGCCGGTGTCGCCTGCTCACCCCGCCCGGTCTCCGCCATGCTGCGCAAACCCACCTCGGCAAGCTGCGCAAGCTGGCGCGCCGCAGTTACGTCTGCGCCGCCAAGCTGGTAGGAAGATGCCGCATTGGCCGCCAAAATATCGGCCAGCGGCAACAGCACCTCGTCGGGAAATGCGTCGGCATCATATTCCGCCTCAAGGCACACCACCTTCTGCGCAGAAAGCAGCGCGATGGTGCTTTTCAAAACCCGCTCCACCCGGTCAAAATCCTCAGCAGCCACCGGCTGCCCGGCACCGAGCACACCGAGATTATTCAGCGCCTGCTCGATCAATGTCGCTTTGGTAAAACTCATAATACCCTCGCATAGAAGAAAAGGCCCGCATGGTGCGGGCCTGGATGTCGTCAATAAATTTATTTGGGGAACCTCGGGTGGGAGGTGCCGTTCGTCAGCCCTCGACATCTCTCAGATCATCAAGATCGGGATATTGCTCACCGACCACCCGAATGATCTCGTAGTCGATCTGCCCGATCAGAATACCCAGCGGCTTCCAGATTTCGGGAACCTCTTCCTGCTTGAACACGCGCGCGATGTGGAGCAGGTTTTGGATGGACATCAGCGCTTGCTTCTGTACGATTTCCGCTGCTTCCCGCTTCATGTGCAAGTTCCTTGGTGGAAGGTGGCAGTGGCGGGCCATGTCTTCTGGCCTCACACAATCCTTGTGCAACACCAGATACTACGGCATAGTGCATGGAGCAAATCGTCCTTTGAGGGAAGACCATGCGCCTCATCATAACCTTCGCATCCCTTGCAATCGCCTTCGCGCCCGCTTTCGCCAAGGTTCCCACCTTCCCGAAAAACACCCCTTATCACGAGGCCCGTCCGCGCTTGATGAAGATGGGGTATGCGCATGCCAAGTTCAAACGGCCTGAGGGGTTTTGTGCACCTTATGATGATCGCTGTACCCAGTACCCCGAAGCACAGTTTTGCTCTGGCACGGGCCACGCCCGCTGCATGTTTTTATGGAGGTTGAAGGTCGGTGAGTTGATTGAGATTTTGACATCTGGCGAGGAAGACCCGATGTTTATCAAAAAATCCGCGGCCGCGCCAATTGTGAAGTTTAACAAATCGGTAAATATCTATGTCAAACAAACTTAAATTAATGGCATTAGCCATCATAGTTCAACTGATCAATTCCCCTCCAGTATCTGCGGAACAGTTCGTAAGCAACTGTAAAATGGATACTTGCCGCTGGTTTAAAATCGAGAAACGGGAAATTGCAGGCCAATCCTCGGAGGGAGAACTACTCAAGTTGCGATATCGGGAATGGGAGTCCCATCATCCCAATGCAACCTACAATAAAAAGTATCCTCGCAAGAACATGGGCACGGCACCCACATATATATTTTGCTCAAAAACCCGACCAGCCATTATTTTTCAAGTGGACGAGAAGGCCCCAGATAAAGGGTGGAATGTATTTCTGCTCACACCACGCGAAGAAGCATCCATAGCAGGAGCAAACTTACTCGCTCACATGCTCTATTTTAATGCGTGCCATGGGATCAACTTTGAACTGAAAGAAATTTCGTTTTCAAAATTGTCAAAAAAATTAGGTTACGCAGAGATTGAGTCACCGGACGACGACTACGTTACGAACGATCCGATGACATTGCTTGGCCCAAGAAAATAGCATTTCCCGAACCTGAAGCAGTTCGCTATTTTCAGGATTGAGGTGCTGGCTATTTGGAGCGTGGCGGGACGACCTCAAAGCCATAGCCAGATACACGCGGTTGCACCTGCACTCCGGGTATCGTTGGCTGGCGTAGCGATTTTTTCGCCCAATCGGTATTTTGCATCGCAAGAGCTAAATCCCGTTGTTCTTTGTAGGCAGTGAGAGCCTTGGCGGCATAGACATTTCGGCTGTCCATGTGCTTTTTATTCTTGGCAGCACTTTCGAAATCATTTTCAAAAGAAGTCACCGAGTCTGTTAAAGTTTGTGTTTTCTTTATATTGTTGATAGCCGCCTTATGCGTTGTTTCCAATTCATGTTTCAGATAACCGTAATTTGCGGCATCGGAACTCGGGGCCAGATTGTTTTGAGCCGCGTACGCTTCAAAAGCACGCCGACGTGGTCCGGTCCATTGCGCCCACCCCCATCCACCGCGCGATCCGGGGACAGTAGGGTCTTTTTCCTGTAACGCCTGAAAACCTAATGATTCATGTCCCAAATTACCTACAATTCCTAACGCTTGCTCATTGGTCAAATCAAAATCCCTTTTTAAATTCTCGATAATTCCCGGCGCCTTCCACTTGAAATCGGCATATGGATCAGTCTTGCTCTTCCTGCTCATCGGTATCGCAGACCAATCCACATTGGCAGGCGGCTTCTCAGGGAGCGAGTAACCGGGGTTTTCATTGTTCTGCGGATTTCCTCGAATGGGTGTGTCTGCCTCAACCGTCCCACTTTCAGCTTCTGAACGAACATCCTCGTCTATCGGCGTGAAGGATGTCTCGCCCCCGAGCCGGGCTGGATCAAACAGCAATGCCTTCGGGCCCGCATGTGCGAAATCGGCATTGCCTCCCGGCGAAATAGATTTGTCATCGTGCGCCTTGTCAAAGCGATCTGCTCTTACGATGCCCGCTCGGTCCGATACGTCGAGCGAAAACGGGTATGCCTCCGATGAGGAGGCAAGCTGATCTCTTTGGCGCGCTATCAAGAAGTTTCTTTCAATCTCCGAAGGCGTCGTTCCCAAAAAGTCTGGACGCTCTGGCGGCAATGGCGTTCCAGGTGAGGCCCGGTTTTGTGGCGTATCCCGATCATCCCCATCAATCGGCGTCCAATCACTATTACCCATGTCTGGGCCAAAAATCGTTCTACGTCTCATTACATTCCTCAAATGCTAATAGCATCGATCATGCTCGGCGGTTTTGCTTACAGAACTCGTTTCCGAGAAGGCGGGAAGCCGCTCACCGCCTCCCGCCTCCCTCAAGAACCGAAGGGCCTCATCTCACGCGTCGCGCGGTGAAACCCCATCGACCACGTAAAACACCGCGAGCTTCACCACTCCAGTCGCGCCGCTGGGCGCTGCAACCGCTGTCAGGTTGAGTACAGTGCTCTTCTTGAACAGCGTGAGGTCGCCCTTGGTCAGGCGCGAGCCCGGTGTGGCAGCAGCCATGAAGCGGGCGGCATCGGTGGTGTCGCCGAGGTTAAAGGTGCCGCCGGTCACGCCTTCGGTCGAGAGCTTGGCATCAATAATGCGTGCGCCCGCAGGCACCGCCAGCATGGGAATGACCTGGTTTGCGGTGATTGCGGCGTTCACGGTAAAGGTGGCGGTGGCGCATTTGATATCGCCGCCGAGCCCGTGGCCTGCGGCATTGGTGGCGCTCACGCCCTGATTGGCATTGATCATGGTATATCCTTGAAAATAATGATGAATAGAAGCAGTTCGGGGCGGCCTGTAAGAAAGAGACCGCCCCGCCGCGCACGACACAAACCGTCATGC
>JAVBJU010000005.1:0-156657 GCA_031546825.1 Microvirga sp. | reverse complement strand
CAAGGGCCACATGACAAAATGCGACGGCTGCTTCAGCCGGATTGCCGAGAACAAGAAGCCGGTCTGTGTCGAAGCCTGCCCGTTGCGGGCACTGGATTTCGGGCCGATTGGCGAGATCCGCAAAAAGCACGGCACGCTCGCAGCGGTGGCCCCATTGCCGCCCGCAAGCTACACCCAGCCGAACATTGTCATCAAGCCAAACCGCAAAGCCCGCCCGGCGGGCGACCGCAGCGGCTTTTTAGCCAACCCCAAGGAGGTGTGAGATGGGCATGAACGAATGGCCGTTGATTGTCTTCACGGTATTGGCGCAAAGCGCGGTGGGCGCGTTTGTGCTGGCAACCCTTGTGGTGTTTCTCGCCCCCGCGAACGCCGACGACAAGTTGCGTTTTGAGCGCAGGCTGCTGCCGATCTGGCTGCTGCTGGGCGCAGGCTTCTTCTTCTCGATGCAGCACCTGGGCACGCCGATGCGTGGCATGAATGCGGTGCTGCGCTTCGGGCGCGCTTCGCTCTCCAACGAGATCGTGTTTGGCACGAGCTTCCTCGCCTGTGGTGGCATTGCCTGGCTTCTGTCGCTGTTCAATTTGGCGGCCCCCATCCGCAAGGTTCTCTATGGCGTGGCATTGGTGCTTGGCATCTGCTTCCTGTGGAACATGACCGCCTTTTACCTGATGGCAACGGTTCCGACCTGGAACACCGTGCTGACGCCGCTGGCCTTTGCAACCACCGCAGTGCTCGGCGGCGCACTCCTCATCAACCTCATCTTTGCACTGTCAGGCACCGACCTCCCGATGACCAGCAGGATGGTTGCGGTGCTGGCGCTTCTCGGCGTAATTGCCGCGCTGCTGGTGACGTTGATGCTGATGGCGTATCTGCCGACAATCCACAGTTCGGCACATCCGGCGGGTCTGCTAACCCCGGATATGGGGCTGTGGCAGGCGGCGCGGTTTGTGCTGCTGGCGCTGGCGGTATTTATCTCGTTCCGCTTCACAGCGGGCCGCCCGGCGATGCTGCCCGTTGCCTTCCTCGGCCTCGTGCTGGTCGGTGCCGCCGAAATGATCGGTCGCAGCGTCTTCTTCGCGCTGCATATGACGGTTGGGGTTGTTTAACACCGCACCAAACATGTGCTGAATATGAAAACGGTCCGGGAAACCGGGCCGTTGCTTTTTTAGGCTGCGCAACCAAGACGATAAATGTGTCTTAATTTGCCCTTTTGTTGTCTGCGTTATTTGCATAATTTCGGTGTTGTTTTACAAAATTATTGTTCTGTTGTTGTCGTATTATGAATGGTCTCGTTATCGAGATATACACTGCGGGAATTATTTAATAAGGTATCGCTGGGACACTCTTAGGCATAGGCCGGGCGGGTACTAAAGCAGTTCTCTTGAGGGGGCTGACAGATTGTTAATCCGCCCAGCTTGACTTGAGATGCTTCGAGCGTCCAGAAATAATTGCCACACATCCTTGGGCTACAGTTGGGACGAAAATGACACTCGACATCAGAGGAAGCATAAAAAACACCAAACTTAGCTCAAATAAGTATGTCGTTTTCGAGGAATTAATTTCCAATGCCATCGACTCCTTTCTTATTCGCAAGCATGGGGATCCCTCCGTCCCCAGTTTGCAGGTTAAGGTGGAAGTCGAGTTCTCGACCTCTGATATGCTCAACGAGCACGAAACCATGACCGTTTTCTGCAAGGATAATGGGTGCGGTCTAGGGGAGGACCAGCTTAACGCTTTCCTTACAAAGGATACTTCTTATAAGGATGATCTTCCCATTCTGGGGATCGGAAAATGTAAGGGCGCGGGTCGAATCCAGTTCTTCCATCATTTTTCAGCCCTCTCGATCAAAAGCACATATCGGGAAGGGAGTGACGTCATCAGACGAGAACTGCACTATGCGGAGCCGCAGAAGCAGATTGATACCGATGATTTCCTTAGTATTCCCGGGAGCCAAGACGCAATTGGAACCGCTATAAGGCTGGAACAGTTCAAAGAACACGTACGCATGCGGATTTTACATGGAGAATCACTGAGCAATCTTTTTTCCGCGCCTACCCTCAAAAAGCAGATGCTTGTTGCCTTTCTCCAAAGGCTGGTTGGCCTAGATAACAGCCTCGGTGATTTCGAAATCAATTTCACTACGCGACATGGGAAAAACGGCGAAAAGAGCGACTCTTTGAAACGCTCCGATCTTCCGACGGTGACAGCTGAGCGTGTGGTTGAGGTAGAAGAGCGGGATCCGGTTACGGGCGAGGGCCTTGGTACTCATCAGCGTTTCAAACTGTCTCATTATCAGCTCAACGCGGATCAGTATGATCTTCCGAGGAACGCGGTGGCGTTCTGTGCGAAATCATCTCCAGTAAAAGACATTACTTCCCGATATTTACGAACGCGCACGGAGCAGAACAACCCAGTGGGTGGCTTCCATCACATAGTTCTGATCGAGAGCGATTATTTGGATCAGCGTGTTAACGAGCAACGTGATGCCTTCGAAAATATTCCCGAAGAAATTCCTTGCAGCGATATGTTTTTGTCTGGAAAATTATCATATGCGACGATCCACGAAGCAATAGATCCAGTGATTTATGAAATGGTCGTCCCAGCAGATTGGAAAAAAGAGGAGGTCCTCAAGGACGTCATCGATCAATTTGGGGTTAGTGAGGCCATGCTACATGATACTTCAACCCGTATTGTATATGGTGAGCCAGCACAAGCTGTCGCTGAGCGTGTTCTGAAAAAATATCAAGAGCGAATATCTGCCGAGACCTCCGAGATATTTAATCTGAAGGAAGAGATTATTAAGGCCGAACCGGATTCCGAAGAATTTCGTGCAAAGATTAATGAGTTGTCTTGGAAATACACTTCTTCGCTCAAAAATTTCGACATGGCCAATTTATCACAGCTCATAGTCCGCCGCGCGGCGATCGTCCAGATTCTGGATCTGGCCTGCGGTAAGAACCTTGCGATGCAGGCAGCTACGGGCGAGGGGAATCGCAGCAAGAATGAGCGGATTATCCATAGTATCTTCTTCCCAATGCGTAAGGATAGCACTGATTTTTCTGATCATGATATCTGGCTTCTAAGTGAAGAATATCAATATTATGATTATATTGCTTCAGATATGCCTCTGGCGAGTATAGCTTGGAACGGGTATGAAACATTATTCAACAGCGATATCGATGTTGAATTCCAGAAACTTCTTGCCAAACGATCTAATGAAAATGGAGGCAAGCGACCAGATATAGCCCTATTTAGCAAAGAAGGCTCAGCGGTTATTGTCGAATTCAAGGCGCCCGGTGTTTCGATGGACGAGCATATTGGGGATCTTTCGGAATATGCACATCTACTTGCCGCCAAATCGGGCGGAAAGATCAAAAAATTCTATGGATATCTGATAGGCGATACCATTAACCCTCTCCGCCTGACCGGAACATGGACGCCGTTCCCTCTCGGGAAGGGTTGGTTCCAGTCGAGTACGCTTCTTGACCCTGGTACACGGCAATCTCTGGGCGAAACGTACTTCGAGGTTCTTCACTTTAGTGATGTAATAGAGCGGGCAAGGAAGAGGATTGGTGTCTACCAGAATAAACTTAAGATAAACCTTCAGTACAACCATAATTAGAATCTCGATAACAATTAACGATTTACGGTATCTACTACTTGCTTGTACTCCAACCACCCTCACTCAATCCGCACCATCACACTATCGGTCCGCCCCTCGCTATCAATGATCGAGATGCGCACAAAGCCTGCGCCGTCCGGCGTCCAGAAGGCCTGGCGGCGGAGGTCGGCTTGGCCGAGGGGGACGCCGTTTGCCATCCACACAAAAGGCGGTGCGCCGCCGCTGGCTTTGAGGGCGAGGTCGGTTTTGTCGTCGCCTGTGCGGCTGTAGCCGAGGTCAATGCGGGCACCGTCGATGGGGTAGGCGATTTTGAGCGCCGGGCGGGCCGAGGCCTCTAATGTCTTGGCCACATCCTTGCGCAGGTGGCGTAAAGGCGGCGGCAGGTTGGCGGTGGTGGCCAGCAGTGCATAGGGCGGGCGCTTGATCGTCACCATTTCACCGCCGAAACGTGCAAAAGCATCGAACAGGATGGGTGCGGCCACTTGCCTGCCGATCAGCCCCGTGACCGCGCCGTTATCGGCCCGGCCCACCCACACGCCGATGGTGATGCGCCCGTCATAGCCCACGGCCCAGGCGTCGCGGTAGCCATAGGAGGTGCCGGTTTTGAAGGCGATGCGGCCCGGAAGGGCGTTTTCGGGCGGCGGCGCGCCTTGGAGGATATCGAACACATACCAGGCCGGAACCGGCGTGGTGACGGTTGCCGCCGGTTTGTAGGGCGCGGTTTTTCCGGCTTCCCACACGAGGTCGGGCACATAGCCTTCGCGGGCGAGCCCGGCATAGAGGCGGGTGAGATCAACCAGCGAAATGCCCAGGCCACCGAGGCCGACCGCAAGGCCCGGTGCGCCGCCTTCCGGCGGCATGGCGATTTCAGCACCTGCTTGCTTCAGGCGGGTGAGAAAGCGGTTTGGCCCCACATCATTCAGAAGCTCCACCGCCGGAATGTTCAGCGAGAGCTGCAACGCTTTACGCGCGGTGACATTGCCCTGGTAGCCGAGATCAAAATTTTCCGGGCGATAGGCCCCAAAGCGGGTCGGGCTGTCATCGAGGATGGTTTCGGGATGGGCGATGCCGTATTCAAAGGCTAGCGCATAAATGAAAGGTTTTAGTGCCGAGCCGGGTGAACGCAGCGCGCGGGTCATGTCGATGGCACCGTTGCGCTGGGCCGAAAGGTAATCGGCACTGCCGACACTTGCGAGCACTTCGCCGGTGCTGTTGTCGATGACGACAATGGCCCCGGTGGCGCGGGGGTCGATGCTTTGCACCGCGTCGTGCATCAGGGATTCGAGCGCCATCTGCAGGCCACGGTCGATGGTCAGTCGCTGGATGCTGGCTTGTGGCCGCTCCGCAATGGCGGCTTCGGCGGCGTGCGCCGCTATGATCGGAAAGGTGGCGCGCAGCTTTGGCAAAGGTTCGGTTTTGGCGGCAGCACCTTCGGCAGGGCTCAGCACGTTATGGGTCACCGCCCGGTCAATGACACGGTTGCGGGCGACAAGGGCTGCATGGGCAAAGCGGTCGGGCCGCCGGGCTTCGGGGGCTTGCGGCAGGGCGACCAGCAGAGCCGCTTCGGAAAAGGACAGCCGTTTGGGCTCACGCCCGAAATAGGCGAGGCTTGCGGCGCGCACGCCTTCGAGATTGCCGCCGAAGGGGGCGAGCGTCAGATAAAGATCGAGAATGTTTTTTTTGCGCAGGCGGCGTTCCAGCTCGACGGCACGCACCACCTGTTGGAGCTTGGCAGCGAGGCTGCGTTGTTCGCGCGGGGGCTCAAGCAGGCGTGCCACCTGCATGGTCAATGTGGAGCCGCCGGAGATGACACGGGCGTGGGCCGCCCATTGCCACCCGGCGCGCATGAGCGAGCGCGGATCGACGCCGTAATGGCCGTCAAACCGCCGGTCTTCATAGGCCTTGAGCATGGCGAGGTAGCGCGGGTCAACGTCATCAACCGTCACCGGCAAGCGCCAGCGGCCCTCCTTGGTGGTGAAGGGGCGCAGCAATTGCCCATTGCGGTCTAGAATGACGGTGGAGCGATATTCGGCGACCGTGAGATCCAGCGGGCCAAGCGCCCGGGAATAGAGCCACAGGGCTCCCACACCGGCTGTCAGGACGGCCACGCCACCGACGAGCACACGCGTGAGCACGCGGCGCAGCCGGGGCCAAAGCCTGCGGCTGCCGGTCTCTGCCGGGTGCTGTTGTGGCGCTCGCCGGTTCACGGCTGTGTTCCCTTGAAAAGAGGGGCGGCAGTTGCCCGCCGCCCTGTGTGATTATTCCGCCACCACTTCCACCGTGCCGGAGCTTGAGCGCCCAAACCGTTCGGGGCGGTACATGTCTTCGGCGGTTGCAGGCGGCAGCATGAACTTGCCGGGCGAAATCGCCCGCACGATGTAGGCGATGGTGAACTTGCTGGGTTCACCGCTCCTCCGGTCGAATGAAGCGATGAAGCGGTCGTCGCGATATTCGGTGTGGTCGGGCGTCACCGTTTTGTTGAGCCAGCTCAGACCGGACACATTGCTGCTGTCCACGAGGTTCGGGTTGTCGATCTCGAAGCCCGCGGGCAGGCGGTCCACCACCAGAAGCTGAGCGTTTTGGGTGGTGGTTTCGCTGACTGTGAGCACGGTGACGAGGCGGGTGTTCTGGGCCACCCGTGCCGGATCAACCTTATGGCCAGCCATGTCGTAGAAGGCGCGCTCAATCGCATAGCCTTCTGCCGCGGCGGGCTCGGGCGTCAGCGGGTTGCCGAGCACGTTGATCACCGCCTTGACGCTCGCCTTGCCGGTGTTGCCGATGGTGACCGGCTTGCTGGCAAGCGTGGTGTCACGGTAGGCGCGGTAAAGCGGCGCGGTCTTGTCGGCACCATCGAGCGTCAGGGTGAGTGCCCCGGCGTCTTTGGTTAGCGCCTGCGCGGCCAGCACCAGCCAGGTTTTCTCCTGGGTGCTGGTGTAGCGGCGGTAGGCGATTTCGCCGGCGACCAGTTTGGTCAACGCGGTCGTCTGCTCGGTGGTGGCACCGGCTTCCGGCGCGAGCGCCAGAACGGCGGCGGCATCGCGCAGCCTTGAACCGTAGTAATAATAGTATGTGGTTTGGTCGAGATTAGCGGTGAGGCTTTGCACGGCGGCGCTGAACACCGTTTGCGCGCGTCCCCGGTCACCGAGCAACGCCAGCGCCGCAGCGAGTTGGGCACGGGCCAGCGGTGATTTGAACGCCGCGAGCTTGGTGTCGGCCATGTAGCGCAGATCGCCCATCACCGGGCGGCCATTGCGGGCCAGCACATAGGCGGCATAAGCCACCTGGCTCGCGTTGTCTTCGACATTGGTGGTGTTGGCAACAAAGTTGCGCAGCCGGTCGAGCGCGAGGCCGAAGGCCTTTTCGGGCACTTCATATTTGTTTTCGCGGGCGCGAGTCAGGAAATCGGTGACGAAGGCGTCCAGCCAGTAGCTCGACGAGCCGACCGACCAGTAACCGAACGCGCCGCTGGCGCTCTGGCGCGACAGGATGCGCTGGATGGTGTTGCGAATGCGCTCCTCCACGCCCTCATCCGCTGCCATGGCTTCGGTGGCGGCGAGGGTGTTGAGGTAGAGCAGGGGCAGCGCTCGGCTGGTGAGCTGTTCGGTGCAGCCATAGGGGTAACGGTCGAGGCCCTTGATCAGGCCCGGAACGTCAAGCTCAGACAGCATGGATATGGAAACCGTCACCGCGCCGGTATCGGGGATGATGTTGCCAAGCAGCTCATGGGACAGGGTAAGGGTTTCCCCCGGCTTGATTTCGCGCACCGAGCGCGCGGTGGTGGCCACCGTTCCGGCGACAATGCCGAGCTTGTAGGTGCGGTCAATGGCCAGCGGTTCCGCCCCCGCCTGGGGGCCGCGCATCGCCATACCGATCTTGGCAAGGCCGTTGCCGACAGCGGTGATGGGAAGTGCGATTTTCGCCTTCTTGCCGCGCTGGAGCTTGAGGATCTGATGCATGTCCTGGGCGCGGGCGGTGAGGGGGCCATCAATGTCGAAATCGATGGTGTAATTGCCGTCCGGCCCATCGACATTGTCGATCTGCAGGAACAGGCGCGTCTGGTCGCCGATGGCGAGGAAGCGCGGCAGAGTGACGAGGGTGACGACCGGATCACGGATCGGCAGATTGACCTCGGCATTGCCGACGCGCGTCTTGCTCCACGCGACCGCCATCAGGCGTCCGCTGCCATTAAAGGCTGGTAGTGAAAGTGACACCTTGGCTACACCATCCGGGCCGACCTTGACGATGCCGGAATAGAGGGCGAGCGGTTCTTCGGTCGGCGGCAGCGCTTCAAAATTCGCCGGAAGCGAGTCGCCGCCCGAGCGATAGGCCCCGCGCGTGCCCTGCATCCCGTCGATGAGGTAGCCATAAAGGTCTATGATATCAGCGGAAAGCTGCTTTTGCCCGAAGAAGTGGCGGGTTGGGTTGGGGCTTTCAAAGCGGGTGAGATTGAGAATACCGGTGTCGACAGCCGACAGCGTGACATAGGCCTCTTCGCCCGCGTCCAAACCAGAAATACGAACAGGAACAACGAGTTCACGCGCCGGAAGCGCCTTCTCCGGCACCTCAATCTTCACCGAAAGCGCCCGCTTGTCCTTGTCGACCTGGAACCAGGTCACGCCAAGCGCGCGGCCGGGCACGCGTTTGGCGGTTGTATCAAGCGGACGGTACGCCATCGCCACAAGGTAAGCGCCCGCGCCCCATTCCGCCTTGACCGGCAGCTTGACGGTGGTGCCGCTTTTCGAGACGTCAATGGTCTGGATTTCATGGATTTTATCGCTGACCACAGCAAGAGTTGCCTTGCCGTCGAAGCGCGGCGACAACTTCACCTGCATGGTGTCGCCGCTGACATAGGCTGCCTTGTCGATGGTTACTTCGAGAAGGTCGGGCGTGTTGGCGCTCTGCTCGCCAGAATAGCCAGCAATGAAGGTAATGCTGGACTGCGCGGTTTCTCCGAGATCGGTGGCACGCACCTCAAGGCGGTAGGTGCCCCAATCAACCGGGGCGCTCAGCGCAGCCGGGGCTTTGCCGTCGGAGGCAATGGTGCCTTCGGCAACCTTGGTCTTGCGTTCCACTGCCTCATAATTCCAGCGCCCATCGGCATTAAAGTATTGGTATGAGCGGGAAATGCGCGACAGCGTCCAGTTGAGGCGCGGCGCTGCCATCATCTTGCCATCGGTGCCGACCGCAATGAGGTCGAACGTGGCGGGTTGACCCTCGATGATGTCGGTGAACTTCTGCTTGATGCCGATCACCGGTCCTTTGGGAAGGATGGGCAGGGTGATCGAGCGGGTCACCGCCCGTCCGCCGTCTTCCGAGACCGAGAGCGCGAGATTGAGCTCCGCTGGTTTCGGGGTGGAGGTATCAGGCACGGTGAATTCAATGGTGGCCTTGCCGGTTGCGTCGGTTTTGGTCTTGCCGTCGATCTCGCTGTTTTCAGTTGTAAATTCTTCCTTATCGAGGCCGACCGCATAGCCCTTGAGGCTCGGGAACGGCGGCTCGGAAGCCGGGCGAACCGTCATGGTGCCGCTGACGGAAAGATCCGCACCGGGTGCACCAAACAGATAGCGCACGCCAAGATCCACCGTAGTTGGCTGTGCCGGGCGAAGCGCTTTCTGCGACGAGGTGATGGTCAGGTCGAGCCGTTCGGCCACGTAATCCTCAACCAGGAACGAGGTATTGCCCACCGGCTGGCCTTTGGGATCGGTGTAAAACGCCACGCGCCAGGTGCCATGGGCGGCACTGGCGGGAAGCGCCACGTCGAGCGCGCGACCGCCGAGACCCTTGTCTTCCACCTGAACACGGCGGAACTCCATGCCGTCGGGGCGACGCACGACCGCAGTCAGCGGCAGTTTTTCGATGGCGCGGCCCTGCCCGTCACGCATCAACGCGGTGAGGTGAACGGTTTCATTGGGGCGATACACGCCGCGTTCCGCATAGGTGTAGACATCAATTGGGCCAGATGCCGGGCGTCCCTTGACGCCGCGGTCTGAAAGATCGAAAGCAGTCTGCTGGAGGTCGAGGAAGTTGTAATCCTTGTCCGTCGCCACCACGATGAGGCCGGGCTCCAGAGCCCCTTCGCCACGTGACAGCCCCGGATCAAAAGCAACATGGCCCTGGGCGTCGAGCGATTTAACGGCGAGAACGTCATTATTGCGGGCGAGAAGGCGCACTTCTGCCTTGGCAACGGTTGCGGCATTGGACAGTGCGCGCACGAAAACGTGGATGCCATCGCGGCTCTTGAAGGTGGTCACGCCGAGATCAGACACCACGAACCATTGGGTGGCGCGCTGGTTTCCGCCTTCGTCGTCGTATCCTTCAGACTCGTCGGCCGCTGTTTCGTCAGCCTTCTTGTCGCTATGCACCTTGGCCGTCAGTACGTAGACGCCGGGCTCCATCTTGCCCACCGCTTCGACCACGGGGAAAGAGGTCACAACATCCTTGTTGAGGTCAGAGCGGGTATCGAGCGTGCCCTCAAATACCTTGAGGCCCTGATTGATGCCGATATCCTTGACAGTGTAGCTCGAGAGCTGTTGCAGGAAATTGCCGCCACGGACGGCTGGCACGATATTACGGTCGCCGATGCGGTAGACTTCAAGGTCGAGCTTGGCGGCATTGACCGAAATCAGCGGCAGGCCTTCCTGGCCAGTGGTGGGCAGCACGTAATTCCGGCCGGTGACGCGCACCTGTGCCGAGCGATCTGGAATGTCGATTTTCAGATCAACTGACTTCAACAGGGTTTCGCCCACCTGTGACGGGATACCCTGGCGCAGGATGAAGTTGTAAGATTGCCCATGTTGAACGCCTTCGACGCAGAGATTGTCGTCTTCGATGATGACAGCGGGGGCAGCGATATTGGTGGTGGCGATGAACGGGGCGAAATCGGTTTTGCCGCCTTGCAGCGTTTCCGAGAACTGGAAGCAGATGCGCGGCGTCGCCGAGTCGGCGCTGACCTTGTAGTCGACATAGCGGAAGCCGCGCTTTTCCCGTAATTCGTCGTAGGTCTTGCGGATGCCGGGAAGCTCCATGATTTTGAGGCTGGCGGCATAGGCGTTCAGCGCCGGGCGCCAGGCCTCGTCGGCGGCATACATCCGGGCAATCCACGCCAAAGCCTGGGCTTCCTGCTGCGGTGTCTTCGCAACGAGATAGGATTTATAGCCCGCGGCCTGGGCGCGGCTTTTGAGTTCGTAAGTTTCCGACCAGGTCTTCCCGCTGGTTTCGCGCAAGAAGCGCGAAAGCTGCAGCCAGGCATCGGCATCGGAGGTGTCGGCGAGAACTGCGCTGCCCAGCAGCGTGATGGTCTGCCGCCGATCCGCCATGGCTTTGGCTTCTGAGGTCAATTGCGCGACGGTTTTGCCTGCAGGGATGGGGACTTCCTTGCGCAGAGCGGCTTCAAGGCGCACCGCGGAGTCGGCGAGATCGCCACGGATGAAGCTCTTTTCAGCAAATGCTGGCGATACCGCCATAAGCGCCATGAAAATCAGTGCCGAGCGCAACAGACTGCGAACCATGTCAGTACCCCATCCTTGCCGAAACGGCAGGTCTATCATAACGGGACAACGGCACCAGCCTGCGCCGGTTGCAAAAATCCCCTGTGTCAACGCTATAGCAAATAGCATCGAGATATGGGAATAAATGCTAGGCAATGATCCACGTGTATCGGGAATAAAAATGCGAAATGATGCTTCTCGGGGAATTTCAGCTTTTTCTGGGCTGATGGTGTCTCTTGTTGTGTTGTCGTCGGCGTGTCTCGGAGGCTCGGTTTTGGCCCAGGCACCGGCAACAGCCCCTGCTGCAACGGAAGATCCGGCCGTTACCGCCAGCCGCCAGGCTTTTGAGGCGCTCCCGGAGGCTGATCGCAAGGCAATTCAAGAGGCGCTGATCTGGGTTGTGCCCTACAATGCCACGGCGGGCGGCACCTTTGGCCGACAGACCTATAATGGCATCGTTGCTTTTCAAAAGATGAAAAGCGTCACGCCCGACGGCATTCTCGTTCCGCAAACCGCTTCGGCGCTCCAGGCCGCCGCCACGGTGGCGCGCAACGCCGTCGGCTTCAAAGCGGTGCGCGACGACAAGACCGGCGTTGAACTGGGCTTGCCCGTCAAGGTTCTTTCAAAACAGAGCGTGACGCCGACCGGTAGGCGCTGGCAGAGTGTGGACGACAAGATCACGCTCGACACAAAAATGGTTGCGGGCGCTACTCCCGAAATGCAAGCGCTCTATGAGAAAACAATCGCCGCCGCGCCGGGGCGCAAAGTCACCTACAAGTTTCTGCGCCCTGATTTCTTTGTGGTGACGGGCGAGACGGCAAACGGTGAATTCTATGTGCGCTATGCGCTCGGGCAGGAAGGGCTGCGCGGCTTCACTTTCGCCTATGACAAAAGCGTCAAGCCAGACGCCTCACGTTTGATGATTGCCATTGCCAACAGCTTTGTACCGTTCCCGGGCACTGTACCGCTGCCAGCGCCCGCCGCGCAGGCCGCCCCAAAACCGGTGGCGCTTGCCGCATCACGGGCGCGCTTGACGGGCGATGCCGCCAAGGTGTCGACCGGCATCCGGGTTGGGTCGCGACAAATCGTAACGGTGGGGGCAGCGTGCGATGCGCCGGTTGTTGCGGGCACTCCGGCGCGGGTGATCAAGCGGGCCGGTGACATGGCTTTGATGGAAGCTGCGTCTGACACGGCAGTGACGGCTTTGCCGGTTCGTTCGGGGCCAGTGACACCGGGCAACGGGCTTGTCGTGGTTGCGTGGGACGCATCCGCTGGCGCGCTTGGGGTCAACAGTGGAACGGGCGAGGGAGAGCAGGGGGTCTCGGCGGCAATGCAGATCGGTGGGCGCGGCGGTTTGGTGTTCGATCGCGCCGGAGCCGTGGTCGGGATCATTGGCAGCGCAACGACGCCGTTGCGCATTCTTTCCGGCGTGGCGATGCCCGCGCGCTACGATATCGTTACGGTGAAGGCGATCCAGGATTTTGTCGGTAGCTCTGGCGCCTTCTCAGGAGAAGCGACCGCCACCTCTCAGCAAACCGCGGGCGCCATCGCAGTCAGCGCGTCATCGCGCATGACCGATGTGGTCTGCCCATAAGCGGGCAAGGCATTTGACGACGGCACAGGTCGTTATGTTTTCATAAAAAAAGCGCCGGGGGTTCCGGCGCTTCTTAAATTTTGTTGTTTCGCAATCCCTTTCGGGAAGTTGCGGCAGTATTACATGCCCTTTTTGGCTTCGTTGATCAGGTCGTCGTAGAAGGCGCAAGCCTTCTCATAGTCGTTAACCTGGATGCCCTTGGTCTGCATGTCCTGCGCGGCTTGCATGGTCTTCTGAGCAAATGCCTGATAAGCGGTCGGGTTTTTCTGGGCGAGTTGCTGTGCAACGGTAGACATCTCCATCGCCTTGGCTTGGAAATCTTCCGGCTTCGAGCAAGCAGCGGAAGCCTGGGCAGCGATTAGGGCGAAAGGAATGGCAAGAAGGAATTTACGCATTAGGGGGACCCCATTAGGTAGAAAATTGCTTATGATTCGAATAAATATCGCTGATTTTAACGATACTTGGTGTAAAACTATCATCCCCCGAACCGCAGAACAATAGATTTTTATTCTCGTTATTAATTTTTCGAACTTGAAGACCAGAGAAAAACCCTTTGTTTTCCATGTCTGTCTAATGTCAAAAGCGAAAAATATTGTACCGTAATATAGATTTTACCGCACTATAACGCGTGTTCCCGTCGGTACATGATCATATAAATCGATAACATCTTCATTGAGCATGCGGATGCACCCTGACGATACTTCCTGACCGAGTGCAAGCGGCTCTGTGGTGCCGTGAATGCGGAACAACGTATCCCGGCCGTTCTGATAAAGATAAAGCGCACGTGCTCCGAGCGGATTATCGGCGCCTGACGGGATGCGGGCAGGGATGCCGGGGGCGGTCTTTTTCATGTCGTCGGTAGGGTACCATGCGGGCCAGGTGGCCTTGCGCTGAATGGAGGCTTCGCCCTTCCAGGCGTGGCCGGAAGCGCCAACCGCGATGCCGTAGCGGCGCACGCTGTTTTCGCTCTGCACATAGGAGAGCTGTTTGGCCGACGTATCGACCAGAATGGTGCCCGGCGGCAATCCTGTAGTGTTGGCAACGATAACCGGTTGCAGATGGGCACCGAACACGCTGCGATTGAGAATATCGACTTGATAGGCTTCGCTGGTATAGCGGGTTGCGTCCATTTTGATCGGACGGCTGCCATCGGATGCCTGATTGCCGTCAGTTGACTGACAGGCCGCCAGGGAAAGCGCCAGCAAGCTGCCACAAACAAAATGTCCCATGCGGGTCAAAAATAATTTCATACCGAAAAAAGCTCCATTTTTAATTTTGTTTCGCTGGAGATGGTTGCAAGGCGTCCATACCGGCCAGAAACGCAGTGTCCCATCGTTTGCTATTTTCGTTATTATTCCGTTCAAGCAAATGCGAACATGGTAAGTAGTCATATATTAAATCGGCTCCTGCAGCAAGATAGCGCGTGAGCGCTTGTCCATGGCGATCGCCCATGGTCAATGGGTAATAGCTTTTAGGCGCGATGAAGGATGGGCGTTATGAAAAAACGGGGATCGCAAACAGTGCCCCAAGGGACATTGCACAGCATCACGGTTGAGGGCAGGGCGCTCACGGGTAATCTGCTGGGCGACGAAACCTTTCGGCGGGTGGATGTCTATCTTCCCCATGGCTATCAGGGCGGTCCGCTGCCGTTGCTGGTCGATCTCGCAGGCTTCACCTCGTCGGCGTTGGCGCATGTGGGTTGGCGCAATTACGGCGAGACCCTGCCAGAACGCCTTGACCGCCTGATCGGAACCGGGGCGATGGTGCCGGTGGCGATGGCTTTTCCCGACACTTTCACGCGGCTTGGCGGTAACCAGTTTGTCGATAGCATCGCCATGGGAAATTGGGAGCGCTTTCTGATTGAGGACATGTTGCCCGCCGTTGAAGGCACTTTCGGGTGCGGCGGTCTGGGGCGGCGGGGATTGTTCGGGCGTTCCTCCGGCGGCTACGGTGCGCTGGTGCATGGTATGCGCCAGGGCGGGAATGTGTGGTCTGCGGTCGCCTGTCATTCGGGAGACATGGATTTTCCGCTGATGTACCGCACCGAATTCTGCAACACACTGCGGACGCTCGAAAAATACGACTTTTCCATCGAAGCATTCATCAATCGCTTCGAAGAGGGGCCGAAGGCCTCAGGCTCGGATTGGGGCGCGATGATGATGCTGGCGCAATGCGCCTCTTTTGATCCCGATCCTGAGAATTTTTGCGGCATCCGTTTGCCGGTGACCACCGATACCTGCGAATTGATTCCGGAACGCTGGGAAAACTGGCTGCGCTGGGATCCGCTGCGCATGATAACGGAGCCCCGATATTCCGAGCGGTTGAGCCAGTTGAAATGTCTGTTCATTGATTGCGGCACTGCGGACCAATACAATTTGCTCTATGGCGCACGCATCCTTAAACGCGAACTGGAGCAGTATGCCATTCCTCATATTCATGAGGAATTTGCGGACAATCACTCCTCGCTCGATTATCGCTTTGATCGCTCATGGCCGCTTCTTGCCGCGGCTCTGGCGCAATCATGAGGGCGGGAAGAAATTTGTCAGGGACATCCTGCCGCCGTATTGTGCTGTTCACGTAAGTTTCGCTTTGCAAACAGCGCGTTTTCATTAAACTTGCTGTTTAGAGTAACGCGCGTTTTTAAGTGGGTCGCCGGTTAAACGCGCTTCACTCTAGTTACTGCGTCTCGTGGTGGTGGAAACACCCGAACGGAGCGAGATATAACCGTATGGTCGTCATCGAGACGAAAATGGAGGCTACATGAAAGCATTGTTTATCGGGCAGGCCTATATCGATGTTACCTTCCTGACGGATGTGATCCCGACCGGTGATGAAAAGGCCGTCGCCAACGATTATTCGATCTCTTTCGGTGGTAACGCTGTCACGGCAGCTTTCTGCTGCGCCAAACTTGGTGAGGTTCCAGACCTGCTGGCGGCGATCGCCGATGACTGGTTGGGACGCATGTTCATCGACATGGCGTCGAAATACGGCATTACCGTGCATCAACGTAAAGTGCGTGAATCCTCCCTGTCCTTCATCATGCCCAAAGGCAATCGCCGCGCCATCGTCCGCTGCCGCGATGATGATTATCTGCATCCCTATCCGCCGCTCAATCTCGGGGAATGCCACGCGCTACACCTTGATGGTCACCAGCCCGATGCAGCGATCCATTACGCCAAGGCATGTCGGGACCTCGGCATTCTGACATCCCTTGATGGCGGCGGGCTGCGCTCCAATACCCATGAGCTTCTGGAATTCGTGGACGTCGCCGTGGTGGCAGAACGCCTGTGCGAGCAGATGAATTTGACGCCGCCAGAAATGCTCGAATATCTCAAGTCGCGCGGCTGCAAGATCGGTGCGGTGACGCTGGGTGAGCGCGGTACTGTCTGGTATGACGAAGCTGGCCACAGTCAATTGTTGCCAGCGCTTGATGTTCCGCTGTCGCGCATCGTCGACACCAATGGCGCGGGTGATATTTTCCACGGCTCCTATGTCTATTCGGCCATGGCGCATCCCACCTGGAGCTGGAAAGAGCATTTCGTCTTCGCACGCGGTGCCTCAACGCATTCCATCCAGCACCTCGGCAACGAGCACAGCCTGCCAACCCTGGAAGCCATTGCCGCAGCTCAAGCCGAGTTCCCGGAGAAAAAAGACGCAGCCTGATCGGTTGTGCACAGCAAGGCGGGGGCCTTGCCAGTTTCTAATAGCATCCCATGGCGGGCATTTTGACAACAATGCCCGCCCTGTCATTCATTGAAGGAAGAAGAGCCGTGTCCGAAAAGCCCGTTGCCAATGCCATGTGGGGAGGGCGTTTCTCGCAATCGCCCAGCGCGCTGATGGAAGCCATCAACGCTTCAATCGATTTCGACAAGCGAATTGCTTTTCAGGATATTGAAGGGTCCATGGCCCATTGCCGAATGCTGGTCGCGCAAGGCATCGTCTCGAGGGAGGATGGCGACAGTATCCTTTCCGGTCTCGCCGATGTGCGCAAAGAGATCGAAGGTGGCACTTTCGTCTTCAAGAAAGCGCTTGAAGACATTCATATGAATATCGAAGGACGTCTGCGCGAGATCATCGGCGATGCCGCCGGGCGCCTGCACACGGCGCGCAGCCGCAATGATCAGGTTGCTGTCGATATCCGTTTGTGGATTCGTGAAATCCACGATCGCACCGAAGGTCAGATCAAGGCCCTGATCGCGGCACTACTTGACAAGGCGGAAAAGCACGCCGCCGTGGTGATGCCCGGTTTTACGCATCTGCAGAGCGCCCAACCGGTGACATTCGGTCACCACCTCATGGCCTATGTCGAGATGTTCGGGCGTGATCTGTCGCGGGTGCGCGATTCACGCAAGCGCCTCAATGAATCACCGCTTGGGGCCTGCGCCCTTGCCGGAACGTCGTTTCCCATTGATCGGCATATGACCGCTGCCGCGCTCCGTTTCGACGGGCCGACCCGCAATTCGCTTGATTCGGTTTCAGATCGTGATGCGCTCATTGAGTTCATGGGGCTTGGTGCCATTTGTGCCATGCATTTGTCTCGGTTTGCCGAAGAAATCATTCTCTGGATGACGCCGCAGTTCAATTTCGTACGGTTGCCGGATCGCTGGACCACGGGATCCTCGATCATGCCGCAGAAACGTAACCCCGACGCGGCGGAACTGGTTCGTGGCAAGACGGGCCGGATGTTCGGCTCGTTGATCGCGCTGCTCACCACCATGAAGGGTCTTCCGCTCGCCTATTCCAAGGATATGCAGGAAGATAAGGAGCGGGTATTCGACGCCGCGGATTCGCTGGAGATCGTGCTCGCCGCCATGACCGGCATGGTGCAGGATCTGGAGCCAGTGCCGGAGCGCATGGCCGCCGCCGCAGGCGCGGGCTTTGCAACTGCAACCGACCTCGCCGACTGGCTGGTGCGGGAAGCGGGCATTCCGTTCCGCGATGCTCACCATGTCACCGGGCATCTGGTGGCAGAGGCCGAGAAGCGGGCTTGTGAATTGGCCGAGCTGCCGCTCGCCGTGATGCAGAGCGCGGACGCGCGCATCACCGAGGCTGTGTATGATGTCTTGACCGTTCAGGCATCGGTGCATTCCCGCACCAGCTTCGGCGGAACTGCCCCGGAGCGGGTGCTCGAACAGGTGAAGTTCTGGCGCGAGCGTCCGTGACGATGCTGGTCTTAATACATCTGTGGAATACGGATTGCCGATGAACCAGCCCAATGGACAGCCGACCCAGGAAGCCGCCGCCGATGTCCTGTTGCTGGACAATGGCAGGCGGCTGCGCAAGTTTTACATCGGTGCCATCTGCATATTCGTTGCCGTGGTTCCACTGGTGATTGCGGCGGGCATCTGGCTGTGGATGTCGATTTCGGAGAGCCGCAGGGAGGTCGCGAGCTTTCTCGTGGTGCGCTCCGTCCAGGTCATGAACGACGTCGATTCCTGGCTTCAGGAAGAATACGAAATTGTTGAGGCCATCGGCTCGACCTTACAGCTCGGGCATGATGATGTGGCCACCACGCGCAATACGCTGATGACCCTGAAAGGGCACGTCGTGCGCTGGAAGGTTATGGCCCTTTATAACGCCAATGGTGAGTTGATCGAGGATACCAACGGCACGAGCCCGGGAGCGATTGCGTCTGATATTGCGCGCGCTGTACGCCAAACCGCGGAAACCAGACGTCCGAATTTATGCACCTGCGTCGTTACCGGTGACGTGAACAATGCCAATTATGGAATCCATATTTTCGTCCCGATTGTGAAGAGCGGCGAGGTGCGTCATGTGCTGTCCGTCGTTCTGGCATATTCCACCATTCAACGCATGGTGCTGACGGCTGCAGCCCCCTTCTATGATGTCGGTATTCTCAATCAGGATGATGTTCTGATTGCCCGCACCAATCGCGATTTGAGTTTTCGCGGCCAATTGGCAGCTGAAGATTTCAGAGTGCGTGACCGATTCCCCACCCAGATGGTTGGCAGTTTCTCGGGGCGGACGATGACCGGCAATATGAGTTTTGCCTCGTTCAGCCGTTCGGCATTGACGGGCTGGGCTGTCATCACTGCGACCGGCGCTGATAATGTTGATGCCCTAGCGCTGCAATCACGATGGGCATTGTTCGCCATTACCGGCTTGTGCCTTATTCTGCTTGCCGTTCTCACCATCATGATCCTCTACAACATGTTGCTGCGCAGGGTCAGCATCGAACGCATGACCGCGTCTCGGGCGCTTTCCGACCTTCAATCCCGGCTTCTGACGACCACGCATGATGCCTTGAACAAGCAAAGCAAGGCGGCTTCCGAGCGCGAGGTGTTGCTGCGGGAAATTTACCACCGGGTGAAGAACAACCTTCAAATCATCCAGAGCCTCATGCGGCTGGGTGCGCGGAACCTGAGTCGGGACCAGCAGGGGCCTTTCGACGCTGCCGTGCGACGCATCGGTGCGATGGCGCGGGTGCATACCTTGCTCTACAATTCGCCAGATCTCGCTTCTATCGATTTCAAGGAATATCTTTCCAGCATTGTTGCCGAGATTTCCGAGAGCTTTGGTGCCGCAGCGCGGGGCATCCGCACGCGTCTTGAGGTTCAGGCCATGCCGGTGCCGATTGATTCAGCAATTCCGCTGGCCTTCATTTCGGTCGAATTGCTGGCCAACGCCTTTAAACACGCTTTTCCCGAGGGGCGTAGCGGCCAGGTGGCGATCAGCGCACGTATTGAAGGTGAGTTTGGAATTTTGATTATTTCCGACGACGGCATCGGCATCCCTGAGCAGGACGGGAAGAAGAAAACGCTCGGCCTCAATCTCGTTGGCCGTCTCGTGGAGCAGATCGGCGGAACCCTGCAGATGGCAGGGAGAGGGCAGTCGGAATATCGGATCACCTTCCCGCTCGAAGAACGGAAAATAGAACCCGCCGCACAACAGTCTTGATGGATGGCGCAACACATCCCATATGGGTGGTGTGGGCAGTGGCCAAACTGCTCGCTCACGGGTGCTGCATGGTGCGGGCCCGAACACGAAGTGCCTTGGCATTATGGGCTTCGCTATGACACGACAGTCGCCTTTTGCGCATCCTTTCCTTCTCGGCTTCGACGCCATCGAGCAGGCGCTCGACCGCGTTGCGAAATCGGGTGGGGATGGGTATCCGCCGTACAATATCGAGCGGTTGGAAAAAAACGACGATGAACCAGAGCGCCTGCGCATTACGGTTGCGGTGGCCGGGTTCACGCGCGATCAACTTGAAGTGACGCTGGAAGAAAACCAACTCGTCATTCGCGGACGTCAAAGTGAAGACAAGACCCGCCATTTCATCCATCGCGGCATCGCCGCGCGCCAGTTCCAACGGACGTTCCTGCTGGCGGAAGGAATGGAAGTCATGGGAGCCGATCTCGTCAATGGGTTGCTGTCCATTGATCTGGTGCGGCCGGAGTTGCAGCGGATCGTCCGCAGCATCGCCATTGTCTCCCACGATTGAACAAGGCATCGGGAAACGACCGACGAGGTGTTATGATGAAACAGATCGAATTTAAAGCCCTGAATGCCAACGAATTTGCAGCACTCGGCGAAGGTGCGGTTGCTTATGTGAAACCCATGCGATCGGAAGATGTGGCGCGAGTGTTCCCTGAGATCGAGGCCTTGCAACCGGGCATGAAGCTCTTTGCGCTTCTATCCGCCAGTGGTCAGCCGATCATGCTGGCCGATTCGGAAAGCACCGCCATTGCCAATGCCTGGGAAAACGACCTTTCGACCGTGACGCTGCAGTGATGACAGCGCGCCGATGGCGCGTGTCAGCATCGCAATATCACTTTCCCGTGACAGGCGATGGTCGCCATCGGGAATGGTGGTGAAAGTGACCGGATCGTGGGCGAGTTGTCCCGAGAAATCGCGTACCAGGTCAAAGGGGACGTCGGCATCCTCCATGCCATAGAGGATATGCACGGGGCAGCCCAGGGTGAGGTCGCGGCCCATCACGCAGTGCGAACGCCCGTCTTCGATGAAAGTGCGTGTGAAATGATAAGGGCGCTCTGCGTAGCTTGAGGGCACGATGAATTGCCCGGTTTCCATGAGCACGTGCCGCGCCGGTTCCGGCATTCTGCCCCAGACGAGGCGTTCGGTGAAGTCGATTGCAGGGGCCAACAGTACCAAGCCGCGTGGGGCACAGGCGGCACCTTCGCGGCGCAGCGCCAGCGTGGCGAGCACCGCAAGCCAGCCCCCCATCGACGAGCCCGCCAGCACCGGCGGTGCATTGGCAAAGCGGGTGATGACGGCAAGCGCTTCCTCAAGCCATTCGGAGATAGTGTGGCGGGTATAATCGCCACCGCTTTGCCCATGGCCCGAATAATCGAGCCGGATCAAGGGGCGGTTATTGTCTGCGGCCCATTGGGCGACGGCTTCGCCTTTGGTCGAAGCCATTTCTGACAAGAAGCCGCTGAGCCAGACGACTGGGGTTCCGGTGCCTGCGCGGATATCCACGGCGATGCTGCGTTGGCTGGCGTTCTGGCCAATAGTGATGAATTGGGTCATGGTTAACTGGTTCTAAACTCCACATGGGCCATTTTCAATATGTTACATGAGGCGTGTATTGATTCGCGCCGAAGAGGAGTGTTTTTGTGAGACAACCCGTACGAGCGCCCAGAGGGCTGGTTTCGGCGCGGAGGCCGCCCCATCCATTGGCCGGGCATACGATTTTGCAAGTCATTCCCGAGCTTGAAGCGGGCGGTGCCGAACGCACGGCGGTCGATATCGCCGAAGGCCTCGCACATGCTGGCGTGCGTGCGCTGGTTGCGACCGAGGGCGGGCGGCTGGTGGGTGAGTTACAGGCCAAGGGTGGCGTATGGATACCCTTTCCTGCCGCCACGAAAAACCCGTTCTCGATGCTGCTCAATGTGCGTAAGCTCGCCCGCATCTGTCAGAACGAGCGCGTTGATCTCATCCATGCCCGTTCGCGCGCACCCGCCTGGGTGTCGCTTGGAGCCGCGCGAAAACTCAAGCTGCCATTTGTGACCACCTATCACGGCTCCTATGCCGGGCGTTCGGCGATCAAGCAGCTCTACAATTCCGTGATGACGCGCGGTGATCGGGTGATCGCCAATTCTCACTACACGGCGGACCTGATCCGCTCGGTGCAACCGCAGGCGGAGGAGCGCATCGTCGTTATCCATCGCGGCACCGACTTCAACGTCTTCAGTGCTGGTGCGGTGGGCATCGAACGCATCGAAAATTTACGGAAATCATGGGGCGTTGCCCCGCATGAACGCATTGTGTTGCTGGCCGCACGTCTGAGCGGCTGGAAGGGCCATAAGGTTCTGATAGAGGCGGCGGTCAAGCTGCGTGCCGCTGGTTTTCGTGACGCGGCCTTTGTGCTGGCCGGAGACCCGCAGGGGCGTGATTCTTATGTGAAGGAACTGGACGAGCAGATCGCCAGCCTCGGGCTTTCCGGCGTGGTGCGCCGCGTGGGCCACTGCACCGACATGCCCGCAGCCTTTCTGGCGGCAGCGGTGGTCGCCGTGCCATCAACCGAGCCTGAGGCTTTTGGCCGCTCAGCCGTTGAGGCGCAGGCGATGGGAACTCCGGTGGTGGTCTCCGATCTTGGTGCCGTGCCGGAAACGGTGCTGGCTCCCCCGCATGTGGATGCCGCCGAGCAAACGGGTTGGCGCATTCCGCCCGATGATGCCAATGCACTGGCCATGGCCATTGGTGAAGCGCTGTCGCTTGGTGCCAGCGCGCGCGCAGCATTCATTGCCCGCGCCCGCGCCCATGTCGAGACACATTTCTCCCTTGAGCGCATGGTAACGGACACACTTGCCGTCTACATCGACCTGCTTGAGCGGAAGGGCTAACGGTAAAATCGTTGAAACCGGCAAAAAATCGTAGCATAAACTTGAAGGTAGGCGTATGAACGTCACCTTATCCTTTTAACTGCATAGGAGTTTGCAGCCATTCGCAGGCCAATGAGAACCATGGCGGCACCCCAAAAAGAGGGTCCGCGCGCGAACCGGGACATTCGTGGTGTCCGCGATGTCCAGTTGATCGACGATACCGGGCAGAACCGTGGTGTCGTGCCGTTTCTTGACGCATTGAAGATCGCCGAGGATGCCGGGCTTGATCTCGTCGAGATTTCCCCGAACGCTGCTCCGCCAGTCTGCAAAATCCTTGATTATGGCAAGTTCCGCTTCCTTGAACAGAAAAAGGCTGCTGAAGCCCGCAAGAAGCAGAAGACGGTCGAAGTCAAAGAAATCAAGTTGCGTCCCGGCATCGATGACCATGATTACGAAACCAAGATGAAGGCCATGAAGGGCTTCTTCGAGGAAGGTAACAAGGTCAAGATCACCCTGCGCTTCCGCGGTCGCGAAATGGCTCACCAAAATCTGGGTCTGCGCGTACTTGAGCGCGTCAAGAACGAAACGGTTGATATCGCCAAGGTGGAGATGGAGCCGAATTTCGAAGGACGCCAGGTTGTGATGGTGCTGGCACCGCGCTGAGGCCTTTGCCTGAATGCAATGTTCAGGCGGTCATCTGCAAGATGTTTCGAAGAATGCCGGAACCCGCCCATGGCGGTTCCGGCATTTTTTATTGGCAATATCGAGCGATCATTGCTGGCGAACGATGTTCCGTACTTCGCTCAATGAGATCACCAGGGTGCAGATCATGGTGAGAATCAGCGCCAGTGCTGCGGTCTGGCTAAAGTCCGCGCCGGTGTCGGAGACGAGATTATAAAGCTGCAGCGGCATGATGTTGACGTTGCTGCCAACCAGCGCCAAAGCCGTGCCATAGGCACCGAGCGCCACCGACATAACCAGGCATAATGAGGAAATGGCGGCTGGCATAATCTGCGGCAGAAGCACGTCGCGCAAGGCGCGCGCCCGGCCAGCTCCCATCGATTCGGCGGCCAGCAACTGGTTGCGGTCGAAGTTGACACAAACCGGCACCACCATCATCACCACGCGCGGTATCAGATAATAGGCATAAACAAAGGCCAGCCCGTAAGGGGAATAAACCATCTGCGAGAAGGTTGCGGGGTCAACGCCGAAGACATGATGCAACAGCAATGTCACGAACCCCGCCCGGCCGAACGACAAGATGAAGCCGTAGGCGACAATCAGGCCGGAAAAGGTGAGCGGCAGGGATATGATGAGTTGCAGCATCATGCGCGGTCCTGCCGCCATCCGCGACAAACGCCATGCGACCGGAACGCCAACAAGAACCGATACGATTCCCGCGATCACGCTCAACACGAGAGAATTGACGAAGCCCGACCAAAATTCCGGTGTGGCGAATAACCGGCCGAAGCCGCGTCCGCCATCGCCGGAAGCCTCAAAGAAGATGGCGCAGATCGGCACGACAAAGAACAGCAGGAGGCATAGGCCCCCCGGCGCAGCAAGCGCGGCCAGGAGCCCCACGCGATGTTGTTTGGGTGCGGTCTGCGCCATTGTCTTGTTCCTAACCAAGCGCCGCTTTAGTCCAGCCGCTCTGCAATTCCTGCAATTGAGCGGCTGACCGGATCAGGTCCAACTGGGTTGTTTTGGTGTGTTTTACCAGCTTCGATTTGATGCTCTCGGGGATGGGCGTGGAGGAAATCGACGGTGTGACGAACCCTTCAGCGAACAATTGCTGTCCCATGGTCGACATGACAAAGTTCAGCCAGAGCTTGCCAGCATTGGGGTTGCGGGCTTTTTTCACCAAGCTCATGGTGTAAGGCCCAGCGACCGTTCCCTCTGACGGAGAAATCACTTCCACGTCGTCGCCCATTCCATCGACGAATTTGGCACGCAGGCCGTCATTGACGAAGTTGATCCAGATCGGCACTTCGCCCTTGACGAACTGGGCATAGGGGGTGGTGCCGACGACGCGCAGGATGTTGCCGCTCTTGTGCAGCGCCTCCACGTATTTCATGCCGGGTGCAAGGTTCTCATAATCGCCGCCCTGGGCGAAGACCTCACCCCACGTCAAAACTTGCCCGACACCGGCGGTGCGCGGGTCGAGATAGACGATGGAGCTTTTGTATTCGGGCTTCAGCAGGTCGGCGAAGGATTTAGGCGTATTCTTCACCAGCTTCTTATTGACGATAAACACGATTTCGAGCTGATGCACCGCAAACCATTCGCCGTCCGGGTGCTTGGAAAGATCGGAGAGCTTATCGAAGTTGGTCGGCTTGAAGGGCTCAAGCAAGCCACGGCGCTGGGCATCGACGCCATTGGCCCCGAAATAGTAGATCGTATCAATCTGTGGGCGGTTCTTGGTGCGGTCGAGCGCATTGACCGCCATGCCGGAGCCCACATCGTTATACACGAGGTTGACGTTCGGGTAGCGCAAGCCGAACTCCCGGAACAGCGCTCCCCAGTTGGCCCAGGTCGGTCCAGTGTTGTTGGAGATGACCATGCCTTCTTTCGAGGCTTCTTCATAAAGAGCGCGTTCGCCCGCATAGAGCTCCGGGTTGTCCGTTACAATCTTCGATGTGCCTTGGGCAAACAAAGGTGATCCGATGGTCAAGGCGGCACCCGCGGTGCCGAGCAGCATTGTGCGACGAGAGATGGTCATGTGCGTTCCCTTTCTGACTTATCCGATAGCGGGCCCGTGCTCGGTGCCCGCGTGGCTTTGAAAAACATCAACTTTCGGTCGGCGCAGGTGCGATGACCTGAACATCTTCCGGACGTATGTGGATCTGCTTGGGGTCGCCTGCTTCGGCGGTTTCAACGAGGATGCGGCTACCGCCCTGCGTCTCAAGATCAAAGCGGCGGATGGATCCGAGGAACCGATCCTGCATGACCGTCCCCTCGAATGTGTTGAGGCCATCAGACGCCGCGCCGATCCGGAAGCGTTCCGGGCGCATCAGCATCGTAATTGCCGCGCCCACCGGAAAACTATGGGGCGCGCATGTCAACGCGCCGAGTGGTGTCTCGACGCAGGTCGCGGATCGGGCAGTGCCATCAAAAAGATTGGCCTGGCCGACGAAGGCCGCCACTGTCCGGTTGACGGGGCGATTATAAAGCTCGCGCGGGGTTGCTGCCTGCAGGATGCGCCCCTGCGCCATCACCACGACCCGATCGGCAAGCGAGAGCGCCTCTTCCTGGTCATGGGTGATGTGAAGGGTGGCAATGCCGTGCAGTTGCTGCAAGCGACGGATTTCGTCGCGCATCTCCACGCGCTTTGCTGCATCCAGGGCGGAGAGCGGCTCATCCAGCAGAAGGGCGCGGGGCTGGAAGATCAGCGCCCGGGCGAGCGCGATGCGCTGCTGTTGTCCGCCGGACATGGCACCGGGGCGCTTGTGGCCTGCGGCGGCAAGTCCCACCATTTCCAGCGATTGCTGGGCGCGCGTTGTCCGCTCCTGGCGCGAAACATCGCGCAACTTGAGCGGATAGGCGATGTTGTCCAACGCTGTCATATGCGGGAACAGCGCGTAATTCTGGAAAACGATGCCGAGATCCCGCTGCCGGGTCGGCAATGTGGTGCCGTCCACGCCGTCAAACATCACCCGACCGCTGTCAGGGGTCAGAAAGCCCGCCACCAGTTTGAGCACGGTGGTTTTGCCGCATCCGGATGGGCCGATGACGGCCACGAGTTCTCCGTCAGCGATGGTCAGATCAATCTGACTGACGCCGACCGAAGTGCCGGGATAGGTGAAGGAGACGTTATCCAGTGAAAAACTCATGCGGCACCCCCTTTGGCACCAGCGGCTCCGCGTGCGGACAATGCGCCACCGAGGGAAGCGAACGCCGCCAGCAGCAACAGCACAACCGTTGCGGCGCAGGCAAAGCCGGTCGCGCCATAAAATGCTTGCAATAGAATGATGGGATAGGTCCGGTTCAGGAAGCCTGCGATCAAATTCGATAATTGAAACTCGCCGATGGAGAGGGCGGCTACCATGATGGCTCCCGAAAGGATGCTGTGGCTAAGGGTGGGCAGGACGATGTCGAAAAATCTGTTTCGGAATGACGCGCCGAGGGATTCAGCTGCCAGTTCCAGTTCATTCAACCGCGACTGCGAAAGGTCGGTCAGTACGGTTTGCAGATAATAGGGCAGCCACAGCACCACATGCCCGGCAATCATCAGCCAGGTGGTGCCGAGCAGGGGCAGAGTGTCGGTGGAGAATACCAGCATCATGCCGAATGCCAGAACGATGGAGGGAGCGGCAACCGGCAGCAGGGAAATGATACCGGCGGCAAGGCGCACCCCCCGATGGTTGGCGGAGCCGATGGCGTAAGCCATCGGTGTGCCGATGACGACACAGCCGATAACCGTGGCACAACAGATGATGAGACTGCTCCAGAAGGCCTTGCGGAAAGACGGGTCAGCCTGCACCTGGAGATACCATTGCCAGGTTGACCCGGTGGGCAGCAGGGTATTGCTCCATGTCTCTCCCACCGAACCGACGAAGAGCAGGGCAATCGGAATAATGAGATAAATCAGGTAAAGCGCGAGAATCGCCGTGGAAATTCCCGTTGCTCTGCTTCCCTCGGAGGTCACGGTTTCAGCCCCAGGTAATGACGACAGACATGGTTCATTGCCTCGGTAACATCGGTGCAGTTGACCGCACCGTCCACCACATGGGCTTCCGGAAAGGCGACGACCAGACGATCAAGGCGTAGCCCCAACGCCATTTCCGAGAGCGTGCCATAGCCACCGCCAACCGAGATAATGGCGAAGGAGGAACTGGCGATAATGGCGTTGCGCGCCTCACCGAAACCAGTTGCCAGCGGGATGGCGACAAAATCGTTGGCCATCCGCCAATCATCTTCGGGCAGGATGCCGATGGGAACGCCACCTGCTTCGGCGTGGCCCCGACAGGCCGCTTCCATTGCACCGGAACGCCCGCCACAGATCATGGTGAAGCCGGTGCGGGCCAGAGCCGCGCCAACATCGTTTGCGCGCTGTAATTCAACCGGGGATGCATCTCGCGGGCCGATGACGCCCACTGGAAGTTTTCTTCCACCGCCATGAGCGAGAACCCAGCGCACCGCCTCGATGACATCAACGGGGCGGCTGTCGGCGGGCATCGTCTGCCCTGACTTATCGGAAGATGTGGCTATCCATGAGCAGGTCAGGGGATTAAAAGTGGCGCCGGGGCGCACCAAACACTTGGCCAGTTCGGAAATATGAATGTTCACTCAACGCTCCCATGCCGCGAAATTAGATTCGGTTGACTTGGCAAGTATCTGCCATATTTCACTCAATTATTACACAAATATGACATTTCGTCATGTTATTTACAAATTTCTGAGAAAGGATTAAAAATTTCTACTTTCGGCGATCGTCTTTGGCATTCGTATGCCTCAGGGGTTTGAAAGATATTGGAACCTGTTACTAATGGGTAGGCAATTGAAATACGGGCCCGCAGGCAATCGGACAGGGAGCCATAAGTTCATGAGGGGTGTCGACGACTCACATGCTTCCGCAGATGAGGAATATTCCGCACACCCCGAAGAGCAGGGCACCATCTTCCCCGAACGACCGCTCAACGAGCGACAGGCCCAGATTGTAGCAGTGGTCAAGGAACGGGGCTACGCAACAATTGAATATCTCGCCCGCGCGTTCGATGTTTCCGGCCAAACCATCAGGCGGGAAATCATTCGGCTCGATCAGTCGGGTTTGGTTAAGAGGTTCCATGGTGGCGCGGGTGTCAGCGACCACTCCGAGCGCCTGCCGTATTCGCAGAAGCGCTTGCTTTCCACCGATGGCAAGCAACGGATCGCCCAACATATTGCCAAGATCATTCCAGACGGTGCCACCATTTTCCTCGATGTGGGCACCACGGTTGAAATGGTGGCCCATGAATTGGCGAGCAGATCGAACCTGCGGATATTCACCAACAGCCTTAGCAGCGCCTTCGTTTTCGCCGGGCGCATCGGCCTGGAGGTGTTTGTGCTCGGCGGGCTGCTGCATGGCCCCGATGGGTCGCTCGTCGGTGATCGCGCACTGCAAGCCTTGAAAGATTTTAAGGTCGATTACGCCATCATCGCCTGTTCGGGCTTCGACGGGGATGGGGCGGCGATGGATTTTGACATGCAGAAAGTGGCGATCAAGCGCATGGCGATGACGTGCTCCCGCCAGTCTATACTGGTGGCGGATTCGTCGAAGTTCGACCGCTCTGCGGTGGTGCGCATCGCAGACCCGGCTTCATTTGAAATTCTGGTCACCGATGGTGCTCCACCTGCAATCTTGAAAACGCAGTTACAGGAAGCCGGTGTCAAGGTTGTCGTCGTTGCCTGACCGTGCCGTTCCTCAGCAAGATACAATTGTAGACTAAGGTATTAATTATATAATTTCTCGATAAAAATGGGATGGCGCTGCTAGCGCTCCCTATTTTGACCGATTTTCTTCAGGGCGCTGAGTTCGTGGGGTAATTCAGCCCTCAGGCATTGTGCAAAAGTCTTATTGCGACCTGTCCTCAAAACATTCAGCTGTGCCTGACCGTAATTTGGCTTCGGCTGGATTTGCCGCTCAATATGTCTGTTTTCTCGGGCGTTTTGGGTTTGCACGCCTTCGCTGGGGGTTTTGAGGGGTGTTATAATGACAAAAAGACAAGCCTGGTATTCCATCCTCTATATTCAAGTTATTCTTGCCATCATCGCCGGTGTCTTCCTGGGGTATTATTATCCTGGCATTGGTGAATCCATGAAGCCGCTCGGTGATATCTTCATCAAGCTCATTACGATGATGATCGCCCCTATCATTTTCTGTACGGTGGTGCACGGAATTGGTTCTGTGGCCAGCCTGTCCAAAGTGGGCAAGGTTTGGATCAAGGCACTGTTCTATTTTGAAGTTGTGTCCTCACTGGCTCTCGTCATTGGTCTCGTCGTCGGACGTCTGGTTCAGCCGGGCGCAGGCTTCAATGTTGATCCGAAAACGCTCGATTATGGCTCCGTTGCGCGCTATTACACCGCCGCCAAGGCCGATAGTTTCTGGGATCACATCTTCATCATCATTCCGAAGACGTTCCTCAGCGCCCTGACGGACGGACAAATTCTCCAGGTGCTTCTGGTGGCGGTGCTGTGTGGCGTTGTGCTGACGCAGATGGGTGAAACTGGTCGCAAAATCACCGCTGGCGTCGACATGGTTGGCCAAATGCTGTTCCGGGTGATCGGTCTGGTCGTCAAGGTTGCCCCGATCGGTGCGTTTGGCGCGATGGCCTTCACCATTGGCAAATACGGCGTTGCTTCGCTGATAAATCTCGCGTGGCTCGTTGGCACATTCTACCTCACCAGTCTGCTGTTTGTTCTGGTGGTGCTCGGGACTATTGCCCGCTTGTCCGGGTTCTCGATCTTGCGCTTTTGCGCGTATATCAAGGACGAGCTGCTGATTGTGCTCGGCACGTCCTCATCGGAGACCGTGCTGCCGCACATGATGCGCAAGATGGAACATCTCGGTGCCTCTAAATCAGTCGTCGGTCTCGTTATTCCGACCGGCTACAGCTTCAACCTCGACGGCACTAATATTTATATGACGCTGTCGATCTGGTTCCTGGCACAAGCGACCAATACCCCTCTCAGTCTTGGTCAGGAACTCGCCATTCTTGCCGTGGCCATGTTGACCTCCAAGGGGGCAACGGGTGTCACCGGCGCGGGCTTCGTGACCCTTGCGGCAACGCTTGCGGTCATTCCGGATATCCACCCCGCTTCCCTGGCGCTGTTGCTCGGCATTGATAAGTTCATGAGCGAGTGCAGGGCATTGACCAACCTTATTGGTAATGGTGTGGCCTGTCTGGTTGTCAGCCGGTGGGAGGGCGAGTTGGACAGGAATGCGCTCCGCCATGCCATGGCGCATCCCATTTCTGTCTCTGCAGAAGTGGAGCGGGAATACGCAGCCCATCGGGCTTAGTGCTGTGCCCATATCGTAACGCTGAAGCCCGGTCTCGCACCGGGCTCCTTTTAGCGATATGTCTCACATAAAGCACGCGTACAACTCTTGTCAGGCGGTCTCATCTCTGTCATAAGCCTGCCTTCCGAACCGTCCGGCTGTTAGGGCTGCCGTGGCGGTTTCGTTTGCTCATGTAGCAACTATTCGGGATTTTCAGGCTTCGGCCCGGGAATTCCAGCATTTCAAGGAGAGCAAAATGCCCAAGCTGAAGACCAAGTCGGGCGCTAAAAAGCGCTTCAAGATCACCGGTACCGGCAAAGTCATGTATGCCCAGGCCGGAAAACGCCACGGGATGATCAAGCGGACCAACAAGCAGATCCGTAACCTGCGCGGCACCACCGCCATGTTTGCGACCGATGCTTACAACGTCAAGAAGTACTTCCTGCCGAACGGCTGAAGCACGTCCCATCCCATCCGCAATACTGATTTTGAAGGAGCTCGAATATGGCTCGCGTTAAACGGGGCGTAACCAGTCACGCCAAGCACAAGAAGGTTTTTAAGGCAGCTAAAGGTTTTTACGGCCGCCGCAAGAATACGATCCGCACCGCCAAGGCGGCTGTTGATCGCGCGTTGCAGTACAACTACCGCGACCGCAAGAACAAGAAGCGCACATTCCGCGCTCTGTGGATCCAGCGTCTGAACGCCGCTGTGCGTGAGCACGGCATGGTCTATTCGCGATTTATCGACGGTCTCGCCAAGGCGGGTGTCGCGATTGATCGCAAGGTGCTGTCCGAGATCGCCATCCATGAGCCGGCAGTGTTCGCCGCCTATGTGGAAAAGGCCAAGGCCGCTCTTCCGGCTGCCGCGTAAGCGCTTTGTAATTATCCGGGCGAGGGGTTCCGTATCCCTCGCCACCCTCTCTTGAGCGAGACCATCCGCACGCGATGCCCATGCATCGCTTTTTTTGCGGCCGGATGGCTTGACGGGTCCCGCGCCGCATACCATTCAGGTAATGACTGAACGGATCAGGGACCGATGACAGATTTCTCACAACTCGAAGCCGACCTTCTGAAGCATGTCGAAGCCGCAAGCGATGAGCCTGCGCTTGAAGCCGTGCGTGTTGCCGCGCTGGGCAAGAAGGGCTCCATTTCCGAATTGCTCAAAACGCTTGGTGCCATGACACCGGATGAGCGCAAGGAAAAAGGCCCGCTCATCAACGGTCTGCGCGACAAGGTTGCCGCGGCGCTCGCAAGCCGCAAGGACACGCTCGCCGATGCGGCGCTCAATGTGCGCCTGCAATCTGAACGTCTTGATGTGACCTTGCCCCTGCCGGAAGGCCCTGAAACGCGCGGTCGTATTCACCCGATCAGCCAGGTGGTGGATGAACTCACCGCCATCTTTGCCGATATGGGCTTTGCGGTTGCCGAAGGGCCAGATATCGAAAGCGATCATTACAACTTCACCGCGCTGAATTTCCCGGTCGGCCATCCGGCCCGCGAAATGCACGACACCTTCTTCATGCGCCCCGACGCGAATGGCGAGCGCAAGGTGCTGCGGACCCATACGAGCCCGGTGCAGATCCGCACAATGCTCACCCAGCAGCCGCCGATCCGCGTGATCATTCCGGGCCGCACCTACCGCCATGATTCCGACCAGACCCACACCCCGATGTTCCACCAGGTTGAGGGCCTTGTCATCGACAAGGGAGCGAACATGGCGAACCTCAAATGGATTCTGGAAGAGTTCTGCAAGGCGTTCTTCGAAGTTGATTCCGTTAAGATGCGCTTCCGCCCCTCGTTCTTTCCGTTCACTGAGCCATCGGCTGAAGTCGATATCCAGTGTTCGCGCAAGGGCGGCGAAATCCGCTTTGGCGAGGGTGATGATTGGCTTGAGATTTTGGGCTGCGGCATGGGGCACCCCAATGTTCTGCGCAATTGCAACCTTGACCCGGACGAATATCAAGGCTTTGCCTGGGGCATGGGCATCGACCGCATAGCTATGCTGAAATACGGCATGTCGGATCTGCGCGCCTTTTTCGATGCCGACACGCGCTGGCTTAATCATTACGGCTTCCGCCCCCTCGATCTGCCGAGCCTTCTGGGCGGCCTGTCGAGCTGAGGAGATAAACCATGAAATTCACGTTCTCCTGGCTCAAGGACCATCTCGACACAAGCGCTTCGCTTGATGAGGTTGTCGAAAAGCTCACCGCCATCGGCCTTGAGGTCGAAGAGGTTGAAGATAAGGCAAAGCTGCTCGCGCCCTATATTATCGCCCATGTGATTTCTGCCGAGCAGCATCCCAATGCCGACCGGCTCCGGGTATGCAAGGTCGATATCGGTGATGGCAACCCGCTCCAGGTGGTGTGTGGCGCGCCCAACGCCCGCACCGGCATGAAGAGCGTGTTCGCCGGTCCCGGCACCTACATTCCGGGCAAGGATATCACGCTCGGCATCGGCACCATTCGCGGCGTTGAAAGCCGTGGCATGTTGTGTTCGGCGGCGGAATTGGAGCTTTCCGAAGATCACGATGGCATCATCGACTTGCCGGAAGACGCCCCCGTGGGCGAGCCCTATGCGGTCTATGCCGGGCTTGATGACGCCGTGATCGACGTATCGCTCACGCCGAACCGGCCCGATTGCACGTCGATCCGTGGTATTGCCCGCGATCTCGCTGCTGCCGGGCTCGGCACGTTGAAGACCGAGGCGCTGCCGGTGGTTCCGGGTAAATTCAAGAACCCGGTCGCCGTTGCGCTCGATTTTGCGCCCTCAGTTGCACATCTCTGCCCGGCTTTCGCCTTGCGTCTCGTGCGCGGCGTCAAGAACGGGCCGTCGCCCGAATGGATGCAGAAGCGCCTGCGCGCCATTGGCCTGCGCCCGATTAACGCCCTTGTTGATATCACCAACTACATGACCTTCGACCACGGTCGTCCGCTGCACGTTTTCGATGCCGCCAAGGTCAAGGGTAATCTCACTGTGCGCGTTGCCCGCGACGGCGAAGAGATCATGGCGCTCGACCAGCGCAATTACCGGCTTGAGGCCAACACTGTGGTGATTGCCGACGAGGCTGGTATCGAATCCATCGGCGGCATCATGGGCGGCGAGCATTCGGGCTGTGATGAGAGCACCACCGATGTGCTGATCGAATCGGCCCTTTGGGATCCGCTCAACATCGCGCAGTCGGGGCGTAAGCTCGGCATCATCACTGACGCCCGCTATCGTTTTGAGCGCGGTATCGACCCGGCCTTCTGTCTGCCGGGTCTGGAGCTTGCCACAAAGCTCGTGCAGGACCTGTGTGGCGGTGAGGCGAGCGAGATCACACTGGCCGGTGCCATTCCTGCGCCGAAGAAGGAAATCGAGTTCCCTTGGGCTGAGGTGAAGCGTCTGACGACGCTCGACATGCCAGTGGCGGAGATGCGCCAGATTCTCGCGCAACTCGGCTTCGCGGTCGATGGCAATGACAAAAGCGCGATAGTCTCGGTGCCAAGCTGGCGACCGGATATCGACGGCAAGGCCGACATTGTCGAAGAAATCACCCGCATTGCCGGTCTTGACCGGATTGCGCCGGTGCCGCTGCCGCGTATCGAGGCAACGGTGGTGAAGCCGATTCTCACCCCGATCCAGAAGCGCACCCGTCTCGCGCGGCGCACGCTGGCAACACGCGGGCTGGTTGAAGCCGTGACCTGGTCGTTCATTTCCGAGGCCGAGGCCACTCTGTTCGGCGGCGGCAAAGAAGAGTTGAAGCTTGCCAACCCGATTGCCGCAGAACTTTCCGATATGCGCCCGAACCTGCTGCCCGGCCTGTTAAAAGCGACCCAACGCAATGCCGACCGAGGCGCTGGTGATCTGGCGCTGTTTGAAGTGGGCCAGGTGTTCCATGGCGATCAGCCCGAAGGCCAGATGATCTACGCCTCCGGCGTGCGTCGTGGTCTCGCCAAGGCTGAGACCGCGGGCCGCTCCTGGCATGGTTCCACGCCCGCTGATGCCTTTGACGCAAAGGCCGATGCCATTGGCCTGCTTGCGGCGCTTGGTGTGCCGGTTGGTGGTTTGCAGATTGTCCCCGGCGGTCCAGCTTGGTTCCATCCGGGGCGCTCGGCCACGTTGCAGTTTGGCCCCAAGGTGGTGATAGGCGCTTTCGGCGAAATCCATCCGAAAATTGCCAAGGCGCTCGATGTGAAGGGCAGCCCGGTTGCCTTCGAGATCAACCTCTCGGCGCTTCCCCCGCAGAAAGCCCGTCCGACCAAGGCCAAGCCGAAACTCGCCCTGTCTGACTTCCAGCCGGTTTCCCGCGATTTCGCTTTCGTGGTTGATCAGCAGGTCAATGCCCAGGATATCGTCAAAGCTGTCATCGCCGCCGAACGGCAGATGGTGACCGCCGTTGATATCTTCGACCTCTATGAGGGGGCAGGGGTTGGCGAGGGCAAGAAGTCGGTTGCCGTGGGCATCACGCTTCAGCCGGTGGAGAAGACCTTGACCGATGTCGAGATCGACACCATCGCCGCCAAGATCGTCGCCGAGGTAAGCAAAAAGACCGGGGCGACATTGCGCGGGTAAAATAGCGGCCTTGTTTGGTTGTCTGGAACACGAGCCGCCCGTCATGATGTCGGGCGGCTTTTTCATGGTGTGGGCGTGCCGTTCAGCGGGTTGTTGGGGTTCCATTTGTAGCGCATTGTATCGAAGCGCATGGAACGCGCATCGACCATGATGAGCTTTCCCGTCAGACCCTCGCCGAAGCCAACGATCTCGCGCATTACTTCCATCGCCGCCATAGCGCCGAGAATGCCGGGGAGTGCGCCGAGAATACCTGCGGTGGCGCAGGTGGGAATGGTGCCGGGTTTGGGGGCTGAGGGGAAAAGGCAACGGTATGTCGGGTTCGGCTTGCCGTCCGTGCCTTTCTCAAACGGGCGCAGTGTGGTGAGGCTGCCATCAAACTGGCCAAGGGCTGCCGTCACCAGCGGTTTCTTCTCCTGGAAGCAGGTATCCGACACCAGATAGCGCGTCTCGAAATTATCGCAGCCATCGGTGACGATGTCATAGCGACCGATGATGTCTCGGGCGTTTTCGGCGGTGAGACGTAATGGGTGCTGTTCAACGGTTACATTGGGATTGAGGCGCTTGATGGCCTCTGCTGCGCTCTCGGTTTTCAGGCCGCCGACGCCTTCCGTGCTGTGAATGATCTGGCGTTGCAGGTTGGAGAGGGAAACCCGGTCGTCATCAACGATGCCAATGGTGCCGATTCCAGCGGCGGCAAGGTATTGCAAAATGGGCGAGCCGAGCCCGCCCGCACCAACCACAAGGACACGCGCGGCCTTGAGTTTCAACTGGCCGGGGCCGCCAACATCCGACAGAACGAGATGGCGCGCGTAGCGTTCGATTTCGGTGGGATCGAGGGGAGTGGGAGACTGGGTCATGGGGCATCCTTGCCGGGTATAATATGATATAGCGACTATTCTAACCGTTATGGAAGGTGCCGGAGTTCATCCATGAACATTCTTCTTGCCGTTTCGAACGAAAGCGATGCGTGGGTGCAGCAAACAGCTGCTGCATTGCGCCGTGAAATGCCAGAGCGCGAGGTTGTTTTCCCCGGTGAGCCCTTCGACAGGCGCATGATCTCTTATGTGGCGGCTTGGCGTCATAAGCCCGGCAGTATTGCTAATCTACCGACGCTGGAAGCGATTTTTTCGCTTGGGGCTGGGGTCGATTCTCTTTGGCAAGATGAGCGCCTGCCTGCGGATGTGGCGGTATATCGTGTTGCGCAGAATGATCTCACCTTTCGCATGAGCGAGTATGTGCTGCTGCACTGCTTGCTGCATCTGCGCGACCAGCGCCGTTACGACCACCAGCAGCGCGACCGCAACTGGAATGTGGGCAGGGTGGCACCGCTCGCGGGCGATGTGCGGGTCGGTATCATGGGAATGGGCGTGCTGGGGTGCGATGCCGCCAAAAAGCTTACGGCAATTGGTTTTGACGTTTCCGGTTGGGCACGAACAGCAAAGAGCGATGCGCCGGTGCCTGTCTTTGCCGGTGCCGAGCAGTTTGATGCCTTTCTGGCGCGCACCGACATTCTCGTGGCGCTTCTGCCGCTGACAGATGCAACGCGCGGCATTCTCAACATGACCTTATTTGAGAAGTTGGCGCGCGATGGGCGATTGGGCGCGCCCGTCCTCATCAATGCCGGGCGTGGTGGCTTGCAGGTGGAAGCGGATATCCTCAATGCTCTGGATATGGGGCTGTTGAAAGCCGTAACCCTTGACGTTTTCGAGACCGAACCGCTTTCGCAAAATTCGCCCTTATGGACGCACCCCGCCGTGACGGTCACGCCTCACAATGCGGCGTCGAGTGATCCGGTGGCAACAGCCCACTATATCGCTCACCAAATCCGCCGGATTGAAGCGGGGGAGGAAGCACCCGGGCGTGTGAACCGCCAGGCAGGCTATTAACCCGACCTGGCTTGTCCTCATCATTTGCCGTAGCGTTCAGTCAGCAAACCATGAATGAGGCGGGCCGCTTGCACTTCGCCGCCTTGCGGGCGTGCAGGCTTCTCAATCGGCGTCCAGCCATAGATATCAAAATGCACATAGGCCTTTGCGTTCTCTACGAAACGTTTGAGAAACAAGGCCGCTGTCACGGAACCGGCGAACGCTTGCGATGAGGTGTGGCTGATATCGGCAACCTTGGAATCGAGCCACGGCGCATAGGGTTGCCAGAGGGGCAGACGCCATACCGGGTCATTCTCATCCATGCCGATACGGGCAATGTCGGCTGCGAGCGTTTCGTCATCAGTATAGAACGGCGGCAGGTCGGGACCGACTGCCACGCGGGCCGCGCCGGTGAGTGTGGCGAAATCAACGATCAACTCCGGCTTTTCCTCATCGGCATAAGCGAGCGCATCGCCAAGGATCAAGCGGCCTTCGGCATCGGTATTGTCGATTTCAACGGTGAGCCCCTTGCGGCTCGGCAAAATATCGCCGGGCCGAAAGGCGTTGCCAGCAATCGCATTTTCAACCGCGGGGATGAGCACCCGCAGGCGCACCGGCAAGCGTGCGCCCATGACCATATCGGCGCAAGCCAGCGCCGTGGCCGCGCCGCCCATGTCCTTTTTCATCAGCGTCATTGATGAGCCGGGCTTAATATTGAGGCCGCCGGTATCGAAGGCCACTCCCTTGCCAACAAGCGTCACCAGCGGCGCGGAAGGATTACCCCAGGTGATGTCGATCAGGCGCGGAGCGACAGTGGATGCGCGCCCGACCGCATGGATCATCGGGAAGTTCTCGGTAAGCAGCGCATCTGCCACGATTACGGAGATTGTAGCGCCATGCTTTTCAGCAAGCTGGCGCGCCGCGGCTTCGATACCATCCGGCCCGAGATCGTTGGTCGGGGTGTTGATGAGGTCGCGGCCCCAGGCGGTGGCGCTGCCGAGACGAGAAACCTCTTCGGCATCGACGCCTTCCGGTACGACGAGTTTCGCCTCGCGCGCGGGCTTTTTGGTGTAGCGATCGAACACATAGGAGCCCATGAGCCAAGCGAGCGTTGCCAGCTTCGGATTGGCGGGCGGCGTGGCAAAGCGGTAATGCCCGGCAGGCAGAAGCGCGGGCAATTTGCCGAACAGAAACGGATCCGGGGCCTTGCCGTCTCCAAGGCCAAACAATACGCCTGCGAGCTTGCCGGTGGCATCGGGCACGAGGCAGTGGCGGCCAGGCTTTGCCTTGAAGTCTTGCGACAGCGCGAAGGCTTTGGCAACGGGCGGAAGATCGGCGCACCCCTCCGGCCACATGGCCTCAGTCACAAGCCAGATCGGCAGGGCGGGCAGGCCGGGAGATGCGAGAAGGGGATGCGCCATGATGTTCGTCCATTCGGGAAAGGGGCTGCGCGTTTGTGCCAGAAATCTGGTGCGGCGGGAAGTGCGTTGTCACGCCGCTGGTATGCAAAAGGCCCGGAACGCGTCCGGGCCTTTTCGTTGGAGTAACGCACGTTTTAAGTGGATCGCCGGTTAAACGCAAAGCGTTACGAGATCAAAGAATCTGGAGTGAAATGCGTTTCATGTTAAACGCGCTTCACTCCAGTGAAATCGTTTCAGATAATCAGATCGTCTGGTTATACGCGCCGACTTCCTTGTTCTCGCGCAGCACGGTGTCGACGGCCTTGAACATCTCGCGCATCCGGGCTTCGGAAACCGGGCTTTCGATCACCACCACCAATTCGGGCTTGTTCGAGGAGGCGCGGACCAGACCCCAGGTACCGTCCGCTGCCGTGACGCGCACGCCGTTGACGGTGATGATGCTGTCGATGATGCCGCCAGCGAGTTGCTCGCCCTTTTCCTTCATGGCGATGAAGCGCTTCACCATGCGGTCGGCGACATCATACTTGATCTCGTCGTCGCAATGGGCGGCCATGGTCGGCGTGCCCCAGGTCTTGGGAACGTCGTGATAGAGGTCTGCCATCGACTTGCCGGGGTTGCGGTCGAGCATGTCGCAGACCGCAAGCGCCGTGACGAGGCCGTCGTCGTATCCGCGACCGATCGGGGCGTTGAAGAAGAAGTGCCCGGACTTTTCAAAGCCGGCCAAAGCCTTGAGGTCATTGACGCGGCGCTTAATGTAGGAGTGGCCGGTTTTCCAGTAATCGGTCTTCGCGCCCTGTGCCTTCAGTACCGGATCGGTGTTGAACAGGCCGGTGGATTTCACATCGACCACGAAGGTGGCGTTGGGGTGCAGCTTGGAAAGATCGCGGGCCAGCATCACGCCGATCTTGTCAGCGAAAATCTCGTCGCCCTTGTTATCGACCACACCACAACGGTCGCCGTCGCCATCGAAGCCGAGGCCGACATCGGCACCGGTTTCCTTCACCTTGTCGGCGATGGCGTGCAGCATCTTCATGTCTTCGGGGTTCGGGTTATAGCGCGGGAAGGAGTGATCGAGCTCCACATCCAGCGGAATGACTTCACAGCCGATGGCTTCGAGAAGCTGCGGGGCGAAAGCGCCAGCGGTGCCGTTGCCGCACGCCGCAACTACTTTCAGCTTGCGCTTCAGCTTGGGCCGATTGGTGAGATCGCCGAGATAGACTTCGCGGAAGCCCTTGACGAACTCATAGGAGCCGCCTTCGCGTTCCTTGAATTCAGCGTTGAGCACGATGTCGCGCAGGCGGCCCATTTCATCGGGGCCGAAGGTGAGGGGGCGGTTTGCACCCATCTTGACCCCGGTCCAGCCATTGTCATTGTGGGATGCCGTGACCATGGCAACTGCCGGGCAGTCGAGCGCGAACTGGCCGAAATAGGCCATCGGCGACAGGGCCAGGCCCACATCCTTCACGCGCAAGCCTGCGGCCATCATGCCAGAGATGAGGGCGTATTTGATCGAGGCGGAATAACCGCGGAAATCATGGCCGGTGACAAGATCGGGGCGCACACCCATTTCGTGAATCAGCGTGCCGAGCCCCATGCCGAGCGCCTGCACGCCCATCAGGTTGATTTCTTTCTCGAACAGCCAACGCGCATCATATTCGCGGAAGCCGGTCGGCTTCACCAACGGCTGGGTTTCATATTCGTAGGTGTTGGGCCGAAGTGCTGATTGGGGTTTGGGAAGCATGGTTTTCACTCTCACACGGGGCTTTAAGACGGGAGGTCCGTCAGGCGCCGGGAAATGGATTCCGGCAAAGAAAAAGGGGCCGGATAATGCCGCGCTTTTGAAAGCCCGTCCTCATCCGAGGCCCCACACTATCACCGATGCACTTTAATGTCAGATGAACAGCTTGGACATGCTGCGGAAAAACCGCGTGCAATCGGTCACTTCGTTCCGAACATCCGGTCGCCCGCGTCACCAAGGCCCGGCACGATATAGCCGTGGTCATTGAGATGGCTGTCGATGGCAGCAGTCCAGATGCCTACATCCGGATGGGCTTTGCGCATGGTCTCAATGCCCTCAGGGGCAGCCAGCAGGCAGACGAAGCGGATATCCTTGGCACCGCGCTTCTTGAGATGGTCGATGGCTGCAACCGCCGAGTTGCCGGTGGCCAGCATGGGGTCGAGCACCAGTGTCAGGCGGTCGGCGATATCGGACGGTGCCTTGAAGTAATATTCGACGGCCTGGAGGGATTTCGGGTCGCGGTAGAGGCCGATATGGGCCACGCGCGCCGCAGGTACCAGGGTCAACATGCCGTCGAGGAAGGCAACGCCCGCGCGCAGGATCGGGGCCATGACGAGCTTCTTACCAGCGAGCTTCGGCGCACGCATGGGGGTGATTGGCGTTTCGATATCAACGAGTTCAAGGGGGAGATCACGCGTCACTTCATAGCAGAGCAACATGCCAATTTCATTGGCAAGCGCCCGGAAGCTCTGGGTGGAGCGCTCCTTGTCACGCATCAGGGTCAGCTTGTGCTGCACAAGCGGGTGGTCGACGACAACGACGCCGGACATGGCTCTCTCCATTTTCTGAAATCTTCGAGGCGACTTTATCCGGATTTTCGCATCAGGAAACCGAATTTTTGTCGCGGCTCCGTTTAAAGAGTGGAAACTGCCCTGATATTCGCTGGGACGAGCACCGCGAAGGATTGTTGTGCCAACATGTCACGTGGATGCTGTGATTTGACATGTTAATAAGATGGCTGAAACAAGAAAACTTTTCAATCCATGGGGATGGCGATGAATTCAAACTCAAAAACGATCTTTAAACTGGCGATCGTCATTGCGCTCGGTGCTGCGCTTTGGATGATTCCGCATCCGGCTGGCGTCCAGCCTGCGGCATGGCATCTTATGGCGGTTTTCGTGGCGACGGTGATCGGGCTTATTTTGGCCCCGTACCCGCTCGGTGCCATGGCCATGCTGTCTATGACCATTGTCGTGCTGCTCGGTATTCTGCCGATCAAGGACGCCTTGGCTGGGTTCGGTGATCCGACCATCTGGATGATTGCTTGCGCATTCTTCATTTCGCGCGGTTTCATCAAAACCGGCTTCAGTCGTCGCGTCGGCTACTGGTTCATCCAGAAACTTGGGCGGAGTTCGCTTGGCCTTTCCTATGGCCTCGTGATGACCGATCTGATTTTTGCGCCTGCGATGCCGTCCACCTCGGCACGCTGCGGCGGCATTATCACCCCGCTGTTTCGCTCCATCGCGGATGTCTACGAATCGACGCCGGAACTGGGCACGGAGCGTAAGATTGGCGCGTTTCTGGTGCAGTGCATTTTCCAGTGCAACGCCATCACCTGCGCGATGTTCCTGACCTCCATGGCCGGCAACCCCATGGTGGGCAAACTTGCCAAGGATGCGGGTTATGAAATCTCCTGGATGGGGTGGGCGACGGCGGCCATTGTCCCCGGCCTGATCTGCCTGATCGTCATTCCCTTGATCCTGTACCGCTTCTATCCTCCGGAACTGAAGAAGACGCCGGAAATGCAGGCGCTCGCCTCCGCGAAGCTCAAGGAGCTTGGGCCGCTTAGCCGCAAAGAATGGATCGTACTGCTGGTTTTCGTCGGTCTTGTTCTGTTGTGGGTGTTGAGCTCGGCTTCTCCGGCAATCTTCCTTTACGTGCCGGTGATTGGTGCGCCGCTTGCAACAATCCTCGGCCCGCTGACGGGTATTGATCCGACACTGACGGCGCTGGCAGGGCTGATGGTTCTGCTGCTCACCAACGCGCTCGCCTGGGATGACGTCATCAGCGAGAAGGAAGCTTGGCACACGGTAATCTGGTTTGCGGTTCTGATGACGCTGGCCGGGCAACTGGCCAAGCTCGGCTTCATCAAGTGGTTCGGTGCCATTGTCGGAACGGCGGTCGGCGGCATGAACTGGGTGCCGATGCTCGGTATTCTGCTGCTGGTCTATTATTACAGCCACTACCTGATGGCGAGTGCCATCGCCCATATCAGCGCCATGTACGCGATTTTCGTCTCCATCGCGATTGCGGCGGGCGCACCGCCGATGTTGACGGTGATCGTATTTGGTGTGTTCAGCAACCTCTATATGGCGACCACGCACTATTCGGGCGGCCCGGCTCCCATCCTGTTCGGCACCGGTTATATGAGCCTCGCCACGTGGTGGAAAATCGGCTTCCTGATGAGCTTGGTCATTATCCCGATCTGGCTGGTAATCGGCGGTCTGTGGTGGAAAATGATTGGCTTCTGGTAAGCGAAGCCCATCCCCTAGAGTGAAGCGCGTTTACTATGAAACGCACTTCACTCCAGATTCTTTGATGCCGTAACGCTTTGCGTTTAACCGGCGATCCACTTAAAACGCGCGTTACTCTAAAACCAAAAGGGCTCCGACATGTTCGGAGCCCTTTTGATTCTGGGTGAGAACAGCTTATTTCGGGATGGTGGTGCTCACCGTCTCGAGATTGAACGCCGCCGCGAATAGGGCGCGGGTGTAATCGTTCTGCGGATTGGAGAAAATGCTCTCGGCCTCGCCCTGTTCAACGATATCGCCGTTGCGCATCACGACAATGCGGTTTGACAGCGCCCGCACCACTTTGAGGTCGTGGCTGATGAACATGTAGGTGAGTTTATGGCGACGTTGCAGGTCGCGCAGGAGTTCGACGATCTGTGCCTGAACCGACATGTCGAGCGCGGAAGTCGGCTCATCAAGCAGAATGAATTGCGGCTTGAGCACAAGTGCCCGAGCAATGGAAATGCGCTGGCGCTGGCCGCCGGAAAACTCGTGCGGATAGCGGTCCATACTGCTGTGGTCCAGACCGACATCCTCAAGCGCCTGGGCGACGATGGCGCGGCGCTCGTTGCCCGACAACTCGGGTTGCTGGACAGTGAGACCCTCTGCGACGATATCGGCAACCGACATGCGGGGCGATAGCGAACCGTAGGGATCCTGAAAAACGATTTGCATGTGCTTGCGATAGGGCCGGACATTCTTGGCGCTCAGACCGTCGATGGATCTGCCGAGAAACACCACCGGTCCCTTGGATGCAATCAGTCGCAAGATGGCGAGGCCAAGCGTCGTCTTGCCCGAGCCGGATTCGCCGACAATGCCGAGCGTCTCGCCTTCGCGGATTGAGACAGCAACATCATTGACCGCTTTGACATGGCCGACGGTGCGCCGCCAAAAGCCCTTCTTGATCGGAAACCACACCCGCAATGGCCCGGCCTCGATGATGGTCTTGGCGTCCGGCAGAATGGGATTGGCGAAGCCGGTGGGTTCGGATGCGAGCAGGCGGCGGGTATATTCGTGCCGCGGATTGCCAAACACTTCGGCAACCGGCCCTTCTTCAACGATTTCGCCCTTCAACATCACATAGACCCGGTCGGCGATTTTACGCACGGTGCCGAGGTCATGGGTGATGAACAGCATCGACATCTGCAGGCGCTGCTTCATCTCGGCCAGCAGCTTGAGAATCTGCGCCTGGATGGTGACGTCGAGCGCGGTGGTGGGCTCGTCGGCGATCAACAGTTTCGGATCGTTAGCGAGCGCCATGGCAATCATCACGCGCTGGCGCTGGCCGCCGGAGAGCTGGTGCGGAAAGGCATCAAGCCGGTTTTCGGCATCACGCACGCCGACCATTTCCAGAAGTTCAAGCGTGCGGGCGCGGGCCTCTCTCGTGTTCAGTCCGCGGTGCAGTTTCAGAATTTCGCTGATTTGACGCTCGATGATGTGGAGCGGGTTGAGCGAGGTCATTGGCTCCTGAAACACCATGGTGATGTCATTGCCACGCACACGGCGGATCGCATCCTCGGAGAGGCTGAGCAGATCCTTTCCTTCAAACAGGATTTCGCCGGAAGGATGGCTCGCCGCCGGATAGTTCAGGAGTTTCAGCACCGATAACGCCGAAACCGACTTGCCCGAGCCGGATTCGCCCACCAGTGCCACCGTCTCGCCCTTATTGATATGGAACGAGACGCCGTTGACCACGGTGCGGTCTGCACCCTCCTGGCGGAAGGCAACCGACAGATTGCGGACATCGAGAAGGGGCGTGCTCATCGGAACGTCTTTCTCGGGTCGAGGGCATCGCGCGCGGCCTCGCCGATGAAAATCAGCAGGCTGAGCATGATCGTGATGGTGAAGAAGGCGGAAAACCCGATCCAGGGCTTTTGAATGTTGACGCTCTCCGTCCCTTGGGCCAACAGCTCGCCGAGCGAAGGAGAGCCGGGGGGCAGGCCGAGGCCGAGGAAGTCGAGCGCGGTCAGCATCGAAATGGAATGGATCAACAGGAATGGCAGGAACGTGACCGTCGCCACCATGGCGTTGGGCAAAATGTGCTTGAACATGATGGTGCGGTCTCGCAGGCCCAGCGCCCGCGCCGCACGCACATATTCAAAATTGCGGCCCCGCAAGAATTCGGCGCGCACCACGCTGACGAGATACACCCAGAAAAACAGCAGCAGAATTCCGAGCAGGATAAAAAAGCCCGGCGCAAAAAACGACGAGACCGTCAACAGCAGATAAAGCGTTGGTATCGCCGTCCAGATTTCGATGAAACGCTGGAAGAGAAGATCGGTCCAACCGCCAAAATAGCCTTGAATGGCGCCTGCCGTGATGCCGACGATTGCCGATAGCGAGGAGAGTATCAACGCAAAAACCATGGAGAGGCGGAAGCCGTATATCAGCCTGGCCAGCACGTCGTGGCCATGGCTGTCGGTTCCGAGCCAGTTCCATTCAAGATCGCGGCAGGTGGAGCCACCGGAGACTTGCGCTGTGGGCCGACATTCCGCGTCGCTCAGATACCAGGTGGGCGGCGAGGGAAAAGGCGTGGGCGGTGTCATATGGATTGTTGAATGGGAAAACCGTATGGGCGGCCAGATCATCCAACCATGGGCGTTGATCTCATTCTGGGTGATTTTATCGCGATAGATCGAATCGATGAATGACGCATCGCCAAATTTCTCCGGCGGGTAATCAACGAGTACTGGAAAGAGAATTTCGCCCTTGTAGGATGCGATGATCGGGCGGTCATTGGCGATAAACTCGGCAAACAAACTGCCCACGAACAAGATCAGGAAAACCCAAAGCGACCAATAACCGCGGCGGTTGGCTTTGAAGTTATTCCACCTGCGCCGATTGATCGGCGACAGCCTGAAAAGGCCGATCTTTTCGTCGGGCAATGGCAAGGTTTTGGCAGGGGCCAGCGGGGAGGAGGACATCGTCATGTCAGACCTGCCTGCTCTCGAAGTCGATCCGCGGATCAACCCATGTATAGGTGAGGTCGGAAATCAGATTGGCGATGAGGCCGATCAGCGAGAAAATGAAAATGCTGGCGAGCACCACCGGGTAATCTCGTTCAATGATCGAGGAATAGGAAAGCAAGCCGAGGCCATCCAGCGAAAACACTTTCTCGATCAACAGAGACCCGGTGAAAAATGCGGCAATGAAGGTCGAGGGAAAACTGGCGATCACGATCAACATGGCATTGCGGAAGACATGGCCGTAAAGAACCCGGTTTTCGCTCAAACCCTTCATCCGCGCGGTCAGCACATATTGCTTCCGGATTTCATCCAGGAATGAGTTCTTGGTGAGGAAGGTCAGCGTAGCAAACGATGACAATGCCAGGCACAGCAGCGGCGTGATCAGATGGTGAAAATAATCCAGAATTTTCCCCATGGTCGATAACTGGTCCCAATTTTCCCCAAACAGACCCCGTAGCGGGATAAGTTCCCAGAAGGAGCCGCCCCCGAACAGGATGAGAAAAATGGCACCCACCATAAATCCGGGGACCGAATAGGCGATGCTGATGATCGTTGAACTCCAGGAATCGAACGCAGATCCTTCCCGCATAGCCTTGCGGATCCCCAACGGGATGGAGATGAGATGCGATATGAGGGTCATCCACAACCCGAGCGAAATCGAGACCGGCAGCTTCTCGGTGATCAGGTCCGTGACCTTGATCTTGCGGAAATAGCTTTCACCAAAATTGAAGCAGGAAAAGCCCTTGGGCTCCTCCTCGGTGCGATACCAGCAGGTGTAGTCTTTCAGCAGCTTGGCGTAACGGGTCAGGATGGGCTTATCGAGGCCGAATTGCTTGTTGAGGCTGGCGATGAAAGCGGGGTCGAGGCCCTGAGCCCCGCGATAGGAGGCATCGCCTCCGCCCCCGCCGACAGCGCCTGAATCGCCCCCGCTTCCGGCTATCTGGCCCTGCAATTGCGCCGTCAGCCGCTCAACCGGACCACCGGGAACGAACTGGATCAGTGCGAAGGTGACCGTCAGAACTCCCCAGATCGTGAAGATCATGAGAAGAAGACGGCGAGCGATATAGGATGCCATCAACCAAGCCGTGAAGAATCGGACGCGAAATACGCCACCTGAAAAGGTTTACGGACAAAGCCTTAACGGATTGTTAGCCATAGCGTCGTTCCGCAGAAGGGCTCGCACGTTCCGGGAATAAAACGGCGTATTCCCGCTGTTGGTTCAGGCTTTGCCGATCTTTTTCGCTTTTTCGGGATTAACCCACCAGGTCATGGGCGCGCCGGAATCAAAACGCGGGTGGTTCGCTGGGCGATCATACATATCCCATGCGGCGATCCAGCTTGTGCCGAGATACCACATTGGCACCCAGTATTGCTCGGCGCGCAGGATGCGGTCGAGCGTCCGGCAGGCGACATCAAGCTCAGCGCGACTATGGGCATTGGATATCTTTTCGAGCATCGCATCAACGGCGGGATGGGCAATGCCACAGTAATTAAGCGAACCCGGTGTTGCCGCCGCGCGTGAGCCATAAACCAGCCGCAAACTGTCGCCCGGTGTCAACGATCCGCCTGCATTGACACTCATGATGTCGAAGTCGAACTTCGAGACACGTTCCTGATATTGCGCAGCGTCGACGACACGGGGCTTTGCCTCAATGCCGAGACGCTGAAGATTAGAGAGAAAAGGCCCGGTATGGGGTTGCAAGGCCGTCGAAAAATCAAAAAATTCAATGGTGAAAGGCTCGCCCGAAGGCAGGCGCAGCACTTTACCGTCGCGCTTGCAGCCTGCGACCATCAGAAGATCATTGGCCCGTTTCAAAAGGTTGCGGTCTGTGCCCGACCCGTCGGAAACCGGCGGTAGATAGGCCTCGCCGAACACCGCCTCTGGCAGGTCCTTGCGGAAGGGCTCCAGCAGTGCCAGTTCTTGCGGCGACGGCAGCCCCTGCGCCTTCATCTGCGAGTTTTCGAAATAGGAGGTGGTGCGCTTAAAGGACGAATACATGATGAATTTATTCGTCCACTCGAAGTCGAAAGCGAGTGCAATGGCTTCACGGATGCGGGCATCCTTGAACTTGTCGCGTCTCAGATTGAAGCGCCAACCCTGGGCGGTGGTTGGTAATTCGCTGTCGATGCTTTCTTTCTTCACCCGACCGTTGGCAATGGCTGGGAAGTTGTAGCCTGTTGCCCAATTGCGCGAGGTGGATTCCTGCTGGAATGTCAGTAACCCGCTCTTGAACGCCTCGAACGCCACCTGACGGTCGCGGAAATATTCGTAGCGGATGCGGTCAAAGTTATTCAGCCCGACATTCACGGGGAGGTCTTTTGCCCAGTAATCGGCCACCCGCTCATATTCAATGAAACGCCCCTGTTCGAATTTACCAACGCGGTAAGCGCTGGAGCCCAGCGGTGGCTCCATCGTGGCGTCGCTGAATTTTTTAGCTGTATAAAACGACTTCGAAAAAATCGGCATCTGCGCGATGATGAGATGCAGATCACGTGCGCGGCTCGGAGAGAACGTGATGCGCACGATGTCTTTCTGCTCGGCGACGGCAGAGACCATTTCCCGCATCATCAGCCGATAGGTCGGATAGGTTCCTTCGTCGTTCTTTAGAGTTTCCAACGAGAAGGCGACGTCTTCCGCCGTGAGGGGCGAGCCGTCATGGAAGCGGGCTTCCGGGCGCAGGAAAAAGCGGTAGGTGAGTTTGTTCGGTGATACGGTGACGCCGCGTGCGACTAGCCCGTAACAGGCATCCGGCTCATTGCCTGACCCCGTCATCAGAGTGTCGAAAATCAGGTTGAGGCCAGCCGCGCCTTGCCCCTTGAACGAGAACATATTCAAGGTATTAAACGTGTCGAAAGCCTGGTTGCCGCTGATGCCGTTAGGGGCAAGAGCTAAAACACCGCCTTTGAGCGCAGCCGGGTCGGCATAGGGGAAATTCTTGAAATCCGGCGGCAGTGCCAGATCGCCGAAACTGGAAAGTCCGTGCAGTAACGGCTCTTTTTCGGCGAAGGCATAGCGGGCGGGGACGACAGCGCCGACGCTTGCGGCGCCGGCGGTCAGAAGAAAATCACGTCTGGAAAAGCGCATTGTTCAGCCGAATGTCATGGCCTCACTTGGCGGCCGGGAGCGGGGCCGGATTATCCGACAGCGTGCGCAAGTAGGCAAGCACGTCGGCACGGTCCTTGGCGCTTTTCAGGCCTGCGAAGGTCATTTTGGTGCCCTTCATGTATTTGGCCGGGGCTTCCATCATGTGCGCGACGTCGTCATAGGTCCAGTTGTCGCTCTTGCTCTTGACGGCGTCGGAATAAGCAAAACCTTCGTGGGAAGCGGCTTTGCGGCCGATGATGCCCCACAAGTTGGGGCCGACCCCGTTTTTGCCGCCCTTATCAAAGGTGTGACATGACGCACATTGTTTGGCGATGGACTTGCCTTTGTCAGCGCTTGCGCTGGCGAGAAGTTGCGAGAGCGGGACTTCCGGCTCGGCCTTGGCCGCAGCAACTGGAGCCGCACCGTCGGCGGGAAGTACATATCCGGCCATGACCGGCGTTGGCGTGGTGAAAATGTAGCCGCTCACCAGATGAAACACGACCACCATCAGCAAGCAGGCAAACAAAGCGCCCAAAAATTTATTGATTTCCCTAACCATCGAACGGGCTCTCCCCATAGCGGTCTCGGCATGGGCCGTGAGACGCGGCAAGCGAGCGTTGCTTAGCTGTTTCGGGCGAAATTGACAATGGCTAATGCGACATTTTGCCGTGTCTGCCTTAGTCAATTCGGCGAGATCACAGCCACTGTCCTTTTTGCCGAATTGGGTCGAGCCTCGGGCAATCCGCTCAAATGCACCCATGACAAGCGCATCCTTTCTTGATATTGAGCGGCCTCCATTCTGCGCTGCCGGAGATTGCCGCGATATGTTGAAGCCCATCGTTCTCATTCCGTCGCGTCTCGGGGCGACCCGACTTCCCAACAAGCCGCTTGCCGATATCTGCGGAGAGCCGATGATTGTGCATGTGTGGCGGCGGGCGACCGAAGCGGGCATTGGCCCTGTGGCGGTGGCAACCGATTCCGATGAAATTGCAGCCGTGATCGAAAAGGTAGGCGGCCTTGCGGTAAAAACGCGCTCAGACCACACCACCGGGTCAGACCGCATTTGCGAAGCGCTGCAAACGCTTGACCCGGAACGCAATTACAATGTCGTGGTCAATGTTCAGGGCGACCTGCCGACCATTGACCCGAAAGCCATCGCCTGTTCGGTTGGGCCGCTTGCCGATGAGGATGTCGCCATTGCGACCCTTGTGGCCGAGATCAAGGTCGCGGAAGAGCGCACTAACCCCAATGTGGTGAAGATGATCGGCTCCAAGCTGTTCACCGCGGGGCGCTATCGTGCGCTTTATTTCACCCGCGCCACCGCCCCTTACGGCGACGGCCCGCTTTATCATCACATCGGCCTTTATGCATATCGCCGTTCGGAATTGGAACGCTTCGTCACCATGAAGCCGTCGCCGCTCGAACAGCGCGAGAAACTTGAGCAATTGCGCGCCATCGAGGCGGGAATGCGCATTGATGCCGTGGTGGTCAATGATGTGCCGCTTGGGGTCGACACGCCGGAAGATCTCGAAAAGGCCAGACAGATTTTGGGTGCACGCTCGCAGGCGAAGGTCGGCTGATATGACAAAAAAGCGCATTTCGTTTCAGGGCGAACCCGGTGCTAACTCCCATGCGGCCTGTTCAGAGGCATATCCCGATTGGGAAGCCGTGCCGTGCCCGACCTTTGAGGATGCGTTTGCCGCATTGGCCGAGGATGATGTCGAACTCGCGATGATCCCCATCGAAAATTCCATCGCTGGGCGTGTGGCCGATATCCATAATCTGTTGCCGACCTCCGGTTTCCATATCATCGGCGAGCACTTTCTGCCGATCCACTTCCACCTGATGGTGCTGCCCAACGCCGACCTTTCCACCATCAAGACGGTGCACAGCCACATCCATGCGCTCGGCCAGTGCCGCAAAATCATCCGTAAGCTCGGCTTCAAGGCCGTCATCGCCGGTGATACTGCGGGCGCGGCACGCGAGGTGCGGGATGCGGGCGATGTGACGCGCGCCTCACTTTCGCCGAAGCTCGCAGCCCGCCTTTATGGGCTCAAAATTCTGGCGGAAAATGTTGAGGACGAGGCGCACAACGCAACCCGCTTCGTCGTTCTCGCCAAGCAGCCACAATGGTCGCCTGCAAATAACGGCCCGACAATCACCAGTTTCGTCTTCCGCGTCCGTAATATCCCCGCCGCCCTTTACAAGGCGCTCGGCGGCTTCGCCACCAATGGCGTCAACATGACCAAGCTGGAAAGCTACATGGTTGACGGCCAGTTCACCGCAACGCAGTTCTACGTTGAGGTCGATGGGCACCCTGACGAGCCGCACCTCAAGCGCGCTCTGGAAGAGCTGAATTATTTCTCGAAGGAACTGCGCGTGCTGGGTGTCTACCCGGCGCATCCGTTCCGCGAACGATTTGATACGGGGCCGGGGGAGTAGCGCAGGCGTTAGAGGCGTGTTTAGGGCGGGGCAATCGTGGACGAGCGAGAGAGACGACTAGAACACTATCTCTATTGGCGACTGAAGTGCCTTGAGCCTGAGACGCAGCTTCGTGGCGCTCTGCTTGTCGATGGTGATGACGCTGAGGAGTTCTTCGAGCATTTAGAAGCGGAGTTCGGCTATTCGGCTTGGCGAGAAAATCTATATGATTTCTTTCAGGATGAATATTCCTGCGGAATATGGCCACGTTTCAAGCGTTTGATTCTCAACCGAAAGCCAGATTTGTTGCCGCTCACGCTTGGGGATGTTGTTTTTTGCGTATTAAACAATGCGCCCCTTCAGTCTTTCAAAAATGCCCGCATCAAGTGATGCGCAATCGCCACTGGTGGCGGGGCGGAAAAGCCTTCGGGGTGGGTGTTATCGAGCAACTGGCGAATTTCTCCGCGGGTGAACCAGCGTGCGGCTTCAAGCTCGACAGGGTCGATGGTGATCTCTTCGCTTTCTGCGATGCCGTGCATCCCGATCATCAGGTTTGATGGGAACGGCCACGGTTGCGAACTCAGATAGCTGACCGCGCCCACCTTGATACCGGTTTCCTCAAAAGTCTCACGCCGCACCGCCGCTTCCACGGTTTCACCGGGCTCAATGAACCCGGCGAGGCATGAAAAGCGTCCCGGCGCAAAATGGGCGGAGCGGCCGAGAAGGCACTTGTCGCCACGCGTGATCAACATGATGGCCACCGGATCAGTGCGCGGAAAGTGCTGGGCATTACATCCCGCGCAATCACGGCGGAAGCCCGCAGCGGCAAAGGTCGTCGGCTGGCCGCAATTGGCACAGAAGCGATGCCGATCATGCCACAACAGCAAAGACTTCGCGGTCGCCATGAGGCCGATTTCGCTTTCCGGCACCCGCATATCGGTGGCGATGGCGCGCAGATCGTCGACATGGAAGGCTGTATTCGCTTCAAAAGCAGCGGCTTCTTCCGGCGGCAGTAGGGTGGCGATAACCGGAACGCCCACATAGTCACCGAGCAATATCTGCTCGCGGTGGTTCTTTGGCATGGTGAATTCGGAACACTGAAAGAGCGCCGTCATGGGCGGACCAGAGCGCAGAACTGCTTTATCTCCCGCAAACAAAATCGACAGATGCCGCACATCCGCCAACGCGCGATCAAGTGCGACGGGGTCCTGCTCCACGGTATGGCGGACGAGGGTGGGGCGGGAAGCGAATCCGAGAGCGGGCATGGAAACCTCGATAGCGGTCAAGCCCTCAAGGGGGGCTGCCACGGCATTGATGGCATTGGTGATATAGCGACAATCGTTTATGTCTCGTTGACGAGAAGAGTGAAATGGGGCGTTTATTAGCCTCTACCGAGCGCGGGATTAATGATGATGGCAGACGCTTCCTTTAAGCTGACCTTGGTTTCGCCCTATCCGACCCTGACGGAACTGACCAATCGCTTGGCACCGGAATACAATTGCGAAGTCACCACCATCGAAGCCGTGCTCGATGAAGCACGAAACCTGTCGGTGGGTGAAATGGCTGCACGGCCCGATGTGTTGCTGAGCAGGGGCGGTACCGCATCGCATCTGCGTGAAGCGATTCAGGATATTCCGGTGCTATCAATTAACACTTCGGCGCTCGACCTGCTGGCGGAGTTGCAACCCTTCGCTGCCGAAGTCCGCCACGTCGTTTTCCCGAATTATGGCCAGAAGCTCAGCGGCGTACGTGAAATTGCGCGTGTTCTCGATATTGAGATTGAGGAAACCGTCTACCACTCAAGGGAGGAACTGGCCGGGCAAGTGTTGTTGGCAAGGCTGAAAAAAGCGGATCTGGTCATCGGCGGACAGTTGGTGGTGAGCGAGGCCCGGAAAAATGATCTGCCTTGTGTGCTGCTTGAGGCTGGAGAACATTCGGTGCGCGAGGCGCTGCGCGAAGCCCGCGACATTGCGGAAATGCATCGCCGCCTCAATCGGCGCAACGCCTGGCTCAACACCATTCTCAGCAATATCGCCGAAGGCGTGATTGTGACCGACGAGCACGACCATATCGTAGTCACTAATCCGACTGCGGAACGGTTGCTCGGGGTTGCCGCCGACAAGGCGATTGGCCGACCCATCGGAGAGATCATTCCCAATTCCCGTGCTCCGGCGGTGCGCCGGTCACAACAGGCCGAGTTTGGCGAGTTGCTGAACGTGTCGGGCAAGATGTTGGTTGCAAGCCGGGTTCCGATTGCATCGGGCGATGCGGTGGTTGGCGTTGTCTGTACCTTCGCGGAAGGAAGCCGCATTCAGCGTGCAGAGCAGCGTCTGCGCGGCCAGTTGCAACAGAAGGGCTTTGTCGCACGCCACGGCTTCGACGATATTCTGACCGTCAGTGAGACCATGCAGGCCGCCAAGGATATCGCGGCAATCTATGCCAGAGGGGATGCGACGATTCTTGTGACCGGCGAAACTGGCACCGGCAAGGAACTTTTCGCCCAGGCCATTCACCGCGCCAGCTCCTATGCGGCAGGGCCATTCGTTGCCATCAACTGCGCAGCCATTCCCGAAACGCTGCTGGAAAGCGAATTGTTCGGATATGACGAGGGCGCATTCACCGGTGCCCGACGTCAAGGCAAAGCGGGTCTGTTTGAGATGGCGCATAAGGGCACCATTTTTCTCGATGAAATCGGGGAGGTTACCCCGGCCTTGCAAGTGCGCCTGTTGCGTGTGTTGCAGGAGCGGCAGATCATGCGTATTGGCGGAAATCAGATGATCCCCGTCGATACACGCGTCATCTGTGCAACCAACAGGGACCTTGGGCAATATGTCCGCGAAGGCCGGTTTCGTGGAGACCTGTTCTACCGTCTTAATGTGCTCACCATCAACGTGCCGCCGTTGCGTAGCAGAGTGTTGGACGTTCCCTATATCTGCAAGCGCCTGCTGACCGATATGCTCAAAGAAAAGCCCTATGACGCCGTGTTGGAAGCAATATTGCTGCCACTCGCAACCAGCTATTCCTGGCCTGGAAATTTCAGGGAATTGCAGAACATGATGGAGCGGCTGGCGCTGGTTGCCAACCTTTGTCCAGATTGGAGCTGGCAGCGCCTGGTCGGGCAGATATGGCGTCCCGAAGTGACCGGAGCAGAGGTGGCGTCAACCGGCGAAATGGCTTTGCGGGTTGCGCCGGAAGGCGGCCTGAAAGACATGGTGCGCAGCGTGGAAGAGCAAATCGTGCGGCACTATTTGGCGGAACATCACAATGATCAGGGCCGGACGGCGGAGGCGCTGGGCATCAGCCGGATGAGTCTGTGGCGGCGGCTCAATGGGAGTTCGTATCATTAATGATATGATTATACCAAATTTGGTACAGTTATGAGCCTTGGCCTTTCGAGCGCCATGCGGCAGAGCTTAGCGCGGTGCTTTTTAAATCTTTATGTTTCAATAGCTTAATTAATTTTTTCAGTTTTTTGGGTCCGATGACCGGCTTTGGCACGGTCCTTGCTAATCCTTGTTCGACAGTTTTGAAAACTAAGGACAAGACCCATGCAAAAGACTCAAGGTGCCCTGGCCGGGCTGCGCATTCTCGACCTCACGCGTGTTCTCGCCGGGCCGTTCTGCACGATGATGCTGGCTGATATGGGGGCGGAGATCATCAAGATCGAACAGCCCGGAATCGGTGACGATTCGCGCCAGTTTGCGCCGTTCCAGAACGGCGAGAGCGCCTATTACATGAACCTCAACCGCAACAAGAAGGGCGTCACCCTCAATCTCAAGGGCAAGGGCCGCGAGATTTTTCTGGATCTTGTTCGCAAGGCGGATGTGGTTATTGAGAACTATCGCCCAGGCACCATGGAAAAGCTCGGTCTGGGCTGGGAAGACCTGCGCAAGGTCAACCCGCGCCTGGTCTATGGCGCCATTTCCGGTTTCGGCCACACCGGCCCCTATCGGCTGCGCCCCGGCTACGACATTATTGCTCAGGCGATGGGCGGGCTGATGAGCACTACCGGTTGGCCAGGCGGTGAGCCTACGCGTTCAGGCACGGCAATGGGCGACGTTCTGGCGGGCCTTTCCGCCGCCATCGGCATCCTCGCCGCATTGCGCCACCGCGATGCCACCGGTGAAGGGCAGAAGGTGGATGTCGCGCTGGTCGATTCAGTTGTCGCCAGCCTTGAAATCATCACCCAGATCTACCTGACCGCCGGGCGCGTTCCCGAGCGCATCGGTAACCGTTATGAATCCTGCTATCCGTATGATTCTTTTAAAGCGAAGGATGGCGATATCGTCATCGGTGCTGCCAACGACAAGCTGTGGCGGCTGGTATGCGATGTGATTGGCCAGCCGGAATTGGCCGATGACGAGCGCTTCGATAAAAATCCGAAGCGCGTCCAGCGCCACGCCGAAATCAAGCCGATTGTGGAAGCCTGGACATCCCAACATGCCGCCACCGAGATTGTTGACCGGATGCTGGCGGCAGGTGTGCCCGCAGCACCGATCAACACCATTCCCGATATCGTCGCTGATCCGCACATCGCAGGTGCGCGCGAGATGTTCGTCGATGTTGAGCACCCCAGCGCAGGCAGCCTCAAGCTCACTGGCGCGCATATCAAACTGACCGAAACGCCGACCGGCATTCGCACGCCTTCGCCGATGCTCGGGCAGCACAACGCGGAAGTTTTCGGCGAACTGCTTGGTTTAACCGCAGACGATCTCGTTAAGCTCGCCACCGATGGCGTGATGTGAGGGAGGTAATCATGAAGGTTCCGCTTCCCGACCGGGTCACGCTCACCGAGATATGTCCCCGTGATGGCTTCCAGAACATCAAGACCTGGATCCCGTCAGAAACCAAACTCCAGGTGATAGACCGCCTGATTGATGCTGGCCTGCGCAGCTTCGAGATCACCTCCTTCGTCAGCCCCAAGGCCATCCCCCAGATGGCCGATGCGGCGGACGTGTCCGCGCATGTTCTCAAGCGCATCGCGCGGGATAATCTCGAGCTCGATGCCGTTGCGCTCGCACCAAATCTGCGCGGCGCGACCGCAGCGCACGCCGCCGGGCTTTCGCACATCTCGTATGTGATCTCAGCAAGCGCCGCCCACAACAAGGCGAATATCAACCGCACGCACGAAGAGTCGCTGGCCGATCTCGACACCATCGTGAAAACCTATCCCGGTTTGCATGTGACCTTGTCGATGTCGACGGTATTTGGTTGCCCGTTCGTCGGCGCGATTACGGTGGAACAAGTGCTGTGGCTGATCGAAGAAGGCGTGAAGCGCGGGGCGAGAGATGTTGCCCTGTGTGACACGATAGGGGTCGCCAATCCGCTTCAAACCGCCGTACTCATCGATGCTGTGCGCGCGACGTTCCCAACGCTCGAGATTGCGCTGCATATGCACGACACGCATGGCATGGCGCTTGCCAACATGCTGGTCGGCTTGCAGCGTGGTGTGACGCGGTTCGAGACCGCTGCCGGTGGATTGGGAGGCTGCCCGTTTGCGCCTGGAGCCGCCGGCAATGCCGCGACAGAAGACACCGTCAACATGTTGCACCGCATGGGCGTGGCGACCGGTGTTGATCTGGCCCGCCATCTGAGAGCAGTTGAACTTATAGGCGAGAAAATTCAACCAAATCTGATGGGCCATCTCGCCAATGCGCGCAGTTACTCCGAATTTGATTTCTGGCCGAAAAATAAAGGAGAAAGCCATGGGTGACGATCTCAGCATCAAAGCCATTGGTAGTTTTTTCGTGGGCGGTCGCGAAGCGGTTCTTGAAGGACTTCCTCATTTTGAAGCTGTTTTATCCAAAGGCGGAAAACCAGCTCGCCTTGATCCGAACGGGGCATTCGAATTCGGCCAGATGTATGTCCAATATGTTCGGCAGAGTGCCCCCAAAGCGAGATATCCGCTGGTCTTCGTTCACGGGGGTGGCATGACCGGGGCGAGTTGGGAAGATACGCCGGATGGCCGCCCTGGGATGCAAAGCCATTTTCTCCATCATGGGTTTGATACCTATGTCTGCGATGGGGTTGAGCGCGGAAGGGCGTCTTGGGCGCAATATCCGAATATCTATGCTGGTTCTCCCCAGTTCCGCTCGAAGCAGCAGGCGTGGGAGAGTTTCCGCTTTGGTCCGTCGTACGCAAAGCGAGAAATCTGGCCAGGTCAACGCTTCCCGGTTCATGCCTTCGATATGTTCATGAAGCAGGCTGTCCCACGCTGGACCTGCAATGACGAGCTTTCCGAGGCGGCTTATGTGGAGCTTCTGAACAAGCTCGGCAAAAGCATCATTATCTCTCATAGCCAGGGATGTGGGTTGGTTCTGAAAGCAATGCTTGCTGTGCCGGAACGCGTCGCGGGCGTCATATTATTCGAGCCTTCGGGCGCCCCAACGTTTGAGAGTGCCGATCTGCTGGCACTCCGGAACATTCCGCATCTTTTCATCTGGGGCGACAATATCCGCGCCGGAAGCACCTGGTGGGGCGAATTTTACGACAATGTTTCGGTTTATCGCCGTGCGCTTGAGGCCGCGGGCGTTCCCGTCACCTGGATAGATCTTCCAGAAGCCGGCATTCACGGCAATTCACATATCCTGATTATGGACGACAATCTGGATGAATTAGCCACTATCGCTCGGAAATGGATGGAAGAGCAGCATCTTGTGCTTTCCTGAATAAGTAAATTGACAGAAATGGGGTTAAAAATGTTTTTTACTCAATGGCGTGTTCGCAACAAAATGCTTCTAATCTTGTGGCTTATCTTTCTAATATCTTATCTCGATCGCGTTAATTTTGCTGTCGCTCTTCCACAAATCAGTGCTGAGTTTGGCCTGACGGCGGCACAGAAAGGAATGGTGCTGAGCGCATTCTTCGTTGGCTACGGCTTATTGCAGGTTATCGCGGGTCTGCTCGTCGATCGGATTGGGGCGCGATTGACGATGACGTTCGCCCTGACATGGTGGTCGATCTTCACAGCGGCGACGGCAATGGCCGGAAGCTTCGTAGGAATGTTGATCGTGCGCCCACTCTTTGGTGCTGGTGAGGCCATGCACCCCCCCGCGTCGTGGAAGATTATCAGCCAATGGTTCCCGAAGCACGAGCAAGTGCGCGCCAATTCGCTTAACCTTTGCTCGATTGCGCTGGGCCCAGCTTTTGCGCCGCTGCTGGTTGTCGCGCTGATGCATCTGTGGGGCTGGCACGGTGTTTTCTATGCGTTTGCGATTCCGGGTTTTCTAATCGCTATCCTGTGCTGGTGGTATATGCGTGACCGACCGGAAGATCACCCTTCCATGACCACCGAGGAACTGGCCGAAATTCGGGCTGGCCAGCCAGTGGCAAAGGTGGTCACCACCGAGGAGAAGCGCGCAGCCATGCGCATGGCGATCGCCTCGCCAAGCCTTTGGATGCTGATGGTGGTTTATCTGCTGTTCGGGATTGCCTTCTGGGGCTTCTTGTCCTGGTTGCCGTCATATCTGGTTGAGGCGCGGCAGTTCGCAATGGTGAAAATGGGGCTCACTTCCTCAATCCCATTCTTCTTCTCGTTCTTAGCGATGATATTTGCGAGCAAGGTTTGTGATCTTATTTTCCGCGGAAACAAACGGATTTTCGTCGCAACCTGTTACATGCTTGGCGCTGTCTTCATGTACTTCTCATTCGTCTCCGCGGACCCGATGATGTGTGTCTTCTTCCTGACGTTGACAGCAGCGATTGGCATTTTCATGCCGTTTGGCGCGTTCTGGGCGATTTCCATGGAAGTGCTTCCGGCCGAGATTATGGGTTTTGCCAGCGGGTTCATCAACACCGGCGGACAGATCGGCGGCTTCATTGCGCCGATGGCCATCGGCTACCTGATCCAGGCATATGCTGGATCGTTTGGCGCTGGCTTTGCTCTCATGGAGATAAGCCTTGTGTTGTCGGCAGCTTTGCTGCTCGTGGTTCCGCGGGCGAAAGTGTCCTGACTTCCACAGAAATGACGCACTGAACTGCGGATGCCTTTTTCGGAAGGCATCCGTTTTCTTTGGGCGGTTTCCCACGTTGGCTTTCAGAATTGGTAAGCCGGAAATGGGCGGGAAAGCCGGTGATATTCGCATCTGCCGCTTGCCTTTGCCTGCGCAAACCCTCATATAGACGACGGAAGGTTGGCGAGGGACGTTTCACTCGCTAACCGGGTCAGGTCCGGAAGGAAGCAGCCCTAACGAGACCGAGCGGGTTTTCGTCCAGCCTTCCACCTTCAATGCGACCGGCGACCATCGGGATACGGGGACCGTCGTCGTGGATTGCGTTTTGTGTGGTTTTTGCCGCCGTCTGTCACCCCGTTCGATCAGGCCCGATGGAAGAAAACGAAACCGGCTCCTACCACTCCGATGATCCCAATCAGATGAGTCTGATGGGCGAGCCCGCGCCTGCGTCCGCGCCGGTTGCGGCGGCTGCGCCCGCCGATGCGCGCGGATATCGCGTTCTTGCCCGTAAATACCGCCCCCTCACGTTTGATGATCTCATCGGCCAGGAAGCCATGGTGCGGACGTTGTCGAATGCGTTCGATGCCGGGCGTATTCCGCAAGCCTGGATGCTGACCGGGGTGCGCGGTGTCGGCAAAACCACCACCGCCCGCATTCTGGCGCGCGCCCTCAATTACCAATTGCCGGATGGCTCGGGCGGGCCGACCATTCACATGCCGCAACTCGGCGTGCATTGCGAAGCGATCATGGAATCGCGCCATGTCGATATCCTTGAGATGGACGCGGCGTCCCACACCGGTGTCGAAGACGTTCGCCAGATCATCGACGGCATTCGCTATTCGCCTGTGTCTGCGCGCTATAAAGTCTACATCATCGACGAAGTCCACATGCTGTCCGAGAAGGCGTTCAACGCCTTCCTGAAGACGCTTGAGGAGCCGCCGCCCCACGCCAAATTCATCTTTGCGACCACGGAAATCCGCAAGGTTCCGATCACCATCCTGTCGCGCTGCCAGCGGTTCGACCTGCGCCGCATCGGCGCGGACAAGCTGATGGCGCATCTGGGCCGCATCTGCGAGAACGAGGCCGTGACTGCCGAGCCCGCAGCCCTTTCGGCGATTGCCCTTGCGGCGGAAGGTTCTGCCCGCGACAGCCTCTCACTACTTGATCAGGCCATCGCCCATGGCGGCGGCACCGTCCGTGCCGACACGGTGCGTGACATGCTTGGCCTTGCCGATCGTGCCCAGGTTATCGACCTGTTCGAAGCGGTGATGCGTGGCGATATGGTCGCTGCTTTCGCCAGCCTGCGCAACCAATACGATTCCGGCGCGGACCCCGCCGTCATTCTCTCCGATCTTGCTTCTTTCACCCATCTGGTGACACGGCTGAAGCTGACGCCGGAAACCGCCAAGGATCCGTCGGTTACCGAGGTGGAGCGCACCCGCGGTGTCGATATGGCACAGAAGCTGTCGGTGCGCGTGCTGTCGCGTGCCTGGCAGATATTGCTCAAAGGGTTGCCCGAGGTCCAGACGGCGGCTCGGCCCGTCGCTGCCGCGGAAATGGTGCTGGTGCGGCTGGCTTATGTCGCCGATCTGCCGACGCCCGATGAGGCTTTGCGGGCGTTGCGAGGCAATCACGCGAATGCGGCGGCTTCCTCAGTTGCAGCTCCGTCGGTACCCGCTGGCGCTGACGCCGTGCGGGCTGTGGCCCAACATGCGCCGTCCGCGCCCACCGCAAGCATGGGCCATACTGCCTCGCCACCGAGTGGCGGCGCAACCATGATGCATTCCGCGTCGTCGGCCATGGCGGCACCGGCTGCCATGGCCGATGGTGCCACTGACACCCATATTCGCCTGCGGCGCTTTGAAGATGTTGTCGCCTATGCTGAAGAGCAGCGCGACATAGGCTTGAAAACCGCTCTCGAAAACGATGTGCATCTCGTGCGCTTCGAGGAAGGCCATCTGGAATTTCGGCTTGCTGACGGTGGTAGCCGGACGCTTGCCAACGACCTGACCCGCATCTTGAAGGATTGGACCGGGTTGCGCTGGGTGGTCATCCTGTCGTCGGAGGAGGGGAAAGAGACCCTGCGTTCCGTCCGCGACCGAGAAAAGTTCGAGCGGCGCGACACCGCCACGGCGCATCCGCTGGTTCAAGCGGTGCTGGCTCAGTTTCCAGGAGCGCAAATCATTGATGTGCGTGACCGGCAGATTGAAGCGCCCCTCCCGGTTGTGGATGTGGAAACCGGCGGAGACCCCGAAGAGGGGAATGACAACGATTCCGATATGTGACAACGGGTAATGCCGCCGCGCGTGCAAAGCCGGCAGCGGGCACGGACTTCAGGAGATTGAACGATGGATATGATGGCTTTGATGAAGCAGGCCCAGGCCATGCAGAAGAAGATGCAGGACATGCAGGCCGAGATGGACCAGCTTGAGGTCGAGGGCTCTTCCGGCGGCGGTGCGGTTGTGGTCAAAGTCTCCGGTAAGGGTGATCTCAAAGGCATCACGCTTGATCCGTCCATTGTTGTGGCTGAGGAAAAGGAAATCCTTGAAGACCTGATCGTTGCGGCATTTTCCGATGCGCGCGGCAAAGCTGAACGCATCATGCAGCAGCGCATGACCGAAATGACCGGCGGCATGCAGCTTCCGCCCGGCCTTAATCCGTTCTGAGCCGGTACTGGAGTTTAACAATATGGCCCGTTCGGTTGCAGGCCCGGAAATCGAACGTCTGATTCAACTGCTGGCGCGCCTGCCGGGCTTGGGCCCGCGTTCGGCGCGACGGGCGGTGCTTCATCTCATCAAGCGGCGTGAACAATTGCTTCACCCGCTCAGCGATGCCATGCGGGTGGTTGAAGACCGGGCGATGGTCTGTCAATCCTGCGGGAATATCGACACACAAGACCCTTGCGTCATCTGCTGTGATGGCGAGCGCGACAGGACAATTCTCGTCGTGGTCGAAGACGTTTCCGACTTATGGGCGCTGGAGCGCGCGGCGGCCCTCAATGTCGGGTATCATGTGCTGGGTGGCGTGCTGTCGCCACTCGACGGTGTTCGCCCGGAACATCTCAATCTGGAAGGCCTTGTGGCGCGGGCGTCTGTGCCAGAGGTGCAGGAAGTGATCCTGGCCCTCAGCGCTACTGTAGATGGGCAGACGACGGCGCATTATGTGACTGAACTTTTGGCGCACTGCGACGTTAATATTACGAAGCTCGCGCATGGCGTGCCGGTGGGCGGTGAACTCGACTATCTGGACGAAGGAACGCTCTCCGCTGCGATCAAGCAGAGAACCAGATTTTAGACTGCGCACCGTTCATCGCAAGAAACCGCATGTGGTTCGGCGCGCAAGGCGCTTGAGAAGGCGGTTTGGCATGACGCGTTTTTCAAGAATATTTTATTTGTTTTCAAGGGCATATCCGCTTTGGCGGGGCCGCTTTCCGGAGCCATTGGCCGGTGTGAAGAGAGACATTTGCGCGCACAGGATTGTGCCATTTTGTCGCAGGTGAAAAAAACATCTATTGCAGCGCTGTGATATTTCTAAAGGCCAATTCAAAGCCATTCCAGGCAATCATTTCACCAGGGCAATTTGTGGAGACTATTTTTCATACTAGCGCTGCAAACAGAAGAATCATTGCGCTGCAAAGGATTTTCGGACAGTTTTGAAGCCGATTTAGAATGTCTTCCGGGGTGGAATTATCTATAAGGGGCCTGCATTGGGAAGCACTGAGTTTTCCCGAACAGGTTTCCTCTAGGAGGCTATAAATATGGACGCTACCGTTAATAAGCCCGACGTTGTCGTTGACCCTTGGCGCAGCTTTGCCGCTGGGCAGTGGAAAGAGCGCGTCGATGTGCGCGAATTCATTCAGAAGAACTATGCCCCCTATGTAGGCGATAGCGCATTTCTGGCTGGCGCCACCGAGCGCACAACCGCTGTGTGGGCCAAGCTGTCCGAGCTTCTGAAGGAAGAGCGCAAGAAGGGCGTTCTCGACGTTTCAAGCGACCGTGGCTCGACGATCACCGCCCATGACGCCGGTTATATTGACCGCGACCTCGAAATCATCGTTGGCTTGCAGACCGACGCGCCGTTGAAGCGCGCCATTATGCCGAATGGCGGCCTGCGCATGGTCCAGAACGGCCTTGAGGCGTTTGGCTTCAAGTCGGACCCGAAGATTGACGACATCTGGACCCATTACCGCAAGAGCCACAACCAGGCAGTGTTCGACGTCTATACGCCGGATATCGTTGCAGCCCGTAGCTCGGGCGTTGTGACTGGATTGCCGGACGCCTACGGCCGTGGTCGTATCATCGGCGACTATCGCCGTCTCGCCCTCTACGGCACCGATTTCCTGCGTCAGGACAAACTGCGCGAGTTCCATGAGCTCGACGACCATGTCTTCACCGAAGATGTGATGCGCCTGCGTGAAGAGTTGTCGGAACAGTTCCGCGCCCTTGATGAATTGCGCGAGATGGCTGCGAAGTACGGCTTCGACGTTTCCAAGCCTGCCACCAACGCCCGTGAAGCTGTGCAGTGGGTGTATTTTGCCTATCTTGCTGCCGTGAAGGAGCAGAATGGCGCGGCCATGTCGTTCGGTCGTGTTTCGACCTTCCTCGACATCTATATTGACCGCGACATGAAGGCTGGCGTCCTCACCGAGGCCGAGGCCCAGGAGATGATCGACGATCTGGTCATCAAGCTGCGCATCGTTCGCTTCCTGCGCACGCCGGAATACGATCAGTTGTTCTCTGGCGACCCGACCTGGGTGACCGAATCCATTGCCGGTGTTGGCGAAGATGGTCGTCCGCTGGTGACCAAGAACAGCTTCCGCTTCCTGCAGACCCTCTACAACCTCGGCCCGGCCCCTGAGCCGAACCTGACGGTTCTGTGGAGCACCGAACTGCCGCAGGGCTTCAAGGACTACGCCGCTCAGGTCTCGGTCGAAACCTCTTCGATCCAGTATGAGAGCGATGATGTCATGCGCCCGAAATGGGGTGACGATTACGGCATTGCCTGCTGCGTCTCCGCCATGCGGATCGGTAAGCAGATGCAGTTCTTCGGCGCGCGCGCCAACCTGGCCAAGGCTTTGCTTTACGCAATCAATGGCGGCGTTGACGAGAAGACCGGCAAGGTTGTTGCCAAGGGTTTTGAGCCGATCAAGGGTGATGTGCTCGATTACGATACCGTCATGAAGAAATACGACGTCATGATGGATTGGCTGGCTGCCACCTATGTGAAGGCGCTCAATGCCATTCACTACTCCCACGACCGCTATTCCTATGAGCGGATCGAGATGGCGCTTCATGACCGCGATATCCTGCGCACCATGGCTTGCGGCATTGCCGGCCTGTCGGTTGCAGCGGACTCGCTTTCAGCTATCAAGCACGCCAAGGTCAAGGTTGTTCGTAACGACAAGGGTATTGCCGTCGACTTCGAAATCGAAGGCGCATACCCGGCTTACGGCAACAACGATGACCGTGCTGACGACATCGCCGTGATGCTCGCCGAGAGCTTCATGGAGAAGATCAAGGCCCAGCCGTACTTCTACCGCAACTCGATGCCGACCCAGTCGGTTTTGACCATCACGTCGAATGTCGTGTACGGCAAGAAGACCGGTAATACGCCGGATGGTCGCCGTGCTGGCGAGCCGTTCGCTCCGGGTGCAAACCCGATGAACGGACGCGACGTCAAGGGCTTCATCGCAGCCGGTGCTTCGGTCGCCAAGATCCCCTACGAATGCGCTCTCGACGGCATCTCCTGGACGGCCTCCAGCACGCCGGACGCACTCGGGCGCTCAATCGAAGAGCGTCGCCGCAACCTTGCCAACTGCCTTGATGGCTTCTCTGGTGCAGGTGGGTTCCACGTCAACGTCAACGTGTTCAATCGTGACACGCTGGTTGAAGCCATGGAGCATCCGGAGCTGTATCCGCAGTTGACGGTCCGCGTCTCGGGCTACGCCGTCAATTTCGTCAAGCTGACCCGCGAGCAGCAGCTTGACGTCATCAGCCGGACATTCCACGCCTCCATGTGAGTGCGCGGACCGATCCGGTCCTATGATGGTATAATAAGATTTCAACAGCCGCGATCCCGCGGCTGTTGGCTTAGGGAGACACGACAATGGCAGAGCTTACGGCACCTTCCGGCCAGAACATTGTCGCCGCGCAGAAGCCCGTGGCCGATGGGGATGTTGTGGGATATCTCCATTCCGTGGAAACGGGCGCTGCCGCCGATGGCCCGGGCGTTCGGTTTGTGTTTTTCACATCCGGCTGCCAGTTTCGCTGCCTCTATTGCCATAATCCCGATACCTGGAAACTCCACCGTGGCCGCAAGGTGACGGTGGATCAGGCGCTGGAAGAACTGAAACCGCTGGCCGGTTTTTTCCGTTTTGCGGGCGGCGTGACGATCTCGGGGGGAGAGCCCCTGATGCAGGCGGAATTCGTCGGTGCCATGTTCCGAAAATGCAAGGAACTGGGCTTGAATACCGCGCTTGATACGCAAGGCTTTCTGCACAATGATGTGCCGGATTCAATGTTCGATGCCGTGGACCTCGTCCTGCTCGACATCAAGCAGATTGATCCCGTCAAATATAAAGAACTTACTGCTCAGGAACTGCAACCCACACTTGATTTTGCCGCACGTCTTGTGCGCCTCGGCAAGAAGATGTGGATACGTTACGTGCTGGTCCCCGGCTGGAGCGATGACGAAGCCGACGTGGACCGTCTGGCGGATTACCTCGTGACGCTCGGCCCTCTGGTGGAGCGGGTGGATGTGCTGCCGTTCCATCAGCTAGGTGCGCATAAATGGAAAGAACTGGGCATGGACTACGCGCTTAAAGACAATCCGACGCCGACACCGGCTCTGGTGGACCGCGTTAAAGGGCAATTTTCCAGGCGCGGCTTTTTGGTGCAGTGACTTGAGACCGTCCCGCCGCTAGAACACCATGGCGGGAATTGATCACTATCGCTTCCCGATTAGCTTAATTAATTTATGGATGCCGGATCAGCGCGTGGGTTGACGCCCTTTTCCGATGAAATTATCCCGAAAGGGAAAGCAGTTCAAACTGGCTAGGTCGTGAAAGGGCCTGTCACGTTTCAGTTTCAATGCCCCGAATTCGGGGCCGTTTATGGAAGAAAAGTGTGAAATAATGAAGAACACTCTGACCCTGGTCATCAACTGTGGAAGCTCCTCCCTTAAATTTGCTTTGTTACCCAACGAGAGCGGCGACGAGCCGGTGCTGAGCGGCTTGGCCGAACGCCTTGGCGATGCCGATTCCTCCATCACCTACAAGGCTTCCGGCGCAAAGACCCAGGAAGCTCTCAAGGGCGGCGGACACGCCGAAGCGCTGAGCGCCCTCATCAACCATATTGATGCCATGGGCCTCCTGCCGAGCGTCACCGCCGTTGGCCACCGTGTGGTGCATGGCGCGGAAGAGTTCGCCAAATCCGTGTTGATCGACGACAAGGTCATTGCCGCGCTTGAGCGTTGCATTCCGCTTGCGCCGCTGCACAACCCGCCGAATCTGCTCGGCATCAAGGTTGCCCGCGAGAAACTGCCGTCGCTGCCGCAGGTTGCGGTGTTCGACACTGCCTTCCACCAGACCATGCCGAAGGCGGCCTTCCTCTATGCGCTGCCGATGGAATACTACCGCGATTACGGCGTTCGTCGTTATGGCTTCCATGGCACCAGCCATCGCTTCGTTTCGGCCGAAGTACGCCGCATGTTGGCGCTCGATCCGAAGAACCATGGCATCATCATCGCCCATCTCGGCAACGGCGCTTCGGCGACTGCGGTCAAGAACGGCGAGAGCGTCGACACCACTATGGGCCTGACGCCGCTTGAAGGTCTCGTGATGGGCACCCGTTCGGGCGATGTCGATCCCGGCGTGTTGTTCTACCTCGCTGACCGCGCCAAGATGTCGATCAAGGATCTCGACAACATGTTGAACCGCAAGAGCGGTCTGCTCGGGCTGTCAGAATTGTCGAACGATTGCCGCACGCTGGAAGATGAAGCCGCCAAGGGCCATGAAGGCGCGCAGATTGCGCTTGAAGTCTTCGCTCATCGTCTGGCGCGTTTGATCGGCGGTCTCGCCACTTCGCTTGACCGGGTTGACGCCATCGCCTTCACCGGCGGTATCGGCGAGAACTCTCCGTTGCTGCGTAATATGACGATGGAGAAGCTCAAGACTTTCGGTGTCACGATTGACAAGGCCGCCAACGATAAGTTCGTGCGCGGCGCGTCTGGCATCATCAGCGGCGCAACCGGCCCGAAGGTTCTGGCGGTTGCCACCAACGAAGAACTGATGATTGCCCGTGATACGGCAATGATCGCTTCCGGAAAGTAAACATCTGAAAAGCGGGGTGCCTTGGCATCCCGCTTTTCTCCAGAGGCGCGCGCAAAGACGCTCATCTCTGGTTTTTGTGATAGGTCGTTTTGCGTTCGGATGTTGGTGTGCGGGGGGCTCGCTCCACTCCCAAGCGACGTGCGTTTTTACGGAACAAAACCTCTCATTGAGATATTGTTTCCGCAATTCCTTCGGTTATTTGATTTGCGCTTGAGTCATATCAGGTCAGTTTTTGAGGCACTCAGATGGTAGAAAAGAAAGCAAAAACATTCTTCCTCATTCCGGTGGGGATTGAAGCCCCGCTGACCTCCGTGGGTCTGGGTCTCGTGCGCGCGCTGCAACGGGATGGCATGAAGGTTGGCTTCGTCAAGCCGATTGCCCAGCGTGTGGGGTTGGGCCGCGCAATCTTCTCGACCCATTTTGCCCGTACCCTGTGCCACATTGATGCCCCTGCGCCGTTGCCTTCTGCCCATGCTGAGGCGATGCTGCGCGCGGGAAGGCTGTCGGACCTGATGGAAGAGGTCGTCAATATCGTTGAGCCGACCCGCTCCGAGAACGATGTTGTCATCATTGAAGGCCTTATTCACGACAATGAGCGCCAGTTTGACACCCGCGTGAATGTCGAAATGGCGCGTGGCCTCACTTCTGAATTGATCCTCGTCGTCAATGCGAACCGCCATACGCCCAACGAACTCGTTGAGAGCATCGAACTCGCGGCGCGGCAATTTGGCGACGACGGCAAGCCAGCCGATATCGTTGGTCTTCTCATCAATCGCATTCCGGTTGGCGAGGAAGGCGAAAAGTTCATGGCCGATTTCCGCCGTATCTATACGGCTGCGCCGGTTATCGCTGCTATCCCCACCGAAGACCGCCTCAATGCGCCGCGCCTTCTCGATGTGGCAACGTCGCTCGGTTTGCGTGTGGAGCACGCGGGTAACATGGCCCGCAGCCGTGTGCATGAAGTGGTGGTTGCCGCTCGCGCCGTTGAGAACCTCATCGACCATCTGCGCCCCGGCGCGCTGGTGGTTGCACCCTGTGACCGCTCTGACGTGATGTTGGCGACAGCGCTTTCCGTGCTGCGCGGCGTGCCGCTGGCGGGGCTTTTGCTCACCTGTGGCAATACCATTTCCGCCAAGATTGAACCGCTGATGCAATCGGCGCGTCTTGCCGGGCTGCCGATCCTGTCGAGCGACAACGATACGTTCGAGACCTCGTCGCGCATTGCCTCTTACCGCGCCCATCTCGGTGGGGATGATGTCGAGCGGGCCGAGCAGGTGCTCGACTTCGTTTCCGAATTCATCAAGACCGACCGCCTGCGCAAGAAGATCGGTGAAGTGACCGAACTGCGGATGCCTCCGCCAGCCTTCCGTCACCGCCTTGTCGAGCTTGCCAAGCGCGCCAACAAGCGCATCGTTCTGCCCGAGGGTGATGAGCCGCGCACCTTGCAGGCCGCAGCGATCTGCCATGAAAAGAAGATCGCCCATTGCGTTCTCATCGGTGAAGAGGACAAGATCCGTGATGTTGCGGCGGCGCAGGGCGTGACGCTGCCCGCGGATATCGAGATCGTTGAGCCGGACAAGATCCGTCCCAAATACGTGCCCGCGATGGTTGAACTGCGCAAGGCCAAGGGCATGACCCCGCCCCAGGCTGAAAAGGAGCTTGAGGACAACGTTGTCATCGGCACCATGATGCTGGCGATGGGCGATGTTGATGGTCTGGTTTCGGGTGCGGTACACACCACTGCCAACACCATCCGCCCAGCGCTCCAGCTCATCAAGACCGCGCCGAATTCGTCAATCGTGTCCAGCATATTCTTCATGTTGATGCCGGATCAGGTTCTGGTTTACGGCGATTGCGCGGTCAATCCCGATCCGAATCCGGAGCAACTTGCTGAAATCGCCATCCAGTCGGCGGATTCGGCCAAGGCGTTCGGCATCACGCCGCGCATTGCCATGATTTCGTATTCGACCGGTTCCTCCGGCTCCGGCGACGATGTCGAGAAGGTGCGTAAGGCCACCGCTATTGCCAAGGAAAAACGCCCTGATCTGATGATCGATGGCCCGATGCAATATGACGCCGCGAGCGTGCTCTCGGTGGGCAAGCAGAAGGCTCCGGACAGCCAGGTCGCTGGGCGTGCCAACGTCTTCGTGTTCCCGGATCTCAACACCGGCAACACCACCTATAAGGCGGTACAGCGCTCGGCCAATGTGGTGTCGGTCGGTCCGATGCTGCAGGGCTTGCGCAAGCCGGTCAACGACCTGTCGCGTGGCGCCCTGGTGGACGATATCGTCTATACCATTGCGCTGACCGCTCTTCAGGCCGAGCAGAAGTAAGCAGTACACTCCGCAAAAAAATGCAGAAAGGCGTCGGATTTCCGGCGCCTTTTTTGCTATAACAGGAGGGAGAAGAATTCTCTCTGTGGGGAAGACATGAAACGCAATCTGTTCCTGTTCTTGGGTGCCATCATTATTGGAACAGTGATGAGTGCCGGCTATCATTGGGCAAATGCTCAAGACTACCCAAAGGGAAATTGGCTCAGCCCCCAACTCTTCATCAGCGAGCAGATCACGCCGAAGCATTTCGGCTATATAGCCCAGCGGGTCGAAGCCGAAACGGTGATTGATCTGCGTCCCGATGGTGAGGCGCCCGACCAACCGTCTTCAGCGGATATCCGCGCTGAAGCAACGCTTGCCAGCATGAGCTTCCATTACATTCCGGTGCCGCAAGGGCCGATCCCTGAGGAAGCTGTGACCCGCCTTGGTGCTGTCCTCAGTAATGCCAAGGGCCCGGTTCTGCTCTATTGCCGCAGCGGCGCGCGTGCTGCCCGCACCTGGGCGCTGGCCGAGGCATCGCGTTCGGGCGGGGCGGATCCCGAGACCATTGCAAAGATGGTCCGAAATGTGGGTTTTCCCATTGACGATCTCAAGAACAACATCATAGCGCGTGTTGCGGCCCGTCCGAAGAACTGAAGCACCGGCTGGAGTGTAGGCATGAGCACAACAGATAACCCCTCCGCTGCGCTGCCGGGGGAGAGCTCGTTCTGGCCCTTGCTGGGCAAAGCCACGATCATTCTGGCCGGGTTAGCGGTCGGCGCAGCGATAGGCTTTATCTTGGCCCTCAGGCTAGACTGGATTCTGGAGGTATGCTGAGCCGCTCTTCGGTGAGGAACGCCATCAGGATTTCTGCGACGCCCGCATAGAATTGTGATCTGTCGAACAGAACGCAATCCCTGCCAAACTCTTCCACCCAGTCGCCGAGATGGTTGGCGACGAATGCCTCTTGGGCGGCGGTGAGCTCTTTAGCAGCAACACTATTGGGGTCTTGTGCCGCCATCAGCTCGACCAGATGCGCCATCAATTGCAGATGGACCGCGATGTGATCGGCGGGCTCGGAAAAGCCCATCAGCACCAAGCCATGCCGCGACAGGATTTCCTGCATACGCACGGTCGCTTCGCCGAACAGGTTGCCGCTCTCTTCCCGATAGTGTGATTCATAGGGCGGTGCGGCCCTTGATGGATTCACGCCATGGAACAGGGTGGAGAAACTGCCCGCAAGCCGCAGCACCACATCCTGGCTCGGCTCGGTGGTGCAGATGGCCGTTTGTATTTTTTCGATGCCCGACGCGAAAGGCGGGTGGGTCGCGAGAGCCGACAGAAAGTCATGTCCCGGCCCGGCGCGATGCCATGTCAGTACCGCTTCATCGCATTCCCGCTGGAACACATGCCCGAGCCACCGGTAGAGCGTTGCCCGCTCGGCGGCTGGGCGTCGGATAGTGCCGGTTGGCGCTTCCTTCGTATCAAGGGCTGTCAATGTGCGGCTCCTCCAACATCGCTGGCATGCATCTGCAGATATTTGACCATAAACCGGTTCTGCTGCTTGTCGATGGTGACGAAACGCTGCATGGCTTCAACAACGCCATTCCATTGGTTGGCGAGGTTATGGTCTGGTGCCGCCGATTTGTGGCAGGTGTTGCAATTGGCCGAATACATCTCGGCGCCATAATCCCAGATTGGTTGAAGCTTCGAAACCAAGGCGTCTTTCTTCACCCAACCTTCGAGGCTGACTTTCCGCCAGACAAGGTCGGTTTCCGGGTCAGTTTCCGCCTCTGAGGCTTGCAGGCGTTCAACCATACTGCTGGTCAGCGCCGCTTCAAAAATGCGCTTGCCGCGACGGGCGTAAACCGCAGAATTAACTCCGTCCTGCTGCCAGCCGGACAGACTCACCTTGAGCACATCTCCCGAGCGCTCGAGGACTTTGAGCGCCGTCGCCGGAAGAATCGTGCCGCCGGTTTTCCCCATATCCTTCTCTGCATAGATCGGGATTTCCTTGATGGGATAGAGCACATCTGCCTTCGCGCCTTCTGCCGTAGCCTGCTTTTCCAGCGCTTCGAACATTTTCTTGTAGCTGCCACTCATATCGGGAAGGGTGTGGGCAATGCCCTTGTGGCAAGAGATACAGGTTTCATTGTCCTTGATGGCGGTGGGGTGCATTTTCTGTGCTTCTGCACGCTGCTTGCCGACATCCATGGCGGGGAAGTCATGGCATGAGCGGCATTCGCGGGAATTGGTGGATTCCATATAGCGCCAGACGCGGGTCGCCATCTCCAGGCGGTGGTCTTCGTATTTTTCAGGCGTATCGATGATGCCGGTCAGGTGACCCCAGACATCGCGGCTGGCCTTGAATTTTGCCATGAGCTTGGGCCCGAACGATTTCGGCACGTGACAATCGGGGCAGCCAGCGCGCACACCCGATGGATTGCGGAAATGGACTGTCTTTTGATATTCTTGGTAGGAGTTGGCATTCATTTCATGGCAGGAAACACAGAACTCGGTGCGGTTAGTGTGTTCAAGTGCCTTATCAAAACCAGCCCACAATACCAGGGCGATGATGGCACCGCACACGGCGACAATGCCCGTTCCCCAACGTGTGCTGGGTTTCCAGAAAAAGGTCCATAACCGCTGAAACAAGTTTTATTCCCCACAAATTATTGCAAGTACGCGCAGGCGACCTTCAGGTCGGGTTATGCGCAGAATCATGCCAGTATCCAAGGCAAACGTAAATGGCGTTCGTGTCGCACTTAAATGAGTTGCAAAAAAATGTTAATGCATACTCTCCCGGCGGTGCGAGCAAGCTCGGGGGCGGCATATTGCGCCGAAAATCAACAGTCATGGGCTGTTGGGGTATTCTACTGAGGTAATATTACAGCGTGGCGACAGCACAATCCCATCATATTCTCATCGTTGAAGACGAAGTCACAACCCGTGTCACCCTTGCTGCCTATTTACAGCGCGAGGGTTTTGTTGTGACCGAGGCGGCGAGCGGTATTGCAATGCAGAAGGCGCTTGCTTCCAACCCGCAGATTGATGTGGTGCTGCTCGATATCATGCTGCCCGATCAGGACGGCCTTACGCTTTTGCGGAACCTGCGGGCGGCTTCGGATGTCGGCATCATCATGGTGTCGGGCAAGAGCGATGATATCGACCGGATCATCGGACTTGAGATGGGAGCGGATGATTACATCACCAAACCCTTTAATGCGCGGGAACTGCTGGCGCGGGTCAAGACGCTGCTGCGGCGGCTGACCATGCGCGCCAAGCAAATACCGGTGCCGACAACCATCAAGCACTTTGGCGACTGGTCCCTTGATATTACGACACGCCGCCTGCAGTCGTCCGACCAGAGAGAGATCAAATTGACCAAGGCGGAGTTTGATCTTCTGGTGGTGCTCACGGACAACCCCGGCTCCATCATGTCACGCGACCGGCTGCTGGACCATGTCAGCCGGCGCGATTGGGCACCCTATGACCGGACCATTGATGTTCTTGTCGGCCGCCTGAGAAAGAAAATAGAGCCAGACCCCGCGGATCCGCAATACATCATCACGCAACACGGTGTGGGATATACGTTTGCGGGGCGAGTGAGTTAGTCTTTCTTCGCGAGATAGCCTCGCGCCACTGTCTCAAGTCCCGCGACCGATTCCGCCAGACATGCCAGAAACCGGGTGATGTCCTGCTTCAGGTCTTCGGGGGGCATTGAGGGCGTGTTCTTTTCCAGATCCGCAGCAAACTCCGTGAGCCTTGTCAGGCCGAGATTGAGCGCGCCACCCTTGATCTTGTGGAACGCATGGGTGAGGCGGTTCGCTTGCTTGTCATTCAATGCCTCTGCGATTTCCTTTTTGAAATCCTCCGTCGAACAACAGAATGCGGTGGCGATTTTTGCGGCTATTTCCGAGCCGAGTTCCCGTGCGTGCTCCTCTAGAACACTGTGGTCCATCAGAGGTGCCGAGAGGCTCTTCACCCACAATGTGTGGCCTTCGGAATGGATGCCCGCGAAAGCCGTGCGCAGGTCTTGCGAGCGAAGCGGCTTGAGGAGGAAGCCGCCTATACCCGCCGTGGCGGCCAGCTGCCGGGCGCGCATACTGTCATCGGCGGTGAGGGCGATGATCGGCACTTGCGCTTTGCGTGGGTTACCGAGGGCGCGGATGGCGCGGGCGACATCACAACCGCTCAAACCTGGCAAATGGAGGTCAAGAAGCACAACGTCATAATCTTTGTCTGCCAGCATGGACAGTGCGTCCTCGCCGTCGCTTGCGAGGTCGGGGTGATGGCCCATCTGCTCCAGAAGGCCGAGCCCAACGATCTGGTTCACATCATTGTCTTCCACCATGAGGATCGACAGCGGCTTGGGGGGCTCTGCTGCGGGTATGCTTATAGGGGGGGGGACCATCTGTGCCGTGTGGAAGGGCAGGGAGAACCAGAAGATGCTTCCTTTCTCGCCCCGGCTTTCTGCCCCGATTTCGCCGCCGAGCGCATCAACGATGCGCTTACAGATCGCCAACCCAAGACCTGTGCCGCCGAATTTCCGCGAAATGGTGTCATCGCCTTGGGTGAAAGGCTTGAAAAGTTGCTCGATTTTTTCCGGCGCGAAGCCGATACCGGTGTCGGCTACTGAGAATTTCAGAATCAAGCCGCCGCCGTAACCGATGCCAGCCGTTGTAACGGTCAAGTCAATGGCACCCTGGTTGGTAAATTTGACGGCATTGCCGATCAGGTTCATCAGCACCCGCGTGAGCTTGTTGGCATCTCCGTGCAAACGCGGCGGCATTTCCGCAGCAATGGTGACATTCAGTCCTACCGATTTGCGCTGTGCTTGGTCGCGCATGATCTTGACGATGTTTTCGATCACGGCACCGAGATCAAAATCTTCGCTTTGGGTGGTAACGCCGACTTCTTCGAATTTCGAGTAATCGAGAACTTCATCGAGTAGTCCCAGCAGCGTGGCGGCTGAGGTCTCAATGAGGTCGAGATAATGCAACTGGCCGGGAAGTAATCCGGTTTGTCCGAGCAGTTCCGCTGCGCCGAGTATCCCTGCCGCCGGGGTTCGCAACTCGTGGCTCATGGTTGCCAAAAAGGCGGACTTGGCTTTGTCCGCCTGCGCTGCGTCCTGCAAGGCCTGCTGATAATCAGTAATATCGACGCAAATCAACACGACGCCCGCCATCCGCTCGCTGCTGTCGATCATGCGGCGTGCCTTGACGTGGAAACGGCGTATCCCTGTACGGGTCAACAACAGGCAGTCGGAAAACTCTGCTTCGGGTGCGGAAAAATTCAGGAAGGGTTTGAATAAAAGCTCGGCTTCACTGAGATCCGTCTTGCCATAATAGATGGCACCGGGCGTCGCGTATTGGGTGAAACACACGCACGCGCTGCGGTTCATGTTTTTGATCCGACCGGCGTTGTCGGCAAAGATAACCGGGTCTTTCAGTGTCTCAAAAATGGTCAGGTAGCTCAGTTTCTCCTCGGTGAGCTCCTTGTTGCGCATCTGGAGCGTGTCGAGCTCCTTTTGAAAGGAAACCTTCTGCCATTCATGATTGCAGCCAAGCTCGATTTTATCGAACATTTTCAGGGCGAAATCATAGCAGGCTCTGAAATTGCTCTGGTCGGTTATATTTTCTGCAATCAGGTCGAGATAGGATTGGCGATAGTATTTCAGCAGGGCCAGAAACATCGTCAGGTCGGTGCCCCGGGCGCGGTGCCTGCGGGCGTGCTCCACGCCGAAAGCGGTCATCGGGTCGGTGGTGTAGTCGGCGTCGGCGGCAAGCTCTGGATCATAGGAGGGGTCTTTGATTGCGGCAATCAGGGCTGCCGACAATCCGGCCACCGATAACCGCCATGCCTCCAGAAGTGTTGAACTATGGCGGGTGTAGCCGTGGCGTTTGGCATATTGCAGCGTCCGGGTGACCAGCCAGTCCTCGTGCGAGGCGATGAGATCGTGAAACGTGCGCATCCTTCGTGGGCTCTTTTTTGTTTTTCCCGGGCTCTTGCCGCTGCTACCAGTCAAGTCTTGCGTGCTGTGGCTGCGTAAGGAAAGTCATTTTACAATTCATTTACAAATCAGCGAAAAACGACCTATTTTTTAGTAATCCCGTTCACAGCTCCGACTTAAGGATAACGCTGGCGGCAATGGTCACTTGGGCCAGTTTGTCTTGCGTTTATGGAGAATTGAACATGGCGGCATCGAATAACGGAAGTCCATCAAGACGGCAGGTTCTTGAGGGGGCAGTTGCCACGGGGCTTTTCGCAGCATTCGGCAGTGGCCTTCTTGCAAAGGGCGCGTTGGCTCAGTCGACGCCGACCGAATTGGTTTCCGCCAGCCACTGGGGCGCTTTCAAGGCGACGACCGATGGCAAGCGCGTGACCAAGGTGGTTGCGCATGAAAAGGATCTGTTCCCGAGCCGTTGCCTGCCCGGCGTCACCGATGTGATGTATTCGCCGAGCCGCATCAAGTACCCGATGGTACGCGCCAGCTATCTCAAGGATGGTATCAAGGCTGATCGTTCCAAGCGCGGTGCCGAGGAATTCGTGCGCGTCTCTTGGGACAAAGCCATTGAGCTCGTCGCCAAGGAAGTTGAGCGCGTCCAGTCCGCCCATGGCGGCCAGGCCATCTATGCCGGTTCCTACGGCTGGAAGAGCACCGGTAAACTGCACAATGCCCGCAGCTTGTTGCAGCGTTACATGAACGTGCTCGGCAAGGGCTTCGTCTCCCATACCGGCGATTATTCAACCGGTGCTTCGCAGGTGATCATGCCGCACGTGGTAGGCCGCCTTGAGGTCTACGAGCAGCAAACCGCTTGGCCCGTTGTGGTCGCCAACAGCCAGATTGTTGTGATCTGGGGCGCTGACCCGATCAATACCAACCAGATCGGCTGGCTTGTCCCCGAGCATGGTGGTTACGAGGGCATGAAGGCTCTCAAGGAGAGCGGCAAGAAAGTCATCGTCATTGATCCGGTTCGGACGGAAACGGTCGACTACTTCAATGCGCAGTGGGTGCCTGTGCGTCCGCAGACCGACGTCGCGGTCATGCTCGGCATGGCCCATACGATCTTCACCGAGAAGCTCCATGACGAGAAGTTCCTGAAGGATTACACCGTCGGCTTCGAGCAGTTCCTGCCCTATCTGATGGGCGAAAAGGACAAGACGCCCAAGACGGCGGAATGGGCTGAGAAGATTTCCGAGGTTCCTGCCGATCTCATTAAGGAACTCGCGCGCACCTTCGCCAAGAACCGCACAATGTTGATGAGCGGTTGGTCCATGCAGCGCCAGCACCACGGCGAGCAGCCCCACTGGATGCTGGTGACGCTTGCTTGCATGCTCGGCCAGATCGGGCTTCCGGGCGGCGGCTTCGGCTTGTCCTACCACTACTCCAATGGCGGTACGCCCCAGACCGATTGCCCGGCGCTGTCTGGCATCACCAGTGGTGCCAAGGCGGGTGCCACCCCGTGGCTCGAAACCGCAGGTTCCGCGGCCATTCCGCTGGCGCGTGTCGTCGAAATGCTGGAAAGCCCAGGCAAGGTCATCGACTTCAACGGCAAGAGGATCACCTATCCGGACGTCAAGCTTGCCTATTGGGTCGGCGGCAATCCGTTTGCGCACCATCAGGACCGCAACCGGATGATCAAGGCCTGGCAAAAGCTCGATACCTTCATCGTTCATGACTTCCAGTGGACCCCGACCGCGCGCATGGCCGATATCGTGCTGCCGGCCACCACTTCCTTCGAGCGCGATGACATTGAGCAGGTTGGCGATTACTCGCTGCGCGGCATCGTCGCCATGAAGAAGCTCGTGGAACCGATGTTCGAGGCCAAGTCCGATTACGACATCTTCCGCCTGCTGTCGGCTGCGGCTGGTAAGGAAAAGGACTTCACCGAGGGCAAAACCTCTGATCTTGATTGGGTGCGCTCGTTCTACGAAGCGGCAGCAAAACTTGGCCAGACCAAGAAAGTCGCCATGCCGAGCTTCGATGACTTCTGGAAGTCGGGTTACCTCGACTTCCCGGCAAGCGAAGCTGGCAAGAAGTTCGTTCGCTTCGGGGAATTCCGCGAAGATCCGGTTTTCAACGCGGTCGGTACGCCGTCCGGCAAGATCGAGATCTATTCCAAGAACATCGAAAAGATGGCCTACGACGATTGCCCGGCCCATCCCACCTGGATGGAACCGCTGGAATGGCTTGGCGGCGAAAAGGCCAAGACCTATCCGATGCATGTGGTGACCAAGCACCCGCGTTACCGTCTGCACTCACAGCTTTGCGGCACGGTGCTGCGTAAGGAATATGCGGTTAAGGATCGGGCTCCGCTGTGGATCAACCCGAAGGACGCTGCGGAGCGCAACATCAAGGACGGTGATATCGTGCGCGTGTTCAATGACCGCGGCCAGATTCTGGCCGGGGCCATTGTGACAGACAAGGTACGTCCGAGCTGCGTGATCTGTGAAGAGGGTAACTGGTATGACCCGGCGGATCCGGCCAAGCCCGGCTCCATCTGCAAGTTTGGTGACCCGAACGTGCTGACGCCGGATATCGGCACCTCGAAGCTGGCTCAGGGCAATTGCGGCCATACCGTTATTGCCCAGGTCGAGAAATACAAAGGCGATGCGCCTGCTGTAACAGTATTCACTGAACCCAAGATCAAAGCCTGATAAAGGCGACAGGGTTTAAACTAGCCCGGCCAGTTCTTCTGGCCGGGTTTTTTTACGACTCTTGCGAAGCCGGTTTAACGGAGCCCCGCGCCTGTGAAAGACCAGTGGGTCTGGATTATTTTCCACTCCGAGGCATCACGTCGGTAAACCTCCGTGCAATTCCAGTGCATTCCCGCGTCTTCATTGCTTCCGTAGGAGACAAAGCGGAAGGTGAGCACGGCCACGTCACACACCTCTTGAACATGCGGCTCGATCATCTCATGGCGCTGGGCAAATATCTTGCCTCTCAAGCCATCATAATGCGCCTTGAGCGCGGCAAAGCCATTGAGCCGAACGGCCAGGAACGGGTCGAAATAGACCACGTCTTCGGCTGAGATTTCCAGAAAGCCATCGGGATCGCCATTGCACCAGCGCGCCAGCGCAACCTTTTCAATGGTTATGACGGGATGCGTGTGAGGCATGATGAATTAACCCGGCTGTATCACTCGACTATGGTGAGGTTCGGCGGCACCAGCACTCGTTCCGCGGGCTTGGGCAGGGCTTCGGTCTTGTCGTCAAATTCCAGCGCTTCAATGCGCTGGCCGCGTTTCGATATCTTTTCCGTCGAGGTGCGGATCATCGCCACATCGTCCTGCGCTTGTCGGAAATGGGTGTCGAGCTTGCCGACGCGGTCGGACAATCGGCCGATATCTTCAAGCAGCTTCTGCACTTCGGTCTGGATGACGCGGGCTTCCTCGCGGATGCGGGCGTCGCGCACCAGCGATTGCATCACCTGAATGGCCAGCGCCAGCAAGGACGGTGAAACGATCATGATGCGCGAACGGTGGGCGCGCTGGACCACATCCTCAAAATGCTCGGAGATATCGGCATAGATTGATTCAGCCGGTACGAACAGCAGCGCCATGTCCTGGGTCTCCCCGGCAATGAAGTAACGGTCGGCAATGGCCTTGATATGGGTGCCGATATCATTGCGCACTTGCGTCGCAGCGCGCAGCCGCTCGTCATCGCCCTTGGCGTTGCGCAACTGGGTGAATGCTTCCAGCGGGAACTTGGCGTCAATGATGAGACCGCGCTCATCGCCCGGAAGATGCACCACGCAATCGGGGCGACGGCCATTGGAGAGCGTCACCTGAAACTGGTAAGCGCCCACCGGCAGCCCATCGCGGATAATCGCTTCCATGCGGCCCTGACCATAGGCCCCGCGCGCCTGCTTATTGGACAGAATTTCCTTAAGGCCGACGATCTCGCCCGTGAGGTTTGAGAGGTTTTTCTGCGCCGCGTCGATCACTGCCAAGCGCTCATTGAGCTTGGTCAGGTTCTCGTTCTGGTGGCGGCTGGTGGTTTCCAGGCTTTGCCCCAGCCGGTGCTGGAGCCCGTCGAGCCTCTCGGCCAAAGCGCGCACCATGTCGTTCTGGCGCGTGCCGAACACCTCGGCAACCGTTTGCATCCGGCTGGAAAGCTCGGCTTGCAGGCGGTTGAGGTCGCTGACCTGCTGTTCCATCTCGCGCGTGCGTTCAAATTCGACAGCACGTTCCACCGCGCTGTCGCGGCGGGTGCGCATTTGCATGATCACCAGAAGCGCCATGAACGCCAGCATCAGCCCACCGCCAATCAGTGTGAGCTGACCCCAGGTGAAGGGATGGGAGGCGATGATCAGAGCGATTTCGTTCATGGCTATCGAATCAAATTTGTGGAATGTTCACGAAATGTACTCGTTATCGCCGGTGGACGCCAGTGCGCACGCGCATCAAGGTGAATGACATCTTTGGACAATGTTTGACCACCGTTGCTGAAACGCTTATGTGCATTCCATCATGGCTATAAAACCTCTTGTTATTCTCCCCGATGCGCAGCTCCGGCTCAAATCCGAGCCGGTGCTGACTGTCACCGATGAAATCCGCGCCCTTGCCGATGACATGCTGGCAACGATGTATGACGCGCCGGGTGTGGGCCTCGCCGCCATTCAGATCGGTATTGCGAAACGCATGGTGACCATCGACGTGGCCGGTGAGGATGAGACACCCGAACCCCTCGTGCTGATCAATCCGGAAATCATCGGGGTGTCCGAGGAAACCAAGGTTTACAACGAAGGCTGTTTGTCGATCCCGGATTATTATGCCGAGATCGAACGGCCCGACCGTGTCACTTTCCGCTATATGGGGCTTGATGGCAAAATCGTGGAGCGCGAAGCCGATGGCCTGCTGGCGGTTTGCGTGCAACATGAGCTTGACCATCTCAATGGTGTGTTGTTCATCGACCATCTCTCACGCCTCAAGCGTGATCTGGTGGTGCGTAAATTCACCAAGGCCGCCAAGCGCGAAGGAACTGCCTGATGTCGTTGCGTGTCGTCTTCATGGGAACCCCTGATTTTGCCGTGCCCACGCTCGCCGAAATCGTCGGGCAGGGGCATGAGGTAGTTGCCTGCTACACACGCCAGCCAGCGCAAGCGGGGCGGGGTATGGAACTGAAACCCTCGCCGGTGCATCGCATGGCGGAAAAATTCGGCATTCCGGTTTTCACGCCTGCGACCTTGAAAACAGAGGCGGAGCAGGAAATTTTCCGCTCCCATAAGGCCGATGTTGCGGTGGTGGTGGCTTATGGCATGCTGCTGCCCAAGGCCGTACTTGATGCGCCTGAACTGGGCTGTCTCAACCTCCATGGCTCGTTGCTGCCACGCTGGCGTGGCGCGGCGCCGATCCAGCGCGCTGTGATGGCGGGGGATGCCGAGAGCGGCGTCGCAGTCATGAAGATGGAAGAAGGGCTCGATACTGGCCCGGTCGCTATGGTCGAACGCATTACCCTCACGCCGGATATGACAGCGGGTGACCTGCATGACCGCATGATGGGGCTTGGTGCCGATCTCATGGCGCGTGCCCTCGCTGCCCTTTCGCGCGCGGCGTTGAATTTCACACCACAGCCGGAAGAGGGCGTTGTCTACGCCAAAAAGATCACCAATGCGGAAGCGAAGGTTGATTGGGCGCTGTCCGCGCAAGAGGTCCATAACCGCATTCGCGGCCTGTCGCCGTTTCCCGGCTCGTTTTTCGAGGCCGATTTTGGCAAAGGCCCGGAACGGGTCAAAGTGCTGCGCTCCCAGCTTGAAAAGGGCAATGGCGCACCTGGCACATTGCTTGATATCGACGGCCTGGTCGCCTGCGCAACGGGTGCGATTCGGCTCGCCACGGTGCAGCGGTCGGGCAAGTCCCCCATGGGCTTTGGAGATTTTGCGCGTGGTGCGCGTCTGGAAATCGGGACAAAATTTGCGTGATGACTTCTCGTCTCTGCGCGCAACTGAAACGAATATTTGCTCGGCTGGGAAAGGCCTGACATGCCGCGCTACAAGCTCACCATAGAATATGACGGCACGCCTTATAACGGCTGGCAGGTACAGGCCAATCTGCCATCGGTGCAGGCTGTGGTTGAGAAGGCCATTGAAGCGTTTTGCGGGCATGCGGTGCGGGTGCAATGCGCCGGGCGCACAGACACCGGCGTCCACGCTACTGGCCAGGTGATCAATGTCGATCTCGAAAAGAATTTTACTGCCAACAAGGTACGCGAAGCGACCAACGGGCATCTGAAAAGGGCGAGTGAAGCGGTGTCGGTGCTGGCCGCTGAGGAGGTTGATGGCACCTTCAATGCACGTATTTCCGCCAGCAAACGCCATTACCTCTATCGCATTCTCAATCGCCGCCCACGCCCGGCGCTGGAAGCAAACCGCGTCTGGCACGTGCCGGGGGCGCTTGATGCGGCGGTGATGCATGAGGCGGCGCAAGTGCTGATCGGCCACCACGATTTTTCCACCTTCCGTGCGTCGGAGTGCCAGGCGAAGAGCCCGATGAAGACGTTGGATAAACTTGATGTGGAGCGGGTTGGCGACGAAATTCGCGTCTGGGCCTCCTCGCGCTCATTCCTGCACCATCAGGTGCGTTCCATGGTCGGGACGCTGGCACAGGCCGGGGCCGGACGTTGGAGCGTGGCCGATGTCACAGCCGCGCTGGAAGCCCGCGACCGCACCCGCTGTGGCCCGATGGCCCCGGCGAAGGGGCTTTACCTGATCGGGGTGGATTACGGAAACGATGGCTCGTAAATAGCCAGGTAGTGAGTTTATCGATAGGAGGGGGAATTATGATTAGGAAATTTTTCTTTTATGGTGCCCTTGGGCTGCTGATTTGCGGCGTGTTACTCATCGCCATCGCCATGAAATTCAAAGGAAGCACTAATGATTGGGAGCCGGTTGGAACGGGGCTCCTCTCATGCCTTTTGGCATTGCCTTTATTTTTTATTGCGTATTGCATGAAAATAACCGGCTATCCAAAATGGAGCGCGGTTGCTTCCGGGGGCGTTCTGCTTGCCGGGCTTGCTCTGCAATACAGCGATCAGGTTGCGCGGTTCTTTTTCGATGCTCGCCTAATGGGCTGGCAGTTCAGGGACGCGTTGATCCTGTTCTGCTTGCAAATAGCCGTGGCCCTTCTCATTCCAGCGGTATTAGTCCTCTTTATGAGGAAATTGAACTACACGAAGAAGGATTCCGGAAACAGTTAATGCACTCCAACCGCAGGGGTCTTTGATGAAAGTCCGAATTGCCCGCCAAGAAGATATTCCGGCGCTTCTGAAAATTTATCGTTACCTCCACCCTGATGACGAAGAAACAACGCTTGATGACGCTCACAAAAATTGGGAGCTGATATTGCGTTATCCGGGAAGCAATATCTTTGTGGGGGCAGAGGGTAAAGAAATCGTCGCGACTTGCACGCTTATTGTGATCCCAAATCTCACACGCGGTGGCGCATCATACGCTTTGATTGAAAACGTCGTGACCGATCCTGCCCATCGTAATAAGGGTTACGGGAGAGCCGTTCTCCAAGTGGCGGTCGAGGCGGCATGGCGTGGCGAATGCTATAAAGTGATGTTACTCACAGGCTCAAGGCAGCCATCAACCCTGAAATTTTATCAGGACGCTGGCTTTGAGCAGAACAAAACCGGTTTCCAGATGCGACGAATTCCACCGCGCGTTTCGTGAGGCCTTTGGGCAACATGGCGAAGCCTAGAGCATCTCCCTGTCCTTAAGAGGTTGCTCTGTGGCGGCAGATTTCCTGCCCCAATGCCATGCCTTTAAACGGGCATTCCGTACCGATTGCGCCTGACATATCTGCCCCGCAGTCGTTGGCGATGCGGTAGCGCGAAAAGATCTCGGAAAGCGCAGTCACCAGATTATCGATCATCTGGTCAGTGTGGAACGGGTTCGGCGTTAGGCGCAGGCGCTCGGTGCCGCGGGCAACCGTCGGGTAATTGATCGGCTGCACATAGATGCCGTATTCGAGCATCAGGGCATCGGAGATGTTCTTGGTCAGTACAGGGCAGCCGACACGCACCGGCACGATATGGGAGGGGCTATCCATCAGCGGCAGGCCCGTTTCACGCAGTTTGGTCTTGAGGCGGGTGGCGCGTTCCTGATGGCGGGCGCGCAAGGCGCTGTTTTGTTTCAGGGAGCGGATACTGGCGATGGCTGAGGCGATGGTGGCCGGGGGCAATGAGGTGGTGAAGATGAAGCCCGCCGCAAATGAGCGAATGGCGTCGATCACGGCGTGCGATGCAGCGATATAGCCGCCGTGGCAGCCGAACGCCTTGGCCAGCGTGCCTTCGATAATGGTGAGGCGATGGGCGGCGCCATCGCGTTCTGACACGCCGCCACCCTGGGCACCATACATGCCGACCGCATGGACCTCATCGAGATAGGTCATTGCTTCATATTTGTCGGCCAAATCACAGATTGCGTTGATCGGGCCAAAATCGCCGTCCATGGAATAGAGCGACTCGAAGGCGATGAGCTTTGGGCGATCACTGGGTTCGGCGGCCAGAAGCTCTTCGAGATGGGCGAGGTCATTATGGCGAAAAATCTTGCGTTCCGAGCCGGAGAAGCGGATGCCCTCGATCATCGAGGCATGGTTTTTCTCGTCTGAGAAAATAACAAGGTCGGGAAAGAGCTTGCCGAACGTGGACAGCGTGGCGCTGTTGGAAACATAGCCTGAGGTGAACAAAAGCCCGGCGTCCTTGCCGTGGAGCGTGGCGAGTTCGTGCTCCAGTTCCACATGCAGGCGGTGGGTGCCAGAAATGTTGCGCGTGCCACCGGAACCTGCGCCCATCTGCGCGATCGTCGCTTGGCCTGCGGCAATCACATCCGGATGGATGCCTTGGCCGAGATAATCATTGCCGCACCAGATGACGACTTCATCGGGGCCGGGGCCATGATTGCGCACAAGCGGATAAAGAGAGGTGTTTCGCTCAAGCTCCGCGAAAACGCGATAGCGCCCTTCTGATTTGATCCCCTGCACCGCCGCGAGAAAAGCCGCCTCGTAACGCATGGTCCTGATCCTCCCTTAATGGTCTGGACACTTCCCCTGAACCTTAGCGGGCCTGCGCCCGATATAGTTTGCGCCAGAAAAACAACCTGGCGCTTTTGGGGATGCCCAACTTTTTGATGCAACGCTTCCGGTACTTTGTGGGTTGACGCGTTACCGTTGCATTGCTCTGTTGGCGCTGTCCGGCGGAGTGCGATGGAAGCGCTGGGGAATTTTTACCTCTGCCAATCATCGGAATACAACCCTTACTTTACAAGCGCTCTAAATTGTGAAGTCACCGCGTGGAGGAGGTCCAATGACTGGAATTGCAAGGAACCTGTTCGTTTTTGGGCTCGGCTACAGCGCTGAGCGCTTCATTGAACTTTATGGTGAGCGCTTCGCCAGCGTGGCCGGGACGGTGCGTTCCGCCGATAAAGCCGAGCGCTTGCAGCAACGCGGCATCAATGCGCTTCCCTTCTCCGGTGCGCTGGTGGACGATGTGCTTCAGCGAGCGGATGTGATCCTGGTTTCGATCCCGCCGCACGATGACGGCGATACCGCACTCACGGCCTACGGTGAGAGTATTCTCCGCGCCAAGCGATGCAGCTGGATTGGTTATCTCTCCACAACCGGTGTCTATGGCGACCAAGGTGGACAGCCCACCGACGAAAGCACCCCGGTTAATCCGGGTACGGCCCAGTCGCACTGGCGTGTGCAGGCGGAAAGGGATTGGCTGGCCTTCGGCGAGAAGGCGGGAATCCCGACCCACATCCTCCGGCTGGCAGGCATTTACGGTCCCGGCCGCAATGCATTCGTCTCTCTGAATAACGGAACTGCGCAGCGTATCGCCAAGGCGGGACAGATTTTCAACCGCATCCATGTGGATGATATCGCTGCCGTGCTGATGGCCGCAATGGAGAAGCCGAAGGCCGGGGCCATCTATAACGTCTCCGATGATGAGCCCGCCCCTCCGCAGGATGTCGTGCAACATGCAGCGCATCTCATGGGCATCGCGCCGCCGCCTATTATCGCCTTTGAGGAAGCGGAGCTCAGTTCGGTGGCGCGCGGCTTCTACAGCGAGAACAAGTCCATCACCAATGACTTGCTGAAAAACGAGCTCGGCGTTTGTTTGCGCTATCCAACCTATCGCGAAGGGTTGGCCGCGTTGCTGCCCGAGACATGAAAAACCCCGCCGCACGGAGCGCGCGGCAGGGCCATCAATCGAGAAAAGAGACGTTGCTTATCAGCGTGCGAGCCAGCCGCCGTCCACCGGCAGCGTGATGCCCTGCACGTAATCGGCAGCGCTTGACGCGAGGAAGACTGCCGCGCCGCCAAGATCCGATGGCTTGCCCCAGCGGGCAGCCGGGATGCGACCAAGAATTTCGGCGCTGCGGCTCTCATCGGCGCGAAGCGCTTCGGTGTTGTTGGTGGCCATGTAGCCGGGGGCGATGGCATTGACGTTGATGTTCTTCGAGGCCCATTCATTGGCCATCAGCTTGGTGATACCCGCCACGCCGCTCTTTGATGCGGTGTAGGAGGGCACGCGGATGCCGCCCTGATAGGAGAGCATCGAGGCGACGTTGATGATCTTGCCGCCCTTGCCATCGGCGATCATCTTGCGCGCCACGGCTTGCGACATGAAGAACACCGTCTTCAGGTTGATATTGATGACATCGTCCCAATCTTTTTCGGAGAAGTCGATGGAATCATTGCGGCGAATGATGCCGGCGTTGTTGACGAGAATGTCGATGCGCGGTCCGAATTTCATCGCTTCCGCGACGATGCCTTCGATGGGCTCCAGCGACATCAGATTGGCCTGGACGCCAATGAACTTCTGGCCTGTAGCAGCAACCAGCTTGGCGGTTGCATCCATCGGCGCAATGGAAACGCCGAGAACATTGGCACCGGCTTCGGCGAGTGCTAGCGACATACCCTGGCCGAGGCCGGTGTCTGCGCCGGTGACGATGGCAGTCTTACCCTTGAGGCTGAATGGATTGGTGGTCATGTGAATCTCCCGGATGCGCCGGATACCTCATGTCGGTATCCGGCATTTTGTAAACGATGATCGGGTGGTGCTCAGCGCAAAGCCTGCATCGGCACCATGTCCATGTCGGTGTAATCGACGTTGTCGCCGCCCATGGCCCAGATGAAGGCATAGTTGGCAGTGCCGACACCGGAATGGATCGACCAGCCCGGCGATAGGATGGCCTGCTCGTTGGAAATCATCAGGTGGCGGGTCTCGTTGGGCTCGCCCATCAGGTGAACAACGCGGGTGTCGTCGGCCATGTCGAAATAGAGATAGGCTTCGCAACGGCGGTCATGGATATGGCACGGCATGGTGTTCCACATGCTGCCTGCTTCGAAATAGGTGAGGCCCATGACGAGTTGGCAGGTTTCCAGCACGGTGGGGTGGATAAGCTGGTTGATGACGCGCTTGTTGGCGTGGTCCTGATCACCGGTCTCAACCTTCTTGGCTTCGGCCAAACCGATTTTCTTGGTTGGGTAGGTATGATGGGCCGGGGTCGAGAAGATGTAGAACTTTGCGGGCTTTGACGGGTCGAGGCTCTCAAACGTCACCTCGCCGGCACCCATGCCGACATAGAGCGCTTCGCGCTTGCCGAGCTCATAGGTCTTGTCGCCCACATGAACCTTGCCAGGATTGCTGATGTTAATGATGCCGAGCTCACGACGGGCGAGGAAGGACTTCGTTCCGATGGCCGAGAAGGGCGCGACCAGTTCGATCTTCTTCTTCACCGGCATTGCGCCGCCGACAATCATGCGGTCGATGTGGCTGTAGGTCAGGTTCAGCTCATCGGCCGCAAAAACCTTCTCAATCAGGAAGTGCTGACGCAGTTCGTCGGTGTTGAAACGCTTGACGGCTTCGGGATGGCAGACCTGGCGGACTTCGATGGACATGGTGTTATCCTTTCTTATCTTGCGGCTTTCACCGCGGTTCGTTGACGAAATAATCGGGGTCGAGATCGCGGATGACATCGAGATCGGCCATCAGCTTTTCGAGGTGTTCGGCCATCATGTTTGCGGCCTTGGTGGAGTCGTGGTTACGGATGGCATCGACGATGGCACAATGCTCGACGATGACACGGGTCAGGCGACCAGCCTGGGGCAGGGTCAGGCGGCGTGTGCGGTCCATCTGTGCTTTGACGAGTTGGCTCATGCGCCACAGGGCGGGATATCCGGCGATGGTGGCGATGGTCGCGTGAAATTCTTCGTCAGCATCGTGAAAATCGGCGTGGTTGACCGCGCTGGCGGCTATTTCCATGCGCCCCATGATCTCATCAAGGAGGTCGCAATCGGTGGGGTTCGCCCGCTCCGCCGCTAGGCGTGTGCTCATCATCTCAAGCGCCTGACGCACGATGATGTTTTCACGCAATGCATAGAGCGGGATGCGGGACACAAAAGTACCGGATTGCGGGAAAATGTCGATCAGGCCTTCTTCGGCCAGTTTCAGTAATGCCTCACGCACCGGGGTGCGGCTGACGCCGTATTTGCCGGCGATTTCTTTCTCATTGAGTGCCACGCCCGGCACGAGGCGCAGGGCCATGATATCGCTGCGCATATCGCGCAAAATCAGGGCAGAGGCCGTCATGCGCCGAGCTTTAGGCCTTGGGGGAAAGGTTTTTGCTGTCGATGTTCCGGCGAGACGCCGTCTTATGGGCTTTGCTGGTGCAGTCAATGTGCGGTCCCTGAAATCGAGGCGCGAGTTCATGCGGGTGAGCATAAAAGTGCCTCAGCGAAACAAAACCGTGAACACAGGTACTTGGCGATATCCGGATGCACGGATTTCTTCTGCGCGTTTGATAATATCACTAATATATTAATTGCGCTTTGGCAACCGAAAACCATCCCCAACCCCGCGCCATATAGCGATAATCCCGGCTGATATATTTAAAAGAAGGGATGAGCCAGCTGGGGGACTTAGCTAAGTTGCGGGCTTGGCAGTTCTTTTTCAGCGGCGGGTAGCGGGACGTGCGGCATTCGGTCTCGCAGGCCGATTCAGGCTGACATGCGACACTTTTCTTTACGGCCTGTCCCGAGATTGACCACGACGCGCGGAATCCCTAAGTTGCCGGGATTATCTTCCGGAAAGTTCGTTCGCAACGGGTGGGCTGCCGGAAGCTCCTGATGACCTTGCCGCATCGCACCCCGCAGGAAACCGACGGGTTTTATCCGATGCCTTACCGAATTGAGCCGACTGTGACCGATCAAGCCCTGATGCAAGCCGCCGCAACCGCAACCGCCTGGCCGTTTGAAGAAGCCAGAAAACTCGTGGACCGGATCAAACAGACGGGCAAAAAGGAAGTGTTGTTCGAAACCGGTTATGGCCCCTCCGGCCTGCCGCATATCGGCACCTTCGGCGAGGTGGCCCGCACCACCATGGTGCGCCAGGCCTTCCGGGTTTTGACCGGAGACACCATTCCGACACGCCTGATTGCCTTTTCCGACGATATGGATGGCCTGCGTAAGGTGCCGGACAATGTGCCGAACAAAGAGCTTCTGGAAAAGAATCTCGGTAAGCCGCTGACGGAAGTACCTGATCCGTTTGGCACCCATGATAGCTTTGGTCGCCATAACAATGCCCGCCTGCGCGCCTTCCTCGATGCTTTCGGCTTCGAGTATGAATTTCGCTCGGCAACCGACTGCTACCGCGCAGGCCAGTTCGACGCGACCTTGCTCAAGGTTCTTGAGCGGTATGATGAGGTGATGGCGGTCATGCTGCCTTCCCTGCGCGAAGAGCGCCAGCAGAGCTATTCGCCGTTTCTGCCGATCCATCCGAAAACCCGCATTGTCATGCAGGTGCCGATTGATGAGATCAAGCACGATGCGGGCACCATCATCTGGCGTGACCCGGATACGGGCGAGCGTTTTGAGACGCCGGTTACCGGCGGCCATGCCAAGCTGCAATGGAAGCCCGACTGGGCCATGCGTTGGGTGGCGCTCGGTGTTGATTACGAGATGGCGGGGAAGGACCTGATCGACTCGGTTAAGCTCTCGGGCCGGATTGCCAAGGTGCTCGGTGCCCGTCAGCCGGAAGGCTTCAATTACGAACTCTTCCTGGATGAGAACGGTCAGAAAATCTCCAAGTCCAAGGGAAATGGCCTCACCATTGAAGACTGGCTTTCATACGGGATGCCGGAGAGCCTGGCGTTATTCATGTACAACAAGCCGCGTGAAGCCAAGCGGCTGCATTTCGATGTCATCCCGCGTCATATCGACGATTACCTGACCTTCCTCGAAAAATATCACGGGCAGGATGACAAGCAGCGCCTCGTCAATCCCGTCTGGCATATCCACAACGGCAATCCGCCTGCGCCGGAAGTGCTGGTGGCCGAAGGCAGTGAACGTGCGACCACGCTGACGTTCTCCATGCTGATGAACCTCGTCTCGGTGGCAAACACCGAAGAGCCCGCAGTGCTGTGGGGCTTCATCCGCCGTTATGCCCCGGATGTTTCGGCTGAGACGCATCCGCGCCTCAATCAGATGGTGGGTTACGCCATCCGCTATTACCGCGACTTCCTGCGTCCGGCCAAAAACTATCGCCCGGCAAGCGATGAAGAGCGCGGCGCGCTTGAACAGCTTGCGGCGGCGCTGAAACCCCATGAGGGCTCCAACGACGCGGAAGAGTTGCAGAACATCGTCTATGAAATCGGCCGCAGCCATTTCCCCGATCTCTCCGGCAAGTCCAAGAGCCCGGATGGTCGCCCCGGTGTGTCGCAGACGTGGTTCTCGACGCTGTATCAGATCCTGCTCGGTGAAGCGCGCGGGCCGCGCTTCGGCTCCTTCGTGGCGCTTTATGGCGTGACCGAAACATGCGCCTTGATTGCCAAGGCGCTGAGCGGTGCTTTGATTGTTGATCACGAAGCCTTTCTGGCGGAGCGCACTGCCAAAACCAAGTGATGGGGCTGGGGGATGATCTATAAAATCTGTCCGCAAGTGTTGTGGCGAGAAGCCGAGAAGCAGGGGTGCTTTCTCGGCGCTCCCATTGATGTGAGTGACGGGTTCATCCATTTCTCCACCGCGGCGCAGGTGAGAGAAACGGCGGCGAAGCACTTTTCTGGCCAGCGTGATCTCGTTCTGGTTGCTGTGCATGAAGAACCGCTTGGCGATGCTCTGCGCTACGAAATTTCACGGGGCGGGGCGCTTTTCCCGCACCTCTATGCGCCACTATCGCTTTCCGCAGTCGCGTGGGTCGTGTCTTTGCCGCTTGCCGCCGACGCCAGCCATGTCTTTCCTGAGAGAATGTGATGCAATCCTTGCTGTTTTCGCTGACCCGCCCCGTATTGCACTGCATCGACCCGGAAGGGGTTCATGCGCTTGCTATCCGCTCCCTCAAGGCGCTGCCGTATCGTGCGCCGTCCGCCGATGATCCGCGCCTTGCGGTGAAAGCCTTCGGCTTGGAATTTCCTAACCCGGTGGGTCTCGCCGCAGGCTTCGATAAACAGGCGGAAGTGATTGATCCGCTATTTGGCTGGGGCTTCGGCTTCGTTGAGGTGGGTGGTGTGGTGCCGAAACCGCAACCGGGCAACCCCAAGCCGCGCCTGTTTCGTCTGCGGGAAGAGCAGGCGGTCATCAACCGCTTCGGTTTCAACAGCGAAGGGCTGGATGCCATGGTTGCCCGACTGAAAGCCCGCGCCGGTCGCCCCGGCGTGGTGGCGGTCAATATCGGTGCGAACAAAGAGAGCATCGACCGCGTCGGTGATTTCGCCGTCAGTACCGAAGCGCTGGTTGGGCTGGTTGATTTCCTGACCGTGAATGTGTCCTCGCCCAACACGCCGGGCTTGCGCGATTTGCAGGGTGAAGCGTTCCTTGATGAGCTTCTCGCCCGCATTGTCGATGTGCGCAATGAAACCTTGGCCCGCAAAGCAGGCGGGACAGAGGGGCGCAATACCGCCGTTCTGCTGAAAATTTCACCGGATATCGATCTCGCTAATCTCGATGCGATTGTCGCAACGGCGCGTCGCCGCAAGATTGATGGGCTGGTGGTGGCCAACACCACAATTGCCCGCCCTGACGCCTTGCGCGGTGCCGCGAAAGCCGAAACCGGTGGTCTGTCTGGCCCGCCGTTGTTTATTCCATCAACGCGCCTTCTCGCCGAAACCTACCTGCGTATCGGTCGTGAGATGCCGCTGATCGGCGTCGGCGGTGTGGATAGCGTTGAGACGGCCTGGGCCAAAATCCGGGCGGGGGCAACGCTGGTCGAGCTTTACACTGCGCTGGTTTATAAAGGCCCCGCCCTGGTACGAGAAATCAAGCAAGGGCTTCTGGAGCGCCTTGGCTCAACACCGCTCGCCGCTGTTGTCGGGCGCGATGCGCAGGCGATTGCGGATGGCGATTTTGGGTCCAGCGTGTAACCACGCTGGATATTTACCGCCGGAAATAACTCACGATACGCAAAATCAGCCAGATCGGCAGCACGACCATCGCGCCGTAGACAATCCATGTGAGCACCTGCTGGATCGTGCCGAGGCTCATGTTGAACAGGCCACGCACCATGCCGACAATGCGGTCCACAAGGCTCATGGGGGTGATGCCAAGCGCCGCCAGAAATGCGCCGACCAGCAGCGAGACGAAGATCAGTTTGACAAGAACCGCGCCGGGGGAGCCGCCAAGAAAACGCTGCATCGGAATATGAAACCTCTGGTTGCGAAGAATGCCCAAGTCTCCCGCTCCCGCGACGCGACGACGGAGAGGGGAAAACATGAATAGACAGTTTTCTTGCGCAAGACCAGAAATGCGGATGGAAAATCCAGAAATAACTGGGGTTTGGCCATGAAAAAGCGCGCCACCCTTCGATGGCGCGCGATTGGCTTTTTAATTTCTGCGCGTGATTAAGCTGCGCCGACCGGCGGCTTGCCGCCGATGGCAAATTTTGACGCAACGATCACGGCTTGCGTGCGGCTATCGACGCCGAGTTTGTCGAGTATAGCCGAGACGTGGGCCTTGACGGTCGCTTCCGATACGGAAAGCTCATAAGCGATCTGCTTGTTGAGCAGGCCTTCCGACAGCATCATCAACACACGCACCTGTTGCGGTGTCAGCGTGGAGAGGCGACGCACCAGATTGGCGGTTTCCTTATCTTCCGTCGCGCTAAGGTCAACGCCGGGCGGCGTCCAGGAATCTCCCGCCAGCACCACCTTGATGGCCGTGCCGATGACTTCGATATCGAGCGATTTGGGAATGAAGGCCGAAGCACCGAAATCCATGGCGCGGCGAATGGTGACGCCGTCATCGGATGCGGACACGATGGCAACTGGAATGCCGGGGAATTGCGCCCTGAGATACATCAGCCCGGAGAACCCCTGAACGCCTGGCATCGAAAGATCGAGCAGGATGAGGTCGATGTCGCGCTCGTCTGCAAGTGTCTTGGATAACTCGTCCATGCCATTCGCGGTCATAATTTTGGCGGCAGGCATGAGGGCGACCAACGCTTGATTGAGCGCATCCCGAAAAAGTGGATGATCGTCGGCGATGATGATTGTCGTCTGCAAGATGGGCTTCTCCCCCTAGTGTCGGATGCGAAGAGGCCAGATGATCGGCTGGCGCGCTAAACAGCGATGCGTCATGCGATTGTCATGGCCATTGCAAATAATGAACGCTGAAAACTCCTCTTAGAATTTGCGCAGGCTCCCCAACCACTCGCTGATTGAAATGGTTCTCGAACCAGCCCCTGTCGCCAAAAACGCTACCGCGCAATCGCACTTGATCAATTCTAAATCAAAGCGCGACTGATTGCTAATACAATGCCATAGCACGTTCCGTGCGTGCGGTCGATCACGCAGCTCTATCAAAATGCGTGTCTTGTCCCATGCCTTTTATTGATACGTTCTATTCGATCGTGCCGGAGTGACTGATGCGCCATTGACCGAGCAGGGCACGCAAGGCCGCTGGCTTCAGAGGCTTGTTAAGAATTTGCACGTCGTTATTCGCCGCCATTTCGCGCACCGCCGGGGAACGGTCGGCGGTGGCGAGAATTGCCAGCAGTTCCATCTCAGCCAAGTCGCGCATCACCCCGATGGCCTGCAAGCCGTCGCCATCGTCCAAATGGTAATCGGCGATGACCCCGTCAAACGGAGTTGTTGTCTCCGCCATTCTTTCCCGCGCGTCGCCAATGCCTGAGGCCGTGACGATGTCGCAGCCCCATCCGCGCAGCAGGATCTTCATACCATCGAGAATGACCGGCTCGTTATCGATGGCAAGAATGCGCATGCCCGCGAGCGGCGTGGATGGCACCTTTTGCTCCTCAAGGGGTTGTGGAACCACCGGTACATTGGCGGCAATGGCCACCTGGACCTTGAACACCGAGCCACGCCCCGATTGCGACACCAGATCAATCCGGTGACCGAGCACCTTTGAAATGCGCTCGACAATCGACAGCCCAAGGCCGAGACCGCGCGCGACCTTGGCCCCTTGATCAAGGCGTTTAAACTCATCAAACACGATCTTTTGCTGGGATTCAGGGATGCCGAGGCCGGTATCCCACACTTCGAGCGACAGGTTTTCACCATGCCGCCGGGCACCAATGAGAACACGCCCCGACGGTGTATATTTGATGGCGTTGGAGATGAGGTTCTGCAACAGCCGCCGCAAAAGCCGCCGGTCGGAATGGATCGTCAGCCGCGTGATCATGAAATGGAGTTGCAGGTTCTTTTCCCGGGCGACCGGGTCAAACTCCCGCTGCAACTGCACAAGGATTTCTTCAATGCGGAAATCGGTGAAATTCGGGCGCATTGCCCCGGTGTCGAGCCGCGAAATTTCCAGAAGCGCCGACAGGATTTCTTCAACGGCATCGAGCGAGGCGTTGACGTTTTCGGCCAGGGTTTGAATTTCACCGCTTTTGGCACGCTCCGCAAGCGAGGTTGCGTAGAGGCGTGCGGCATTCAGGGGCTGGAGAATGTCATGACCGGCGGCCGCGAGGAAGCGCGTCTTCGACAGGTTGGCGTCGTCGGCTTCAGCTTTGGCCTGGGTGAGCTTCGCGTTGAGATGTGTCAGTTCTTCTGTTCGTTCGCGCACGCGCAATTCAAGGGTTTCATTGGCCCGCCGCCGCTCATCCTCCCGCAGCACCGTTTCGGTCACATCGGTATAGGTGGTGACATAACCGCCTTCGGGCAGGTGGTTAGTACGTATTTCGAGCGATCTCTCGCCGGGAAAGAGCTTCAGGCGCGTCGGTCCGAGATCGTGGACAAAATTGTAGAGTTGGTCCGAGACCTGTTGCTCAGGCTCACCGGGGCCGTAAGAGCCACGCTCGGCGTTGAACCGGACAATCTCGTCGAGGCCAAGGCCAACGTGCATCATGCCGGATGGCAGGTCGTGGAGTGCGACAAATGCCTGGTTCCAGGTGAGAATCGTCAGGTCTTTATCGACCACGGTAATGCCCTGGCGTGCGTGATCGACAGCATATTGCAGGAGGTCGCGGCTATATTGGATTGCGGCCGATGCTTCATCGAGCAGTTTCAACGCGGCGTTGGTGGAAACGGTGCGGTGACGCAGGGCCAGGGTCAAAGCTAGCCGCGAGGAAGCGGCGCCAATCACCGAGGCCAGCAGGTGTTCGGCGAAGCGCAACAGATAAAGATCGGCTTCGTCGCGGTCGTTGAGAATTAAATTGCGGCTGTGGGCAAAACTGGCGAAGCTGCGATCGGTCCGCTCCCGGCCAAGATAGCGTGTGACGGTGCCGCGGAGTTCGCCAACCGTGATGCGTGAGCGAAAGAAACGAAAGCTGACAACCGGGGATGTTTCGCTTGCGCCAATGAACGCCGCGGCTTGGATTTTTTCAAGCGGGCGAGGAGCGCGAACGAGTGAAAAAACCAGGTAAAACAGAATGTTGCAGACGACGCTCCAGACAAGACCATTGTTGAGGTTCGACAGGCCGAGGTTGAATATTCCGGTTGGCTTGAGCCAGCTTAGCCCCGCCGGGCCGCTGGTCATGATCACCTGCCAATAGCCGCTGTCGGGGAGTGTAGCAGGCAGGAACATGGTGTATGCGCCGACGATGCACCCTGCGATCATGCCCGCCATGGCACCAAGCGCCGTGCCGCGCGCCCATACTAGCCCGATGATGAAGGCTGGAAAGACCTGAACGAACGCGCCGAAAATCAGGTAGACTGATTGCTGCGCCGTTGTATCCGATTGCCGCAGTTGCAGCACCAGCGCGACACCGATGATCAACAACACCGCGCAGCGCCGGATTATCCGCACCAGGTTAGACAGATTGCGCTGCTTGGCGGAGGCCCCGCTAAAGGTGGAATCGCGCATCAACAGCGGCATGACCACATGATTAGACAGCATGATCGCCAGTGCGATGCTCTCCACCGCCATTACAACTGTTGCCGCAGAAAGGCCGCCGATGAAGGCGATGAGCGCGATGACGGTATTCCCAGCCTGCAACGGCAGAGCAATGACCGCCATACTGCCGGTTTTTGCGGGCAGGCCGAAAGCCATCATGCCCGCAAGGGCGATCGGCACAACAACGACGCTGAGAATGGCGATATAGAGAGGGCTGAACCAGGCAGCGCGGCTGAGGTCGCTGATATTGCGATTCTCGACCACCATCATGTGAAACTGCTGGGGTTGCATCAGTGTGCTGAACACGGCCGCGATGGTGAACAGGATATAGTCCTGCACCGGCCAGGTGCGGTCGAGGAGGGTTGGGTCGATGCCTTTGGCGTGCGCAGCAGCGAATATCTCGCTGAACCCGCCATAAAGCCCGTAGATGATATACCCGCCCACCACGAGAAACGCCGCGAGTTTGATCAGGGCATCGAAGGCAACGGCGAGCAGCAAGCCGTCGCGGCTTTCGATTTCATCGGCCTTTTTCCGGCCCAACATCAAAGTGACCAACGCGATGGCTATGGCGAGAACCACCAGCGTCATTGGGGAGGATTGCAGGCCCGAGATGGGGCGGCCGCTTGTCAGTGCTTCATAGGAAGCGGCGACGATCCGCAACTGGATGCCGATATATGGAATGGTTGCCAGGCAGACGATGGCGGAAACCAAAGCGGCCACGGGCATGCTCTTGCCGTATCGGGTTGCGACGAAATCAGCGATGGAGGTGATGTTTTGGGATTTGGCGATTTGGACGATACGCTTCAACAGCGGATTGCCAATGCTGATCAGCAGCAAGGGCCCGAGATAAATTGCGAAAAAGTCCAGCCCCTCCCAGCTTGCCAGGGCGACCGATCCGTAAAAAGCCCAGGCTGAGGCAAAAATGCCGAGCGACAGCGCATAGATGGCGCTGCGCGGAGACCCGCTCAGCATCGTGTGCCTGTCTGAATTTCCCCACCGGTTGATGCCGAGCACCAATAATAGGTAGCCAAACGCAACGATGATAACGACCCAGCTTGCCATCATGAACGCGCCTCACTTCCTAATGCTGGCTGACCATATAAGAGACGATGTGAAAAGTCATTCCACCGGATAGTTGAGCGCGAAGGGCTTATGCAAAGCGCTGGATCCCTTCAACGTCGAGCGCTGCCAGCGCCTCTCTGACAGTCGTTCCGGTGATAATCAGATCCGGCGCGATATCGTGGAGCGGAACCAGAACAAAAGCCCGTTCAAGCATGAGCGGGTGCGGCAGGGTGAGAGTTTCAGTCGCAATTTTTGCAATGTTATAACTCAGGACATCAATATCGATCAGCCGCGGCCCCCATTTTTCCAGCCGCTTGCGCCCCATTTGCAGTTCTGTGGAAAGGCACAGCTCAAGCAAGGCTTGGGGAGACAGAGCTGTATCGACGCCGATACAGGCATTGACGAACCAATCCTGGTCCGCCTTTCCCCACGGCATGGTGCGATAGAGCGGGGATTGTGCGACGATCTGCACCGCGCCGGAAGCGGCAAGGCGCGCGGTGGCGTCCGCGATATTGCCAGCCTTGTCACCGATATTGGAGCCGAGGGCGAGGTAAGCGCGATGCGGTGTCACTGTTCCGCTCTTGGTCATGATGCGCTGCGCACCCGGCGGATTTCAACGCTTGCGGTATCAAACAACGCGGCGATGGGAGCCGAGGGCTTTTCGATTAGTATTGTGGTGGCGGAGGCGGTGGGGAATTCCGCAAGGATAGCGGCGGCAATCGTCTCGGCCAGTGCTTCGATGAGATGGAACCGCTGCTGTGTGGCGATCTCGACGGCAATTTCGATGAGGCGGGCATAGGAAATGGTATGAGCGAGATCGTCGCTTCGCCCGGCGCGGGACAGGTCCGTCTCGACTTCAAGCGACATGAGGAAGCGCTGGCCGAGCTTCGCCTCTTCGGGCATCACGCCGTGGAAGGCGTGGACGACAATTCTTTTGACCCGGATAAAATCCGTCATCTGTTTTCTCCACAGGCATGAACCCGATGGGCATCGACCATGCGCATTGCATCGACATGTTCAGCAACATCATGAACCCGTACCACATCCGCGCCATTGGCGGCGGCAAGCGTGTGTACTGCCAGCGTTCCTGCCATGCGCTCCAGCGGGGGGCGGTTGACGATGCGTGCAACCATGCGTTTGCGCGATGCGCCGAACAGCACCGGAAAGCCCAGCGCCTTGAGCTCTGGCAAGCGGCGCAAAATCTCGAAATGCTGGGCATCGGTTTTGCCGAAGCCGATGCCGGGATCGAGGATAATGTTGCCATCCGCAATGCCAGCCTTGCGGGCGATGGCGAGCGAAACATCGAAAAACCGGCGCATGTCATCCAGGATGTCGATGTTCGCGTCTTCGTCCGCGCGGTTATGCATGATGACCACCGGCGCGAAAAATTCGGCTGCCACATCGGCAATTTTCGGGTCGTATTGCAGCCCGCAAACATCGTTGACAATGTGGGCCCCCGCCTCAAGCGCGGCGCGGGCTGTCTGTGACTTGTAGGTGTCGATGGAAATCGGTGTGTCGGTCTGCGCGGCAAGCGCGGATATTATGGGGACCACACGCGCAATCTCGGTTTCCGCATCAACCGGCGTGAAACCGGGGCGCGTTGATTCACCGCCAATATCAATGATATCCGCGCCCTGCTCAATCATCAGGCGAGCGTGGGCGAGGGCTGCTTCCAGCGCATCATGCCGCCCGCCATCGGAAAACGAATCCGGTGTGACATTGAGAATGCCCATGACGAGAATGCGCCGCCCGAGATCGGGCAGGGAGGGGATGTCAAGGCGAGAAAGAGTCATGGCCAGTCCAGGGTGAATAGAGTGACGTTGTCATGCCACCGGTAAGCCGACACTGCAATCCTTGGGTATTGGCGAAACAGAGGTTGCAAATATGATGATTGACGCTTCAGTGAGACCCAACTATGCGTTCCCCATATAAATGAGTAGAGTTGATGAATAACGACACAACTTCACGGGCGATACCCCAAACTACCCTTTATGGAGCTTTTCGTCGGCTCGATATTGATGCGCTTCGCGCGTTGGGGATCGTTGTCGTTGTGCTGTTCCACGCTCATTTTCTGCCCAGTGGTTTTCTCGGTGTCGATATCCTGTTTGTCCTGTCAGGCTTTCTGATGGCAGGAATTATCGATGAAGCGCTTATACACGAGCGGTTTTCGCTTATTGGTTTCTACGCCCGCCGCGCCCTGCGGGTCGTGCCAGCGCTCGCGCTGATCGTGGGCCTCGCCGCCATTGTCGCAAGCGTGGTGATGCTGCCAACCGACATCAAGGATGTCGGCCGGTCGGTAGTTGCAGCTGGCACCTTTCAGGCAAATATCTTTTTCCGCACCATGGCGGAAGATTATTTCACTTCCGAAAATCTTGTTTACCAACCACTTCTGCATTGTTGGTCGCTGGCAGTTGAAGGGCAGTTCTACATTCTTGTCCCGCTGATTGTGATTGGCGCGCGGATTATCTCGCGTAAGGCTATAGCACCGGTACTGGGCGTTCTGGCGCTTGCTTCTTTTGCTTATAGCGTCCTCAAACTAACACCGGACCCGCAGGCGTCGTTCTATCTGCTACCATCGCGGTTTTGGGAGCTTGCGACTGGGGCACTCGTTCACTTCCTGCCCGCAGCCCGTCAGCCATCCTGGCGCAAAGTGGTTGCGGCATTGGGTGCGCTGCTTCTAGGCCTTGCGCTCGCTTTTTATTATCCCCAAATTGGCTTCCCAGGCGTTAATGCGCTTTTGCCAGTGTGGGGCACCGCGCTCATCATTTACGCTCGGCCAGGTGAGGAAGGGTGCTGGCCGATTGTATCGCGGTTCTTTGCTACAACGCCGGTACAGTTTACGGCACATATTTCTTATTCGTTATATCTGTGGCATTGGCCACTTTTTGTATTTGCCCGTTACCGCTTCGGACCTGACCTACCGGTGTGGCTTGCTCTGTTGCTGATGGTGTTGTCCATTATTCTATCATACTTATCATGGCGTTTCGTCGAGCAGCCGTTCTTGCGTCTCAAAGTGCCGCAGCATCCATGGCGCTATGCCTTGGTTCCTGCGTCGATGCTCGTAGTATTGATTGGTCTCGGTTTCGTCACACGGAACATTACGCCAAAATATGCAGGGCGGTTTCTACCTGAGAAGGTCCGTATGCTGGCCAGAGCTGAACGCGATGCCTTGAGCCTCGACTGCGCCCTGCCCCAGGACGCGGATAATTCCGCATGCCGTTTCGGTGGCACAATACCTGAGCCAGATACGTTTTTGTGGGGAAATTCATTTGCGCGCATGTGGCTGCCTGCCATCGACATTGCGGCAAAAAAAGCTGGGCATTCAGGGATCGTGGCCACGCGCAACCGCTGCACTCCCACAGAGCCTTCGCCAGTAGCAAATGAAGTCGCTGGATGCGCAGCCTTCAACCACGGAGCCCGCAGTTTTGCATTGAAAAATGATGCCGTCAAAACGGTGGTGTTATTTGTGAAATGGTTTGAGCCTGAAGCCGTAGCGAGGGGAACCGAGCCGATAATACGCGAGCTTACCGCCAAGGGGAAGCGCGTCTTTGTGGTTCTGGCTCCACCGCAACCGGGCTATTTGGTACCTCGTGCGCTGGCTATGGCGAGCCTGCATCAAAGTGAGCAACCGCCGCGTTTGTCGGGCGATGCATTTCGCGCTCAGCGCAATGCTTATCTCAAGGCGTTCCAGCCTCTAGTCACCCAGTATGGGGTGCGTATCATAGACCCCACGGACTTCTTCTGCGACAAAGATATTTGTCACCTTCAGGGGCAGGATGGTACGGTTTTCTACCATGATTATGGACACATTACAAAAACTGCAGCTCTCCAGAATGTATCTCTCTTCGAGCGGGTTTTCAGCAAGCCATAACGGAATTGTTTCCCCCGAGGCGCGACTGGTTTTTGGTCATCCGGAAGCAGACAGAATTTCCTTGGCCACCTTCTTCGGATCAATGGCAAATGCGAGTTGTTCACCCTCGAGGCTGCCGCAAACCGGTGTATATTTTGCACCGACTTCCGCCGCCATATGCAGATAGGTCCGCTTACGGGCGTTCTCCGCCATAATTTCAAACAAGGTTGTTTGTGGACCGCCCCACACCACGTTGGTGAGGCCGGCTCCGTGGGCTCCGACAATGACTTTTGCTGCCATGAAACGGGCGATCTGCTCGGCGAAGTTTTCCCACTTGGGCGCGAAGATGGTGAAGCCGTTGCGCTTGAGAATATCTGCGAGTTGGTCTTCACCCTCGACCTTCCGCAAACGCGTGTTGCCGCGATAAAGGAAAATTTTTTGCGACACCGGTTGGGAGGCGATTGAAAAAAACTTCATGAACGCCTGCTTCACCGGCTCCGCAACCTCCGGAAAAGCGAAAGTCAGTTCGGAATTGGCAGCGTGTACGCGCGCATAAAGCAAGTGTTCGGCGCGCACAGTTTCGAGCGGGCTCAGCCGGATATGCTCAAGATCAGGTGCCCAACTGCGCATCACCGCAATACCTTGTTCCAACATGGGCGTGATGGATTTCGGCGTGACGACAGTCAATGGTTTGGGCAGCCGGTCGCCATGGGTGATGAGCGCATAATAGAGCGGGAACAGGATATCGACGAGTATGTGATAGTAGTTCTTGTAATTGGGGCAGACAAAAACTGTGCCGCTGCGCCTGATCGTTTTAAGGGGTAGCGTCGGGAAGGCAAAATTCCAATTGGACTGGCTATTGCCGGTGAGGGAAACACCCTTGCCAGTGGCCGGATCTGTGGGAACCATGGTGTGGCCGAGAATGAGACAATCTTGCACGAGCGCGATGATGCGTTTGGCTGCCATGGGCTCGCGAAACGGCTCTGCCGGGCGCAGAGTATCAATGTTATGCTGCGACATGAACTCGAAATGATGTTCATACCCGCCGCTGAGCGCCGCCGAGGGGTGGATCCGTTCTTCCAGTATTTCCAGCTTGTCCGTTGACGGTGGCGCGAGCTCTGGATAGAAACTCAAGCCTGATGCAAGCGGAGGGGAGATTGCTCTCAATCCTCTGAAAAGACAGAAAGCCTTAGGCTTGAGATCAATGAAGTTCTGAAAGCGGGTACGATGGCGGCCCATAAGATCCAATCTGCAACTGTATCCAAGACTTCTGACGCCAGCGGTGGACGTGCACCTGATGGGGTGATCGCCATTGCTGTCTTATGTCTGTTCGCTTCGATATATTTCATTCCCAAACCACTTCATAGTAGCATTTTTTTCGCCAGTCAGGTTGTGCTGCTTGTGAGTTTGCTCTCCCGCCTGCCGGGGCTCATGCGTGCCAACTGGCCTTTCCTGATTCTGGTCGCCTTGTTTGTCGCGGTAACGCTTGCCAATGGTTATGACCGATCCATCAACTCGTCCATGCTTGGCCGTAACCTCGGTTCGGTGGTAATGGTTCCGGTATTCTGTTTTACCATTGCTTTGACTTATGGTCGCCTCGGCTGGCGGATGATGGAAATTCTTCTGATCGTGGCGGTGGTGGCGGCGCTACTCGCGTTTGGTGAAGGTGTTTGGTCGAACCGCGGCCATGTTTTCACTGAGCGTTTCGATGCACCTGGTACCGGGCGCAATGCTATCCAGTTTGCCGGGTTGATGGCCGCGGGCATAATCGTTGCGGCGATCGATGTGGCCGATGGCGCATTGTCTAGAAACCGGCGCATTGTGGAAGCTGCCTGCATCGGGCTTTTTGTGGCATTGTCTATCATGAGCGGTAGCCGTGGACCGCTGATTGCGCTCGTTTTGACGCTTATTGCCGCCTTCTTCTTCTTTGCACGGAAACGAGAAGCGCCACACGGCGTGAAACTCCTCATTCCGTTGGTCTGTGCATGGGCAGTCATTACCGGCGTTGTGTTTTTGAGCCTGTTTTTCGAGCGCGTTTATTGTCCATTTCCCGCGCAACTCTGCCGCTCAGCCGAGCGGGTAGACATCTGGGGTTGGGTGGTTGACCAAGTCATCATGCATCCATTTCTCGGTGCCGGGGCGGATTTCCGTTTTTCGGTACTGGGTAAGGGCCATGCCCACAATGCCATATGGGGGCTATTTCTCGCCTTTGGTATTCCCATGGCGTTGATCTGGCTCGGTGGCATTGGCACCCTGATTGCCAGGGCACGCCCAGCCGAGCTTGGGCGCAAGGGCGCGATGTTCGCCTGCCTGATGCTGGTTTATGGCTTCGCCTATATGGGCAGCGACCTGCCAACCCCGTTCACCTATATGGGGCCGCACTACATTTTCCTGTGGCTGCCGCTGGCGCTGCTGATGACAACGCGGCGGTCGGTCTGACCGTCAGCGGTTTTCCTTCAGGATGGCATCAAATATGCCGCCATCTGAGAAATGCTTCTTTTGCGCCTCTGCCCAGCCGTTGAAATCCTTGTCGATGGTGAGAAGCTCCATCTTCGGGAAGTCAGTAAGCAGTTTTTGGTCGATGCTGTCAGGTTTTGCCGGTCGGTAATGATGCTTGGCAATGACCGCCTGCGCTTCCGGGGTATAGAGAAACTCAAGATAGGCGGTCGCGGTTTTCGTCGTGTTGCGGGCATCGGCATTGCCCTTGACCACCGCGACCGGCGGCTCGGCCCGGATTGAAAGCGGCGGAGCGATGATTTCAAACTGGTCCTGACCAAATTCCGTCTTGGCGAGGAACGCCTCGTTTTCCCAGGCAATCAAAACATCACCCATACCGCGCTGGGCAAAGGTCGAGGTGGCACCACGTGCGCCCGTGTCGAGCACCGGCACGTTTTTAAAGATCGCCTTGAGGAAGTCCTTGGCCTTGCCTTCGTCGTTCCATTTCCTCGCGGCATAGCCCCAGGCTGCCAGATAGTTCCAGCGCGCGCCACCCGAGGTTTTCGGGTTTGGGGTAATCACCTGAACGCCGGGCTTGGCGAGGTCTTCCCAATCCTTGATGCCCTTGGGGTTTCCTTTGCGCACCAGGAAAACGATGGTCGAGGAATAGGGCACCGAATTATCCGGCAAAAGGCTTTGCCAATTACCTGGTATCTTGCCAGTTGCTGAGGCGATTTCGTCGATATCGGCGGCCAGCGCCAGCGTCACCACATCGGCTTGCAAGCCGTCGATGACCGAGCGGGCTTGCTTGCCGGAGCCGCCATGCGAGGTGCGAATGACAATGGTTTCGCCGGTTTTCTGCTTCCACGCGTCAGCGAAAAGCTGGTTGATGTCGCGGTAAAGCTCGCGTGTCGGATCATAGGACACGTTGAGCAATTGAGTCTGACTGATTGCCACACCGGGCAGAAGCCCGATGAGAACAAGCGCAAAAGCGGCCCAGCGGCGAAACATGGCGTTCCTCCTGTTTTCACACCCCCGAATGGCAGTAATGCTTTTTGTCTCCATCCGGTTCCGGCCGGAAGGGCAGCATTTCAGACCTTGGCCAGGGCCTGGGCAATATCCTCGATCAGATCTTCCGCATGCTCTAGCCCAACCGACAGGCGCAGGAAGCCCTCGGAAATGCCAAGTTCTTCGCGCTCTTCCGGCTTAAAGCTCATGTGGGTTGTGGTGGTCGGATGGGTAATGAGGCTTTTGGCATCGCCGAGATTGTTGGAAATGCTGACGAGCTTCAACGCATTGAGGAAGCGGAAAGCTTCTGCGCGTTCGCCTTTGAGTTCCAGGCCGATCATGGTCGAGCCACCACTCATTTGCCGCTTGATCAGTTCAGCCTGCGGGTGATCGGCCCTTCCGGGATAGACGAGCCGCTTGACCTTGGGGTGGTCGGCGAATGCATCGGCAACACGGGCGGCGTTGGCGGTCTGGCGCTCAACGCGCAGAGACAAGGTTTCGAGCCCCTTCAGCAGCACCCACGCATTGAACGGCGAAATGGTCGGGCCGGTGAGGCGGGTAAAGGGCCAGATGGTTTCTTCAATGAATGTTTTGGTGCCAAGAATGACGCCGCCCAGACATCGGCCCTGGCCGTCGATATGTTTGGTGGCGGAATAGACAACGCAATCGGCCCCGAGTGCCAGCGGCTTCTGCTGCAAGGGGGTGGCGAAAACATTGTCGATGGTCAGCGTTGCGCCGCAGCCATGGGCGATTTTGGCGACGGCGGCGATATCAGCGATCTCAAGCGTTGGGTTGGTCGGGCTTTCGAGAAAGAACACCTTGGTTTCGGGACGCACGGCGCGCTTCCAGGCATCGAGGTCACGCCCGTCCACCAGTGTTGATGTGACACCAAAACGGGCGAGAAGGTCGGTGATGACGGTGCGGCAGGAGCCGAACATCGCGCGCGCCGCAACGATATGGTCGCCTGCCTTGACCTGCGCCACCAGCGCGGCGGTAACGGCGGCCATACCGGTTGCGGTGGCTTGCGCCGCCTCCGCGCCTTCGAGAATGGCCATGCGTTCTTCGAACATGGTAACGGTGGGGTTGGCGTAGCGCGAATAGCTGTAGCCCGGCTCTTCGTTTAGGAAACGGCGTTCGGCCTGTTCCGCGCTTTCATAAATGAAGCCCTGGGTGAGATAGAGCGCTTCCGAGGTTTCGCCGAATTGCGAACGGAGGCACCCGTCATGGATCAAGGAGGTTTCAAGGCGATATTTTGTCTTGCGGAAAGTCATGGGATCATCCGAGCTAACGTTATACCCCTAGATAGCGCTGTTCGTTAAAAAGGACAATCGTTCTTATTTCAGGATTTGGGATGAGGAATTATTCACCCCAGCGCGGCAGATGGTCGATCTCGACGCCGAGGAGTTCAAGCGCCCGGCCGACATTGTGGGTGACGACGTCATCCAGCGTTTTCGGTTTGTGATAAAATGCTGGAACCGGCGGAAAAATGATACCGCCCATTTCCGTAACCGCAGCCATGTTGCGGATATGCCCAAGGTTGAGCGGTGTTTCGCGTGTCATCAGCACCAATTTGCGCCGATCCTTGACCATCACATCGGCTGCGCGCGTCAAAAGGGTGTCGGACAAGCAATGCGCAATGGCGGCAAGCGTCCGCATCGAACAGGGGGCCACCAGCATACCCATGGTCCGAAACGAGCCGCTGGCGATGGGCGCTCCGAGATTGTCGATATCATGGACATGATCTGCCAGGGCGACAACATCCGCCCGCACATAATCGGTTTCCAACTGCATCGTTAGTTCTGCACCCTTGGAAATGACCAGATGCTTTTCAATGGGGAGATTTTGCAGCAGCTTGAGGGCTTTCACCCCGTATTGAAAGCCGGTCGCGCCACTGATGCCGATGACGATGCGCTGGGTCATTGATTTTACCTGTCGTGGTTCGGGCGGGCTCATGGGCTGATTGATTGGCCGTGTGGGGCGATCATAGCAAGCGATATGTCTCAGGAAAGTGTATTTTGAACCGTCAATGGAAATTCCGCCCCTGTGGCATGACGTTTCGGGCGGGCTCGCTGGCTTCGGAGAGCTTTTGCAGGAGAGGCGACACATCCTCGATGCGCTCGGCAATCACATGGGTGACACCATCCTGGGTTTGCAGATGCCCGGTCACGGTGATGAGGCGCGCGCCAAGCACGATGGGGCGGTAGGCTTCAAAGGTCTTTGGCCAGACGATGATGTTGGCTATGCCAGTTTCATCTTCGAGAGTGACGAAGATGACACCATTGGCCGTGCCGGGCCGCTGGCGCACCAGCACGAGACCGGAAACGCTCAGCCGTCGCCCCGAAGGGGTTCTACGTAAACTTTCCGCCGTAACATTCCTGCGGCGTGCGAGATCGGGCCGCAGGAAGGAAACCGGATGCGCCTTCAGCGACAGACGCAAACTCCGGTAATCTTCCAGCACCTCCTTGCCGGGCGGCATGGCGGGCAGGGCCGCGTCGGGTTCCTGCTCGGGTGTGACATGGGTCAGGAACAGCGGCAGATCGTCCTTATCGCCGCTGCGGCGCAATGCCCGCACCGCCCAGAGGGCATCGCGGCGCGACAGACCGAGCGAGGCGAAGGCATCAGCGCGGGCGAGGGTTTCGAGCGTTGACGGCTGTAGCCCCGTGCGCAGCCACAAATCGCGGACCGAGTCGTATCCTTGGGCGCGATACTCTGCGACGGCATCGGCCTCTTTCTGTCCGATACCCTTGATTTGCCGAAGGCCGAGCCGGATGGCGTGATGGGAGCGGATGGCTCCCATCATCTCAGCATGATGCGGATGGGGCGGCCGCATTTCATCTTGCGCTGGTTCCAGCGTGCAATCCCAATGGGAATGGTTGATGTCGGTGGGGCGTACGGGGATGCCGTGCTCGCGCACGTCGCGCACGATCTGGTCTGGCGCATAGAAACCCATGGGCTGGCTGTTGATGAGGCTTGCGGCGAACACATCCGGGTAATGGCATTTGAGCCAGGCCGAGGCATAGGCCAGCAGTGCGAAGCTATAGGCGTGGCTTTCGGGGAAGCCGTATTCGCCGAAGCCTTCGATCTGACGGAAACAGTTTTCGGCAAACTCGAGCGGGTAGTCGTTTTTCACCATGCCGGAGATGAAGGCGTCGCGATGGGTATTGATGGTGCCGGTATGGCGGAAGGTTGCCATGGCGCGCCGCAATCTGTCGGCGTCGGGCGGCGAAAAGCCTGCGGCGACAATGGCGATCCGCATCGCCTGTTCTTGAAACAATGGCACACCGCAGGTTTTGTGCAGGATATCGTAAAGCTGGTTGTTCGGGCCGAAATCGGGCTCTTCCCGCCCCATGCGGCGGCGCAAGTAAGGGTGGACCATCTTGCCCTGGATAGGGCCGGGGCGAACAATGGCGACCTCGATTACCAGATCGTACAGGGCGGCGGGCTTGAGGCGTGGCAGCATCGACATTTGCGCCCGGCTTTCCACCTGAAACACACCAATGGCGTCGGCGCGGCCCAGCATCTTGTAGGTGGCGGCATCGGTGGCATCGGCTTCCAGTTTGGCGAGCGTGAGATCCGGCCTGTCATAATGCTCTCTCAGAAATTCCAATGAACGACGCAGGCAGGAGAGCATTCCCAGCCCGAGCACATCGACCTTCAATAGCCCAAGCGCGTCGAGATCATCCTTGTTCCATTCGATGACGGTGCGGCCTTCCATGGCGGCGTTCTCGATGGGCACGGTCTCATCGAGCCGTCGCCGTGAAATGACGAAGCCGCCGACATGCTGGGACAGGTGACGCGGAAAGCCGATCAGTTCGGCGGCGTAATGCAGTGCCATCCCGAGGCGCTGGTCTGAGGGTTGCAACCCGGCTTTTGCGGCCCGTTCCGGCGTCACCGGGTGCCGCCATGAGCCCCAGAGGGTGTTAGCGAGGCGGGCGGTGATATCCTCCGACAGCCCAAAAACCTTGCCGACCTCGCGGATGGCGCTGCGGGCACGATAGCAGGTGGTAACGGCGGTGAGGGCGGCGCTGTCGCGGCCATAGCGTTGGTAGATGTACTGGATCACCTCTTCGCGTCGCTCATGCTCGAAATCAATGTCGATATCGGGTGGCTCGCCCCGCTCCTTTGAAACGAAGCGTTCAAACAAAAGATCGGTCTTACTCGGGTCGATTTCGGTGATGCCGAGGCAATAGCAGATGGCGGAATTGGCCGCTGACCCCCGCCCCTGACAGAGAATGCCGCGATCATAACGGGCGAAGCGCACGATCTCATGGACAGTGAGAAAGTAGGGCGCGTAATTAAGCTCGCCAATCACCTCCAGTTCGTGCCGTAGGGCGGCGGTCACCTTGTCTGGCACGCCGCCCGGATAGCGCCGTTTAACGCCTTCCTGGACCAGCGCCTCAAGGGCCTCTTGTGGCGAGGCAAAACCTGGTGGGGTTTCATCGGGGTAATCGGGCTTGAGCTCATTAAGGGAAAAGCCGCACAGGTCGCGCAAGACAAGCGTCTGGCGGAGCGCATCGGGGGCTTCCGCGAAAAGCCGGGCCATCTCTTCGGGGGCTTTCAGATGGCGTTCGGCATTGGCTTCAAGCCGCCGCCCAACGGTGTCGAGGGTGGCGTGCTCGCGGATACAAGTGAGAATATCCTGTAAAGGGCGGCGTTCGGGTGCGTGGTAAAGCACGGCGTTCATGGCGATGAGTGGCACATGGCTCACGCGCGACACCTCCATGAGGCGCATCATGCGGCGTCGGTCATCGCCGTGATAGGTTTTGGCGGCAGCAAGCCATAACGGATTGTGAGCCTTGAGCTGGTCGAGCAGGGCGATGAGCGGCGGAGCCTCGCAGAGCGGAGGCGGCACGACGATAAGGTTGAGCCCTTCGCGCCAGTCGAGAAGATCGTCGAGGGTGAGAAGGCATTCGCCTTTCTCGCCCCGCAAGCGGCCCCGGCTCAGCAGGCGGCACAGATGCGCCCAGGCCTCACGATCTTGCGGATAGGCGATGATATCGGGCGTTCCATCCTGGAAAACGAGGCGTGCGCCCACCAGAAGTTTCAGCCCCGCCTCTTTTGCGGCACTATGGGCGCGGACAACGCCCGCGACACTGTTGCGGTCGGCAATGCCGATGGCGGCAAGGCCGAGCGCTTGGGCTGCATAGACCAGCTCCTCCGGGTGCGAGGCACCGCGCAGGAAAGAGAAGTTCGAAGTGACGCCAATCTCCGCATACATGGGCAAACCCCTCAGGCGAAGAGGCCATGCACGAACCAGTGCGGCGTGATGGTCTCGCGTCCGTAAAGGCCTTCGCGATAGAGCCAGAGGCGGGTGCCCGCGCGGGTTTCAATGCGGAAGTAATCACGCAAAAACATGGGTTTATCAGGCTGAATCCACCATTCCGGGGCGATGCGCTCCGGCCCTTCAGATGCGGCAACATCATGCACGAGACGCCGCCAGCGGAAGCGCAATGGTGGACCATCCGGCACTTCGGCGAGGGCGTCGATGGGTTCTGGATGGGCAAACAATCGGATGGGTCGCGTGGGGCCAAGTGCATCCTGCCGCGGTGGCGGGGGCGGGAGATCATCGGGCTTCTCGGCGTCAAGGATCGCCACCGCCCGGGTGGCTTTCTCGGGAATATGCCGTTCCTGTGGCATGAGGTTCAAAACGCTGTCCGCGCCAAAGCGCAGGGTGAAACGGTCGATCAGGCTGGTGAGATCGGGCGGCGCTTTAGTGGCGGCATCGAGATTATCTTGCTGGGCGGTGAGTGGTTCGTTGTTGGCGGCGCTGAGGCGGATGAGGTCGAAACCGAAACCGGGATCCAGGTTCTCCATGAGCGCCAGCCGCTCGGTGAACAGGCGGCGCAGAATGCGAACATCGCGCAATGGCTTACCGGTGGTGACCGGCAGGCGCGTGATGGCACCATCGACGCGGAAAAGGTCGCAGATGAAAAACCGTCCACCCTCCTGGCGTCTTTCCATCATCCGGGTGAGCTGGACGGCCAGTTGCTCTATGGTGCCTAAAATGTCGTCGTCGCGGCTGATCGGTTCGCCGAAGCGCTGTTCGGCGATATAGGGCTGGACCGGCATCAGGGGTGAAATCGGCTCTTCCAGATGGCCGAGCGCCTGGTCGAGCCGGGTGAGGAGTTCTGTGCCGAAGCGGGCGGTGAGCGGCGCGCGCGGGCGTTCATACAATTCACCGATGCGGGAGAGCCCGAATGTTCCCAGAAGTTCAGGCATCTCGGGCGGCAGTCGCAACGCTGCGAAAGGCAGATTGGCAAGGCTTTGCGCTTCATTGCCATCAGTAATGATACAATTTTTGCCAATGCCCGCCAGCGCCGCCGAGCAACCGACTGTTGAGGCGATGGCGATGTTGAGGGTAAAGCCAGCGGCCTGCAAACGGGTGCGCAGATCGCGACCAAGGCCCGCTTCTCCGCCAAAAAGATGGCTGCAACCCGAGATATCAAGCACCAACATGGCGGGAGGAGCGAGACCCACAAGGGGCGTGTACCGCTCGCAGAATTCGGCAAGTTGTTTGAGAAGGGCAGCATCTGCCGCGTCATCGGCGTCGGCGCTGGCAAGGGTGGGATAGCGCGCCCGTGCATCGGCCATCGGCATGCCGACGGTGAGTTTGTGGCGCATGGCAACGGCGTTCACTGCCGTGATGCGGATGGCATTACGCAATGAGGCGATGGCGACGAGCGGCTGTGTCTTGTCGGCCCCCGTGTCGCGCTCCACCCGGTCGGTCGGGAGAGAGGGGAAGGAGGCCGCGAGGTAGCGTCGGCTGGGCGAGGAGGGTGTCGAGTTGTTCAGGGGCAAGAAAGACGTGGTCATGGGAATGCCAATGCATGTGCCAGCGTCCGCAGGCGCCGTGGCGGTTTTTGAGAAGGGTGACATTGAAAGCGGGCAGGCCGAGGCCGCCATAACGGTCGGCACGGCTCGTTGCGGCCTCAATCCGCCAGCGGGTGAGGGCGGCGCTTGGCAACGCAGAAGGGCGGTGCTGCAACAGGAGCGCAAGGCCACCGCCGCTTTCCGCCGCCAGCGATAAGCGCCGCGTGGCGGTGAGCGTGGCGCGGTCGGGGCGCAGGATTTCCCCGACGATGAGCGGCAGGCCGAGTGTCAGTGCCTCCTCCATCGCCCATAAAACATCGGCCGAACGGGGCACCCGCACGGCAATCAACGCATGGGGGGCAATGCCCGCATGGTGCAGCCCGCACCCGTACAAACGCCCCTGTTCCCGCATGGCGGAGCGGGCCTGAATCCACAGGACTGGGGCAGATTGTTCCATGCGGCAGGCCTTGGCCATGAGCGCGGTGACAAAACCGGAGGCTGCGCCGCAATCCAGCGGAGCTGACGCGGCGATCTCGTGGAGCGCCCCTCGCATCAGCCCGCCGCCCAGCGCTTCATCACACGGGGCAAAACCCACGGGTAAAATTTGCTCATGGGTTGTCGTCCGGTCTGTAACGACAAGCGCGCGACGGTCGATTGTGCTGATCTTGCGACGAAGCTGATCGATGACGGACATGGGGCACCATTCATCTAAATGTTCACTTTTTGTTCTTTCTAAAATGCGTAACGATGCCCTCGGAGTCAAGCGGGAAAATCTTGCTGAAACCGGGAGGGCTGTAATTTGCGATTGTTCTGCCGGTCGGTTAGAAAGTGGGTGAAAACAATTTCAAAACGGGGCTCCATCATGATATCTGCCATCACCAGACGTTTTGCCTTTGCTGCGGCCTTGCTGGCAGCATTCGCCCTTGCCGGTTGCGGCGATAAGGAGCCGGAACAGCGCAAGGCATTCATGGAGTTCCTGCAAACGCGGGTGATCAATAACCGCACCGTGGTCAATCCGGCATTGTCCGAGAAGGAGCGGGAGGCGGTAGGCCCCTATGCGGCGCATTATCAGGTTATTCTCGACTTCCACGCGGGTATGAATGAGGTTGCCTATCCTCTCAAAGATGCCTCCGTGAACCAGAAACTGGGTAACATGCCGGGGCTTCAGGCGAACTGGAGAGAGATCGCGCAGACCCGCGCCACCATGGCGAAGTTGCCAGCTCTCCTCGACAGTCAGGTGAAGAAAGCCCAAGACGCCCGTGCCGCGCTCAAGCAGCCGGATGATCTCAAAGCGCTGTACGATATGGCCTTCAACAGGAAGGTCGTCACCACGGCCGTCTTGGCGCAAAAAGTGCTCACCGTTCAGGATGAAGGGCTGCAACTGGCGGAAGATCTTGGGAAATACCTCGATGAGAACCGCAGCAAGGTGACCGTGTCCGCCGGCATAATCCAGCTTAAAGACCCGTCGATCGAGACCATGCTGAAGGCTTTGCAGAAGAAGTATAATGATGGGGTCAGAGCCATGATGGCGGCGCGCCAGGAGCTCATGGCGAACCGCTAAGCCCTTTGCTTATCCGCGCGGTTCTGGCATTTCTCGCACCGTGCGGATGAGGGCTTGCAGAGCCGCTGGCCCAGAATGTGGTGTTGGCCGGGGAACTTACCCAGTTCGCCACGCACAGGCCGTGACGGCGGCGCAAGTGGCGCTCGCCTGGCTCGTCAGCAAGAATGATAACGTGATACCAATCCCCGGAACCCGTAATCGCGACCGCTTACAACAAAATATCGCCGCCGCAACGATGCGCCTCAATCCGCAGGACATCGCGGAACTTGATGCGATATTCACGCCAAGCCGTGTCGCCGGTCGGCGTTACCCGGATAACGGGACCGCTGGTATTGAGACGCGGGTCTGAAACAAAAATGCGGGCTGCGGAAAATGTCAGGCATCCTCCGCAGCCCAGCCGTGGGGTTTATCAGGCCAGCTTGTCGAGCTTTCCGAAATGCTCGGCGAGGAGGTAATAGAAGGTCAGGCGGGATTTGGTGCGGTCTGCCTTCATCGCCGTGCAGGTCGCTTCGATGGCACCGTCGAGATCGCCGGTGGTGAGACCGAGCTTCTTCTTGAGGAAGTTCTCACGGATGCGCTTGCGCTCTTCGGCGTCGGAACAGGCAACGTAACGGGCGTCGGCCTTGCTGAGAACCAGGCGGTAGGTTTTTTCGAGATAAGCCAGCGCAGCCTCATTGACGGGCTTTTTGGCGTATTTTTTTACGTCGGCGAGATGATCGGACATGCGAGTGCTTCCTTTGGTTTTTCGGTGAATTTCAAACCGATAACGGCAAGGGGGAACACCAGAACCAAAAGAATCGTTCGCCCCTCGGGAGAAATCATACTCCCAACGAGAAGACAAAAAAAGAGCCGTACAATTTATGCACGGCTCGAAGTTTAGGGAGGAAACGCCCAGATGGGCAGTGATGGAACAACAATGTCGCTCCGTCACGTCCTCACCATACAGTGCGTGGAATGCAGGTCAATGCGACATAAAACGCCAACCCATGCGTAAAACGCAGGGTTGAGCGGGAATGATACAGCTGAAATTTGGGGGCTGTAATTTTTATAAAATGATGATTTTAAAAGATTTTTTTATCAATGCGCGAAGTTGCCGTGCCTTGTTTGCCAATCTCACTGGGGCGGCAGTGGGGGGGACCTCGCTCTCGCGTCAGTTCGTCGCGGGGGGGCGTGCACTAGAGCATTTTTTGTTTAAGAGGGCACCGGTTAAACGTCAAAAAGTGCGATGAAATAAAGAAAATTAGAGCGCTTTGCGATTCTGTAAGAACGCAGAACGCTCTAACCTGCCGCTTGTCCGGAGAGATGGCGGCGCTGAATGAGCTTGCCAGTGCCCTTGGTGCGCGGATGCTGCAACTTGCTGGCTTCGAGGTGGCGCAGGGTGTCCGACAGGTCCGCCTCTTCAACGAGAGCCGCGGCATCTTCAAGGCTGAACCACCGCCCGTCGCGCTCATGTTGCTCAGGCCAGCTTTCGCGCTGCTGCTTGACCTCAAGGGGATAGAGCGCAACCTTGCAGGTGATGCTATGGCCTTCTTTCAGGCGCTTGCTGTAATGGAACGACCCGATCGCGCGTTTGGTGATGCGGCCAATGAGCCCGGCCTCTTCAAAGGCCTCGCAGGCGGCGGTTTCATGGGGCTTAAGCCCCTTGATCGGCCAGCCTTTGGGCAGCACCCACCGCCGCGTGTCGCGTGAGGTGATGAGCATGACCTCAACCCCGCCGCCATTTAGTCTAAATGGCAGGGCCGCATATTGCAGGGCCTTCGCGTGGGTTGGGTTGGGGGCGCGCATAATCCTCGTGTCTCGTCAAATCCGTTATAGTGTCGGCCAGCGGGGTTAATATCTTCTAAGCAGACGCTGCAAGTCGTGGTGTTTTTCAATTTACCAGCGTGTGGCGCAAAAAATATGCTCTTTTTACCGCAGGGCATGTTTGTATAATATAGTATCGATGAACCGGAACTGAAAGCAGCTCGCTTTGCGCGGAGGGGGTATGTCGAAAACGAAAGCCGTAAGCTCCCTGGCAAAAGATGAGCGGGAAATCGAACTGAAATTCGCCCTGACGATGGGGGATAGCTTAAGCCTTCTGGAAGCCGCGCCCTGGCAGGCATTGCGGCCCGGCGTGGAACGGCGGCTCCATTCAACCTATTTTGACACGCAAGATCACCGCTTGCGCCAGGCTGGCTTCTCGCTGCGGATCCGTGATGACGGCGCGAAGAAAACCCAGACGGTCAAGACATTTGAGCGTGGTGATGATGCTTTTGCCGAACGGGGTGAATGGTCCTGCGCGGTGCGCGGCATGCGGCCCAACCTGCGCGCCCGGGCAGCGGCCATGGTGCGGCCGGTACTTGCCGATGCCGCGTTGAACCCCGAGATAGCACCGATCTTCACCGTCGATGTCACCCGCCATCAATATGATGTGATGTTTGAGGGCGCGACCATCGAAGTAGCGGTGGATATGGGTGAAATCGTTGCAGGTACAAGGCGCGAAGCGTTTTGTGAACTGGAGCTTGAATTGAAGGACGGGCCAAAATCGGCCTTGTTCGGGCAAGCGGCGCGCATCTTGCGGGCCGTGCCAATCCGGCTCGACACCCAGGCCAAGGCCGAGCGCGGTTTCACCCTTCTTGCTGGCGGCCACACGGTACGCCGGGCGGAGCGGGTGATGCTCACGCCGGATATGCCGTTGACCGCTGCCTTTCAACGGATTGCCCGGGGCTGTCTCCGCCATTTCCTCGCCAATGAATCGGCGTTCTGGCAAGGGAAGCCGCCCGAGGCCGTCCACCAGATGCGTGTGGCGATCCGGCGTTTGCGGGCAGCGATGACGGCGTTTCGTCCGGTTTGTGATGACCCGTTGCGAGACCGGCTCAAATCCGAGTTGCGCTGGGTGGCGGGCGAGATGGGGCAGGCGCGGGAGCTTGATGTTTATATCGAAGGCATCCTGCGCGATGGCGAGGCGGGTTACGGCACCGATCCCGCCTATCGCAACATGGTTGATGATTACGGCACGCGCCGGGAACGCGCCTATGATCAGTTGGTGTTAGCGCTGACATCCGTGCGCTTCCATAATCTCATGCTCACCCTGACGCAATGGATTGAGTGCGGTGCCTGGCAGGCACAAAACCCGCCACCCACCGACGCGCTGATTGCCTATGCTGCCTGCCAGATCAAGCGGCGCTGGAAGCGGGTGCGAAAGATCATCGCAGACCACGCGAAACTCGATGATACGGCCCGCCACGCCTGGCGTATCGAGGTCAAAAAACTGCGCTATGCGGTGGATTTTTTCCTGCCGCTTTTTACTGCGCCCGAGATTATGAACCGCAAGGAAGCTCCATCCCACCGCGCTTTAAAACACCTGACCGGCCTGCAGGACGGCCTCGGTGCTCTCAATGATATCGCCGAAGCCGAGCGACGTGCGGGACTTTCCGAAATCGAAGTGCGCCTCATTGCAGCCCGCGCTGAAGACCGGCCCGCGCTTTTGCGCGCCATTGACGCGGATTGCGCAGCACTTGCCGCCCTGATGCCCTTCTGGAAAGACAGCAACGCGGACTGATTACAGCCACTCGTTGCGTTTGAACGCGGCAAAGAGCCCGACGCAAATGGCGATCATGCCGCCGAGAACCACGAAATAGCCATATGCCCAATCGAGTTCCGGCATGAACTTGAAATTCATGCCGTAAATGCCGGCAATGGCCGTGGGGACCGCCAGGATGGCGGCCCAGGCGGCGAGCTTGCGGGTGATCTCCGCCTGCAATGCCTGCCCCATCATCATATTGGCGTCAAAGGTGAATTTCATGACTTCGCGCAGCACCTCGATATGATCCTGCACCCGGCGGATGTGGTCGGTGACATCGCGAAACAATTCCTGGATATCGGCGGGAACCGGCAAGAGATCGCCATGTTCAAGCCGCTTGCACACCTCGACCATCGGTGCCACCGCCGTGCGCAGGCGCAACAGATCACGCTGGAGCCCGTGCAGCCGCTCGACTTCGCTCTTGTTGAGCGGGCTGATCATCACCTGATCTTCGAGATGCTCCACTTCTTGATGGACATAGTCGATGATCGGCTGATAGGCGTCGACGATGTAATCGAGCAGGCTGTAGACGATGAACTGTTCGTTGTCCTTATAGGGATGCACGAGGGATTCATACCGCTCACGTACCGGCGCATAGCTCGCTGACGTGCCGTGGCGGATGGTGACGACATAGCCTTTGCCCGCGAAAATATGGGTTTCGTGCAGTGAGATGCGCTTGTTGACGATCTGCACCGTGCGGGCAACAATGAACAGGCTGTCGCCATATTGTTCGACCTTGGTGCGCTGATGCTTCATCTTGGCATCTTCGATGGCAAGCGGGCTGAGGGAAAACTGCTTTTGCAGTTCCGACAGGAGCGCCTCTCCCGGCTCGTAAAGCCCGATCCACACGATATGCCCCGGCTTCTTCGCCCACTCGCCCGCCTCCGAAAGCGCGATGTCGCAAAGCCGCTTGTTGCCGCAATAGACCGCCGCGTTGACAATGCCTTTCGCGGTGCGGCCCGCCTTGCCAGACGGCATCGGCTCCGCATGGGGAAAAAGGTCCAGACTCGTGTCTCGTGCTTTAGCCATGTCTTGTGCGCCATTCCTCAATAACAGCCGGGCGTTGTCGGGCCATGAGATAGCGCGTCTCACGCGGCAATGGTATGCCCCAAACGGGCATTCTCCAAACCTTTTTGCCACGACAGTGGCACCAGGGAACACATGCCCCAAGGGGCCGCACAAGTCCAGCAAAGGCGGTATGTGCCAAGCCCCCGCATCATATTCCCCCTCGCATGGGACGGAATGACCCACGGAGGCCCTTGCCCGAACAAAGGGAATAGGCTACTGAATCCGCCACGCCCTAAAAGCGTCCGCACCCATAGCTCAGCTGGATAGAGCGTTGCCCTCCGAAGGCAAAGGTCGCACGTTCGAATCGTGCTGGGTGCGCCAAATTTTTCAAGGACTCAGCTGGAAACGGCTAAGTCCTTTTTTTCTTTTTAGAGTAATTCGCGTTTAATATGAAACGCACTTCGCTCTGGATTCATTGATCCCGTGACGCTTTGCGTTTAACCGGCGATCCATTTAAAACCAGCGTTATACTGGAGGGGATGTGTTTACACAGCAACACATCCCGCTCTAACATCCGTATTTCGCAAGGCTTTATGCGGTTAAGCGGATTCCACTTAACCGCGCCATGCTATGAACACCAATTATTTTCTGGTCTTTACAACTTTTCCCTGCAGGGCCACCGCTGCCATCACACGGCCGACGCGGCAGGTGTAGGCAGTGCGGCTGGCGCTCTCGGCCTTGGTGTTGTCAACGCTGACGATGTTGATGACCGCATCACCACCCTCTGCACGGGCGCGCTTCTGCAGTTCATACGCGGCATTGGCGAAGGCGACATGGCAGGCGATGGCCTGGCTGGATTCGTGGCTCATGTTGCGACGGCGGTTGCTTTTCCACTCGCCAATAACCTGCGCAACCTTCACACGTTCATTACCAAAATGCAGCTTGATATCGCTGGCCACAAGCTTGCGTCCCTCTTCGCTGTTCAGGGCGTCCTCGATAGAGCCCTTGGTCAGTGAATCCGCGGCAAGAACCGGGGTGACCATGCTGCACAAAAGCGCTGCCAGCGCCGGGATGAGAAACTTCTGCATAAATATTGCCTCCTGAATTTCATGGGTATGTGAATATCCGAACGCGGTTGTTCGGTCTCAGACGCCCGATGCCGGGGAGCCGACAACCAGGCGCGGTGGAAAACCAAAATTACTTGGTCTTCACAACAGTTCCCCTTAGGCCCACCGAGATCATCACACGACCACCGCGGCAGACATAGGTGTTTCGGTCGGAATAGCGGGTCTTCTCTTTGTCCAGGCCGGTGATGTTGATGACAGCATTGCCCCCTTCTTCGCGGGCGCGCTTCTGCAATTCGAACGTCGCTTTAGCAAAAGCGGCGTGGCATACCGTCAACTGGTCCGGGTGGGAGGTCTTTCTGGCGTGTCGGTTGCTCGACCACTCGCCGATAACCTTTGCTGCTCTCACGCGGTCACTGCCGAAATAGAGTTTGACGTCGTCGGTCAGAACCTTGCGGGCTTCCGGGCTGTTCAATGCGTCCGCAATGGAAGCGCTCGTCACAACGTCGGCGGCAAAAGCGGGAACTGCCGCGCTGCACAGAAAAGCTGCCAACGCTGGGATAATCATTTTTTCCATTTTTGTCTCCGGGTGCGGAATATGCTTCAGGCCCTCTTGAATATGAGGGAAGTATTGATGCCGCCGAACGCGAAATTGTTGGACATCAGGTATTCGACGTCAAGTGCCCGTGGGCTGCCCATGAGATAATCAAGTTCTGCGCAGCGCGGATCGGGCGTATCAAGATTGATGGTCGGCATGAATGAGCCCGCGCGCATCATCTCGACGCCAAGCCACGCTTCCAGGCCGCCACAGGCACCGAGCGTATGGCCGAAATAGCTCTTCAGCGAGTGGATCGGCACGGCGCGCCGAAAAACACTGCGCGTTGCGTGGCTCTCGGCGATGTCGCCGCCGTCGGTTGCGGTGCCGTGCCCGCTGACGAAGCCGATGGCTTCCGGCGGCAGGTTGGCATCACGTAATGCGCCCTGCAATGCAAGCGCCATCGTTTCCATTTGCGGTTGGGTGGCATGGCAACCATCACTGTTGGTGGCAAAGCCTGCGATTTCCGCATAGATGGTGGCACCGCGTGCCAGCGCATGTTCACGCTCCTCCAGGATAAGGGAGACTGCGCCTTCGCCGATCACCAGACCATCGCGCGCAACATCGTAGGGGCGGGGCGTCAGCGACGGTTCGTCATTGCGGGTGGATGTTGCGAACAGGGTGTCGAACACGGCGCTGCCCGAAATATCGAGCTCTTCGGCGCCTCCTGCAACCATCACATCGGCTTTTCCTGCCTGAATGGCCTCATGGGCATAACCGATGGCCATGCTGCTTGAGGTGCAGGCGGCGGAGGTGGGAATAACGCGACCGGTGAGACCGAAGAACAGGCCAATATTCACCGCGGCCGTGTGGCCCATGATATGGATATAGCTCGTTGCGTTCAGAAGTTTTGATGCCCCCGCGGTCATGAGCTCGGCAAAAGCAATCACCGGGCCTGGGCTGCCGAAAGACGAGCCGTAGGCCACACCGCAGCGTCCGCTTTTTACCAGCGGGTCACCGGTCAGTCCGGCGTCGTCAAATGCCTGCTCAGTGGCATAAACCGCCATTTTTGAAATGCGGCCCATCGTGCGCGCCGCTTTGCGGGAGTAGCGCTCCTCGAATGCAGTGTCCAACACCGGAGCGGCCAGCCGGGTATTGACGCCGCTGAAGCGCTCCCATTCCGGCATGCGGCGAACGGCCGTTTCCTTTTTTACCATCTTCTCCCGGATGGAAGACCAGTCATTGCCGAGTGGCGTGACGCCCCCGAAACCGGTCACAACAACGCGACGCATCAAATCATTCCCCCGTTCACCGCAATTACCTGTCGCGTAACATAACTGGCGCTATCTGAACATAAGAAGCCAACCACTGCGGCCACCTCTTCCGGCTTGCCCGCGCGCGCCATGGGGATCACCTTTTTGGCTTCTTCCATGGGGACATCGGCGGTCATCTGGGTTTCGATGAGGCCGGGCGCGACACAATTGACCGTGATATTTCGCTTGGCGAGCTCAACGGCGAGAGCCTTGGTTGCGCCGATGATGCCCGCTTTGGCGGCACTGTAATTAACCTGTCCACGATTGCCCATGATGCCCGAAACCGACGAGAGGGTAACAATGCGCCCCCCGCGCCGCGCCGAAATCATCGGCATGACGACTGGTTTCAGGATATTGTAAAAACCGTCGAGATTGGTATCGAGAACCGCGTCCCAATCGGCATCGGAAAGCGCGGGAAAGGCAGCATCGCGGGTGATGCCAGCATTGAGCACCACGCCATAATAAACGCCATGCCGCTCCATGTCAGCCTCGACAACGCTCCGCACCGTTTCCCGGTCGGAGGTATCAAAACTGAGAACGCGGCCCCTGCCGCCATCTGCCTCAATGGTGGCAAGGGTGGCTTCGGCACCGGCTCGGTCATGGCCGTAATGCACGGCAATGGTGAAGCCCTCTCGCGCCAGATGCTGCGCGATGGCCTGACCAATACCTTTGCTTGCGCCGGTTACGAGAATTGTGCGTTCCGTCCCCATGTCACTGTCCCTGTTCTTCGAGGAAAGCTCGCACATCTTCGGGCTGATAGACCGTCAGTTGTGCCGTTGCGTCCAGGATATCGCTACCACGCTGCCGCACCGAGCAGTCAAAGACACCGATTGCCGCATCCCGGTAGGATAGACGCGCTTCGATGATGAAATCCAGCCCAGGCGCGAAGTAGGGCCGGGTTGCTTTGAAATTACGGGTGCCGAGCAGGAGGCCGAGCGTTACCGGCTTACCCTTCACCCGATCCTCCAGCCCGCCATAGGCGGCACAGGCCAGCGCCATCCACTCAATGGAAACATGGGCAGAAACGCCTTTGCCTTGAATAAAGAACGGACATTCGGGGCGCACATGCAGCGTACATGAAATTGAACTCGCATCCGCAGCCTCAATCGTATCAAGCAGGATAGCGCGGCCGGTATGGGGCAGAAGTTCGGCAATGGGCGGCAAGGGCGTTATCATGGCGCTTTTCCCCGCCCAAGCACCAACGCGACATTGCTGCCGCCGAAGGCGAATGAATTGGACAACATGGCCACAGAGCGGCTTTGCGGGAATGTCGCATGGGCTGTCGTCAGGGCAATGGTGGAAATCTCCGGGTCGGGTACACCGTCCCAGATGTGGGGCGGCAGGCGGCTTTCGGGGTTGTGGCGGCGGTTGAGGGTCAGCCACAGGAAAGCCGCTTCGCAAGCGCCTGCGGCACCAAGTGTATGACCGGTGATGGCCTTTGTTGAACTGCACGGCGTTTGCGGGCCGAAGATTGTGTGAATAACCCCGCTTTCCATCGCGTCGTTCAGCTTGGTGCCGGTGCCGTGCAGATTGACATAGGCGATGTCGGCGGGGGTGAGATGAGCGTCGTCCAGCGCGGCGCGGATCGTCTTGATCGCGCCTTTGCCTTCAGGGTCAGGGGCGCTGATATGGTGGGCATCTGAGGCCTCCCCGAGGCCCAAAAGGTTGATCTCGCTCTCTTCCGCCGTCACCACAAATACCGCGGCGGCTTCACCGATATTGATACCATCCCGATTGTGGCTGAAAGGCTGGCAATGCCCGTGAGATACCGCTTCCAGGGCGCTGAAGCCATTAAGTGTCAGGCGGCACAACGTATCGGCCCCTCCGACGATGACAGCGTCTGCGAGCCCCGCCCGGATCAGCCGCCGGGCTGAGCCGAAAACCTTGCCGCTTGAGGAACATGCGGTGGCGATGGTGTAGGCGGGGCCGGTGATATCAAGCGCTTTGGCAACGAAGCCCGCAAGACCGCCCGCTTCCTGCTGGCGGTAATCGAAACGCGCGGGCCAGGTGCCGTGGGCGAGGCGTTCCGCAAAGGCGGTTTCACCCTCAGCGATGCCAGAAGTGCTGGTGCCCATCACCACTGCAATACGGGCGCGGCCAAAGCGGTGGATGAGCGCTTCGACATCAGTCATGATCTCGGTGAGCGCCGCGTAAACCAGGCTGTTATTGCGGCACTGCCAGGCGGAAAGATGGGCCGGCACAGGCGGCAGATCCCCTGTCACTGCCCCAACCACGACCCGTTGACCGGGGATCAGATCATCGCGCCCGACCATGCCGTCCCGGTTGCCCGCAAACAGGGCACGGGCGTTTTCCGCCTTGCCCCGACCGAGGCTCGAAACAATCCCGAGTGCAGGAATTCCCAGCCGCATCTTTATGCGCTCACCGCTTCATGTCAGAGGATTGCACCTCAACATCATAGCCCCATGAACGGTTGCCGTAATGCATGTTGCCGTTCCAGCGTCCGCTGCGCTGCCATCCGAATTGGGCGGAGAGAAGCGGTTTGCCACCACAAGTGATTTCGCGCGATTGTTTATCATCCATCACGATGCAGCCAAGGGGAGCGAGGCGTTCGCTTAGCGTCTTTTCCTGTCCGTAGAGCAGATAGACATCGGCCAGGACCGCACCGGGATCAATCAGAGACGGCACCCAGTCGGCTTTTTCGTAAGCAAGTTTTGCACCATCCCATGAGATGGTCATGGCGCGGCGGCCCATGGTGTCGAGCGCGACCAGCGAGACGTTCTTGCGGGTGATGCTCAGGCGGGTTTCAAGGGCGAAGGTGCGCCCATAGCCCGTCATGGTCAGCACTTGGCTTGCCTCGACCGGGCGGCCGAAATCGGCGGGTGGCGGCAGCATGACGCTCAGGTTTTTCCCGATGGGCGCTTTGCCATCGGTACTCCCGGAAAGCTCCTGGCGGTTTGGTGCACAGGCGGCCAGCGTCGAGAGCAGGGCAATTGCCCCGGCGATCATTCGCAGTGTCTGTCGCATGGCCGTGTTTTCCTTTCGTTTGGTACTGTTTCGAGCTTTATCTTTCCGCCCGCACAACGGCAAGCGGCGTTATGAGAATTGCGAGCGTTATTCCGATTAACATCGTGCTGCCGAAGTGGTGGACCGCCGGAACCTTGCTGACCGCTAGGATGCCAAAAGACAGGAGAGCGGTTATTGCCGCAAGCCCCATCGCCAGAAGTGTGACCGGTTGCGCCAGAAGGCGCGATTCCGCTCCGAACACCGTGTAGTCGAGGGTGAAAACCAGTATCAGGATGAGGCCAACCGCATGGAAGAATGTGAAGGCCTGGCCGATCAATGCGAGGACTGCCACGGTCAGCGCAACTGTTATTGCCGGAATGGCGAACAGAAACACACCCTTCCAGCCGCGATAGCGCACAACGAGTATGGCAAGCGCGATGGCGGCGAAGACGCCGGTGAGGATCATCATGCGCACGCGGTATTTTTCGAGCAGCACACTGTAATCGCCAGCCGGGTCGATGAAGGTGATATTGGCCATCCCGGCCACAGCATGCTTCACGGCCACAGGATCGGTGAGATTTTGGAATGTGACGATATGCAGGCCAGGGGCCAGAACCAGCGTATTGAGATAAGGCACTGCGTTGGCATCAAGGGCCTTGGAAAGGCTCAACCCCGCATTGGCGGGAGGGGGCCGCATCTCCCCTTCCAGTCCGAGCGTTTCACGCTGTTGCTGCTCCAATGGCGCGGTCAGATATTGCGCCACCAGTTTCGCATTGCTTGTCTGCCGTGCCATCGATGGTACAAAACCAGCGGGCATCTGGAACCCCGAGAAGACGCCCCGCACGTGCAGCGCTTCAAGCGCTGGTTGCAAAACTTCCTGAACCTTCAAAGCCTCTTCGTCGTCAGCCGCCGACACCAGCAGGAACTGATTGGCGGAATTGGCACCGATCATGCCGGTGATCGCCTTTTGCTCGACAACGAGACCAGGATCGAGCGCCTGCAGATGGTGCACATCATCGTCCACCGCAAAGCGCGATGCCGCGACGGCACACAGCGCCAGCGCAACAAGAGCCGCCCCGAAAAGCACTTTGCGCCGCCCGGCTATTTGCCACAATGCCGATAGGGCGCTGACCGATGCGAGCAGGCGCGACCCGTGCTGCGGCATGGAAGAGCGATCGCCGAGGGGCAGCCACAAGATCACCGTCAGACAGGAGCCGACAAGCCCGATGGCCGAGAAGAGGGCGATCTGCCGCAGGCCGGGAAATGGTGCAATAGCCAAAGCGCCATAGCCGATGGCGGTCATGAGAAGGCCGAGCCCGATGCCGGGCAGCACGCGTGCAAGACGCGCGCGGGGCGCTTCATCGCCACCGTCGAAAATGCTGGTGGTGTAGTAGAGCCCATAATCGACAGCGACACCGATCAGGCTGATGCCGAACAGAAGCGAGGCGATATGTATTTCGCCAAACAGCCAGAGCGTCGCAGCCGTCCCACAGGTGACGCCAACCGCCACCACGATGAGGTTCTGAAAGACCGGGCGCACACGTCGAAACACGAAGACGATGAGCAAAGTAATTCCGAGGAAAGACAAGACCGACAAGGTCGAGGCTTCATCCACCGCTTGCTTGGCCCCCGCTGCCGCATAAAACACCGCGCCGAGGCGTTTGACCTCAAGGCCGGGAAACTTTGCGGTGTTGCGCGATACCGCCTGATCAAGCGCCGAGACCAGCTTTTTCTGGATGTCGAGCGCATAGGGTTCCGCCGTCAACGTCGCCAGCAAAACGATATGGGTGCCGGTTCCATCGGTGGCCGAGAGCAGGCCGTCATCCATGCCAATCTTGGTGCGCGGGAACGGCAATGACAGCATGTAATCCGGCATCAGGAGGAAAGGGTCGGCGCGCAATAGCCCGGCATCGGCAATGGTGCCCACACCGAAAACCTGCGCCAGCGCTTTTTCTGCGACCACCTCTCCCTTGCCTTGCCCAAGCAGGTCACGGTTCTCTGCCGAAAGCAGGCCGTTGCGATGGGGGAAATAGAGCGCACCGATGCGCTTCATGCGGTCAATTGAGAATTCGTCGCCAATGGGGGCCGTGAGCCCCGTTGCCTCAATGGCGGCCCCGATGGCGCGCGCCGCCTCGCGGGCTTCATCGCGCCCGGCATGGCTCACCATCACCACCACCTTGCGCGACAATTCACGGGTAACAATATCATTGGCCTTGCGAATGGCGGGATTTTGCTCCTCGGCAGGCAGCAGCGCCAGAATATCGGTCTGCAATGGCAGGCCAGTCTTCACGTGAACGGTGAGATACGCACCGGCCAGGACAACAATCGCAAGCCATATCCCGGCCAGTCCGCGCATTTTTATCGACCCAATGTGTTGAACAGAGCCGCTTCGTCTTCGGTCACGGTGCCGGTTTCGAGCTTCTGGGCGGAGAAGATCAGCCGGTCTTTGTCGCCGTTTGGCTTAATAACCTCGACGTCTTCGAGCAAGCGCGATCCGGCGGCGTTAATTTCCTTGATGGGCATTGACGGATCATTGGCCCGCAGCGGCGTCAGTTTCAAACGCCAGCTTTTGCCTTCTTTGGCCTGGGTAATGGTGAAGGCATTGCTCATCATCGTCCAGTCGCCGGTCAGCACACCGCTCAGCATGGCGTAAAGTTTTGCCATGAACGGCAGTTGCGCGGAGGCCATGCGCACCGTCTCGCGGCCCTTGACCTCCTGCACTAAACCCGCGGGGCTCAGCACGGTGGTGATGGCGAAAGGTCTTTCGGTTTTCCAGATCAGCCCGCGCCCCGGCTGCAACACGAAGACGCCGTAGCTTTTTACCGGTGCGGAAAAACCGGTGAGATGGCGCTGCTGCTCGAAGCGCCCGCGCAATATCTGGTTGGGACCAATGCGGGCGGCTTGCGGCAGTTCCTGCGCAGAAGCCTGAAAGGTATGCAGCGCGAGCAGCATGACGCCGAAGATAAAAGCAACACGTTTAATCACAATAAGCCCTCACTTTGGCGATGAATTCTGGTGGTGCATCAAGACGTAACTCGCCTGTGGCGATTTCCACACAAAGCTGCGTCGTCTGCGCCTTGGTCAGCAGAGCACCGGTATCCTTGTCGAAGATGCGGTAATCAATACGGATGCGGTTCTCGTATTCAACAAGTGTCGCTTCGATCTCGATATGTTGGCGAAACCGCGCTGACTTGATGTACTTCGTCCTCATTTCGGTAATTGGCCAGATATGGCCGAGTTCCGCCATGCGGGTATAGCTGTAATCGAGCTTTTCCAGAAGGGCGCAGCGGGCCTCTTCGAGGTAACGCGCATAATGGCCATGCCAGACGATCTGCATGGAATCAACATCATAAAACTGCACCTGAACCGGCACGCGCACCGAGATCATCTCTGTTCCTCCGGGAAGAGTTTGAGCGATCCCGAAGACATGAGATCGTCGCCTCGCCGATATTCAAAACGCAAGGTATCCGCGCCGCGCTTTTCTAGGAAAAGACGGATACCACCACCGGGGCCGAAAACCTTGCGGAATTTCACCTGCATGGAGTGAGCGCCCGTCGGCCCGATCGAGAGATGCCGCCTGCCGAGAAGAAGCGCCCAGTCAATCTGAACCACGCCGGGTAAAATTGGCGCATCGGCGAAATGTCCCTCGAACCACACGAGGGTTTCGGGAATGAAAAGGTCAAGCACAACGCCGCCGTCAACCGCGCTGACCGCGTGAATTTCGGGTTCGGATGAGCGCTCATGGCCATCATGGTGTTTCATGGGGAATCCGCTTCGAAATACCGTGCAAGTTCGGCGCGATTGGTCTTGCCCATGTCGCCCAATGGCAGTTCTTTGAGAAAGCGCCAACGCCGCGGTAGGCCCGCCGGGTCAATCCACCGGGCGAGATGCGCGCGCAATTGCCGGCCAAAGCGGAACTGGCCCATGTGTTTCACAGCATTCCACCCGTTTTGTGTCGGAATGATAATGGCACCGAGCCCTTCGCCCTCAGTGAACGATACGATAAAGGCGCTTTCCACTTCCGCCATCTCGCCGAGCAACCGCTCGATTTCTGAAAGGCTGATGCGCTTGCCCTCGACCTTCACCACCCGGTCACTGCGCCCGGTGAGCATGAACTTTCCGTCACTGCGCAGTTTCAGGCGGTCGGCGTTATTCTCGCCTTCGGGCGGGATATGAGCCGCCTGGGCGCGCAATTCTCCGGTGGCGCTTGGGCTGATGGTGGTGCCGGGCAATGCTTCCCACATATCATCCGCTCCGCCACGGATGCGGAACGCCATCGCCCCCGCCTCTGTCGAGCCATAAATATCGGTGACAGGCACCCCGAAAATCCTCATTGCCGCCGCGGCAGCATCATCGCGCAGGTGCCCGCCCGCGCTCAGCAAAACGCTCGGCATCTTGGCCTCGGGTAACGGTCTGATGCCCTCAAGGCGGCTCAGATGTGCCGGGCTGGATACGACCACCGCCGGTCGATGCAGATCATGGAACAGGCTTTCTATGAAGCGGTGCATCCGGCCCACGATCTGGCGTCCCGACAGGAGCGGCCACAACATGCGGAAGGCGAAGCCATAGGCATGCTGATGCGAAACCGTGCCGAACACCGCGCAAGCGGCCGGCGCACGGTGTCCCAGCAGGTGCTCGATGGCCTGCGCTTCCGCAAAAAGATGGGCCATTGTCTTGAGGCATTGCTTGCGCGCGGCGGACGAGCCGGAAGTAAAAAACGAAACCCTCGCGCTGGGGTCGCACATAACATTGCCCGGCAGGGCGGAGGCGAGAGTGGCATCAAGCACGATCTTTGGCGTGAGGCCGCTGTCAGTCGCGGCAATTTCGCTATCGCATACGACGATGGCGAACTGTCCGGCGAGCGCCTGAATGCTCGCAGGCTGGGCGTTGGGCGGCAGGATGACATCGACCCCCGCCTGCGCCATCGCCAGAAGACCGACCGCGCTCCAATACGCATCCTCGGTAAGCAAAAGGCCGATCCCCCCGGAGAACGGCAGGAGATGCCGCACGGCCCCGGCGAGATCGCACAGGAACCGTTGCCGCGATACATTCTGGCCGGCGCAAAACGCGACAGTCTCAACGGGGCCGCCCGTATGGAAGAACGGGTTCATCATGCCGTCGCCCCGGGGCGGCGCATGAAATAACGCACTGCAAATTCACCTGCGAACAGAAGACCGGATACGCCGTAGTTGATGAGCCCTGTCCACAACGCCCAGACAGCATCGCTCGCCCATAATGCGAGGGCTGCGGCTATGGCGCCATTGGCCGTGAGCCATCCGGCCCAAAGCCATGTCACCTTGCGGCAATAGCTGGTGGCTTCCGGCGGCAAATCGGGTTCGCGCAATCGCGCCAGCCGTTCGACCAGCGAGGGCGGGGCGGCAAGAGAGGCGGCGAAGGTGAAAGCCACGCCGAGACTAACCGCAACCGGATAAAACTTGGCCGCCGTAATCGGCGCAGCAAACGCGAGCCCGAGGCCGATCAGCGCGACAAAGCAAACAATGCTCGCCCAGGCACCTTTTACCGAGACAAACAGCGGATGCCCTTTGCGCGACATATCCCACACCCGCAGCATAATCAGAAAGCAGGCAATGGCGATGAGCAAAAAGGGAGGCACAACCGAATGCCCGAAGACAACCAGTATCGGATAGAGGATACCTGCAATCGTTAGGGCAATCGTCATGGCGTCAGGCTGGAACAGCCATCAGCTTCTCGACACAGTCGAGCACATCGGCCACGGTGCGAACTGCCTTGAATTCCTCGGGTTTGAATTTAAGCCCGGTCAGTTCCTGCAATTTCACAACCAGATCAACAGCATCGATAGAATCGAGATCAAGGTCTTCATAGAGGCGGGCGGCAGGCGTGATTTTCGCCGCAGGCACCTCGAAGAGCTCTTCGAGGTATTGCGACAGTTTTTCGTAGAGTTGTTCGCGGCTTAAGATCATCTCACTGTCCCTGTTGTGCTTCGACGAATTTTGCCAGGCTGCGGACATTGGCAAAATGCTGCTTCACGTCGTCGGTCACGCTCTCGATCTGAAGACCGAATGCCTTACGCAGCGCCACCCCGAGTTCCAGCGCATCAATCGAGTCGAGCCCCAGGCCCTCGCCGAATAAGGGCTCGTTGCTGTCGATCTCTTCCGGCTTGAGATCTTCGAGTTTGAGGCTCTCGACGATCAGTTGTTTAATCTTGTTTTCAAGTACGTTCATGTTGGCCCTATCCCCGCCTGATTTTGTCACTTTAGCGCTTTGTATTCGGCGTTCTACCAAATGTTACGTCGGCGCAAGCTGTCGTGTATAATAATCTTCAACAAAATTCACCAGCCGCCGTGCCGCGTGGGCGCGCTCGGTATTGCGCATATGGTCCGCCGGGTTGATCCGCTCACCAACGCGCACCCGCAGTACAGGGGCGACGGCGGGAACTTGCCACCATTTTTCCCCTTTGGTCAGCGTTGGCGGCGTGCAGTCAATGGTGACCAATTGGATTTCTGCCTCCGAGAACAGAGCGATATTGGCAAATCCGCGCCGCATGGACGGCATCGCGCCCGGAACGGTGCGTGTGCCTTCGGGGAAAATGATGAGATTGGCGCCCTGTCTGAAGCAGTTAACGCATTCTTCCAGAAGTTCTTCAGATGGAAGATCGTTGCGGATGTAACCAGCCCCGCGCACCACCCGGCCAAGTGTCCAACTGGACCAGAGTGCGCTTTTGACCACGCATTGGGCATTGCTGACGAGCGACATCAGAACGACGACATCGAGCAGGGTCGGGTGATTGGCAATGATTATGGTACTGCGGCAGCGCTTCAGAATATCAGCGCCTTGCACTTCGATGCGCACAAGCCGCATGAACTGGATCATCCAGATATATATCTGGAAGATGAGGTGAATCAGATACTGGTTGCGCTCGCGGCGCATTGTGGGGTCTGGCGTCATAAGGGCGATGACAGGAAACACAAGGATCGCGATGAGCGCGCCGCCGCCGAACAGGCAGGCGAAGGAAAAGCCGGTGCCGATAATGCGCGGGAGCTTGCAAAACCATTTAAACATGGCGCTTCCAGCTCCAGCTCAAATTCGTTCCAGCCGACCGGGCTTCCGGTGCTCCCGATAGAAAGAACCGCAGAAAATCAAGGGCTGGCTTTGGCTTGGTGGCGCACTCCGTCATCGGCTCATGGCAGACTGAAAGGGTGTGTCCCGCCTCCAGAGTGAAGGCCAGGACGAGCGGCAATTCTTCCTCATTCCCGCACATTTCAGCATAAACGCCGGGCAATTTGTCGTCGGCATAGAGCAGGATCACCGGTTGATCCGGATTTTCAGCGAGGCAGATTGCTGCTTCAAGAAGACCGTATCCGAAGCTGTCGGGGCCCGCCGCAAGTGCGGTATGCCCCGCCATGTTGCCCGCATGAATCGACAGAAGGCCGGTGAGCCCGTGATGCACCGCCATGGAAAAATCAGCAGGAGAAAGCGGCTCTTGCTGCGCCAGTGCGGTCAAAGTGCTCAAGGCGCGGGAAAATTCGCCATGGCGGGAGGCCAGCACATAGCGCCCGGATTGGACGGTTTCGCCACAGCCTGTGGCGCATTCGAGCAGCTTGCGGCCAAGCTCGGTTGCGCGGCGCCGCACGGCGAGCGGCAGAGCCTTGCCTTCTTTGGCAGTCGCACGTAACGCGGCGGCGGCCGCGCCATCGGCTCCGCCCCACGTGATCCAGTCTTCGGGCATGGGTCGCTCTGGCGCCCAGACGCACCATGATCTCATCGAAAAAGGCAGAAAACTGGCTGCCATCGTATCCCCCGAAGCTCAAACGGCTTCCTATCGTGCTTATGGGAGAAAAGGTAGCCTAGCAATGATGAACAAGAGCAAAATCCCCCGAAATTACCCATGAAATCTTCCCGGCAAGCGCGGCCGCCCCAGCGTGCACCGCGTTTCATATGCCCCGCTTGGCATGCTAAATCCTTTTACTTTATGATGCTTCCGCGTTGAACCGGCGTTTTCTTGGAACGCTCGCTCGTTCAATTGTGGGGTGGAGCTTTGTTCCAAAAATTATAAAAATTATACCATTGCAGCGGCTGGTTCAGGCAATGGTGCTCAAGCCTGCGGGCATAACGGCTGGCATAATCGGTAATGGCGGCGAGGCGTTCTCCCCGAGGCAGAACAACATGGTCGGCAAACTCTTCAAAAATTGCGACGTGGCGATCCCCCTGTTTGAGACAGAACATCAGCACCACCGGGCAGCCGAGCAAGGCCGCAAGGATATAAGGGCCATGCGAAAACGGAGCGGGATCGCCGAGGAACGGAACCAGACTGGTATGCTGGTCGCCGCTGAGGGGAATGCGGTCCCCGGCAATGGCAAGCCAGTCTCCCTTTTCGATGCGCTCAGAGAGCGAAATCATCGTTGCCGGGTCAAGATCAGACACTTCAATAACGCTGTCCGCCGCATCGGGACGTATGGAGCGAATGAGGTTGTTATAAAAGCGGGCATGGCGTGTGTGCATCAAGGCATAAACATCGCGCCCGACGAGCCCGGCGAGGTGCGCCCGACACAGCTCGGCATTTCCGAGATGGGAGACAACCAGCAATGCGCCGCCATCCCGCGCCAGTTCGCGCACCCGTTCGCTTGTCTCAATGTCGATGGGCGGCGCGTTGTTTGGGGCGCTCCACGCCGCAACCGCATCAAGCGCCTTTTTCGCAAAGCTCATGAAATGTGCGTGGCTGTCGCGCCAGCCGGGGGCTGCGAGGCCCTTCAGGGTGTGGATCCGCCTGAGATAAGCCAGAGAATAGTCACGCCGCGCGCCCGAAGTCAGGAAAAAATAGGTGACAATCGGCCACAGTACGAGAACGCATGCACGCCGCCCGAACATCCGGTAAAAGGTAAGAACGAACCACAGGCCGAATTGTGCGCCGCGCTCGCCCATGGATGCCCAATGCGCCGCAGGGGCGCCTTCCTTGCGCGGGCGGTTGCGCCAAACCGAGGGCAGGCGTGCCAGCATCCCGAAGACGAGCCGCGTGTGCATTTTGGTGATGAGCCAGTTGTCGCGCCACAGGTGAAAATTCGAGGTGTTCCCCTCCGGGTAGGTCACGGCCACTGGTACATGGATCACCGGTGCACCACGCCACGCCAGACGCACCATGATTTCCGTGTCAAAATCCATGCGTTTGCCGACCGATTCCGTGTCGAGTACCCCGAGCGTCTGCGCAACCGGGTAAACCCGGAAGCCGCACATGCTGTCGCGGATTGCTGTCGAGAGCGTCTCGACCCACACCCACACATGGGTCAACCAACGGGAAAAGCGCCGCGATAGCGGCATGGTGCTGTCATAGACCGGCAAGCCGCTCACGAGTGCTTCGGGGTTTTTGCGGGCGGCTTCAACGAGCCTGTCGATGGCGGTAAGATCATGCTGGCCATCGGCATCCACCTGGACGGCGTGGGTAAAACCGCGCTCTGCCGCAAGCCGTAATCCATGCGCAACCGCACCGCCCTTACCGCTGTTCTTATCTAGCCGCACCACTTCAATGCCATGGGCCGGATCATGACATGCGGCAATCGCCTCGCGCGCTGGTGATGCACTGCCGTCATCGACAATCAGCACCGGCAACCCATGCCCGCGCAAAGCCATGATCACCTGCGCTAAAGATTTGTAGTGATTGTGACTTGGAATAACGGCACAGATTTTCATCGACATCGTGGCGTCATCCCCGTTGAAGCACGAGCAAGCTCCTATGCGCACCAGAGCGCCGCGTCAACTTGACAGGTCGCCGCTTGTGCTGACAAAACGCGAGCTACTCTAGCCGAGACGCGCTCGCCCATGCCAAAATCCTGTGATGTCATTGTGATCGGTTCCGGCATTGGCGGATTAACAGCCGCGTTGCTGCTGGCACGTCGTGGCCTCAAGGTTATTGTTTTCGAAGCCCATGACCGGCCAGGCGGCGCGGCCACCTCGTGGGTGCGCAAGGCGCGGGATAAAAACCGCATCGCCCGTCGCTTCATTTTTGATGCTGGCGTGCAGGACATCAGCGGCCTCGCTCCAGGTGCGCCACTTGCGCGCCTGCTTGAGGGAACGGAAGCGGGAGCCATGCTGCAATGGCAGCGCGTGCGCCATCGCTATATTCAAGATGGATTATGCATCGACGTGCCGGAAACGCGGCAGGGCTTTGAAGCGCTGTTGGCCATTCGTTTCCCGCAGGAGCGTTGCGGCATCGAACGGCTGTTCGCGGAAATCGCGCACTTGGAGACAGAAATCGCCAGTAACACCGAGCGGCTGCTGTCGGGCCAGGGCGATATGGGTGATCTCTCCGCCTGGGCTGTCGCCAACCCGGCAATGATGCGCTGGATGAAAGAGCCCTATGACGCATTTCTCGGCCATTTTATCAGCGATCCGGCTCTGAAGCAGCTTCTGACCATCATCTCGGAATACGTCACCGAAGACCCCGCCCGTCTCACTGTCGGCGATATGGTACCGTTATTCGGTTATTACCGCCACGGCGGCTTCTACCCGCGCGGCGGCACGCAACAGCTTTCCAATGCCCTGATGCACGATATTCGCAGCCATGGGGGCATCGTGCGGTTAAAAACACAGGTCGCGAAAATCAGGCTTGAAGGCGAGCGTGTCGTTGGCGTGACCACCATAAAAGGTGAGGAGATTGCCGCCCGTGAGGTCATCGCCAACATGGATCCGGCAAGTTGCCACCGCGATCTGCTCGGAAGCCCGGTCCTTCCCGCCAATTACAACCGCCGCCTGAAAGCGCGTGAGCAGGGCCCTTCGGGCATCCTTGTCAGCATCGGTCTCGATACGCTCCCCGACCTCCCTGCGCGAACCTTTGTGCATGCCAACAATATGGGTCTCGGCATTGGCAACCCCAGCGCCATCGACACCACGCTCGCGCCGCCCGGTCACGCGGCGATAACGCTTCTTCATTTGATCAGCGCCGAAAAAACACAAGAATGGCTTGCCTTGTCAGGTGCTGCCTACGAGACGGCAAAATCAGAGATAACCGATACGTTGCTTGATCTCGCAACTATCGCCATTCCCGACCTGCGCCGCCACATTGTCCACCACGAGACCGCAACGCCGAGAACATTCCTCAGTTACCTGAATACTCCCCATGGTGAAATCTACGGCACTGCCATCGGCCAATGGGCGCCGAGGGCGGCAACACCGATCCCAGGCCTGACCCTGACCGGAGCGACCACGCATTACGGCCCCGGAGTGGAAGCTGCTGTTCTCTCTGGCTTTGAGGCGGCGAACCAACTGGCGTGAAAAGGTTAGCCTCGTTGATAGCCGACATTATCCCCATCCCCCGCCCTCATGCGAGCAGGGTGAGCAGGCTTTGCTGGAAGATCGGGCCTGCGGCGCCGATCAATTCGTAATGGCGGCTGTCCTGGCCGATGACGAGGTCGGGTTGGGGCAGGTCGATGAAGGTGTTTTCGGCCGTGAAATCGGCGTTGAAGCGGGCCCATAGGGCGGTGTTGGCCACCATGGGGCCGGAGACGATGATTTTTTGCGGGAAGAAAACGCGGCAGAGATTGCCGAGCGCGACCACTACCTGACGCAGTGCGGTAATCAGTTCCGGAGATTGGCCGAAGTCCAAAGCCTGGATCAGCGCGCCGACCTGTTCCTCATCATCACCGATATTAAAGCGTTCCCCGAGGAGTTTTGGGCCGATGGCCCAGAGGGCGGCGGTGGTTTCGAGGCAGCCGTCACGACCGCAACGGCACGGGGCGTTCTTGCCGTTGATGCGCCAATGCCCGATTTCACCGAAGCCATCACTGCCGGTGACAATATGGCCGGATGAGGTGCCAAAGGACGCGCCGATGCCATAGCCCCAGTGAAACAGCAATGCGCTGCCGCTCTGGCGATACATGCGGGCGCGCAATTCGGAATCCATATTGCGTGAAATGGCGACGGGGCCGGAAAAATCCGGAAAAATATCGCGCACGGCCAGATGGCGCATATGCGGCCAGCGGGAAGAGAAAATCCATTGCCCGGCGGCGCTGTCGACGAGGCCGGAAAGCGAAAAGGCGATGCCCGCGAGCTGCACGGATTTTGGAAGTTGTGCCGTAATTTCAGCCTGCAGCAGGCGGAATTTGCCGATCAGTTCCCCATTGCCGCTATCTCTCGCGGCGGTGGCGCTCGTTTGGGCGACAACCTGCCCGGCGAGATTGATGGCAACTGCATGGAGTGATTGGCTGATGACATGGAAAACCAGGGTGACAAGGCTGTTGGTATTGGCCACCAACACCTGTGATGGCCGCCCGCGTCCCAGCCGCAGGCCCACGGTCTCTGCCAGAAGCTGCATATCGAGAAGCTCTGTGACGTAGCCAGAAACCGAGGTGGAGCGCAGCGCCAGGAGTTCCGCCACATCGCGCCGCGAGGTTGTCTGGCCGCTCAGGATGGCCGCAAACACCCGTGCCCGGTCGCCGCCGTTCTCCGACAGCGCGGTGGTGAGAGCAGGGAAGGGCGGGGAAATATCCGGGCGCATGGAAATGCGGGGTCCAATCGAAGGGGCAAGAGGAGAACAAGCTTTGCCAGTCAAATCAGCGGATATGGCGGTAAGTCAACCAAAATCATGATGCCTTCCCAAAGAAGCGGCGATTACGGCGGTTTGCGAGCGCGGTCGCCATGGCCCAAAACGAAAGAGCGCGCCGGGTGGCGCGCTCTTGTCTCACTGCATTTGTGCTGCGGTATTCACCGAAAATCCCGCCGGATATCACCGACGGAGACTGCCAGAACGTGGCCGCTTTCATCCCACACCACTTCCGATTGAGCGGGCTTTATGCCGTGCCGCTCGAAAGCCGGTTTCATTACCTTGTGCGGGTTGGTCGACGCCATGGTGATGGCCTCATCGAATGTGGCGCAGTGCCAGGCCATGACATTGCGCACCGCCTGATCGAGCATCAGGCTTGACCCGGCAAGATAGCGCGACCCCGGAACACGCACCGTGCCATCGGTTGCGCGTTCCACATCCATGCCCGCGAAGGGGTAGAGGCCGGGCGTGCTGACCGCCGCGGCGCTGACCGCGTCTGTCACCAGAATGGACCGCGCGAGGCCCTTGGCGCGCATCAATGACTTGAGCGCGTGGGGCGGCACGTGAATGCCATCGGCAATGAAGCCCGCCGCCAACCCATCGCAACCGAGCTGGGCAAACAGGGTGTTGTCGAGTTTCGGCAGGGTCTGGGGCAGGCCGTTGCCGAGATGAGTGGACATGGCAAGCCCCGCCGCTGCGGCACGGGTGACGGTGGGGTTGTCTGCAGCCGAATGGCCGATGGCCACAACCTTTCCAGCCTGCGTCATGGCTTTGACAAAGTGCTCGCCTTCATCAAATTCCGGCGCGTAGGTCACGAGCAGGATCGGGCGGGACAAGCCCCGCTCCAGCGCCAGAACCGGCGCGGCTTCCGGCGGGCACATGGCATCGGCCGGGTGACAGCCGGAATAGCCGTCAGCCGGGTTGAGAAACGGCCCTTCAAGATGATAGCCGGGCACCATCACCGGCCCGAGGCGGCTCTCGCGCACCGCCTTATCCAGCGCCGCAAACCGCGTGGTAAGCGTCGGCATTGTGGCGGTGATCAGGGTGGGCAGGCAATGCGTGACGCCACAGGCAAGCATGGCTTCCAGCGCATGGTCAAGCGCATCGGCGGTCAGGGTTTCTCCGGCATTGAAATCAACACCGCCGAAACCGTTGACCTGAATGTCGAACAATCCTTTTGTTGTCGGCATGGCCTTTTTCCCGGTCAGCGTTTCAGCTTGGATGCCGAGGCGGCATCGAGGAAGACGAGACAATTTTCGTGGCGCTGCAGGATGGAAGCAGGGTGCAGATTGCTGACCGTGCCCTCGACGCAGTTCTTGACTGCTTCAGATTTGCGCTCATCCGGGACGCTGAGAACAATCGCCTTCGATTTCATAATCTGGCGAATGCTCATGGAAATCGCCTGGGCGGGAACGTCATTCAGCGTGGGGAACCAGCCTTCGCCAAGTTGCTGGCGGCGGCAGGCTTCATCGAGATCGACCACGATATAAGGCGCGTCGGTTTCGAAATCGGCCGGTGGATCGTTGAAGGCAAGGTGGCCGTTTTCGCCAATGCCAGCAAAACACACGTCGATATCGCCAGCCGAAATCAGCTTGCCGAGGCGTGCAAGCTCGGCGTTGATGTCGGTTGCCGAGCCGTTGACCTCGACAAATTCCTTGAGATTCGGCACACGCGCCACGAGCCGCTCGCGCAGATATTTGCGGAAGCTTGCCGGATGGGTCACTGGCAAACCGATATATTCATCGAGATGGAAAACGGTGATGCGCGACCAGTCGATATCTTTTTCCGTAATGAGCACTTCCAGCATTTCAAACTGGCTGGCGCCGGTCGCCACAATGATGGAAATCTCTTTTTTCGCAGAAAGCGCGGCGCGCAGCAGGGCTGCACCCTTCTCCGCGGCAGCTCGACCGAGGGCCTGCTTGTCGTTCAAGATCGTGATATTCATGGTAACTCTCTTAATTCTTGCGGTGCCCGTGATGAGCGATACCGCCTGGCGTCCGGAGCGATCAAGCGCCCCGGCGCAATAATCCATGGGAATGATGACCGGAGTTCTCCGGTCATCGCTGTGTTGTGGCCGCGATTATTCGTGAACCTGGAACTTCTTGGCAAACTGCACCGCAAGCAGCGTCAGCGTTGAGGCGAAGATCAGGTAATAGATCACGTAGGTTGGCGCGCCATTGGCCTGGGAGACCAGGTATGTGGCGATCATCGGGGTCGATCCGGCAAAGATCACGCTGTTCATTTCCCGCGACAGGGCAATGCCCGAATAACGGTAGCGGGTGGGGAACAGGTTAGCGAGGAAGGCACCCTGCGCGCCGGAAGTGGCACCATGGCCGATGCTGTAGGCAATGGTCATGCCGAGCGTGGCAATGGCAAGGCTGCCGCTGCCAAGCATCCAGAACAACGGGAAGGCGAACGCGCCAAGAAAGATTGCGCCGAAAGAGAAGATCACGGTCGGGCCGAAGCGGTCTGCCAGCTTACCCATGACCGGGGTCATCAGCGTGTTGCCCGCCACCGCGATCATCAGGGCGATCAACCCGTCGGATTTCGACATGCCGAGCGTATTGGCCATATAGCTCAGGCTGAAGACGCTGAGGACGTAACCATTGGCCTGGTGCCCGGCAAGGCTCATGAAGCCGCACACCACCTGTCCGGGGCTCTTGGTGATGAGTTCAAGGAAGGGGGTCTTGTGCTTCTTCTTCTCAAGTGCGGCCTTTTCCTGGGCCTCGACATATTGCGGCGTCTCGTTGAGGTTCTTGCGGATATACATCGACACCACAAACAGCAGCGCCGACAGCAGGAACGGCACGCGCCAGCCCCAGCTCATGAAGACATCGTCGGGCAGTTTCGTTGCGAAATAGAACGCGGTGGTGGAGAGGATGATGGCGATGCCGGTCGAGGCGTTGATGATTGAGGTATAAAACGCCCTGTCTTTCATCGGCACATATTCGGCCACGAAGGTTTGCGCACCCGCAAGCTCCGCCCCGGCACCAAAGCCCTGCGCCAACCGCAGCATCACCAGAATGATGGGTGCAAAAATGCCAATGGTGCCAAATGACGGCAGTAGGCCGAGCAGGAGGGTCGAGGCACCCATCAAGGTCAGCGCAAAAATCAACGCCGGCTTGCGGCCATAACGATCACCCAGATTGGCGATGATCACGCCGCCGAGCGGACGCGACAGGAAGCCAACGGCAAAGGTCGCAAAAGCGGCGAGCGTTGCCGCCGTGGGCGAGAGCGAGGGAAAGAACAGCTTGTTGATGACCAGCCCCGCCGCTGCGCCATACAGAGAATAATCATACCACTCGATCACCGTGCCCGCCACGCTGGCCGTCAGCACCTTACGAATGGTGTTGTGGTCCGCCGCCTCGCCCGAGGCCGCGACATTTGTTGATTCCATTTCGGTTGCAGAACTATTCGCCATCAAAGTCCCCTATCTCTAAAACGCTTGGGAACGCTTCGCAGCGCTCCGTTTTAAGGGTTTAAATATGGACCATGGCGGTTCCTTGCCACGGCCTAAACGACACCTCTAAAAATTAAGAACAAAGATGCTCATAATTTTTCAGCGTATAGCTAAGCTGAAAATTTCTTAGCATCTCTATTTTTAAACGAAATAGTTCAAAAATAGGAAGCGGTCAATAAAAAATGCGGAGACGCATTGCCGCAGGGTGCGGGGCTTTTGCGGGGATTATGGGTGATGTGCGAATTTCGGGGGCATTTTACTTAAAGCACCCTTTTATCCGTCATAAACTTATAAACGATTTTGCCTGTGTACCATTCACCCGGCTTGAGCGTGATGCCTTTGAACTCCGGATGATTTACCGCATCGGGGAAGTGCGAGGGTTCGATGCAGAAGGCGCCGCGAAACTGATAGACCGTTTTGCCCTTGCCCAGGTCCCGTGGAATTTGTCCTTCGAGGAAGTTGCCGGAATAAATCTGCACGCCGGGCTCCGTTGACCATACTTCCATCACGCGGCCAGTTTTTGGGTCGGCCACGCGCGCATGCAGCACCATCTCGCCGGGCACGCTCTGCTTGATGGCATAGTGGTTGTCATAGCCGTTTCCGGCTTTGAGCAGGTCGTAATCCGCCGCGATGTCTTTTCCAAAAGCCTTGGGGTTGCGGAAATCCATCGGCGTTCCGGTGACATCGCGCAGTTTTCCGGTGGGGATCAGCGCATCTGTGACCTCGAGCACCCTGTCGGCATTGAGGGTGAGCAGATGGTCATGGATGGTCGAGCCAAGATCTCCCGAAAGATTGAAGAAGGTATGGCCGGTGAAATTGGCAACCGTCGTTTTATTTACCGCGACGGCATCGTAGGCGACGGTCAATTGGTTATCGTCGTCAACGGAATAAACGACACGCACGGGCAGGGTGCCCGGAAAGCCTTCTTCGCCATCTTTGAAGACGATGGTCATCTCCACCGCTTTCTCGGAAAGCTGCCGGGCATCGAAGACGACAAAGCATGAGCCCCTTTGGCCGCCATGCAGTGTGTTCTCGCGCGGTGCAGCGGGGGGCGTCGAAAGGTCATTGATGGGGAGAGCATATTCCGCGCCGTCCAATGTGAATTTGCCTTTGGCAATACGATTGGCATAGCGACCAATGAATGCGCCCATCGGCCACAGGCCGTTAATGACCTCATCGAGGGTTTCATAGCCCATGGCGATGTCGCCCATTTTTCCATTGCGGTCCGGTACCAGAATTTGTTCGATGCGGGCACCGTAATTGGTGATTTTGACCACCATGCCATTGTTGTTTTTGATGGTGTAGAGGTCGACCTGCTTGCCATCCACTTTCTTTTGGAAATTGGCGGCTCTCAGCGTAGTGAAGGGGCGCTCGTATTGGGGCTGAGCTGACGGAGTGCTTCTGTCATCCAATCCTGAGACTGGAACTGTCTTTTTCATCATGGCACCCCCATTGCGCATTGCGGGCGTCGCTTCGAAAACACGAACGCGCGGCCGGTTCATTTTAAGCGGAGATGCGCAAGAACTCCAAGCCAGCCATCAAATTTTGAGAGTAAATTTTGGCATTGCCGAACCATTGCTTTTTTGCTATAAGACCATGCCATATTGGCAATGGCATGACAAGGCAGGGGAGGCAATTTTGCAGCAAGCAATGTTGATTCGAGCTAAGACAGCCGCCTTTCTAATTTTTAGCCTTATGGCTTTGGTAGCGCTGAAATACGCGGTTGGCGATAAAGCCTTCATTCTCGCCACCTCCTTTTTAGTTATAGTTTTGATATGCATCGGTATTTCAAGGAAATACTATGCGCAGGCAGTTATTCTCACCGGTGGAATAGCATTACTGCTTGTAACCGTCATATTTTTCCCAGAAATCAGCATCACGAAAACGGCTTCAGGTTCAAAATATGTCGACATATTCGTTGAAATAAAAGCCATTTTTTCTGATAGCATCTCTAAACTCGGCCTCATTATCATGGTTATTGCCGGGTTTTCTAGATACATGAATGATATTGGGGCTTCGGCGAAATTAGTTGAGTTGTGCATCAAGCCTTTGAGAAGAATAAATGCGAAATACGTTCTTCTTGGCCTCAGCTATATCATAATGCAGGTGTTGGCGCTGTTCATCTCAAGCCCGTCAGGCTTGGCATTGTTGATGCTGACGACTTTGTATCCCGTTTTGCGCTCCATCGATTGTTCCAGAGCCGCCGTCGCCTCAGTGATCGCTTCTGGCATATGTATCGATTATGGGCCATCGGCCACGGGTAGTGTCCTGATTTCAGAGATGACGGGGTACGACCTCTTCGCATTTTTTGTCGACAAGCAAGTTCCCATCGTCGCCATTCTGTTCATTGTGATTGGCGTTTCCCACATGGTTATGCAGTCCTATTGGGATAGGAAAGAAGGCGTCGTTGACGATCACTATGAAACGGAAAAAGCCAAAACTGATCTGGCTGAGAGCATTCCGACATATTACGCGTTCCTACCCATGGTTCCGATGATTTTGCTGTTCGTGTTCTCAAGTTTGATTGAGAAATATCTACCTGCATTCTTGAATATCAATATCGATGTCGTTTCAGCCATAATACTGTCGTTCTTCATCGCATTCGTGATTGAAAATATCAGAAAATGTGATCTGAAAGAATGTACGGATAAGGTTGTCGGGCTTTTTGACCAGATGGGTCAGTCGTTCATAACCGTTGTTTCCATCCTGCTTTGTGCACAGATACTGGTTGCTGGCATCATCAAGATCGGTTTCATCGATTCACTGTTCAGCTTCATCCCAAAACATGGGCAGTATGCCAGTGTGATTGTCATTATATTCAGTCTGCTTGTCTTCTTCGGCTCGGTTATCATGGGCACGGCGACGGGGTTCAATGCGTTTGCTCCGCTCAGCGCCGAAGTGGCCAAAGGGGCTGGCATCTCTGTGTTTAAAATGCTTGTGCCTTTGCACTTCTCCGCCAGTCTGGGAAGAAGTTTCTCGCCAATATCAGGTGTTATCATTGCTGTTTCAGGTTTTGTTGGCGTAACGCCGCTGCAAATCATCAAACGAAACAGTGTTCAGCTCGCGATAGCCTACGTCCTGATGATGGTTCTGTCGATGGTGCTCTTATGATCTGAATTGCATAGAGGGAGCAATATTTTGGTCCCTCTATCCTTAACCAACTGGCGGAATGCCATAATCACCAAATAGTCAGTGGAGAGCGTTATGCCGATGCCTTTTTTCGATAAAATTAGCAAAATTAAATACGAAGGTCCGGAAAGCGACAACCCATTGGCGTTTCACCATTACAATCCCGAAGAGATTGTTCTTGGGAAAACTTTGAAAGACCATTTGCGGTTCGCAGTTGCCTATTGGCATACGTTCAACTGGCCGGGCGTGGATATGTTTGGTTCCTCAGCCTTTGACCGCCCGTGGTTTGAGCCGGGAAATCCCCTGTCACAAGCCAAGCTCAAGGCAGAGGTTGCCTTTGAGTTCTTTAAGAAGCTGGACGTTCCTTTCTATTGCTTCCATGACGCCGATGTCGCGCCGGAAGGTGCGAGCCTCACTGAATACCTCAGTAATTTTGCGGCCATGGTGGATGTTCTCGCCCAAAAGCAGCAGGAAACAGGGGTTAAACTGTTGTGGGGCACGGCAAACTGCTTCAGCAACCCGCGTTATGGCGCGGGCGCTGCAACCAATCCTGACCCTGAAATTTTTGCCTGGGCTGCCAGCCAGGTTGTTGCCGCGATGGACGCGACCCATCAGCTCGGGGGAGCAAACTATGTGTTGTGGGGCGGCCGTGAAGGTTATGAGACCCTTCTGAACACCGATTTGAAGCGCGAGCGCCAGCAGCTTGGCCGTTTCATGCAGATGGTTGTCGCGCACAAACATAAAATCGGTTTCAAGGGCGCCTTGCTGATTGAGCCCAAGCCCCAGGAGCCAACAAAGCATCAATATGATTTTGATGTTGGAACGGTTTATGGCTTCCTCAAGCAGTATGGTCTCGAAGGCGAGGTCAAAATCAACATTGAGGCCAATCACGCAACATTGGCGGGGCACACATTCCACCATGAAGTTGCCCAGACGATTGCTTTGGGTATTTTCGGATCGATCGATGCTAATCGCGGCGACCCCCAATGCGGTTGGGACACCGATCAGTTTCCCCATAGCGTGGAAGAAAATGTATTGGTGATGTACGAAATTCTGAAGTCGGGCGGGTTTTCCACCGGCGGAATGAATTTTGACGCCAAGGTTCGCAGGCAGAGCACCTGCCGTTACGATCTCTTCCACGGACATATCGGAGCGATGGACGTTTTGGCTTTGTCCACGAAAATTGCTGCGAAAATGATTGAAGACAAGAAGCTCACTCAGTTTGTCGATAATCGGTATGCCAATTGGAATAGCGAATTTGGCAAAAATATCCTGAACGGGAAGATGACGCTTGGCGATGTTGCTGAATACGCCAAACGTAATGAGCTCTCACCCTCGCACAAAAGCGGTCGCCAGGAATATGCTGAGAACCTGATCAATCGTTATATTTACGGATAATATAAAGGTATGGGTTCAGTGAAAATGAATTTGCGATCATAGAAAGATAGAGGCTGCAAAATATCTCATGATCTGGAGTTGACGCAATGTTTATCGGTATAGATCTTGGAACTTCAGGATTGAAGGGGTTGGTAATTGACGACGGCGGTCAGGTTATCGCCTCTCACACCGAAGTGTTGCAGATATCCCGCCCCGTTCCTTTGTGGTCTGAGCAGAACCCGCAAGACTGGGACATAGCCCTTGATAAGGTGGTTTTAGCCCTGAAAACCAAGTGTGATTTCGCCCAGATCTCGGCCATCGGCCTGACTGGGCAGATGCACGGGGCCGTTCTTCTTGATGGCAACCAGAATGTTCTGAGGCCCGCTATTCTTTGGAATGACGGGCGCAGTCTGGCTCAATGTCGTCAATTGGAACAGCGCGTTCCAAACGCACGTGAGATTACCGGCAATCTCATGATGCCCGGCTTTACGGCTCCAAAGCTGAAATGGGTTGCAGAAAACGAGCCAGAGATATTCAGGTCCGTCAAAAAGGTTCTTCTGCCCAAGGATTATTTGCGTTTGGTCATAACCGGCGGCTACGCAACGGATATGTCCGATGCTGCCGGGACCATGTGGCTTGACGTTGGCAAGCGCCAGTGGAGCGACGCGCTGCTGGAAGCCTGCGATTTGAGTAGAGAGCATATGCCTCAACTGTTTGAGGGGAGCGAAATCGCTGGAAGCCTCAGCGAAAGCTGTGCCAAAAAATGGGGGATGAAGCCCGTGCCGGTGATCGCAGGAGGCGGCGATAATGCAGTTGGCGCGATCGGGGTTGGCCTCCATAAGCCAGGGCAGGGCATGTTGTCTTTGGGGACATCCGGCGTCTGTTTTGTTGTCAGCGATGGCTTCTTGAGCAATACGGAAAAGGCCGTACATAGCTTTTGCCATGCATTGCCAAACACCTGGCACCTCATGTCTGTCATGCTGAGCGCAGCCTCCTGTTTGAACTGGGCGTGCAGGCTGACTAATACGCCGCAGGTGGCGGATCTCATAGAGATGGCTTCCAAAGCCCCAAGCCGATCGTCTGGGGTTTATTTTCTGCCCTATTTGTCTGGCGAAAGAACGCCCCACAACAACCCGAATCTCAAAGGGGCCTTCTGGGGCCTTACCCACGACCACGGAGCAGAAGATCTCGCGCGCGCAGTTCTGGAGGGCGTGAACTTTGGCCTGACCGATGGCATGGACGCCTTGGCCGCGACCGGCTTGAAGCAGGAAGCCACAGTCCTGATCGGCGGGGGGGCCAGGAGCGCTTATTGGAGGCAAATGCTTGCCGATGTGACAGGGCGGACACTCGAATACCGCAAAGGCGGGGATGCTGGCCCGGCCCTCGGGGCCGCGCAACTCGCGCGGATTGCATCCCATCCGCATACCCCGCTTGCCGAAATACTGGTTCAGCCTGCTTTGGAAGATCTACATATCCCCGACAGCGGGCGGCATCAATTCTATCAGGAGCGCTTACAGATATTCCGTAATTTGTATGCCCAAACCTACGTTTGAAGGCTCAAAGGAAATTATTCTAAATATATCATAACAAAAAGCAACCGCTATACGTTCAACGGACAATGCTAAGTGTTGTGATTAACAACGTAAAATTCGAGATGGAGCTACATTATGTCTTCTGGTATGTTTGAATCCTGCATTACCGGCCATTGGTTTAACAAACATGCCAAAGAACTGTGGTCGGATACGGCGACAATTCAGGTATGGCTGGATGTCGAGGCGGCTCTGGCAAAGGCGCAGGCGCAATGCGGCATGATCCCGCATAACGCCGCGAACACGATATCACAATCGGCCAATGCAGCGCTGCTCGATATCGACCAAATCAAAAAAGGAATCCGGGAAACATGCCATCCGTTCGTTCCCGTATTGAAAGAGTTTGAACGCGTTTGCGGCAAGGAAGCGGCGGGTTACATCCATTGGGGTGCAACCACTCAAAATATCTTTGATACCGGAGCGGTTCTGCAACTGCGCGCCAGTCATAACTTGATTGCAGAGTATATTACTAAAGCGCTCGCCTCTCTCGCCGACCTGGCTGAAAAATCCAAAGGCTACACGCAAGCGGGCAGAACCCATGGCCAGCATGCTCTGCCCATCACGTTTGGCTTCAAAGTTGCGGGATGGTACGCCGAACTTTATCGCATTGAAAAAAGGCTTTCCGCCGCAACATCCGATGCCTTTGCCGTGAGTATGGGGGGGGCCGTCGGCACCTTCTCGGCGATGGAAGGAAAAGGGCGTGAAATCCAGGAGGCGATGGCCATCTTGCTTGGATTATCTTCCAACCCCATTCCCGTGCGCACGTCTTATGACTCGCAGACCCATTACGTGACGGTATTAGGACAATTGGCGAGTTTGGCAGAGAAGGTTGCGGAGGAAATCATATTCCTGCAACGCACCGAACTCGCCGAGCTTGAGGAGAGCTTTCACCATGGTAAAGTTGGCAGCTCAACCATGGCGCAGAAACGCAACCCGCAGAATGCCCAAAACCTGGTGGGGCTGGCCCAGCTCCTGCGGGCGCGCGTTCCGCTCGCATATATGTCGATGATCCGGATGAATGAAGGCGATGCCGCGGAAAGTAATGTGATGGATGTCACACTGCCGGAAATCGCGATTCTCTCTGTTTCCATAAGCGAAAATCTTCTCAACCTGATCAATGGATTGCAGGTTTATCCCGAGAAAATGATGGAAAACATAAAGCTGACGAAGGGGCTAATTCTCTCTGAGTCAATCATGATGGCGCTGGCCAGAGATATTGGCCGTTCGGAAGCCCACCATGTCCTTTATGAAGCGGCGATGGAATCCGTTTCAACACATGCTCCTTTTTCGGATTGCATCCGCAATCAGCTCACCAAGGGAGATATCAAGATCAAGGTGGATATCGAAGAATTGCTTGATGAGGCAAGTTACATTGGCGAGGCCGTGAGCTGCGTGGACTTCGTTCTCAGCAATTTCAAACAATAATACCCAAACTTGAAAGCCGCGATCTTTCTGGCACATGCCGGAAAGATCGCGACGCTCCGCGACGCCGCAAAAACGCGGATTGTTCTATGGTGGCGTCAATTTGATGAGGGTGTCGTCAATGCGAGTATTCGTAACGTGTTTGGCAATGTAATCAATAAAATCACAGAAATGCGGATTGAGCGCATTGGTGAGAGAAAATATGGCCATCTCGTCGTAGATATCGAGCCCAACATCTTTAATAACAAGATTGCTGTTCATGTGATTAATTATAGGGAAGCTGGGTGCAAAATATATTCCAAGATTTTCATTTACAAAATTTAAGGCAAGCAGCGCATCTGATACTTCGGCAATTATATTCAATTGCACCCCAGCATCAGAGCACGCCTTCTTGATTCTCGGGAAAAGAATATTCCTTGATGTGTACATGATAACATTTTGATTATGAAGATCGCTTAACGTGAGTTTTTTGCTTTTTGCGAGTTCATGGTTCTTGTGCATTATACACACTATTTTGGTCTTAAAAATTGGATAAACAGATATTTCCGCCAAACGATTGCGTATATCCGTATTTCCCAGCGCGATATCTGCCTTTCCTTCTCTAATCTCATTGATCATATCAATGGAATTTACCACTGATAAAATAATTTTGATATTATTTCGCTCTCTGATGTAGCTTGCTACCAGCGGAGACAGGAATGAATATGCTATTGTCGGCGTTGTGATCGCCCTTATTTCTTGTTGGCCGGTGATAGACCAATTGTTATTGTCTATTCTCGCCAGTGATGAGAAAATATTTATAATTTCTTCATATAAAAACAGACAGTCTTTGGTGGGAATAAATTTCATTTTTTCTCTAATGAATAATGTTTTTCCGGACTTCTCCTCGATGTTTGAAATTACTTTGCTAACCGAAGGTTGCGTAATTCCCAAATATTCGGCCGCCAATGTTGCCGATCCCTTTTCTATCAGGGCTTTGATGATCTCCAGATCTCTAAAGGAGGCCCATCTCACCGGCACGCTCTTATTCATTCTTATTCTTCTCCTGATGCGCCGATCAAAAATAGATGCGTCCCATCCTTTTGGGGTCAAGTTCATCTAACATAAAATATCTACCGATTGGGGGGAGCATACCAATTCGCAGGTATTTTTTAGGAGAGGGTCAAGGTGTCACGCCGGTTGAGATGCCCCTCAACACTCCCCCGCCCCAAAAAACCTCACCAGCGCAGCAGCGCCCGTCCAAACACCATGCCAAACAGGCCGGGCACGCAGATCCCCAGCAGATACCAGGTGCCGATGAAGGGGGTGGAGGTTTCCGGGCAGTGGAGGCAATAGACCAGGGCTCCGGTGCTGCCGGAGAGGAGGCCGAGGCTCAGCCCGGCTTGTGACAGGTGTGTGGGGGCGAGTTCGCGCATGGCGAGCATGGCGGCGACCACAACGGGGATGGAGAGGGCCATGATGATGAAGGGGCAGATCCGCCAGGTTGTGCCCCAGAAGAGCGCGGCGCGCTGTTCTGGCGCGGCTTGGGCCATTTCCTGGAGGCCGAGCATCCAGATGATGAAGATGGGGGCGGCGAATGCCAGCGGTGTCCAGCCCAGCCGTCTTCCCGGTTGGGAGAGGCGCAGGGTCATCAGCAGGCTGCCCCACATGATGCCGCCGACGAAGGCCAGTTTGATCCAGAATGTGGCTGAGCTTGCCGCCGCAGAGAGGTCGGGGCGGATGCCAATCAGCATGAGCAGTGCAAAAACCGATATCGGCACGCTCACCGCAAGCGCGATGGCGTAAAAGCGTTCTCTGGCGTGGCGGTCAACCGGCTCCGCGTCGGAGGAGAGGAGCTTTATGAGGTCATCGGTCTGCATCGGTATCTCGCACTATTTCCGCCAAAGCTCTGAGGCCTCTATGAACGCCAATCTTGATTGCTGAGACCGACATATTGGCGGCCTGTGCGGCTTCCCTCACCGACAATCCCTGTAACTTAGTCAGGATAATGGGTGTTCGCAAGCGCTCAGGGAGCCTGTTAAGTAATTGGGTTAGGTCTTTGCGCGATTCAATAGTCTCATTGTCGGATTCAGTAAATATTTCAGCGTCATTTTCGAGAGTATCGGTCAGGTCATCTCGCCCGGAGCGCCGCCTGAACAGGTCGATAAGCTTATATCGCGCAATGGCATAGATCCATGGCGTGAGGGGCACGGTAATGTCGTAGGTATGGCGTTTGAGATGGATGGCGAGCAGGGTTTCCTGAACGAGATCTTCAGTCTCATCTGGCAATCCGGCCAGGCGCCTGCGGTAAAAGGCGCGTAGATGCGCTGTCACCTCTTTCAAAAACGTCTGATAGGCCGTGGCGTCGCCTTTGATGCCGTTTTGCAGCAGGGAACGCAGTCGGCTCTCGGTTTTGCGAGGATCGTTTGTTGATGCGGTTCTGATAGAGAACCTCCTCCGGCGGGCGATGATAAGCGCTTCGTTCTAGTTATGACAAAATTTAAAATTAAAAAATAAAATTTCTGTAACCGAATGTCGGCATTGTACGAATTACCGAGAGAAGACGGCGTTTGAATGGCGCCGATGGAACGCAGATGCGGCAATCCACAACCGGATAGCTTTTGATCTGCGCTTTATGGAACTCGGAACGCAGAGATGGATGACGTGATGGTTGCCCCACGCCAAACGCCCATACAGCCCTTATGGCTGCGTGTCACGCATTGGTTAAATGTTTTTGCCGTCCTGATCCTCGTGACCAGCGGCTGGCGCATCTACAATGCCTCGCCACTGTTCGATTTCATGTTTCCCAAAAGCATCACGCTGGGCGGCTGGCTCGGCGGGGCGCTGCAATGGCACTTTGCTGCCATGTGGCTTCTGACGGCAAACGGGATTGTCTATCTGTTCATGAATATCGTGACCAAGCGAATGTGGCGGAAGTTCCTGCCGCTGACGCCGCGTGCCATTGTGGCAGATATGCTGTCGGCGTTGCGCGGCACCCTGAAACACGATGATTTACGCCATTATAACGCTGTTCAGAAGGCCGCGTTTCTCTGTGCCATTCTGCTGCTGATGCTCATGGTTATTTCGGGTCTGGCGATCTGGAAATCGGTGCAGTTTCCGCTGCTGACTGCCCTCATGGGTGGCTTTGACGCGGCGCGCTATGTCCACTTCTTCGCCATGGCGGCGCTGCTGGCCTTCATCGCCGTCCATGTGGTGATGGCGCTGCTCGTTCCCAAAAGCCTGCTCGCGATAATCCGTGGCCGTTGAGGAATTTGTAATGTCCCCGCGCATGCCCAAACCATCAAATCTCGATGCTGACGCCATCGCGAAAGAGGCCCTCGGTCGTCTTGACCAACCGGCACGCCGTTTGTTTCTCAAGCGTGGCCTGACGCTTGGTGGACTATCGCTGCTGACCGGCTGCTCCATCACCGATAACGCCGATGTTGAAAACGTCTTGACCCGTATTTCGCGGTTCAATGACCGGGTTCAGGCCTGGCTGTTCGACCAGAACCGGCTGGCTGCGACCTACCCGGAAAGCATGATGACCCGGCCGTTCCCGTTCAATGCCTTTTATGGCGAAGACGAGATTCCGCAAATTTCTGAGGCCGATTATCGCCTGGAATTGTCCGGAAGCATCAGTGACAAACGGCCATGGACACTCGCCGATCTGCGGGCCTTGCCGCAGACCGATCAGGTCACACGCCATATCTGCGTGGAGGGGTGGAGCGCCATTGGCAAATGGGGCGGCGTGCCTTTCTCCACCTTCCTGAAACGCATCGGGGCGGATACCACCGCCAAATATGTCGGTTTCAAATGCGCGGATGATTATTACACCAGCATCGACATGCCGACGGCCCTCCATCCCCAGACGCAGCTCACGCTGACCTATGACGGGCAGGTTCTGCCGCCGAAATACGGTTTCCCGATGAAGCTGCGGATGCCAACAAAGCTTGGGTACAAGAACCCAAAGTACATCCAGGCCATTTTCGTCACTAATGTTTACCCCGGCGGTTACTGGGAAGACCAGGGGTATAATTGGTTCGGGGGCAGTTAAGTTAACTGTCTCGGAAATACCGGCATGGATGCCGGTTGGTGTTTTATCAACCAAGGAGAGAAATTATGAAGACGATGACCTCAGCAATTCTTGCCGTCAGCTTGCTTCTTGCCGGTGGCCCGGTTCTTGCCCAGGACTCCATGAAGAAAGACACGATGTCCAAGGACAGCATGTCCAAGGATTCCATGAAGAAGGATGACATGGGCAAAGACCACATGGGCAAAGACGGCATGAAGAAAGACGATATGGGTAAGGATGGCATGAAGAAAGACGGCATGAAGAAGTAATCTTCTGCCTTCTGGAGAGATGTGCGTTTCATACTAAGCGCACTTCGCTGGGTTCTTTTATCTCGTAATGTTTTGCGTTTCGCTGCTGATCCCTCTGAAACGCATATCAACGCAAAATAAAGAAACCCAGCCTGACAAGGGCCGTGGCATTCCGTTTTGGGGTGCTGCGGCCGCTTGTTTTTCACGGCCTCTCTCACCGCTTGTCCACAAAAGCTCGATTGCCATCGCCCTATGCTGTCATTACAGTGGGATATGCGTTGTCACGGTGGTTTTGCCGCGATGGCGCACGGCAATTTGCAGGGGGGGCTCTGGAACTGCCAGTTGGAGCGTCGGGGGCCGGTCGGCGCTTTTGTTGTGTTTACCGGCCATGTCCGCACACTCTGCGGCAAGCAGGAGGCCATGTTTACGGTTAGTGACACGACGTTCGACGTTCTGAAGATTGTTGCGGTGTTCGCCCTCGTTTTCGCCAATGGCTTTTTCGTTGCGGCAGAGTTTTCGCTGGTGGCGGTGCGCCGCAGCCGCGTGACCGAACTTGCCGCCCAGCGCAAGGCCAACGCCACCGCACTTCTGCGGGCGCTCGACCGCCTCGACGCCAACCTCGCCGCCACCCAGCTTGGCATCACCATTTCATCGCTGGCTCTTGGCTGGATCGGTGAGCCTGCGCTCGCCCATCTGATTGCCCCGCTTTTGGCAAACCTGCCGTTCGGCTGGGCAGAGCCCACCGCCCATGTGGTTGCGGTGGCCATCGCCTTTGCCATCATCACCACATTGCACATCGTGCTCGGCGAACTGGCCCCCAAAAGCCTTGCACTTCAGCGCAGCGAAATCACCGCTCTGTGGATTGTGCGGCCATTGGGCATTTTCCTGTTTGTGCTCAAGCCAGGCATCATGCTGCTCAATGGCCTCGGCAACTGGCTGTTGCGGTGCAGCGGCCTCAACGGCGGTGCGGCGGAAGGCTCGTTGCATTCGCCGGAAGAGCTGAAGCTGCTGGTTGCCGCCTCTGGTCAGGCTGGTTTGCTGCACGAAGCGCAGCAGGAGGTGGCTCACCGGTTGTTCAACCTCGGCGCGCGCCGCATCAGCGATGTCATGACACCGCGCCCCGATATCGTCTGGATTGATGCCGAAGACAGCCGCGAAGATATGCTCAAAACCATTCGCGAATGCCGCCATGATCAGATCATGGTCAGCCGCGAGAGCGTCGACAACGTGCTCGGCATCATCCGCAAGCGCGACATGCTTGACCAGATTCTCGATGGCACCACGCTCGACCCCTTGGCGCTGGTCGAAGAGGTGCCCTTCATCCATGAGACCCTGCCGCTCCTCAAGGTGTTCGAGCTATTCCGCGAGAAGCCTGTGCTGTTGGCGGTCATTGTCAATGAATACGGCACGCTTGAGGGCATCGTCACCCAGTCTGATCTTCTCGAAGCCATTGCCGGTGATATCGCCGACGATGATACCGAGCCGGAAGTGGTGACGCGCGAAGATGGCTCGTTGCTGATGGATGGCATGATGCCGGTCGATGAGGCGTTCGAGGCGCTGGCGCTGGGCGAACGGCCCGAGGATGGCGATTACCATACGCTGGCGGGCTTTGCCCTTCACCAGCTCGGGCGCATTCCGGCCACCGGCGAGCGCTTCGACTGGGGCGGCTGGCGCTTCGAGATCATCGACATGGACGGCATGCGCATCGACAAGATCCTGGTGCAGAAGCAACCACGCTAGGTTCATTGATGCCGTAGTGCTTAGCGTTGCACCGGTGATCCACTTAACCGCGCCTTGCGATAACGCTCATTGCGCCGCCGTACCGGGGTCGTCCATGCGGCCTTTCACCGGCTTGGCGGGCAATCCGGCGCGGAAGCTCTGCCGCAGTGCGCCTGCCGCGTCGAGGTCGGTTCTGCCTTTCAGCAGCACGCCATTCGGTGAAACCTCCACCCGCGTCAGCGGCACCGCCGGTCCGGGCTCGCCCGGCGGCAGTATGGTTCTGTCGATATCGGCAAAGGGTTCATTGCCCACGCCGGGCAGGGCGGATGGCACTTCTCTGCTGCCTGCACCGACGCCAAGCAGGCGCCGAACTTCGCTTGCGGTGTAAGAGGCCATCTTGTCGATGCCTTTACGGGTGAAATGCACGCCGTCGCTGGTCCGCAACCGCGCGGGCTGCCCACCAACATCGGGGCCAACCGCCGCATAGCGGTTGTCCTCCGTCACAAAACCCGGCCAGATATCCACATAGCTGCCGCCGCCGCGCCCGCCCCGCTCACGCAGGAGGGCGTTGATTGCGGCATGGCGCGCGCTCGCCGCCGGGTTCTCCACCGGGGGCAGTCCCACCCACACCACGGGAATGCCACGGGTGGCAAAGGCGGCACCGAGCGCATCAATGCGCTGGCCGTAAAGCTCCTTCCAGCGGTCCGAGAGCGGCTCGGGTGCATCACTGCCGGGGGCGGCGGCCACGGGGCGGTCCGCCATGCCAAGCGAGACCACCGCCACCGTGATCTTCTGCTTCTGGGCCATGGTGTCGCCAATAATTTTTGGCCAATCCTCGCGCATCAACCCGGCATCGGCGCGGGTGCGCCGGAAGATGGCGATATTGGCCATGTCGCTGAAGGCATCATCAAGCCCAAACGCCACCCCGTCGGCCAGCCAGTCGCCGAACACCGCAATGCGGTTTTCCGCCTGCGGCTTCGCCCGTTCCTGGCGGGCCACCGGTTTGGGGCGCGGGCGGGGAGGGGTGGCCGTCGGTGGTGCTTCGGGCGGTGGGTCATCAAGGCCAAACAGCCGACGCAACGAAAAGCCGGTTGAGGGTGGCGGCTGGCGTTCCAATGCTGATGCCGCGCGGTTTGCCGGAGCCATGCGTTGCCCGCCACGCGGTTCCTGTCCTTGGCCGTAAGCGGTCAATGCCCCGGTGAGCGCCGCCGCGACCAAGGCAATGGATAAAGCTTTCCCGATAGCAGTGTGGTTCATGCGCACATGCTCCGTGCCGTTCCGCACACGGCATCCTTCTCCCATATAGCGCGCGCGCCGGGGCTGCCCAGTTTCGTGCTGGGCATAAGAAAAATGCGATGCCATCAATCTTTAAACTGAAACATAATTGCATTGTTTTTCATAGTAATGCCGCATTGGTAGGTGGCCGCTTTTTGCGGCGCTAAGTTGTATGCAATGATCATATTTAATATTATGAATATTATTGTTGAGCGTTGATAAAAAAGGCAATTTTTTAAAATTGAGCGTTGATTTGATCGCTCGTTTTAATGAAATTTCTCTCGCCGTGCCTGGGTGCGCGGGCTGCCTGGGTGCCGCCACGATGTGGTGGCATGAGCATGGATTTCTTTAAAACACAGGCTTGCAGACGGGAGAGGGGAGGTGAAAGTGCTGCGCAATTGGCACGAATTGCCAATCATTGGCGCTGATTGTGGATTGTTATCGCGCCATATGTTGCATTACTATTGACAAATAGAGACACATCGTTTTAGTGCTTTGGCGTTTGAAGCTGTCAGCATGCTGGCGGTCGCTCGCTCGATAACAAGGGCCGTGAGGGCTGGGACGGCAGGCTCGGTGTCACTGTGAAGTGGTAAAATAGTTTAAAAATCAAAGAATTGTCAGTGGAGGAGAGGCCTTTTTAAAAGAGCTCTCTCCTCCCAAATTCAGAAAATAAAGGGCACTATGATTTCCAATCGTCTGATGCAGAGCACAGCTCTATTAACTTTATGTTTGCTGGCTGTCGCCGGGGCGAGTTCCTCTGCGCAGGCGGCGTGTACTCATTCCGGCGGCGTTGTTACCTGTTCAACAACATTGGGATATTCTCCCATTATTCTTGGTTCGGGAGGTTTCCCTTCTTCAATCACGCAATTCGTAATTCCAGCGGGTATTAGTTTTAGTGATCCCGGTGGAAGTACACACGAATATTAATGGTCGTAATGTTTCTGGTGTCACCTATGATTTTAATGGACAGTTCGACGGATGGCTGATCATTGGTGCCAATTCAACGGTCAACATCAAGAATAGCGGCGTCATGCAATTGACGCCTTCTGGCAACAACATAACAATCAATATACCGGTCGGCGTTACGGTTGGGCAACGGCGGCCTTATAATAATAATGTTATTGCGTCGGATAGCGGGACAGATGGCCTTAATGTCAATATATGGGGTACACTGTCCGGAAGCGTGGCTTTTCAAAATTATACGAAAAATGCCACTGTTAATCTTTATCGTGGCGGTGTTATCACGAGTGCCGAAAGTGTTGCTATTCAGAATGTTGGTGCGGATAACATAACCGTTAACGCTACAGGCGCAACAATTTCCATCCCGAATCCGACCTCTCCGTTTCCAATTCCTATCATGGCTGCAATTCGCCATCTTGGCGGAAATAACGCTTTGTATCATTTGACGGATACGGCGGTTATGGCCCCCTATAGCAATGCCATTTATCAAACACAGGGCGTCAGCGGCAAATATCTACTTGATGGAAACACCACGCTTACGGCTGCATTGAACGCTTTCTGGATGCAAGCTGGCACCTCGAACAACGTGATATTCACTGATACAGCATCAGCGATATCAACGACGACGGCAGCCATCAATACGGGCGGCACCCCTTCCGGAGCGGCAGGTATGACGGCGACCAGCCGGAACACCTTTGTTTTTGCTGGTCAGTCGAAGATTGCTGGCGGCGCGGGCGTCGCATTCTCCGGTGGTCCGGGGCAGGATGTTATCACCTTACAGGACAGTGCAATCATTCAGGGCGATGTTGCGACAGGTGCGGGTAATGACACCTTCACCATGTCCGGCGGCCGGATCAGTGGCGCGATGGCCCTGGGGGAGGGCGACGACACCGGGACCCTTATCAGTCAGACCGACGCCAGCACGGCTTCGATCACCGCGATTGACGGTGGTCTAGGCAGCGACACGCTGAATTTCGATAACACCACATTGTCGAGCGCTGCCAAGCTCGCCAACTGGGAGCAGATCAACCTCACCAACAGCTCAAAACTGACGCTCGATGGCAATCTTACCCTTGGTGATACCGATACGTTGACCGGCGGCCTGGCAATTGATGGCTCGTCAACGCTTTATGCGGGCAACGGGGTCAACCCGACCATCGCACCGTTCACCAGCGGCAATCCGGTGACCCTCACCAATGCGGGCACCATCGACCTGACCAACGGGACCGGCGCAACCGCCAATTCGCTGACGGTGGTTGGCAATTACGTCGGTCAGGGCGGGCGTATCCTGATGAACACCTATCTCGGTGGCGATGGTTCCGCTTCCGACAAGTTGATCATTGACGGCGGTACGGCAACGGGTTCGACGCAACTGATCATCAACAATGCGGGCGGGCCGGGTGCTGCAATTACCCATGACGGCATCATGGTGGTGCAGGCGCTCAATGGGGCCATCACCGGCACCGGTGCGGGTGACCAGACAACGTTCCAGCTCGGCAATCGCGTGGCGGCAGGCGCTTATGAATACAACCTGGTTTACGGCGGCAATGCCGCGACCGGCGGTAATGCCAATGACCAGAACTGGTATCTGAGCAATACCATCATCGTTCCGCCAGTTGTTCCGCCGGTTACCCCTCCGGTCACGCCTCCGGTCGTGGTTCCCAATATCCGCCCGGAAGTCGCGGTTGATATGGTGATCCAGCCGCTGGCGATGGAGTATGGTTATGCCATGCTCGGCACGCTGCATGAGCGGGTG
>JAVBJU010000007.1:0-65023 GCA_031546825.1 Microvirga sp. | reverse complement strand
CGCAAACCCTTGCGCTCATACTTCGCACGAGCGGCTTTTGTCCATGCCATACGACCCTCCATCGTTCTTCGCAAAACAATGGAATCACAGCATAAAAAGCCGCTCAACCCCTCAATTCGGATTTATGGGGCAGGCTCTAAGATTTTATAGTATTTTATGGAGTTACGGTGTCCCGTCCGAGCGTCCGGGGGAGGGGTGACGCGACTTGAGGTGGCGATTTTATCGCATTCCTGAACGTCCTGCGGGCATCTTAGGGTGGAAAGCGAGCTTCTTTTGCCTGCCATAACCTCTCAACACACCCGCGACGGCTGAGTTTTTACGTTTTCAGGTGTGTTTCCCTCTCTGTCGCGCGGACAGCTCTTTCAAGCGTCTTTTCTTTTCCTCCTCGCAGTATGCGTCATCGTCGATGGATGAAGCCGTTGAGCAGACCGTCCCAGGCGCTGAACCATTCCACGCGCCAGCTTCGACAGCGATATGGGTCAATGCCGTGCCATACCTCGTCTGGCGTCATGCCATTAAGGTTTTGATGCGGGCGAACGCTATTGTACCAATACCGGAACTGGTTCAGCGAAGCGGCTAGATCAGTGGCATTGGCAACCTCCCAACGATCCAGCTTTTGTTTCAGTGTGCCGAAAAACCTTTCAACCCGCCCATTCATCCATGGACAGCCGGGTTCGGTGCGCTGGTGGGCAACACCGATCAGTGCAAGGCCCATGCGGAATACGCGTGCCGTAAAGATGCTGGTGAAGGCGCCGTCCACAACATCACCGTAACTATAACTCCGTAACTTTAGTGCAGAGTGACCTCGGCCGACAGGCCGCCTCCCGTGCGGTTCTTCAATTGGAGCACGCCGTTGACGGCTTGGGCGAGCTGGTGAGCAATGGCTAGTCCGAGCCCTGTACCGCCGGTGTCGCGGTTGCGTGAGTGCTCGACACGATAGAATGGCTGCAGCACCGCCTGGAGCTGATCCTCCGGAATGCCAGGCCCCCGGTCGAGAACCGCTATGCGCAGAGAGCCTTCGGGCGTCTTGTCGACTTCGATCTCTACCTCACCCGCAAATTTGAGGGCGTTGTCGATGAGGTTGGTGAGGATGCGGCGCAGGGCGTGAGGCCGCGTGACGGCGACGAGGTCGACATCGCGTACGCAGCGCACCGGCTTTCCCGTGTCCTGATAGTCGGAGACGATGCTCTCGATGAAGGAGCCGACATCAATGCGGCTCTTCTTTTCCGCGTCGCCATGCGCGCTTCTTGCGTAAGCGACCCCGTCATTCACCAAGCGCTCGATCTCGGAGAGATCGTTGATCAACTTGTCTCTTTCCGGGCTGTCTTCACTGATCTCAGCGCGCAGCTTCATGCGCGTGATTGGCGTCTGCAGGTCATGTGAGATCGCGGCGAGGATCTGCACCCGCTCTTCCAGATAACGCGTGATGCGATCCCGCATGGCGTTGAACGCAGTCGCAGCGTAGGCAACTTCTATCGGACCGCCCTCATCGAGCCGGGGCACCTTCTTGCTGGGATCTAGGGTCTCTGCTGCGCTGGCAAAGCGCAAGAGCGGTCTGATCGCCGAATGTACGGCGAACCATATGCAAAGGATGAGAAGCAGGAGTTGCGCGCCCAGAACATAGGGTAGCCAAGCGGCGAGCGGCATGACCTGTGGGAAGATGTCGATCGTTACCTGCGAATGATCGCTCAGCGTCACATGGGCCTGAAGGCGGTGCCGCGGGCCCGGAATAGTCTCCACGGTGACCGGAAATTGCCGGCCGGCTCCCTGGCGGATTGTCTCGGCGATTTCCGCGCTGTTAGAGCCCATGTCAGGAACGCCCGCGATGCCCGGCCCCAGTTCGTAGTGATAATTCGGCCGGGCGAGCGCCGGGAGCCATCGTAGGCGTTCATCGGCAGGCAAGCGATCGAGCACAGCGATTGAGGTGCCGACATCCCTTTTAAGGTTGCCAAGCATCACTGCCTCGGCGCTCATATAGCGCTCCATGAACAGCACGTAAAATGACAAGGCGTGCGCAGCCGCCAGCCCCGCGAAGAGGATGAGGAAGAGTCGCCAGCGCAGCGTTCGTGGCAGGTGCAGGAATTGCCGGGCTTGGCCGAACAGATTCATGAGCGCGCCGTGGTGATTTCGACCGGCACTGCCAGGACGTAACCTTCGCTGCGAACCGTCTTGATGTAGGCAGGCTCGCGAGCGTCTTCGCGCAGCCGCTGGCGTAGCCTGCTCACGAGAAGGTCGATCGAGCGGTCGAAAAGCTCGACCTCACGCCCCTGTGTGAGGTTGAGGAGTTGATCGCGCGACAGAACCCGCTGTGGATGATCGAGAAAAACCCGAAGCAAGCGATATGCCGCGCCGCTCAGGGCGATGGCCGTTCCATCCTTGTCCACGAGATGGCGCGCGGCTGTATCGACCTGCCATTCGCCGAATGTTAGCAGTTGCCCGGCTTCGGTGACTTGCAGATTGGGTGGTAACATGCGGGTCCGGCGCAGGACGGCTTTGATCCTGGCCAGCAGTTCGCGTGCGGCAAATGGCTTTGCGAGATAGTCGTCCGCTCCCATCTCGAGTCCGACGATCCGGTCGGTTTCATCGTTGCGTGCGGTCAGCATCAGAACCGGGGTGGTTTTGTGCTTGCCGGCGCGTAGCTCGCGGCAGAGCACCAAGCCGTCATCGCCAGGCATCATGATGTCGAGGACAATGAGGTCGACTCGGTCGTCTTCGAGAAATGAACGCATCTGCCGCCCGTCGGCGGCGAGGGTTACTCGAAGTCCGTTCTTCTTGAGATAAGAAGAGACGAGGTCTCTTATCTCTCTGTCGTCATCGACGATCAGAATATGATCTATGTGGTCCATTAAGCGACTTCCAGACAGTGGTTTAGTTCACCCGAGTAGCTTGTAAGGCTGAAGCTCGATCCGTGACTCCGAGAGATTTCTATCGGAGTGTATCTGGCCTTCTGAACGATACACGGCCTGACAAAATTCCTGTCGCGCGGACCCCAAACGCAGGGTGTCGATGCTGGACTGTGCGCTGGTTCGCTCATAGAATTTAAATGCCATCATAATCATTATGACGCAATTAATCTAAGGATGTTGACATGCGCCTTCGCACCATCTCGATCGCGACCGCTCTCGCTCTGTCGTTAACCGGGGCATAGAGTAACGCGCGTTTTAAGTGGATCGCCGGTTAAACGTAAAGCGTTACGGAATCACAGAATCTAGAGTGAAGTGCGGTTCATATTAAACGCGCTTCACTCTAGTCGTCGGATTTCCTCGCGCGCTTGCAGGTCTTTGCTGTCCAGGCGGCCTTTACGACAGAGGCCGCCTGGAAGACCAAGCCGAGCAGGGCCCTGGTTGCGACCAAGGACCGGTCGATCAATCCGGCCCTTGAGCGTGACATGGCCTAGCGGGCGGGTAGCAAGGTCGCTGCTCCGGCTCCCATGAGTGTGGTTCGCTGAGTGAGCTGAGTAGTGCGACCAGCCGGGCCGCTACATTCGGGTACAAAACGGCCATGCTGGAACACATCCGGGATACTTTAAGCCTGTTTTCTCTCGCCGAGAGCCAACAGCGGCAAGCATGTCGCTCCCGTGATACGTCGCGTCTGAAAGATTTCGCCATGACATTGTTCGTAGTTGCTTACCTGGCGGGTGTGCTGACGATAATCAGTCCCTGCATTCTGCCTATTCTGCCGTTCGTACTCGCCAGGGCTGATCAGCCATTCGCCCGCAGTACCCTGCCGATGCTGGTGGGTTTGGCGACCACCTTCGCCGCAGTGGCGACGCTCGCCGCCGTCGGAGGGAGCTGGGCAGTTCATGCGAACGAGATCGGGAGGGTGATCGCCATCGCCCTTTTGGCGATGTTTGGGCTGACCTTGGTGTTCTCGCGCTTTTCGACCATTCTTACCCGCCCAATTGTGTCGCTCGGAAGCCGCCTTTCCAGCCACGCGGGAGCCGACAAGCCCAGTATCGGCGGCTCGCTTCTGCTTGGCGTCGCGACCGGCCTGCTGTGGGCGCCCTGTGCCGGGCCGATTCTCGGGCTTGTGCTGACGGGCGCTGCGCTCCAGGGCGCGAACCCGCAAACAACCTTGCTGCTGGCCGCCTATGGCGCAGGCGCGGCAACGTCCATGGCTCTAGCGGTGCTGGTTGGCGGTCGTGTCTTCGCATCGATGAAGCGCTCGCTGGGTATCGGAGAGCGTGTTCGGCAAGGTGTGGGCATTGCCGTGCTCGCAGGCGTCGCCGCGATCGCGCTCGGCCTCGACACGGGTGTTCTGGCGCGGCTCTCCTACGGAAGCACCACCGGCATCGAGCAATCTATTATCGATCGGCTGCATGGAAATTCCACGCCGGAATTGCCTGACACGACCGCCGTTCCATCGGCTGGGGAAGTGAGTGTCGCCAACACCGAGGGCATGGAGACCACGCTGGCGGTTTATGTTCCATCGGCCGGGGAAGCGCGTATCGCGAACACCGGCGTTAGCGACGTCGTTCCAGGCTATCGCAGCAGCCTTCCGGTTGAGGGCTCATTTCCATCGCTCAATGGCGCGGTGACTTGGCTCAATTCACCGCCGCTGAGCGTCGAGAAACTGCGCGGCAAGGTCGTCCTCGTCGACTTCTGGACGTACTCATGCATCAACTGCATCCGCACGATCCCTCACGTTCGTGCTTGGGCGGAAAAGTATAAAGATCAGGGCCTTGTGGTGATCGGCGTACATGCCCCGGAATTCGCTTTCGAGAAGAACGTTGACAACGTCCGGAAGGCGATCGAGAAATTCGGCATCACATATCCAGTGGCGATCGACAATGACTTCAAAATTTGGCGCGCCTTCCAGAACAACTATTGGCCGGCGAATTACTTCATCGATGCCGAAGGTCGCATCCGATTTCACCACTTCGGTGAGGGCGCTTACGAGCAGTCCGAACAGGTCATTCAGGAGCTTTTGGCGGAGGCGCACAGACAAAAATAGGTATTGCGGTGCCGCTTTACGTAATTATTCCACCCTCCTCAGCGCCGATCAAATCCCGGACCCGGGCCGGGGAGGGCGGGTTGTTGTGGGAATAGGCTGTTGCGGTCAATTGTTTGGCGCAACTGATTGGTCTCGAACTGGTTCTGCTGAATGTTTTGTTGCTGGCGCTGCTGGTCTTGCATCGAACGGTTGAGGTTTTGGTGAAGCCGTTCCTGCTGGCTTTCAGCCTGCGCGGGCAATGATGCTGCCATGGCCGCGAGCACGCCAAAGGCGAAAAGTGTTGCTGTGCGCATGGGGGTCTCCATCGGTTCAATCTCTCTTAGCATTATACCCCGATTATGGCGAAGTGGGGGGGGTAACAGTTCGGTTCTCACCCATCCAGGTTGTGAATGCTGCGCATTATCCCGCTGCATCTCTCTTCGCAGTGGCGATGGGGCCACTTTTTGGCTCGACGTCTTTTGTTTTTTGATCCATGTTCCGGCTATGACCAACAACAATAATCCGACCGATTCCCACGGCGTGGGTCCGCTACCCGTGCCGCAGCCGGGCTCGCTTGCAGCGCGCGCTCAAGCCCTGGCCACGCCGCAGCTTGGCTATCTGGCAGACCTCAATGAGGAGCAGCGCCAGGCGGTGGAAACGCTGGATGGGCCGGTTCTGGTGCTGGCCGGAGCGGGCACCGGCAAAACGCGGGTTTTGACCACACGCATCGCCCATCTCATCGCCGCCGGGCGCGCGCGGCCGTTCGACATTCTCGCCGTGACCTTCACCAACAAGGCCGCGCGCGAGATGAAAGAGCGCGTGACAAAGCTGGTTGGCCCGGTTGCCGAGGGGATGCCGTGGCTTGGCACCTTTCACGCCATTGGCACCAAAATATTGCGCCGCCATGCGGAACTCGTTGGGTTGCGCTCGGATTTTACCATTCTCGGCGTTGATGATCAGTTGCGCTTGATGAAGCAGGTGATCCAGGCGGAGGGCATCGACGAAAAGCGGTGGCCCGCCCGGCAATTGGCTGGCATCATCGATTCGTGGAAAAACCGTGGCCTGACGCCGCCGCAAGTGCCGCCGGGCGAGGCTGGTATTTTTGCACAAGGGAAGGGTGGCAGGCTTTACGAGGCTTACCAGGAACGGCTCAAGACCCTCAATGCGGTTGATTTCGGCGATCTTCTGCTGGAATGCCTGCGGCTATGGCGCGCCCACCCCGATGTGCTCGCCTCGTTTCAGGAGCGCTTCCGCTATATTCTGGTGGATGAGTATCAGGATACCAACGTCGCCCAATATCTGTGGCTGCGGCTTCTTGCCCAGACACGTAAAAACATCTGCTGCGTGGGTGATGATGATCAGTCGATTTATGGCTGGCGTGGGGCCGAGGTCGATAACATCCTGCGTTTTGAGCACGATTTCCCCGGTGCCAAGGTGGTTCGCCTGGAGCGCAATTACCGCTCCACCGCGCATATCCTCAAGGCGGCCTCTCACCTCATCGCCCACAATGAGAGCCGCTTGGGTAAAACACTACGCACCGAAGATGAGCCCGGCGAAAAAGTGGCGTTGACGGGGGCGTGGGATTCGGAAGAGGAGGCGCGTCTCATCGGCGAGGAAATTGAGGCGCTGCATGCCAACCGCCATCCACTTGATCAGATCGCGGTGCTGGTGCGCATATCGGCGCAGATGCGTGAGATTGAAGACCGCATGGTGACGCTTGGCGTCCCTTACCGAGTGATTGGCGGCCCGCGCTTCTACGAGCGCGCCGAAATTCGCGATGCGCTGGCCTATCTGCGTGCTACCTTTTCGCCCCATGATGACCTCGCCTTTGAGCGCATCGTCAATACGCCAAAGCGCGGACTGGGCGATGCGACCGTTCAAAATCTGCACAACTACGCGCGCGCCGCCGGCATTCCGATGATGGCCGCCGCCGCCGCCATGGTTGAAACTGATGAGTTGAAGCCCAAGGTTCGCCAGACGTTGCGCGATCTCCTGACCTCATTTGCCCGCTGGGCGAAGATGATTGAGGCGATGCCCCATTCCGAAGTGGCACAGACGGTTCTGGAGGAATCCGGCTACACCGAGATGTGGCAGAAGGAACGCACCGCGGATGCTGCCGGGCGGCTGGAAAACCTCAAGGAATTCGTCCGCTCGATGGAAGAGTTCCCCGATATGCAGAGCTTCCTCGAACATGTCTCGCTGGTGATGGAAGCCAGTGAAGGCGAGGGCGAGGATAAGGTCAGCCTGATGACGCTGCACGCAGCCAAGGGGCTTGAGTTTGATACGGTGTTCCTGCCAGGCTGGGAGGAAGGGCTTTTCCCGAACCCGCGCGCGCTTGACGAAAGCGGCCTTGCCGGGCTCGAAGAGGAACGCCGTCTGGCCCATGTGGGGCTGACGCGCGCGCGCCGCCGTGCTCGCATCTATTTCGCCTCCAATCGCCGCCTGCATGGAATGTGGAATTCCACAGTGCCCAGCCGGTTCATTGATGAATTGCCGGAGGCGGCGGTCGAGGTTTTGCAGGCACCGGCCCATTATTCGCATCAATCCCGCTTCGATTCCGCGCCCGCCTTCTCATCGGGCTATTCCACGCCGGGCTGGCAGAGAGCGCAAAAGAGCGCCCAGCAGCAGGGCGGTGGCTCCGGGCGTATGTCAGGCGGTTATCGCGGTGGTCCGCCGGTACTGGAGGGCCGTGTTGTTGCCCGCTCAGAAGGCTCGGCTGCCAATTTTGCGGTGGGCGAGCGAATCTTTCACGTCAAGTTCGGGCCGGGTACGGTGGCAGATGTTGATGGCAACAAGGTCACTGTCGATTTCGACAAGGCCGGGCGCAAAATGGTGTTGGAAAGCTTTTTGGAAAAAGGTCATTAAGGCAAGCAGGCCTGAGAGCCTGGAGTTTTAAAATGCGGGGGCAAAAATAGTGATGAAACAGATCGCCAGAATTGGTTTGGCTTGTGCATTGGTTTGGGGTGTTTTGGGGTGGCAGGGGGCTGCGGCGCAGCAACCGCCTGCGCCACCGCCAAAACAGAAGATCAGTCAGCAGGATCAGATCGCCATTGAACGCGAAGCCGCATTTGACGCCGCTAAAACGGTCGCGAAGCACGGCCCGGTCACGGTTGCTTTGGGCGAGCAAGGGTCCATTGAGGTGCCAAAAGGGCGCGTCTTCGTTCCACAGCCCGAAGCGGGCCGCGTCATGCGCGCGCTTGGCAACAGTTCCGCCCCCGACATGCTTGGGGTGATGTGGCCGAGTTCAGAAGATGACGAAAACTGGTTCGCGACCGTCCGTTTCGTAAAATCGGGCTACATCAAGGATGGCGAAGCCAAGGAATGGAAAGCCAGCGAGCTGTTGCAGAATCTCAAAGAGGGCACCGAATCCGCCAATGAAGAGCGCCTCACGCGTGGCTTTCCGGCGCTTGAGGTTATTGGTTGGGTGGAGCGGCCTGATTATGACGCTTCCAGCCACAGCCTCGTATGGTCGGTCAACGCCAAACATAAAGGCGTACCGGCTTCGAACGATGATACTGTCAATTACAATACCTATGTTCTTGGTCGTGACGGCTATTTCAGCCTCAATTTCGTCACGGATATGCAGTCTATCGCCGCTGAGAAGCCGGCCGCACGGCAATTTTTGTCTGCCATGTCGTTCAAGCCGGGTAAAACCTATGCCGATTACAACGCGGCGACCGATTACGCGGCGGAGTTCGGTATCGGTGCGTTGATCGCCGGGGGAGCTGCCAAGAAACTCGGCCTGTTCGCGGTGATTGGTGTCTTTATTGCGAAGGCGGGAAAGCTCCTGATCATCCCGTTGATCGCGGGCGGGGCGATTTTGCGGAAGGTGTTTGGCAGGAATAAAGACGCTGCCTGATTTGTATATGGATAATGCCTGATTTTTTGAAAGTTCCCCAAAACACGCTCATTGGCCGCTGGTTGTTCCAGTGGAAGCGGACGCTCGTGCCGAGCAATGTTGCCTTGCGCAACAGTCTCAGCGTCGTGCTGCCGCTGGGCATTTGTATTCTCTATGGGCAGCCCGCCATCGGCATGGCACTGGCATCTGGCGCGCTGAACGTGGTGTTTTCCGATCGGCCCGGGCCTTACCGGCTGCGGCTGGAACGCATGCTGCTCGCCTCGCTCGGTGTGGCGGTGTCGGCATTCGTTGGGTTCACGATGGGGAGCAACACCATGCTGCTCATTCCGCTGGTGGCCCTGTGGGCATTCGCTTGCTCCATGCTGGTGTGCCTCGGCCCGGCATCGACCCAGGTGGGCACTGGCGCGCTGGTGGTTTTCGTCATCACAGCCGCACGCCCGATGGCCTTATGGGATGCGCTTGGCGCGTCCGGCCTGTTCTTTGCCGGGGGCTGCGTCACCACGCTTTTCGCGGTGATGGCATGGCCGTTGCATCGCTATCGACCCGAGCGCATGGCGGTAGCTGAGGTTTATCGCCAGCTATCGGAACTGGCGCGTGTCCGCACAACTGGTGCTGCGGCGTTGCCGGTTACGGAATCCCTGAACGAAGTGCAGAACCTTCTGCTCGGTCGCCATCACGCCACGGGCCGCGCCATGGAAGCATTTTATGTGCTGGTGCAGCAGGCCGAGCGTATCCGCATGGAAATTCTGGTGCTGCTTGACCAGCACAGCCGTGAAGGCTGCCCCGATATTCAAGAAGTATTGAGGCAGGCTGCCATTGTGTTACGCGGTGTCTCGGTCGCGCTTTACCGTGCCCGACCACCAAAGGCAGCGGAAAATGCACTGAAGGCTTTCGACGAAGCCCTGCGCCGTTTCGACAAGACCTGTCAGGATAATACCGATCCGCAGCAATGGCACATCTGCCAGATTGCCGATGCGCGGGCGCTGGGACTTGCTGGGCAATTGCGTGCCGCGGTGCGCAACGCCAATTATGCCGGTAGTCTTGGCGAGGAACGTGCTCTGCTCAAAGAGACCAAGCTGCCGCGCAGTTTGCAGACCGCTGATCCGTTCTCTCTGTTGCGCGCCAATCTGTCTTGGTCATCGGTTGCCTTCCGCCATGCGGTACGCTGTGTGATCTGCATGGTGCTGGCAGAGACCATCAATCACTTCTTCCATTTGCCGCAAGGTTATTGGCTGCCAATGACCACTGCGGTGGTGCTCAAGCCGGAATTTGGCAACACCTTCAGCTTCGGCGTATTGCGCACGCTCGGAACCATGGCGGGCGCTGTGGTGGCCACCGCCGTCATGGCCTTTTCATTCACCAGCCCCTTGCAGATCGTGGCGCTGATTGGCGTGCTCTATTTTCTGTTCCGGCGGCTGGTAACCGTGCATTACGGGCTGGCAATCAGCCTGCTGACGGCGGTGGTGGTGCTGCTTCTGGCACTCGAGGGCTTCCCGCCGGAGGAGGCGATTTTTGACCGTGGCCTCAATACGCTGATCGGCTCCTGCCTCGCCATGGTGACCTATCTCGCTTTGCCGACCTGGGAACGCGGCCGCGAACGGCGCCTGGTTGCCGATATGCTATCGGCTTACGGCCTGTATTTTCAGGCGGTGCTGTCCGGGGATAAGCAGATGTGTGACGAGGCCCGGGTGACCGCCCGCGTGCGCCGCACCAACGTCGCCGCCTCGCTCGACCGCCTGCGCAGTGAGCCCAATAACAAGGAGCGCGTGCGGCGCGTGGAGTCAATCCTCGCCACGTCGCTGCTCTTCACGCGGGCGGCGCTGGCTTTTGAGGCAGCAACCGACGATCACCCCGACTGGAAAGTGATGCATGTACCGGAGGTGCGCGATCTTGGCAGTGCGATTGTTGAGGCCATGCTTGAACTGACATGGGCTATCCGCGAAGAGCGCGTGCCGATGCTGGCCCATGATCTGCGCAAAAATTATCGCGATCTCGTGGCGTTGCTCCAGCAATCGGGGCAGGACCGCGATGCGCTCGCCGTCAGCTTCTTCGACGCAGCCGACCGCATGATCAATGCGGTCAACACCCTCAACCACGTCCTGACCCAGCACTACAGCACAGTGAGCGGCGTGGAGCAGGTCAGCGCGATGGCGGGCACCGCTCCGAAACAAGTTTCTTGATTTTTGGGGCCGCTTTAAAGCACACAGGCGCCACAGTGACAAAAGCACCGCAATGGTGTTAGAGCGAAGGCCCTTATTCGTAAAGTTGAAAAAAATGTTTGAAGGTCTCCAGCCGGTTCGGCCCACCCACATCTTGCGGCTCACCACCAGCGCGGCGAACGCGCGGACCCTTACCGATCTTCTCGGTGAGGTGTTCGACCCGTGCGAAACGGCGGTGGCGTCGTTTGAAATAGAGGATGGTGCACCGTGGGTACTTGAGGCTTATTTTGCCAAGAAGCCCAATGAGCAGGCGATCCGCGACCTCATCCGCCCCTATGTGGGCGACGAGGCCGACAAGGCGGTGTTCGACGCTATCGACCAGAAGGACTGGGTGCGCAATTCCCTCGAAGGGCTCGCGCCAGTGCGCGCCGGGCGCTTTCTGGTTCATGGTTCCCATGATCGCGATAAGGTGCAGCCTAACGATATTGCCATCGAGATCGAGGCGGCGCTGGCCTTCGGCACCGGCCACCATGGCACCACCCATGGTTGCCTGATGGCGCTTGCCGATGAGCTGGAGCTGCGCACGCCGCGCCATATCATTGATGTGGGCACTGGCACTGGCATTCTCGCTTTTGCGGCTGCCAAGGCGCTGCAAAGCACGGTGGTTGCCGGTGATATCGACCCGGTTGCCATTGAGGTGGCAGAAGAAAACGCGCAACTCAACAAGATCGACCAATGGCTTGATCTCTATGTCGGACCGGGGACGCAAGCGCCGCAGGCGCGGCTGCCGGGTCATTTCGACCTTGTCATGGCCAATATTCTGGCGGAGCCGTTGCGCATCATGGCTCCCGAACTTTCCGAAGTGGCCAGCCGCGACGGCACGCTGATCCTATCCGGCCTGCTCACAATCGACGTGGAGAAGGTGCTGCCCGCCTATGAAGCGCTGGGCTGGAAACTCACCCGCCGCTACGATGAAGAGGGCTGGGTGGCCATGGTGTTAAACAGAGGCTGATTTTAAAGAGCGCCGGAGATAAGTTATGCAAGGTCAAAGCCCCCTTCGTAAAAGACCCGATGCCGATTGCATTGAGGCGGTGATCTCCGGTTTGGCGGCGCAATTTGGTGCCCGCCTCTCCACCAACGAAACCATCTGTGCCCAGCACGCCAACACAATGACCTGGGTGCCGCCGCAAGCGCCGGATGCCGTGGTGTTTCCCGAAACCACTGACGAGGTGGTGGCCATCGTGCGCCTCTGCGCCGAGCACCGGGTGCCGATCATCCCGTTCGGCACCGGCACTTCGTTTGAAGGGCATGTCAACGCGCCGTTTGGCGGCATTTGTGTCGATACCAGTCGCATGAATGCGATCGTCGCTGTTCATGCCGAAGATCTCACCTGCGTCATTCAACCGGGCGTGACGCGCGAAGACCTGAACACGCACTTACGCGATGTCGGACTTTTTTTCCCCATCGACCCCGGCGCGAACGCCGCCATTGGCGGCATGGTTGCCACGCGAGCATCGGGCACCAACGCGGTTCGTTACGGCACGATGAAAGACAACGTGATATCGCTGACCGCAGTATTGCCCAATGGTGACGTGGTGAAAACTGCGAGCCGGGCGAAAAAGTCGTCGGCGGGTTATGATTTGACGCGGCTGTTTGTCGGCTCCGAGGGGACGCTAGGCATCATCACCGAAATCACGCTGAAACTGCACGGCCAACCCGAGGCAATTTCCGCAGCAATCTGCCCCTTTCCCAATGTGAAGGCTGCGTGCGACGCGGTGATTGCCGCAATCCAATACGGCATTCCGGTTGCGCGCATGGAGCTGCTTGATGCCTTTACGGTGAAGTGCCTCAACGACTATTCCAAGCTCGACATGCCGGTGTCGCCCTTACTGTTGCTGGAATTTCACGGCACCGAGGCCGGTGTCGTCGAGCAGGCGGAGCGCTTCGGCGAGATCGCTGCTGAGCTTGAGGGCGGCCCGTTCTCCTGGACGGCCAAGACCGAGGAACGCACCAAGCTATGGAAGGCCCGCCACGATGCTTTCTGGGCGGTGAAGGCGTTACGTCCCGGCGTGAAGGATATCCCCACCGATGTCTGTGTGCCAATTTCGCGCCTGGCCGAATGCGTGGAAGAAACGCGGCGCGATATCGAGGAAAGCCGCCTCATCGGCCCGATTTTCGGCCATGCCGGAGACGGCAATTTCCACGTCAATCTCTTGGTTGATATGGATGATGCCGACGAAGTCGCCCGTATGAAAGCCTTCATGGACCGCATGGTGCACCGCGCCATCGCCATGGAAGGCACGTGCACCGGCGAGCACGGTGTGGGTCAAGAAAAGCGCAAGTATCTGCAGATGGAACACGGCCAGGAAGCGCTCGACCTCATGCTCACCATCAAGAAAGCCATCGACCCTATGAACATCATGAATCCGGGGAAAATCGTGGTGTGGTGAGGAGAAACCCCACTGGGATTCTCCTAGACGTTTTAAAAGCCTCATAAATCCGCGTTGGGAAATTCGTTTCCCTCGCGATGCGCGGTGCCAATTTCGCGTTGGAATGAGACGGGCATGCTCATCCCTGTCGCGCCTCATTGCGATGTCATATTCGCAGGCCATGGACCGCCCGGCTCCCCGTTCCTCCCATAATGGTCACAAATGTTCATGCAATCTGTCAGGGAAGGAAAGACAGGGCGATCGTCGCAGGCTTCTGAAATGATCGATAATGATCATCCATGCTCGAAAGTGCTCCGTTTGCCTTGACTTAGAGAGAGGTGTGCGAATAAGATCAAATACGATCATATTTTGATCGTTTGCGAAGCCTCGATATGTGAGTGGGCAGAGTTGCCATGAACGGTGTCAAACGTCGCGCAGCCATGGCGCGATTCATTGATGAGAATGACGGCGCTGATGTGCAGACCTTGGCGGATTATTTCCAGGTTTCGCCGATCACCGTGCGTCGTGACCGCAAAATTCTCGCCGAGCAAAATATGCTTTCCCCGACCCACGGCGGCGCTGTTCCCGCGAGCTTTCTCTATGGCGAGCTTGCCTACGCGCAGAAGGTCAATGCCAACATTCCCAGCAAGAAAGCCATTGCACGCCGTGCGGCGGAACTGGTGCGGGATGATAGCGTCGTCATGCTTGATGCGGGCACGACCACGCTTGAGCTGGCAAAGCTGTTGATGCACCGGCGCTTAACAATCATCACTGTTGATTTGCAAATTGCTCTTCATCTGTCCCAGTCTTCGACAGTGCGGGTTTTCACCCCCGGCGGGGAAGTTAACCGTGAAGTGCAAGGGCAACTCGATTCGCGGGCACTACGTTATCTGCAGGAGGCCAATGCGGCGATTTCCTTCATTGGCACTGCAACGTGGGATGCCGTCAAAGGCGTTTCCTCTAGCAATGTCCCTAAGCAGGAAATCAAACGCACGCTCATGGAGCGGGCAGAGTGCACCTACCTTCTGGCGGATTCGGCCAAATATGGCACTTACAATCCCTGGAGTGTCGCTCCGCTTAAGAATTTTGATGGCGTCATCTCCGATGGCGGGCTGTCACCGCTCATATGCAAGGACATTTTTGATGTCGGCGCTGAGCTGATCCTCGCATAACCGCATTTTTACAAGTGTTTTGTCTGATAATTCAAAGGTAGATCATGAGAAAGATCATTATCGTTGCGGATGATTTGACGGGTGCTAATGCCAATGGGTCACTGCTGGCCGCCAAGGGCTTTTCCGCGGCAACGTGCCTCAATCGGGAGCATTGGAACACTGATGCATACCGCGAGTTTGATGCTATCTCCATCAACACTGACAGCCGGTTGCTGCCACAGGCCGAGGCGATGGAGCGGGTTTATGGCGCATTGAGCCTGTTATTGTCCAACGGCATGCCCGCTGTTGTCGCCAAGCGCATTGACAGTACATTGCGAGGCAATGTGGGCAGCGAGATCGAGGCAGCACTCAAGGCATTCGATGAATGCCCCCATGCCAAGGAGCAGGCTGTTGCCGTCGTCGTTCCGGCGTTCCCCACCTCTTCGCGTCTCGCAGTGGGTGGTTACCTGGTGGTCAATGGTCTGCCGCTGGAGAAATCCCCGATAGCCAAAGACCCGGTTCGCCCGATTACGACTTCGCAATTTTCAAAGATCATCGGCGAGCAGACATCGCTCGTAGTCGGTTACGTGCCGCTCGACACGATCATGAAGGGCGAGGGCCCAACGGCTGAGGCCATTGAGCGCTTGCGGCAGGATGGTGTGCGGATTATCGCTTGCGATGCCGTAACCAACGGAGAAATCGCAACAATTGCTGCGGCGTTGAAATCGGTGTCCTATCCGGTTCTCGCGGTCGATCCCGGCCCGTTTACTGCCGCCATGGCGGACGCTCGTGTTCCGGTCAAAAGCCGTCACGAGCTCGAAGATAACGCGCTTGTTGTGGTGGGAAGCACGACCGAGCTGATCCGTCGCCAAATGGACGAACTGCGCCTTGCTCGCAAATGCACCATCATCAAGATGGATTGTCGCAAGCTCGTCAACAGTGCCGCGCGGGAAGGCGAGATTGCCAGCGCTGTGCAGCGCATTATGGCGGCTGCCGGGCAATCAGAGGTTTACGGTGTCTGCACCGTGGAACGGCCCGAGGATGTTTATCCGCTCGAAAAAATGGCGCGTGAGAACGACGTTACCATTCAGGAAGCCTCTGACCGGATTAATCGCGGTCTGGCAGAAGTCGCGGATCTCCTTCTGCAGCAGAAGGCGCTGCGCCTTGGTGGCGTTTACTCTTCCGGTGGTGAGGTCACGGTTGCTGTTGCCCGCCAATTGGAAGCCTCTGGCTTCTCGGTGCGTGACGAAGTGCTGCCCCTGGCTGTTTATGGCCGGTTGATCGGCGGCAAGTACCCGAACATTCCGATGGTGACCAAGGGCGGCTTCGTTGGTGACAATGGCAGCATTGCGCTCTGTATTAATTACCTCTTTGCCAAAATTTCGACACAGACGAGAACCCCAGAAGGTGAGAACTAATCATGAAACCTATTATCTGCGTCCCGATGGGCGATCCGGCCGGTATTGGCCCCGAGATCGTCGCTGCTTCCATCAACGATCCGGCTGTCACTGAAAAAGCCATTGTCGTCGTGGTTGGCCATGAAGAAACCTTGCGCCGCGCCGCGCAGTTCATGAAGGTTTCGCCGAAGATCAAGCGGCTTGCCAATGATCCGTCACGGATTCGTGCGGAAGCTGAAGCGAACACGCTGAATCTGATTCACTTCGACAATATCGATATCGACAGCATGAAATACGGCGTGATTGATGCACGCTGCGGTCAGGCGTCGTTCGAATATATCAAGGCGGCGGTGGAGCTGTGCAATGCCGGTGTGGCAGACGCCATGGCGACGACGGCGATCAATAAAGAATCGCTCAAAGCCGCCAAAGTCCCCTTCATCGGCCACACCGAAATTCTCGGTTCACTGACCAATACCGCCGATCCCTTGACCATGTTCCAGGTCCATGCGCTGCGCGTTTTCTTCCTCAGCCGCCACCTGTCGCTGGCCGATGCCTGCAAAGCGGTGAAAAAGGAACGCGTGCTTGACTACATCCGTCGCTGCACTGCTTCCCTCAAGCAACTCGGCCTCGAAAATCCGACGCTGGTTGTGGCTGGTCTCAATCCGCACTCGGGCGAGCACGGTCTTTTTGGTCGCGAAGAGGTCGATGAAATCGAACCGGCCATCCAAGCCGCGCAGGCAGAAGGCTATCGCGTCACCGGCCCCAGCCCGGCGGATTCAGTATTCCATTTCGCCCTGAAGGGTGCCTGGGATGCGGTGTTGTCCCTCTACCATGACCAGGGGCATATCGCGACCAAGATGGTCGATTTTGAGCGGACGATTTCCCTGACGCTGGGAATGCCATTCCTGCGTACGTCTGTCGATCATGGCACTGCCTTTGACATCGCTGGCAAGGGTAAGGCCAGCCCGGTTTCCATGGTGGAAGCGATCCGGCTGGCTGCAGAATATGCCGGGAACTTCAAGAAGAACCGGTAAAAAAAGATAATTTCTGAAAACAAGATCCATGAGCCGCTGTTCTTTAGGGGCTCATGGAGCGCCCCGCTTTTGGGTAGGGATTTCCTTTCCAAGTGTTTTTTAATAGCGCTGATATACGGGAAGGTGTTTTCGGAAAATCAAAGCAACTAACTGATATTAAATGTGAAATCCCTCAGACGATGAGTTGAAGAGGAGGAATGAATGAGTGTGGGCTTTTCAATGACGATGCTGACAGTATCTATCTGTCTCGTCGTTCTCATGTGTATTTACTTCAAGATACATGCATTCTGGTCGCTGATGACCGCATGTTTGTTCCTGGCCGTGACGCAGGGCATGCCCTTGCCCAAAATTGTCACATCGTTTGAAACCGGGCTGGGCAACACGCTCGGTTTCCTTGCTCCCATCCTGGCGCTCGGTGCCATTCTGGGAAAAATGATGGAAATCTCAGGCGGCGCCGAAAGATTGGCGCGTCGGTTGATCGACATACTTGGCAAGTCGCGCGCGCATTGGGCGATGCTCATTGTCGGCTATGTTTGCGGCATTCCGGTGTTCTTCCAGGTCGGTATCGTTCTGCTCATCGCCTTGATGTTCTCGGTGGTACGTGAATCGAAACTGCCGGTTATCCAGGTCGCACTTTCGATGATCATGGGTTTGATTACCGTTCACTGCATTGTTCCGCCGCACCCGGCCGCCATGGCGATCGCCGGTAACCTCAATGCTGACGTGGGCAAGGTTGTGGTTTATGGCCTGATCGTTGGTGCTCCCGCTGCGGCTCTCGCTGGCCCGGTTTACGGAAAGTTCATCGCGAAGTACTTCCCGATCGAGATTTCCGGAGCGTACGCCAACGCCAAGCCACGTCCGGATTCCGAGCTGCCGCCTTTCGGGCGTACATTGTTCGTGATCTTGCTGCCGCTTCTGCTGATGATCACCAAGACGATCTTCGAGTTCATGATCGACAGAGCCAACCCGCCATCATACATGGTTTACGTCAATTTCATCGGCACCCCGATGATTGCACTGTTTATCTCTTCGGCCGTTGGTTACGTGCTCCTTGGACTCAACCGCGGCTTTTCCTGGGATCAACTGGGCAAGGCAAGCGAAAGCGCCATGGCGCCGATGGCTTCGATCCTGCTCGTGATTGGCGCTGCAGGCTCGTTCAATAAGATCATCCTCGACAGCGGCGTAGGCAAGGCTCTTGAAGTTGTGCTCACCGGCATCAATATCAGCCCGCTCATCATGGCGTGGCTCATCGCCCTCATCATGCGTTTTGCTCTGGGTAGCGCAACCGTCGCAATGATGGCTGCCGCTGGGTTCATCCTCCCCGTTCTTGCCTTGCATCCCGGCCTTGATCCGGCACTGGTCGCCATCGCCATCGGCTGCGGCGCCATTGGTGGTTCGCACGTGACGGATTCCGGCTTCTGGTTCGTTAAGGAAAGCTGTGGCATTCCGATGAGTGCAATGTATGCGACCTATTCGGTGGCAACATGTATTGCGTCCGTTCTCGGCCTTGCGGGCACCTTGCTGCTCTCAATGGTAGTCTAACCAGACCAGCATAAAAATATGATCTGATGATGGGCGAGTGCGACCAGGAATTGGTTTCACCCGCCCATTATTTTAAGGGGACGCCGCGGCCGTGGGCAAAATTTGCGACTACGAGCGCATACCTTGAGATTGAATGCGGGAATGGGCTGGAGTGCCTCAATGGCACATAGCAACCTTCAGCTTGGCAACACTGCGTGCCGTTTGTCTCTTTGCTGTTTCCCATAACCACCTTAGCATGGCTCCATCGAATGATAACCACCACTCAGGAGGGCACCATGACCATTTCCTATTATCAACTCGCCGTGAAAGACAGCCTGCATATTCTCGCCAATATGGAGCATCTCCTCGATAAGGCGGTTGCCTATTGTGCCGAGCGCAAGGTCGAAGATCGCACCATGTTGCAGTCACGCCTGTTCATCGACATGCTGCCGTTCGTGAAGCAGGTGCAGCTGGTGTCAGATTTCACCAAGAGCGCCGCGGCTCGCCTTTCGGGGCAGGAGCCGCCGAAGATGGAAGACAATGAGGCGAGCTTTGCCGAGCTCAAGGCGCGTCTTTCCAAAACCTCAGATTATCTCAAGACTTTGAAAGATGCCGATTTCAACAATGCAGCTACCCGCGACATCGTGCTGCCGTGGCGCAAGGATAAGCCTGCTTTGAAGGGCGACGTGTTCCTGCTGCAATATGCCATCCCGAACATCTATTTCCACATCACCACCGCTTACAACATTCTGCGTCAGAACGGCGTGCCGGTTGGTAAAATGGACTTCATCGGCCTGAAGGGCTGAACTGCTTTCGCTTAAAAAAACAACGGCGGGAAAGGGTGATATCCCATTCCCGCCGTTTCTTTTTGGCCGGTGTTGCTAGAGCCCGAGCGTTTGCTTGATGTCGTTGCCGAGGGCGACCATCTGGTCGATGCAATCGGGCATGAGCGAACGGAAAAACGGGTGGTAATCCCGCACCCGGCTGTGGGTGGTGGTGAAATTGCCGAGCTTGGCCTGAAAGTATTTGGCGCAAACCGGGTAATCCAGTTGCTCCGCAAGCGACGCCACCGTGAGATAACGGGCGAGCCGTTCCGCTTTCTCCGGCTGTTTCTGCCAGTTGTGGTGCAGCCACACGTAAAGCTCAGGATGAAAATTCGCCATGATGCCGCTATAGCCGTGCGCGCCCAGACGCAATGAGGCGAGGAGCGTTTGGGTATTGGCGTTGGCGATGTGCAGGCGGCTGTCTGCCACGAGTTTCAAACGCTCGGCGATGGTGGCGATATCGCAGCAGGTATCCTTTATGAAGACATAGCGGTCTGACGCCGCGCACCAGCGCACCATCTTTGGCGTCAGCAGGCGCTTATAGGGGTAGGGGCATTCATAGATGCCGAAATCAACGCCGGGCAACGCTTCGGTGAGGCGTTGCAGGTTTTCAAGCGCCAGACCCTCGTCATCTCCAGCAAGCGCCAGGCGGTTGCTGATGAGAATGACAGCATCGACACCGGTATCGGCAATGGCGTGTAATTGTTCGATCTGGTGACTCGGGGCCGAGGCGGTATGGCCTGAGGCAACCACCGGCACGCGTCCGTCAACATAATCAACGACGAATTTCGTCAGCTTGCGCGATTCCGTGTCGTTGAGGAAAAACATTTCGCTCGACTGGCAATTGGCGAAAAGGCCCGATACGCCCGCCGCCACATACCAGTCGATCAAGCGTTCCAGCGATTTCCAGTCGATTTCCGAATCCGCCTCAAACGGAGTCAGCATGACAGGCCAGATGCCGGTATATTTATCGCTCATGTTTCTTCTCCGGTTGAGCCTGTTCTCTCAACAGTACCGCTTTGGAGCGCCATAGGGGCGGAGTGGAAAAGCGGAGTTTCCGCAACGCCTGTCGCATGTGGTCTGCAACCGAAACACCCCGCTTCACGATCCGTTGTTTCGAGTATAACAAGCTAACATGTCAGCAATCAATGAGTGATATGTTAAACTGCCTTCATGGCATATGGCAACTGTCTTTTTGCGGGGTTGCGCGCATGATAGCCATGCGGGGAGGGCTATGAGGCGCGGGCCAACGAGGCGCGCTGTGGCCGTTCAAAACTTTCATGTGCTGTTGCAGAAAGGGAGCGAAAAATTCCTCTGAAACCTGTGGCAGGCAGCTTCAACTCAGTATAAGAATTTCAAGATAAATCAGACTGTGGGGGTTGTTATGTTGTTACGTATTTTATCGGTTGCGGCTCTGTGTCTTGTCACCGCTGCATGTAATCCTCGGCCCACTTCCTATGAGCGTGCGGGGTTCCGAGGTGGCTATAGCGAGGAGAAGGTTGGAGACAATCTCTATCTGGTTTCGGCCACGGGCAATATGCAAACTGACAAGCAGCGTCTTCAGAAAATCATTATGCTGCGTGCAGCGCACCTGACCCGAGAAAATGGGTTCAGCCATTTCGAGGTTCTTCTCGGCACTGGTGCATTCGCCAATGTTAATCGCGAAGTCTTGTCGCCACTCATGGCGTTTCGCGGTGGCGGCGGCGGCGGTGGGTTCAGCTACCGCCCGGTGATGGTGACGACAACCCGCACGCGCTCCTATTCCTACCCGGTTTATGTGGGTGGTTACGGTGGCGGGGCGGTTTACAACACCGGGTCGCTCCTGGTCCGCATGGTTCATGGGAGCGGTGGCACCAAGGGCCTGCCGGCGTTTAGCGCCCAGCGGGTCATTGCCAAGCTCGGACCGCAAGTGGCGCTCCCGCAACCCGAGGCGAAATAGCTGCGGGTGCGTAACGTCATCAGCAAACGGCAGGTCGGAAAGTGATTCCGGCCTGCCTTTTTATTTACTGGGTTGGCATTTCCTTACGCATATTGTTCTTTTTCAGGTAATCGACGACCTTGTTCGGGAAGTCCGAAAACAGGCCATCGACCTTCACCTTCTTGAAGGCAACGTCCAGCATTTCATCGGAGTTTTTGAAGCCCTTGGGCGGGGAGTCGACCCGATGGGTCCAGGAATGGACTTTCATGCCGTTTTTGCGGGCCAGATCGGCAATGTTGCTGATTTTGAACCCTTTGCCGTCGGCATCGGGCACTGCGATGTGTGAGAACCACGGCGCGTAAATCGTGGCGTATTTCGAGATATCGGCAATGCCTTCGGGAGTTTGCAACCACTTGTGGCGGGCCTTGTCGTCCTTAAGCGCCTGTCCGTCGTTATCGACCAGTATGGCCAACTGGCCCGTCCATCCTTTGGCGCGGGAAGCGACAACCGCCTCATAATCGAAGATTTGCAGGATCGCCTTGGAATCGGGCTTGTTGTAGCCGTACTTGGTTAGGAGATCGATGGTGGCTTGCAGGGCATCCTTGCCCTCCTTCTCATGGAAGGCGGGTTCCTTCACTTCCACATAGACGCCGATGGCCTTCCCGGTGGATTTGTTCAGGCCCTGAATCATCAGGAATTCTTCTTCAACCGTCGGCACCCGGAATGGAATACCGCTATCGACCGGGAAACGACCGGTAAATACAGCTTTGCCGGTTTTGGGGTCGAAGCGTTCGGTAACGATCAGGCTCTTGAGTTCGGCCAGCGTGAAGTCTATCGCGTAATAGCTGCCGTCGGGCCGCTGACGGCCTGGAAATTTCTTGGCCACATCGGTTGTAGTTTCCAGGGTGTGATCATGGAGCACAACCGCCACATTATCCTTGGTCAACACCACATCCTGCTCAATATAATCCGGCCCCATGGCATAGGCCATGGCTTTGGCTTCGAGAGTATGTTCGGGAAGGTAACCGCTTGCGCCCCGGTGAGCGGCCACATCGGGTCGGTAATCAGCGGCGAGAGCGGTACTTGCCATCATGATACCCATGATGCCGCCACAGAGGAATTTTGCCAACACATTCTTGCCGTGCATAAGAATCTCCTCGTCATGAACTATTCCATTGATGTCCGTTTTCGAACATCAACCAAGAATGGTCACGCTTGGAGATTGCGCGCAATATTTTTATCCATTGGGTTTCGCTGCATATTGTAACACGGAGGGCAAGATGCCGTCAGGCTCGTTCACTTCTCGCGCGAGTGGCTTCCAAAACGAAAACGCGTATGGCTGAAGAAAGGTTTTGACCATCGCGAGCGCCGTCGACTTCGGCTATTAGCGCCCGGAGCGACATGGCGCGCTCAGCCGCGATATTTTGAAACTCCTCCCAGAAAATCTCTTCAAGCGAAATGCTGGTCTGGTGTCCGGCGATGTTCACCGAATGCTTGACGATATGCGCGCCCTTCATTCTTCGGTCTTCCCGTCGCGCTTATGGCCGTCTATTTGACGAACTTTCAGGGCTTCCTCGGCTTCGGTCTGTTTGCGCTCCGCTTTACTGCGGCCGAAAAGCAACCGGTTCTGGTCAGCCTTGGCGTTGTGCTCGGCTTTCTCCTTGCGCTTGCGAACGCGCCTGAGATTGATGATTTCAGCCATGGCCGGTGCTCCAAACAAAAAGGGGAGGGCGTAGGCCCTCCCGCTCATTGGGACAGATTAGCCCTATTTCGGTGCGAGCATATCCTCAGGCCGCACGATCTTATCGAACTCTTCCGCCGTGACGAAACCCAGTTTCAAGGCTTCTTCGCGCAGGGTCGTGCCGTTCTTGTGGGCCGTCTTGGCGATCTTGGCGGCGTTGTCGTAGCCGATCTTGGGGGCGAGCGCTGTGACCAGCATCAGGGAGCGTTCCAGCAGCTCTTCGATGCGGGCGGTATTTGCGATGATGCCTTCAACGCAATGGTCGGCAAAGCTCACGGCGGCATCGCCGAGAATGCGGATCGATTGCAGCGCGGCGTTGACCATCACCGGGCGGAACACATTGAGCTCAAAGTGGCCCTGGCTACCGGCGAAAATGATGGTGGCGTTATTGCCAGCAACCTGGGCGCAAACCATCGTCAAGGCTTCGCACTGGGTCGGGTTGACCTTACCCGGCATGATGGAAGAGCCGGGCTCGTTCTCGGGCAGCGACAACTCGCCAAGGCCCGAACGCGGACCGGAGCCGAGGAAGCGGATGTCATTGGCAATTTTGAACAGACCGGCGGAAAGGCTCGCCAGCGCACCATGGGTGAAGATGAGGCCGTCGTTGGAGGCCAGTGCCTCGAACTTGTTCGGCGCGGTAATGAAGGGCAGGCCGGTGAGCTTGGCGACACGTGCCGCAAACTTCTCCGCAAAGCCGACCGGTGCATTGAGGCCGGTGCCAACTGCCGTACCGCCTTGAGCAAGCATCAGCACGCCGGGAAGGGTTTCTTCAATGCGCTTGATGCCGAACTCCACCTGCTTCACATAGCCGGAAAATTCCTGGCCGAGCGTCACCGGTGTGGCATCCTGGGTATGGGTGCGGCCGATCTTGATGATCGAGGCGAATTCCTTGGCCTTTTTGTCAAGCGCCTTGTGGAGGTGCTTCAGGGAAGGAATAAGGTGTTCGCTGATCTCGCGGGCAACGGCGATGTGCATCGCGGTTGGGTAAACGTCGTTGGAAGATTGCGAGCAATTGACGTGGTCGTTGGGGTGGACCGGCTTCTTGGTGCCAACCTCGCCGCCCAATTCCACATTGGCGATATTGGAAATCACCTCGTTGACGTTCATGTTGGTCTGGGTGCCGGAGCCCGTCTGCCATACGGCCAGCGGAAACTCGTCGGCGTATTCACCCTTGACGATGCGCGCTGCAACTTCGGAAATCTTCTGGGAGAGTTTTGGGTCGAGGTTGCCAGCTTCGGCGTTCACTTCCGCAGCCGCCTGCTTGACCAGCGCCAGCGCCTTGATCAGCGGGCGCGGCATCTTCTCTTCGCCGATCTTGAAATTCTGGAGGGAGCGCTGGGTCTGTGCGCCCCAGTAATGGTTCTTGGGAACCTCAATCGGGCCGAATGTGTCGGTTTCGGTGCGCGTTGCAGACGTCATGATTACCTCGTTCTCCATGATACGGATCGGATGAAAAGGGACGCTTCTTTCCTATTTTTTTCGGAAGGCATCAAGGCTCACGACTTCGGCACTGCCGGTCTTGTCAGCCTTGGGCTTTTCTATTTTTTTCTTTGAGCTTGCCGCTTCATTCGCCTTTTCGGCTTCGACCTCTTCCGCCCCGAGGATTGTTTCCTGATCGGTGCGCGTTGCCTCACGGGCCTTCTCTTCGCGCGCCTTTCGCGTCAAATCCGTTTCAAGCTGGATTGGCGCGGGCGCGGCTTCGGTTACGATGGGCTCGAATTGAAGGCCGAATTTGACCGAGGGGTCGAAGAAACCGGTGATGGCGTCAAAGGAGATATGGAGGCGTTCGGGGACGTTGGAAAACGACAGGCCGATTTCAAATGCCGTTTCGCCCACATGCAGATCCCAGAACTGGTGCTGGATGACGATGGTCATCTCATGGGGATATTTTTCAAGCAGACGGCTCGATATCCGCACGCCGGGATGGGCAGTGAGGAAGCTGATGCAGAAATGATGGTCGCCGGGCAAACTCTGGCGTGAAGCATTTGTCAGGACTTTTCGAATAATGCCCTTGCCAGCTTCTTGCACCAGAAGATCGTAACCAATCAGGTCTTGCACCATAAAAACCCCAGCAACGCCACGTTTCCGGGCTTTCGCGCCCAACGGTTCCCGACATGCGGTCGGTCCGTGAAAATGAAGTGGAGGTTTCTGTTGCCAGGCACCTCCGAGCCCCGCCTTACGACGCAAACCGCAAGGACTTTAAATCGGTATTAGGGACCGCTTACGCAGCCACTGCCACCGGAGCATAGTTGTCATTGGCAACTATAAAAATAGCCCGATAACGGTGGTACAATGCCGAGCAAAAACACACCCTTTACGCCCTCGTCGATCCTGTTTCGCCCCCGCCGAAACGCGCCTGAAAAACGCGCTTTGGTGGAGGCGCCGGGTACCGCCCCCGGGTCCGATAGGTTTATTACGATGGCCATTTATCGCCATAGTCAGCCTTGCGGCTGACAACACCAATATACGCATGCGGGGAGGAGAAGGGAAGGGCGAAAGGGGGAGGAAGCGCGGGAAGTTGATTTTCCCGCTCATAAAATTTCGAGAGCGTAGCGCGTGTGCCAACTCTGAGGGGCTTTTTCCATACCCGAGAGGAAGATGAGGTCGTCGGCGGGAAGCGCATCCTTATTGGCGAGAAACCAGATCAGGTAGCTGTCGCGGGCATGGATGACCAAACCATTGTTGTCTACCACAAGTGACCAGCCGTACGGTGCCAGCAACTCGTCCAACTGTTCGAAAGGAAGTGCGAGCGAGTAGGCGTATTCTGCCCCTTGGGCGATTTGGTAATACAATATGATTTCCAGAAACCGCTCAAGTGTCAGCTCACAATCATAGCAATCGTTCTCATTCTGGCATTGCCACACAGCGCCCGCAGCATTGACGCCCCAGTCGCAGACGCCCTGATTCTCCTCCAAGAATATCAGCAGGTCAGCCCGCCGAAGAATCTCGGAGGGCTTGGCGAAGCGCTGGAAGGAACTCATGAATGGGCGCAGTTTACCCGCCATTGCGTAAAGCGACCTGAGCGGCTCGGGGATCGGTTCGCCAAGCTTGACTTCGGCTTCTGCGAGTACGTCCGCTTGAAGTCCGTCAGCCGACGTAAGGCCTCGCCCCAGAAGCCGCTCAATGGTCCCGCGCATTGCGGGGGAAGAAATGGTCGATGAGATCATGTCCTAGCGTCTGTTATATGTCTCAATCAGATCATTGTAATAGCCGATCAGATATTGCGCTTGGAGGCGGAGTTCCCTCCCTCCCGGTTCAGTGAACCCTGCAACATTCGTGAACTTTCCGCCATTTGCCTGGATATCGGCGACGGTGCGCCGTGCTCCTTTCACCGAACGCATGAAGTCGGAGAAAGAGTCCTCAAGGGAAAACCAGGCTGGCTGATTGTCTGATTGCTCGCTATCCGGATGTTGTGCGGCAAAGGCCTTGCCCTCATCGAGCACTGCTTGCAAAGCTGTTTCTGCCGCCTGCACCGCAGCAAGCGACGGCTTGGTGGCGCTCATATTATCGGCGACAATACGAACTGTCTCCCGGGCTTGCTGCATATAGCGCTCGGTGTACCAGCGGAAGCCCTTACCTTCGACTTTGATTATGCCGTCAAGCCGATGATTTTGCAGCATGGCCTCATTGCTGGTGATGATCTTGCGCATCTCGGTCGATGTGGCGAGCAGAGCCACGAAAAGCGGCTTGATTTGAGCGTCGAGGGCCTTGCCTTTGGCCATCTTGTCGTCACTGTGGTCGCCGTCCTTGTAGTATTCACCTGCGGTCTTCAGCAGAGGCGTAAGGGTGGTTAGCGTTTCGCTATATTGGGTGCCAACACGATCGAGATCCGCGTCCTTGGGTGGTTGCGCGACTGCGTCCTTCAAGTCCGAGACGCAGGTGACGATACTCCTTTCCACTCCCCCCGGACGCCCGCCGAGCTTGTACAAGAAGCCGTCCCCCGCAAATGTCATCGCTTCGGAGGATTCGGATATCCTGCTACTGAGACTATTGCGCTGCTTGGCTGACGCTGTCTGACGGGCAAAGAATTCGGTATAAACGTCGAACCTCTTGCGAAGGCTGGAATCGACCTCATTGATGCACTCGATGAAGGCGTGTTGCTTCATCTGAAGTTTTTGGTCGTCCTCCGAGAGGTAGGACGTGGGCTTGGCTTCCCCATCTTTCGAGGTCGCGCCGGCCGGTTGCGCCTTGGCCGGAACATAGGCCCCCAAACTGAATGCAATTCCACAAAGAGCAACAAGAGCAATGCTTTTCAGATTAAAATTCACCGGATAGTCCCCCATCTCCATGTGCTGGCTTTACCAGCTCACGTTCTTAAAGGTTTCCCGATCGCCGTGCACGAGTCAATTGTCCCGCTTGCAGTTTTTACGCCTTCATTTCCGTGGGCCATGCGCTTCTCGTCAGTACTCATCGAGCGCATGGCGCTTCAACCTCTAGGGCTTCAATGTTTTTTGCATATAAGGGAGCATTTCCGCAGAGCTGTTCATTTCGGTAACCAGCCGCTCACTCCATCGAATGCAAACCAACCATGTTGCCCTCAGTATCCTGCGCAATTGTGATGAAACCGTAGGGGCCGATGGAGAATTTGCTGCGGAAGACTTGGCCACCGGCGCTCACGATGCGGGCTTCTTCAATGGCGCAATCTTTTGATGCAAAATAAACCAAGGTGCCGCCGCCGGAGGGCGCGCCTTCCATTTTTGCCAGCGCGCCAGACGCGCCGGGCGCCCCGTCTTTGTAGGGGAATGCCCACATTTCCAGTTCAGGCATCGGTGTGGGCAGTTTTTCCAGTTTCACGTCGAGCACAGTCTCATAGAATTTCTTGGCGCGATCCATGTCCTGCACATAGATTTCGAACCAGACAACGGCGTTGTGTTCCATATCCTACTCCCTCGGCTTGGCTATCCCCGGAAAGGGTGAGGCTTTAGTATATACGAGGTTTCGCTGTTGACGGGAAGCGGCTTGCCCCAGCGCGCAGCCGTTGAGTGGCAACGGAAACGGGCTGAGGTAACACTGCGCACAGAGGCTTTCCCGCAGGCTTGACAATTCGAGCTGCTTAAATATCATTTATTCACGTTAATTAAGGATTTTGACATGATAAATTTGTTATTTAAGCGCCCGCTGTGGCAACGTGTGACAGCAGGCTTTGTGCTTGGCATTGTGGCCGGGCTTGCCCTTCGCTTCTATGCCCAACAGGTTTTTGCTGACCCGGTGCTGGCAGATAAGGCCGCCGGGGCCTGGGCCGTCACCTGGTTCAAGCCTGTTGGTGATGTCTATATCAACCTTGTAAAAATGATCGTTGTGCCGCTGGTGTTCTTCACCATCGCCACGTCGCTTTCAAAATTGGCCGATGCTGGTAATGCCGCACGGCTCGGCTTCCGCACCCTATTCTGGTTTGTGGCTACCTCGACGATTGCGGTTGTGGTTGGCATTGGCGTTGGCCATCTCGTCAATCCCGGCATGGGACTTTCCAATCTGCCACTTGGGCAGGTGACGGCCAAGGTCATTCCCTCGCCAGTTGAGGTTCTGATCGGCATCATCCCGAGCAATCCGATCAAGGCGATGGCAGATGGTAACATCCTGCAAGTACTGTTCTTCGCCGGACTTGTTGGCGCGGCGCTGGTCAAGCTTGGCGAGAAGGCGGCGGGCGTCCGCACCTTGATGGAGCAGGCTACTAAGGTGGTGTTCAGTATCACCCGCTGGGTGCTGCAACTGACGCCGTTTGGCACCTTCGGCCTCATTGCCTGGGTTGTCGGACGCTACGGCCTGATTTCGCTCGCTCCTTTGGCCAAGTTCATCTTCGCCATGTATCTCGCCTGCCTCTTCCAGATTTTCGTGGTCTATGGCGGTCTCATTAAGGCACACGGCCTGAGCGTGCGCCAGTTCTTCAGAAAGGCTCTTCCGGCCATCCAGATGGCGTTTGCCACCTCGTCGAGCCTCGCCTCCTTGCCGATGTCGCTGACGGTGGCGGAGCGCCTTGGCGTGCCGCAATCCTATGCGAGCTTCGCCGTGCCGCTGGGTGCCAATGTGAAGATGGACGGTTGCGGCGCGATCTACCCCGCCATTGCTGCGATCTTCATCGCTCAATACCTGAATATCGACCTGTCGCTGACGCAATATGTGCTGATCGGTCTGACCGCCGTGCTCGGCTCGCTTGGTACCGCGGGCGTTCCCGGCACCTCGATTGTCATGCTGACGCTGACATTGTCCACCGCTGGTTTGCCGCTTGAAGGCATTGGCTACATCATTGCCATCGACCGCATCATCGATATGATGCGTACGGCCACCAATGTCACCGGTCAGGTGGTGGTGCCGCTGCTGGTGGCGCGGGAGGAAGGTATTCTCGACCTCTCGGTCTATGGCGAAACGGTGCGCGAGGCAGAAGCCCGCACGGCACTTGTGGCGGCGGAATAATGCAAGACAGGCAGGGGGCGATTATCCGCTCCCTGCCTGTAAGCAAAGTGAGAGGGGCAGGAAAGTTCAGTGGGATAGTGCGGAAAGCGCATTTCATCATCGGCTGAACTACTCTAAATCTTGTGTGTTAACGCCTCCGATTCCGCGCCGCACAAGGAATGTCATGCGCCAGTATCACGAGCTTCTCGCCCGCATCCTCAAGGAAGGTGCGCAAAAGACCGACCGCACCGGAACCGGCACGATTTCAGTGTTCGGCCACCAGATGCGCTTCGATCTCAACGAGGGCTTCCCGCTGGTCACCACCAAGAAGCTGCATCTGCGCTCAATCATCCATGAGCTTTTATGGTTCCTCAAGGGTGAGACAAATATCGGCTATCTGCGCGATAATAATGTCTCCATCTGGGATGAATGGGCCGATGACAACGGCGATCTTGGCCCGGTTTATGGCAAGCAATGGCGGTCCTGGGCAAAGCCCGATGGTGGCACGGTTGACCAGATCAAATGGGTGTTTGACGAAATCTGCCGCAACCCCGATTCGCGCCGTCTGGTGGTGTCCGCTTGGAACCCGGCGGATCTCGATAAGATGGCGCTGGCGCCCTGCCATTGCCTGTTCCAGTTTTATGTGGCCGACGGCAAATTGTCCTGCCAGCTCTATCAGCGCTCGGCAGATGTGTTCCTTGGCGTACCGTTCAACATCGCTTCCTATGCTCTCTTGACCCATATGGTGGCGCAGGCGGCGGGCTTGGGCGTTGGTGATTTCGTCCATTCTTTTGGCGATGCGCATCTCTATCTCAATCATCTTGACCAGACCAAGTTGCAACTTTCCCGCGATTTCCGCCCGTTGCCGAAGCTCAAACTCAATCCGGCCATCAAATCAATTTTCGACTTCACATTCGACGATATCGCCATTGAAGGCTATGACGCGCACCCGGCCATCAAGGCTCCGATAGCCATATGACTGCAGGCGTGAGGACCAGCCTTGCCGGAGTACTCCTGACGGTGCTCTTCACCGCTCTCGGATATCGGGCCGTCGGCTTTGGGGTTCAGGTGGGCCGTCTCACGGGCCTCGACTTTTCCGGCGACGTTCTCGAATTTTTGTTCTTCATTGCCGTGGGTGGGGTGCTGGTTGCGTATGTCTGGCTAGCGGACGGTGCGGTCTCGCGCCCCTTGGCCTTCGGTCCATTGCGGCTTGACCGCATTGCTCTGGTCTTCCTTGTGGCCACACTTGCCTATCAAGCAGTCGAGATCGTGATTTTCCTGTCTGGTCTGGTGGGTGATGTCAGTGATCTTAAGCCGGGCGTTCGGGTTTTCCGGCCATTGGGAGCGGTGAATGCAGTCATCATGGCTCCCATTGTTGAGGAGGCATTGTTTCGTGGCTTCCTCTTTACGCGGATCGAAAAAGCGGCAGGCTCGCGCTGGGCCCTCATGGTCAGTGCGGTCGCTTTTGGCGCGTTTCACGGTGAAAATGGGCTTTTGTATGTATTCGCAATGATCCCCGCTGGGTTGTTCTTCGGCTATGCCCGCCTGAAAAGCGGCAATATCGCCTTGTCCATGGCGATCCACGCTTGGATGAACGGCTCTATCGGGCTCCTGGCGTTGCTGATGTATGGCTGGCAATAAGTGTTGAGGTTGGCCGGGCGGTTCGCGCCGCAACTTGATTTATCCCGTTCACAGCGTTAGTTGCTACTTAAGGCGGAGGCAGCAGGGGCGCTCCGCTCCCTTTGGAAATGGAAGACGTTTGACGTCATCCTACAAAACAGACCTGCTTATTGGAGGAAGTTATGGAACAGATTCTTATCAATCTCGTCGCGGGTGCAGTCGGCGGTAATGCAGTGGGCAAAGCTTCGCCTGCCATTGATATGGGCACCATTCTCAATTCCGTTACCGGCGTTGTCGGTGGTGGTATTCTCGGCCAGCTCATCCCGCTGGTGTTGCCCGCCCTCATGAGTGGCAACCTCAACATCAGCAACATCATCACACAGGTGATCGGTGGCGGTGCCGGTGGTGCCATTCTCACCGCGCTGATCGGCCTCGTGAAGAACAAAGCCGCCTGAGACGCCCCGTAAGGGACATCGCACACGAAAAAATATTGGGGCCCGACTGCACAGTTCGGGCCCTATCCTTTTTGGGGTTTTCGGGGTAAGCCATCAATCAGGATGAACACGCAGGATTCCATGACAGCCGTTCCGTTTTCCATCGTCGTTGCCATGGCCGATAACGGCGTCATAGGGGGCGACAACAAGCTGCTGTGGCGGCTCAAAAGCGACCTCAAGCATTTTCGCGCGCTTACCATGGGCAAGCCGATCATCATGGGCCGCAAAACCTTCCAATCCATCGGCAAACCGTTGCCGGGACGCATTACGATCGTGCTGACCCGTGATGTCGCTTTTGCTCGTGAAGCGGAAGCGCTCGGCGTCAAGGTTGCCGATAACTGGGACGCGGCGCGGGTGCTTGCCGCCGAGACCATGCGGGAAATGGGCGCATCGGAAGTGGCGGTTGTGGGTGGCGCCGAGATTTATGCGCTGGCCTTGCCGCTGGCCAAGACATTACACCTCACCGAAGTCCATGCCACGCCGAAAGGCGACACGGCTTTTCCCGCCTTCAACCGCGCGGATTATTCCGTGCTCTACCGGGAGGATCATCCTGCCTCCGCGGATGATGAGCACGCCTTCTCTTTCGTCGGTCTGGCGCGAAAAATTACTCCCGCAACTTGAATTTTGCTCCGCGCACCACCACGTTGACTGAAACCGTCAAGCCTTGACATAACCTGTCCGGGCACCGAGAACATCAGCAGAGCGGATCACGTTCTCAGGTGCTGGAAATGACGGGGTAGTTTCGGAAAGCAGGCCGTTTAGTGGTCTTGCGGTTCGTTGTTTCGTGTGTCCGTTCAGCGGACGCACCCAACCGGATGAGGAATGGCGATACATGCCTTGGAGTAATCACAACGGCGGCCCCTGGGGCCAGAAGGGCGGCTCGGGGAACGACGGTGGTGGAAAAACACCGTGGGGTTCCGGTGGCGGCGGTGGCGGTAAAGAACCGCCGAATTTCGAAGACCTGTTGCGCCAGAGCCAGGACAAGCTGAAGAACATCTTTGGCGGCGGTGGCGGCAATGGCGGCAGTGCGGCTCCTTCGTTCGGTGGTAAGGGCGCGGCCCTCGTCGTGCTTGGTGCCATCGCGCTGTGGCTTCTGACCGGCTTTTATATCGTCGCTCCCAACCAGATGGGCGTGAACCTGATTTTCGGTCGCTACTCCGGCTCCACCGGTCAGGGCTTGAGCTACAACCTGCCATACCCCATCGGGCAAGTGCAGAAATACGATGTGACGGCGCAGCAAAGCGTTGAAGTGGGGTTCTCCGCCGCAGGACGTGCCCCTCAGCGTGACCTTTTGCGTGAAAGCCTGATGCTGACCGGTGACGAGAATATCGTTGACGTATCGTTCTTCGTTGTCTGGCAGGTGGACCCGGCCAATATCAAGAACTATGCGTTCACGCTCGCCGATAAGGAAGGCACCATCAAGGTAGTGGCGGAAAGCGCCATGCGTGAGGTGGTGGGTCGCTCCAATCTCCAAGCCATTATCGGTTCCGATCAGACCCGCATCGTTCAGTTGGCGCAAGAAATTGTTCAGCAGACGCTCGACGGTTATAACGCCGGTATTCTGATCAAGACCTTGCAGTTCAAGGCGGCAGTGCCGCCCGAACAAGTGCAGGCGGCTTTCCGTGATGTGCGTGCTGCCCAGCAGGATGCCAGTCGTGTCCAGCAGGAAGCGAACCGCGACGCCAGCCAGATCGTGCCGAAGGCCTATGGTGAAGCCGCTGGCATCACCCAGACCGCCGAAGGTTACAAAGCCCAGATGCTCGCAGAGGCAACTGGCCAGGCTGTTTATTTCCGCGACGTGCTCAAATCCTACCAGACGGCACCGGATATCATCCGGAAACGTATTTACCTGGAAACGATGGAACGTATCTTCAAGGATTCTGACAAGACGATCATCGATCAGAAGCAGTCGGGCACGGGCGTGATCCCGTTCCTGCCGCTTGCGCAAACCGGCGCGAAGTGAGGAGCCTGAGATGAATAAGACAACTCTTCGCGGCATCGGCCTGTTTGCAGCTTTGGCTGCAGTTTTCCTGGTCTTCACGTCGGCTTTTGTCGTACGTCAGATTGACTATGCGCTCGTTCTGCGGCTCGGGAAGGTCCGAGCAGTGATCGCGGAACCGGGCTTGCACTTCAAAGTACCTTTCATCGAAGCTGTCACTTACTTCGATAGGCGGGTGCTCAGCCTTGATCTGCCGCTGCAAAGCATTCTTGCGACCGATCAGCAAAATCTTGAAGTTGATGCTTTCCTGCGCTTCCGTATTGAGGACCCGCTGCAATTCCTCACGGGCGCAACGAACATGTCCATCGCAAACCAGCGCCTGACCAACTTTGCCAATTCGGCAATGCGTAACGTGCTGGCCAGTTCTTCTAGCGATGCCATCATTCGCACCAATCGTGCCAATCTGATGAAACGGGTCCAGCAGCAGCTTCAGGAAGAAACGAAAACTCTCGGCATTTCTGTTATCGACATGCGTCTCACCCGTGTCGATTTGCCTGCTGGCATTAGCCAGAAGGTTTACGATCGCATGAATGCCGACCGTATCCGTGAAGCGACCGAAATCCGGGCGCAGGGCGACCAGCAGGCGTCCATCATCCGCGCTAAGGCCCAGCGCGATGCAACCGTGATTGTGGCTGAGGCGAACCAGAAGGCGCAGGAATTGCGCGGTCAGGGCGATGCTGAAAAGAACCGCATTCTGGCCGAAGCGTTCGGGTCTGATCCGGAGTTCTTCGCCTTCTTGCGCTCCATGCAGGCCTATCAGGCGGGGCTCACCGACAAGAACACCAAGCTGGTACTCAACCCGGATTCGGAGTTCTTCAAGTACTTCCGTAATCCGTTGGGTGGCGACAAGCAGGGGCAATCTTCCGCTCCGACCAGAACGCTCGCTCCGGCGCAAGCGCAGTAAAGCGCGTTTTGCGGCGTGACTGACTTTATTACAGCCCTCGGCCTCGTTCTCGTGGTCGAGGGCCTTTTGCTTGCGGTGTTCCCTGGCGGAATGCAGCGTGCCATGAAAGCCACCTCTGAAATCCCGGCGGATGCCTTGCGCCGGGCCGGGGTGATAGGGGCGGTTGTTGGCGTAGCCATCGCCTATGCCGCACGAAAATGGTTTGTGTGAAACCCTTGTCAGCATAGGCCGGGAGCATAGTTGCTCCAACCATTACAAGTCTTTAACTTGCCATCATGCCACCGGCGCAATTATGTGATCGTCAACTCGCAATTTTGGGTAGACCGCGCTGTCCGCGGCTGCCTTGTAAACGTAAGGATCGCGCATGTCCCGATTTCTGATCTCCAAGGCCCGCTCGGCGGCACTGCTCATGAAGCAGTACCTCGCTGTCGCGATGGCCATTGTCTTTTTCGCAGGTTCCAGCGCCGCTTTCGCGCGCAGTGGGCCGGAATCCTTCGCTGATCTCGCCGAAAAGGTGATGCCAGCGGTGGTCAATATCTCCGCCTCGACCACGGTTGACGCCAGCAAGCAGCGCGCCACGCCGAATATCCCGCGCGGTACGCCGTTCGATGATCTGTTCGAGGAGTTCTTCAAGCGCCGTGGTCAAGGTCAGGGCCAGGGCGAGGGTATGCGTCCGCGCCGCTCTGCCTCATTGGGTTCCGGCTTCATTGTCGACGCCACGGGCATCGTCATCACCAATAATCACGTGATCGGTGACGCCAACGATATCACCGTGATCCTGCATGACGGCACGCGCCTCAAGGCTGAGATCGTCGGCAAGGATGCCAAGGTTGATCTCGCCGTGCTCAAGGTGAAGTCCGACAAGCCACTTCCTGCGGTCAAGCTCGGCGATTCCGACAAGCTGCGTGTGGGCGATTGGGTGATTGCGGTTGGTAATCCGTTCGGCCTCGGCGGCTCGGTGACTGCGGGCATTGTCTCGGCCCGTGGCCGCGATATCGGCTCCGGTTCCTATGATGATTACATTCAGACCGATGCCGCCATCAACAAGGGCAATTCGGGCGGCCCGCTGTTCAACTCGGATGGTGAAGTGGTTGGCATCAACACCGCCATTCTCTCGCCGTCGGGTGGTTCGGTCGGGATCGGCTTTGCCGTTCCCACCAGTCAGGCTACCCCGGTGATCGACCAGTTGCGTCAGTTCGGCGAAACCCGTCGCGGCTGGCTCGGCGTTCGCATTCAGAACGTCGATGACACCACCGCCGAGGCGCTGGGTCTCGACAAGGCGCGCGGTGCGCTGGTGGCTGGCGTTGAAGATAGTGGCCCGGCCAAGCCCGCTGGTATTGAAGTGGGTGATGTCATCATTCGCTTCGACGGCAAGGATGTGAAGGATACCCGCGACCTGCCGCGTCTCGTCGCCGTGACCCCGGTCGGCAAAGCTGTCGATGTGGTGGTGATGCGCAAGGGCAAGGAAGTAACCAAGAAGGTCACGCTTGGCCGACTTGAAGATGGCGAGAAGACCATTGGTGCCGACAAGGGCAAGCCTGGCAAGCCGCAGACGGCGGAATCGCTCGGACTGAAGCTGTCGAGCCTCACGCCCGAGACCCGCGCCCAGTTCAACATCAAGGACGATGTGAAGGGCGTGCTTATCACCGGCATCAACGACGACTCGGCTGCTGCTGAAAAGCCGATCCGCCCCGGCGATATCATCGTTGAGGTTGGTCAGGAAGCCGTTACCTCGCCCGCCGATGTGTCAAAGCGCATCGAAGCGGTGAAGAAGGACGGCAAGAAGTCGGTGCTCCTGCTGATCTCCAACGGTCAGGGCGATGTCCGCTTCGTGGCACTGCCGCTGAAGTGAGGATAGGGCGGGTAATGCTCGCGAAAAGAGATATGAATTTGCGGCCCCCGGTTTTAGGATCGGGGGCCGTTTGTTATGAACGGGTGGGAATTTTCGCATGATGTGCGAAAACAGAGTCGGAAGCATTTGGGGGAATCAGATGGACGGACGTGCGGAAACGGCAACGATCACTGCGGGGCAACCAGCGCCTCTCTTCACGGTGGGTGGCGTTCTAAGCCGTTCCTTCTCTCTGATGTTTCGGAGGTTTGGCCTTTTTTTCGGCCTATGTCTGATTTCCGTTATTTTGAGTACGGTGATGATATCGCTTTTGGCGCCAACGCTCGTCCGGTGGCTCCCGCAAAGCAGCTTAGGACTTCCGGGACCTCTTGCGAGTATTAGCGTGGCCAGCCTTATCCAAACTTGTGCCAACGGCGCGGTCAGTGCCATATTCTATGGAGCATGTGGGTTTGCTGCTTTTCAGATTGCGAGCGGCGAGCGAGTGACGCTCCTGACAGTGTTTAACGCACTTTACAGGAATTTCTTTTGTGTTTTTGGGGTAGCAATCCTTTACGCCACCTTGGTAGCCCTCTCATCCTTGTTGTTTTACCTCCCAATTTTCTTAATTACTTGTTTTTTGTTGGTGAGCCCGGCTGCTTGCGTGACGGAACGTCTCGGCGTCATGGCGAGCCTGGAGCGAAGCGTGGAACTGACCAGAGGTTACAGATGGAGGATTGTGGCGCTGATGTTTCTGCTTGGTATCGTAGTTGCTGGCATGCAATTGGGATATCCCTTCGTGCATCAGGCCGTTGCACGATACGGGCTGACGCCAAGCGCAACTTCATTAACAACTTACCCCGTGATCCAGATTGGAATATCCGTGCTATTTCGGTCACTCATATTGATGCTCATCCACGTCACTCACTCTGTCATCTACAGTTCTCTGCGAACCACCAAAATGGCTGGTGTGGGCGGGCTTGAGAGAGTATTTGAGTAGGGCAAAATTACGAAGGCACCTGTGTCATTCGCATTGCCTATCGGCCTTTACCCCACAAACTCTTCTGCCTTGTACCCCTGCGCATAAAGCAATGCGCTCAAATCGCTGTGCTCCACCCTTGCGTGCGCCGCTGCCGCCACCGCAGGCTTCGCGCGAAACGCTACGCCAAGGCCCGCTTCGTTGAGCATCGCAAGGTCGTTTGCGCCGTCACCAACCGCCATGACAGCGTCGTGCGCGAGGCCGAGTTTCTGGCGCAGCTCAATCAGCGTGGCGAGCTTGGCTTCCTTGCCGAGGATCGGCTCGGTCACGAGGCCCGCGAGCTTGCCATCTTCAACCACAAGCGTGTTGGAGCGGTGCTCGTCGAAGCCGATTTTCTCGCCGATCCGGCTCGTGAACAGTGTGAAGCCGCCGGAGACAAGGCAGGTATAGGCACCATTGGCCCGCATGGTTCTCACAAGTTCCGTGCCGCCGGGCATCAGGGTCAGGCGCTTGGCAATAATCTCATCAACCACCGAAACCGGCAGCCCCTTCAGCAGGGCAACGCGCTCGCGCAACGCCAGTTCAAAGGCGATCTCGCCGCGCATGGCGCGCTCGGTGATACCGGAAACCTTGTCCTTTAGCCCGACATAAGCTGCCAGCTCATCAATGCATTCCTGGCCGATCATGGTGGAATCCATGTCGGCGAGAAACAGCTCTTTCCGTCGGGTCGCGACAGGCTGGACGATGATATCAATGGGCGCGTCAAGAAGTGCGGCCCGAATGGCGTCTTGCGTTTCCTGTGCAGTCATTGTGGGTGCGAAGAAGATGTCGGCGGCATGGCCCGAAAGCCTCATTGGCTCCTGCGTTGCGCCAACCACATTTTGCACGGCACGCAGCAGTGCATCATCCATGACCTTGGCGTTGCTTTCTGATATCAGGGTGGCGACGAACATCTTGATAGCCTGTCGGTTGGAAGTGAATGAGCCGCGCAACATTAGAAAAATTTGATGCCATTGTCATCGCAGGGCCGACCGCCTCGGGCAAGTCCGCTGCTGCGGTGGTGCTGGCGCGTGCGTTGAACGGTGTGGTCATAAACGCCGATTCGATGCAGGTCTACCGCGATCTTCATGTGCTCACTGCGCGCCCGACCCCGGAAGAGGAGGGGGGTATTCCCCATCACCTGTTCGGCCATGTGGATGGTGCGGTGAATTACTCGGTGGGTTATTACCTCAAAGATGCCACCGCGGCGATTGCCGATGCCTGGCAGGCGGGTAAGCTGCCGGTGATTGCGGGTGGCACCGGGCTCTATTTCAAGGCGCTCGTCGAAGGTTTGTCCGATATTCCGCCGGTGCCGGAAGAGGTGCGCGCCGCGGTGCGGGCGCTGGCCGAAACGCTTTCGGCCGAGGCACTGCACGCCCATCTCGCTGTCCGTGACGCGGCGGGGGCCGCGCGCCTCAACCCGGCAGATTCGCCGCGTGTGCAGCGTGCGCTCGAAGTAGTGGAAGCCACCGGCAAGTCGCTCGCCTCCTTCCACGACAACCGCACGCCCGGCCCGCTGGTGGGGAAGCGCCTGAAAAAGCTCTTCCTTGATGCCGACCGTGATTTGTTGCGCAGCCGCATCAACGCCCGTTTTGAAAAGATGATGGCGGAAGGTGCGCTCGATGAAGTCCGTGCCCTGCACGCCCGCCGCCTTGATCCGCTATTGCCGGTGATGCGCGCGCATGGCGTGCCCGGCCTGATTGATTACCTCGAAGGCCGCGTCTCGCTTGAAGATGCCATCACGCGCGGGCAGGCGGATACCCGCCGCTATGCCAAGCGCCAGTTCACCTGGTTCCGCCACCAGTTGGAGGGTTGGGATTGGGTGAAGCCCGCGGATGCGGTGGAGGCGGTATTGGGCAGGCCAGCTTGAATGCTACCAATGAACAACACCGGTTTCATTTTCCCACTTGACCATCTTGTTGCGCGACGGTAACGTCTGGCGAAATTTTCAACCACAGGTACGCAATCGTGCGCACACTTATTATCGTAGTATTGACGCCATCGACGGAGCGGGGATAGCCCCCGACACTCTGGCGATGGCGTGCAGGTCCCTTTTGGGGCCTTTTTTATTGCCTGAAATCCAAAAAAAGGATGTGGCGGGCAGGGACGGGAATAAAGAACGGAGCGGACAAATGAGTGAGATGATGACCGGCGCCGAAATGGTGATAAAAGCCCTGAAAGATCAGGGTGTCGAAATTGTTTTCGGTTATCCCGGCGGCTCTGTTTTGCCGATCTACGACGAAATTTTCCGCCAGAATGAGATCCGCCACATTCTCGTTCGCCATGAGCAGGCGGCGGTTCATGCGGCGGAGGGCTATGCCCGCTCCACCGGCAAGACGGGGTGCGTGCTGGTGACCTCCGGCCCCGGCGCGACCAATGCTGTGACCGGCCTTGCCGACGCCATGATGGACTCCATCCCAATTGTCTGCCTCACCGGCCAGGTGCCCACCCATCTCATCGGCTCCGACGCCTTCCAGGAATGTGATACCGTTGGTGTGACCCGCCACTGCACCAAGCATAACTATCTGGTGAAGCGCATCGAGGATCTGTCGCGCACCCTGCACGAAGCATTTTACGTCGCCGGCCATGGCCGCCCCGGCCCGGTGGTGGTGGATTTGCCGAAAGATATCCAGTTTGCCACCGGCACCTATGAATCGCCCACTGGCATCAGACACAAGACCTACCGCCCCAAGCTTGAAGGCGATGCCGGGCGCATTGCTGCCGCTGTCGAACTGATGGCCAGCGCCAAGTGCCCGGTGCTTTATACCGGCGGCGGTGTCATCAATTCCGGCCCTGAAGCCACAAAGCTGTTGCGTGAGCTGGCGAAGGTCACCGGCTTCCCGGTGACATCGACGCTGATGGGGCTTGGGGCCTTCCCCGCATCCGATCCGCAGTTTCTCGGAATGCTCGGGATGCACGGCACCTATGAAGCCAACCACGTGATGCATGATTGCGATGTGATGGTGGCCATCGGTGCGCGTTTCGATGATCGTATCACTGGGCGTCTTGATGCTTTCTCGCCCGGCTCAAAGAAAATTCACATCGATGTTGATCCGTCCTCAATCAACAAGAATGTCCGGGTCGATATCCCGATCCTGGGCGATTGCGCCCATGTTTTGAAGGAAATGCTGAGGCAATGGCGCGAGAAGGCTCCGGCGCAGGACCGCCCGGCGCTGAAAGCGTGGAATGAGAAAATAGAGCACTGGCGCAAGCGGGATTGCCTCGCCTACCGCCCGTCGGAGACGGTTATCAAGCCGCAATACGCCCTGCAACGCCTTCAGGAACTGACCAAGGCGCGTGACGTTTATTTCACCACCGAGGTTGGCCAACACCAGATGTGGGCGGCGCAGTTCCTGAAATTCGAGGAGCCCAAACGCCTGATGACATCGGGCGGGCTCGGCACCATGGGCTACGGCTTCCCGGCGGCCATCGGCACGCAGCTTGCGCACCCCGATGCGCTGGTCATCGATATCGCTGGCGAAGCCTCGATTCAGATGAACATCCAGGAACTGTCCACCGCCATGCAGTTCATGCTGCCGGTGAAAATCTTCATCCTCAACAATGGCTATATGGGCATGGTGCGCCAGTGGCAGGAGCTGTTGCACGGCGGGCGCTACTCCCATTCCTATAGTGAATCACTGCCGGATTTCGTCAAACTGGCGGAAGCCTATGGCGCTGTCGGGATCCGTTGCGAGAAGCCCGGGGAGCTTGATGCCGCCATCATGCAAATGATCGACAGCGACAAGCCTGTGGTCTTCGATTGTGTTGTTGATCCCGCCGAAAACTGCTTCCCGATGATCCCCTCGGGCAAGGCCCATAACGACATGATCCTTGGTGACGCGGTGACGGATATCGGTTCCATCATCACCGCCGATGGCAAGAAACTGGTGTGAGGGCGGAGTACATCATGCGAAAACTGGTAATTGGCAATAAATGTTATTCCTCCTGGTCGCTCAGGCCGTGGTTGCTGCTAAAACATCTCCATGCGGATTTCGATGAGGTCGTGGTGCCGCTCGATACCCCTGAGTTCAAGACAGAGCTTGCCAAATACGGCGGGGCCGGAAAAGTGCCGCTGCTGGTCGATGGCGAAACGGTTGTCTGGGAAAGCATCAGCATCATGGACTACGTGGCCGATGCCTGGAATGTGCCGGTGTGGCCACGCGATATCGCGGCTCGCACCCTGGCCCGTTCCATGGTCTGCGAGATGCATGCGGGCTTCACGGCGTTGCGCAGCGCTTGCCCGATGAACCTCGGAAAACGCTACGCCGCCCGCGACCGTGGTGCCGCATTGGCCGCTGACGTTGCGCGCATCGAAGAGCTGTTCCGCATGGCGCGCGGTCGCTTTGGTGGTTCGGGGCCGTTTCTGTTTGGCACCTTCAGCGCGGCGGACGCCATGTATGCGCCCATCGTTACCCGGCTTAATACCTATGCCATTCCGGTGGCCGAAGACACCCGCGCCTATATGGACACCATTCTCACTCTCCCGGCCTTCAAACGGTGGCTATCGGACGCGCTCAATGAGCCGTGGGTGGTCGATGCCGATGAAGTCGCCGAACAACCCATCGCAATTCTGCGCAACCACCTGCGCCATTGAAAACAAGGGACGTCGTCATGAATGCCATGAACACCCATTACCCCGAGCCGGGCGCGCAGGAACCCGTTAATCGTCACACACTGGCGGTGATTGTCGACAATGAGCCGGGCGTGCTTGCGCGCATCGCCGGGATGTTCTCGGGGCGCGGCTATAATATCGAGAGCCTGACCGTGACCGAGACCGAGCACGAGCAGCATATCTCGCGCATCACCATCGTCACCACCGGCACTCACGCCATCATCGAACAGATCAAGAGCCAGTTGCAGCGTCTTGTGCCGGTGCATCGGGTGGTTGATCTCACCTTGCATGGCGAAAGCGTCGAGCGGGAAATGTGTCTCGTTAAAGTCGTCGGGCGCGGGGACCATCGCGCCGAGGCGATGCTGCTTGCCTCTGCCTTCGGCGCGAAGACGCTTGATGCCACCCTCGACTCGTTCATTTTCCAGTTCACTGGCGACAGCGATGAAGTGGAGCGTTTCATCCGCACCATGGCGGCGGTCGGGCTTGCTGAAGTCTCACGCACCGGCATCGCCGCGATGGCGCGCGGTGCATCCAGCGTCAACGGCAACTGAACGACCCATAAAAACAAACGACTTAATACATTTACATGAAATGCAACACGGGCCACCGCGTTGCCCCCAGAACCGGGAAAGTTTTCCCTTAAAACACCAAAGGAAGTTACCATGCGTATCTATTATGACCGCGATGCCGATATCAATCTCATCAAGGGCAAGAAGGTCGTCATCGTCGGTTATGGCAGCCAGGGCCACGCCCATGCCCTCAACCTGCGCGATTCCGGCGTGAAGGAACTTGTTGTGGCTTTGCGGAAGGGCTCGTCTTCAGCCGCCAAGGCTGAGAAGGCAGGCTTGAAGGTGATGGAAGTGTCGGAAGCCGCCAAGTGGGGCGACGTCATCATGATGCTCACGCCCGACGAACTTCAGGGCGAAATCTACCGTGACCACCTCCATGCCAATATGAAGCAGGGCGCGGCACTCCTGTTCGCCCACGGCCTAAATGTGCATTTCAACCTGATCGAACCGCGCGCTGACCTCGACGTGCTAATGGTCGCCCCGAAAGGCCCCGGCCACACCGTGCGTTCGGAATATCAGCGGGGCGGCGGTGTGCCGACCTTGATCGCCATTGCCCAGGATGCCAGCGGCAACGCCCATGATCTCGGCCTGTCCTACGCCTCTGCCAATGGCGGGGGCCGCGCCGGTATCATCGAAACCACCTTCAAGGAAGAATGCGAGACCGATCTGTTCGGCGAGCAGGCCGTGCTGTGTGGCGGCTTGGTGGAACTGATCCGCGCCGGGTTCGAGACGCTGGTGGAAGGCGGCTACGCCCCGGAAATGGCCTATTTTGAGTGCCTGCACGAAGTGAAGCTGATCGTCGATCTGATTTACGAAGGCGGCATCGCCAATATGAATTACTCAATCTCGAATACCGCTGAGTATGGCGAATATGTCACCGGCCCGCGCATCATCACCTCGGAGACCAAGGCCGAGATGAAGCGCGTTCTCGATGATATCCAGACCGGCAAGTTCACCCGCGACTGGATGCTGGAAAACAAGGTCAACCAGACCTCGTTCAAAGCCATCCGCGCCCGCAACAACGCCCACCAGATCGAGGAAGTCGGCGCGCGCCTGCGCGATATGATGCCCTGGATCAAGGAAAAGGCGCTGGTTGATAAATCGAAGAACTGAGCGTCAGCGACGGTTTTCTGATGAAGGGGCGGCCATGAGCCGCCCTTTTTTCATGGGGCGGACGGGTAATTCCGGTGACAGTATATGGAATTCTCCTTTTGCCTGTCGTCTCAAAAGAGAGATCGTGGAATTCCGTATACTGTCACCGCAATTGCGGCGGGCGTTGTTTTGCGCTTTTTGATGGATGTTGCCAGAATTATAATCAAAAGAGAGAATTAGAGTAACACGTGTTTTAAGTGGATCGCCGATTAAACGCAAAGCGTTACGGCATCAAAGAATCTGGAGTGAAGTGTGTTTCATATTAAACGAGCTTTACTCTAAGTAACATCTCCCCAAAATTCTGCCTCGTTGTTTGTGATCCATTTGATGTAAGCAATATTTTTAATGCATCAAATCCGCATAAAGCTCTGCCAATACCTCTCCTGGTTCAAAAGCGCTGCGGATCCATTCTGCGACGCGGCCTTTGGCTGAGGACTTCCAGGCCAACAGCATTTGTGAGGGCTGGCGTGGGTTTTGTAAGGTTTTGACGACCAGCCTTTGGTCTTTGAGCGCTTCTTTCACCATGTAGTCGGGCAGAAAGCCGATGCCGGTTCCGGCTTCGTGGGCGTAGGCTTTGGTTTCCATGTCGGGCACGAAAATAGCTTCCTGCCCATAGAGCAGCCAGGCAATCTGCTTGATGAGTTTCAAGGCGGTGTCGTCCACGCAGATGGCGGGGAACTGGCGTAACTGGCTGTCGTGGATGGGTTCGGCCATTTTTGCGACGGGGTGGCTGGGGGCCACGGCGAATTGCCAGTGAATGCTCTTGAGTTCCTTGTAATTAATACCGCCGCCATCAATGAGGATGCCCGGAGCACCAATGGCCAGATCGCTGCTGCGATTGGTAATCGCGTCCCACACCCCGATATAGACCTCGGTGGTGATGCGTAACTGGCAGGAAGGAAAGCGGTCCTTGATATGCTTTGCCAGCATGGTGGTGTGGTAGGGGGTGTGTAGGAGATTGTTGATGCAGATTTTGAGCTTGGCCTCGACGCCTTTATCGATGCTGATCATGCCTTCCTCAATGCTGCGGAATTCCTCAAGCAGCGCCTGCACCTTATTGAGAAAGTAGGCCCCGGCTTCGGTCAGTTCCACCTTGCGGGTCGAACGATGGAACAGCTTGATGCCCAGCGTCTCTTCGAGGCGCTTGATGATGTAGCTGACGCCAGATGTCGTCAGCCCGAGCTCTTGGGCGGCATCGCTGAAGCTCGATAAACGCGCGACCGTGCTGAAGGTTCTCATATTTTCTTCAACGAAGGCGGATGCTTTCACGGGCAATATTCCTAACTTTGCGGGAGACGAGGGCTTTGAAGATGCGGTTTCCGAGCAGGCGGTGTCTGGCCAAGGCGGTATGATAGCGTCGGCGTGCTGGTCAAGGCAATGGCGTATATCGCCGTGCGGCAATCGGTGCGGCCCAGCTATTTTTCAACACATTTTCAAACGGCTTTCAAAAATAGCGGTGCGATAAGCGAGTTTTACTTGTCAATTTGAATAACGGCTGAAACGGACCCGATACTCTGATAAATATACTATGCCGAATGTGTTTCTCTCGTTGTCCTCCTTCGTGGCTTGGCAGGAAAATCTTGAGAAAGACATAGTGTTTGATGGTTTTTCAATTTGGAGCGTGATGTGAAGACAGAGGCTAAGAAGCGACCGGTGGCCGTTGTGGCGGTTGGCGGCAATGCCCTCGTTCCGGATAATGACAGCCTGCGCTCGGATTTGCAGCAGCTTAACGCGCAGCTTGCAGCCCGCCATGTCGTTGACATGATTGAGGAGGGCTGGGGCGTGGTTCTGACCCACGGCAATGGCCCGCAGGTCGGCATGATCTTGCGCCGTTCCGAGGTGACACGGGATTCGCTGCCTGCGACGCCGGTCGATTTCGCGGTGGGTGATACCCAGGGCGAAATTGGGTACATGTTGCAAAATGCGCTCGGCAATGAGCTGAAGCGCCGTGGCTTGAATGTTCCTGTGGTCTCCGTCGTGACGCAGGTGGTGGTTGACCCAAAAGACCCCGCTTTTGTCGACCCCGACAAGCCGATCGGCGCCTTCATGGGCGAAGAAGAGGCGCGGCGCTTGGCCAGCAAGGAAAACTGGACAGTGCGTGAGGATTCTGGTCGCGGATGGCGGCGGGTGATTGCTTCGCCGAAGCCAGTGCGTATCGTTGAGCTGTCTTCAATTCAACATCTCGTGCAGCAGGGCGCTCTGGTTATCTGTTGCGGCGGCGGCGGCGTTCCTGTTGTCGAGCGGTCAGATGGCGAGCTGACGGGTGTCGAGGCGGTGATTGATAAGGATCGCGTCTCTGCGGTTCTTGCTGAATCACTTGACGCCGAGCTACTGCTCATTCCGACCGGTGTTGAGAAGATTGCCCTGAACTTTGGCAAGCCCGATCAGCGCTGGCTCGATCAGATTACTTATGATGAGGCCAACTCGTTTCTGAGTCAGGGACATTTCGGTGCCGGTAGCATGGGGCCGAAGGTAGAGGCCATTCTCGGCTACATGCGTGGACGCCCTGGCGGACGTGGTGTAGTGACGAGCCTCGAGAAGGTGCGAAGCGCATTGAAGCGGAAAACAGGAACATGGATAGTCTCAAATATGGCATAGCTTAGAGATAGAATTTCCATAGTTAAAACGCCAGGCTGTCCCGGAATTTGAATAAAATTCCGAAGGGCAGCCTTTTTTCTATTTCAAATAATTCGAATTAACTTATCTATTTAAGTGGGTTTGTTCAGTAAAATTGAAAAATTAATAATTCGGATGGCTACTTTTGGCCAAGAGAGTATCATGTTGCTTCTAAAATTAGCTCCAGTTTGTACGGTTTTTCCGGACATGGGCAATGAGGGTCGGGTTTCCCTTCTTCCTTGACGTTCGGGCAGTGGCAACCGGCGAACTGTTCGCAAGTCGATGGATTTGCGAAAGCGAAGCGGGAGAAGAGTAATGTTGTTTTCCGTCATCAAGGCTGGCGTGTTTCAGGATTCCGTCAGTCTCATGTTGCTGACGAAGAAGGTTTCTGCCCTTCCGGGCGTTGACCGATTGTCCGTTATGATGGGCACCCCAGCCAATAAAGAGATTTTCGCCAATACCGGATTGTCCACGCCAGAAGTCGTGGCGGCCAAGCCGAGCGATCTCTGTGTTGTGGTTGATGCGGCGGATGCCGCCATTGTCGATGATGTCATGAAAGGCGTCGAAGCCTTTCTGGCCGATCAGTCGGTCAAGCGTCGCGGCGCCGATTACGCCCAGACCAAGACCCTTGACGGTGCTCTTTCGCAGCTTCCCAATGCGGATATCGCCCTGATTTCGGTTGCGGGCCGCTATGCCGCGCGCCTCGCCGGGCAGGCGTTGGATCGCGGGCTCAATGTGTTCCTCTTCAGCGATAACGTCACGGTGGAAGCCGAGGCGGCTTTGAAGAAAAAGGCCCATGAAAAGGGCTTGCTTGTCATGGGGCCAGATTGCGGCACTGGCACGATTGGCGGCCAGCCTTTGGCGTTCTCCAATGTCAACAAGGCTGGCAGCATCGGTTTGATTGGTGCCTCGGGCACTGGCCTGCAGGCGGTCATGGCCGGGATTGATTACCATGACGAGGGGCTTTCCCACGCCATCGGCCTCGGCGGTCGTGACCTGTCAGAAGGTATCGGCGGTATCAGTGCGCTCGATGCCATTGACTTCCTGGCACGTGACCCGAAAACCGCTGTCATCACCTTCATTTCCAAGCCCCCGGCCAAAGCGGTGCGTGATCGCATCGTTTCGGCGCTGAAGGCCCAGCCGAAGCCGGTTGTCGCCATCTTCCTCGGCGAAGAGGGCGGCCGTAACGATGGTTCGATTACCTTCGCCGGTACGCTTGATGAAGCTGCAAAGCTTGCTGTTGATGCGGCCAAGGAAGTTCGCGCTGCCACGGCACGCACGCGCTTTGCCACCAAGCAAAACCAGATCCGCGGTCTCTATTGCGGTGGGACGCTCGCCTCTGAGGCGTCGCTCCTCATGGGTCGTGGTCTTGGCGTGCCGTTCACGGGCGCTCATGACGAAGGCATCATGTTCGAGGCGCAAGGCTCGACGGTTATCGATCTGGGCGATGACGTTTACACCGTCGGTCGCGCCCATCCGATGATCGACCCCACCCTGCGCGGTGAGATGATCGTTGAAGCCGCTCGCCACCCCAATGTCGCTGTGGTGCTGATGGACGTGGTGGTCGGCTACGGTGCCCACGAGGATCCCGCTGGTCAGGCCGCCGAAATGGTGGAAGCGGCCCGTACGGCGCGCACGGAAAAAGGCGAAGTTGTATTCGTCGCCTATGTCTGTGGTGCCAAGGATGATCCACAGGGGTTCGAGGCGCAGAAGACCAGGCTGCAGGAATGCGGCGTGGTCGTTGCTGACAGCAACCGTGAAGCTGTGGAATACGCCCTGAGCCTGATCCGCACCGGCGCGGCTCCCGTATCCACGGCGGCAAAGACCGCCGGGGTGCCAAAGCTCCTCGATCACCGCCCGAAAGTCATCAATCTCGGCCTGCGTTCGTTTGCCGACGACATTCTCAAGTCCGGCGGCGAAGTCGTTCACGTGAATTGGGCTCCACCCGCAGGTGGTGACGATGCTCTGATCGCCGCCCTCAATCGGCTTGCCTGAATATTATCGACGAAGTGGAAAATTACGATGTCTAATGTGCTGAAGGACGCCAACGAAAAGGTCGTCGAAAAGATCAAGACGGCAAGGCCTTATCTCGTCGCCGTCAAGCCCGCCGTTGAAGTGATTTCGGCTTTCGCTGGCCGCAAGCTGCTGCTGCATGCAGGCCCGCCGATCAAGTACGCGGAAATGACTGGCCCGATGCGTGGTGCCTGCCTCGGTGCGCTTATGTTCGAAGGCTGGGCCAAGGACGAAGCCGCTGCCGATGCGATGCTGAAAAAGGGCGAGATCGATTTCGCCATGTGCCACAGCGTTTCCGCTGTTGGCCCGATGGGCGGCATCACCTCGCCGTCGATGCCGGTTCTCGTCGTCAAGAACGACACCGATGGCAACTTCGCCTATTGCAACATGAACGAGGGCATTGGCAAGGTCATGCGCTTCGGTGCCTATGGCGAAGAAGTGCAGACCCGTCTGCGCTGGATGCGTGATACGCTTGGCCCGGTGCTCGGCAAGGCGCTCGCCACCATGCCGCAGGGCGTTGATCTCACCGCCTTGATGGCTCAGGCCATCACCATGGGCGACGAGTTCCATCAGCGCAACATTGCGGCGTCCTCTCTGCTGCTGCGCACCATCGCGCCTGCCATCGCCCGCATCGACATCGGTCAGACCGAGCGCGTCGAAGTGATGGACTTCCTTGGCCGTACCGATCAGTTCTTCCTCAATGTCGCCATGGCCTATTGCAAGGCAGTGATGGATGCGGCCCATTCGGTCGGCGAGGGCTCGATTGTCACCGCCATGACCCGTAACGGCAAGATGTTCGGCGTGCGCGTTTCCGGTCTTGGCGACCGTTGGTTCACCGCGCCGGTCAATACGCCGGTCGGCCTGTTCTTCACCGGTTACAGCCAGGAAGACGCCAATCCGGATATCGGCGATAGCGCCATTACTGAAACCTTCGGTGTCGGTGCCATGGCGATGATCGCCGCCCCCGGCGTGACGCGCTTCCTCGGTGCCGGTGGCTTCGATGATGCGCTCGAAATCAGCAATGAAATGTCGGAAGTTTGCCTTGCGCAGAACCCGGCCTTGCCGATCCCGACCTGGAACTTCCGCGGTGCATGCCTTGGTATCGACGTGCGACGGGTGGTGGAATCCGGCATTGAGCCGGTTATCAATACGGGCATTGCCCACAAGGATCCGGGCGTCGGGCAGGTGGGTGCTGGCACGGTGCGCGCGCCGATCGCCTGCTTCGAGCAGGCGCTTCTCGCGCTCGACGAGAAATACGGTAAGTGATTATCGCAGCGGAGGGCGTCAAAAACGCCCTCCGTCTTTTTAACGAAAGCGGCGTTGTTTCGGGGGATAACGGAGCCGTCAACAGGGGATAGTTCAAATGGACGATCAGAAAAACCAGGGTTTGATCCCTTACTGGTGGCGAGTTGTCGCCGTTTTCTTTTTTGGCTGGGTAGCGCTGTACGCGGGACGTATGGTGCTGGGTCCGGTCATGCCGCAAATCCAACAGCAGTTCGGTCTGAGCAAAACAGAACTCGGCTCAATCATGAGCCTTTTCTTCCTGACCTATACAGTTTTGCAGATTCCCTCGGGGATTCTCGGTGACATCGTCGGTCGCAAGACCATTCTGGTGCCGGGGTTCATCCTGTTCGCCGCTGCCATCGCAATGGTGAGTGTGTCGACGTCGTTTGCTATCTTCATTGCTTTGTGGATGGTTGTCGGTGCGGCGCAGGGTACTTACTATGGCCCGCAATTTGCGCTCTCCTCCGAAGCCATTCCGAAAAAATGGATTACGCTCGGCTCCGCCATCATCAACTGTGGCATGTCGTTTGGTATTTCCTTCGGCCTGTTCCTTTCCAGCGTCATGGTCGAGAAGATGCACTACAACTGGACGGCTCCGTTCTGGGCTATCTCCATTCCGATCTTCATTATCGCGCTGGCCATGCTGTTTTTCGTCCGCGAGAACGCCTATAGCGTGAACAAGGCTGATAAGGCCGCCAATGCCCAGGCCAAGAGCGATTTCAGCTTCGGGGACCTGTTCAAGAACCGCAATCTGGTTCTCGCCTATATCACCATCTTCTGCTCGATCTATGGCTTCTTCGTCATCATCACCTGGTTGCCCTACTACCTGAACAAGGTGCGCGGCATGACCATGCTGGAAGCCTCGGGCTATACCTCCATCGTGCCGTGGATTTCTATCATCGGAACCATTTTGTGCTCCTATATTTCCGATAAGCTGGGCCGTCGTAAGCCGGTGGTGCTGTGCATGATGCCGCTGTCGCTTGTGGCGATTGCCGGTATCGTCTACTCGGAATCGAACACTGTGTTGATCGCGGTTCTGGTGCTCTATGGTTTCATCGGCAAAATTGCCCTTAACCCGGTTCTGGTGGCCGTTGTTTCTGATAACGCGCCCAAGGCTGCACTTTCTACTGCGTTCGGGCTTTATAACTTCTTCGGAATGGCCTCCTCCATTCTGTCGCCCTACATCACCGGATGGCTTTCTGATCGCCCCGGTGGCAGCCTCAATGACGGCTTCTATTTTGCCGCCGCTGTCACGCTGATAGGCATCGTTGCCGCCTCGTTCATAAAAGAAGGCCCGCAAAAGGTTTCAATTCCTGCCTCGGCCTAATAACCTTGAAAAAAGACCGCGCAATCAAAAAAGGCTGCGCGGTCTTTTACTAATAAAAATAGATTACGGCGAATTACGAAAGTGGTTCGATTGTTGCAGGTAATTTTCAATATAATACGCATTTTCATTTTTAGATTTTGATCAGTATTTGCGCGGCTCTTTTTGACTTGGACGCGCATCTTTTTCAGCGATCTGTGAACGGGGATTCAAATGCGCTTAACAAAAGAAAAACTGAAAGACCTCATGGCCACGAAACTGCACCGGGCTGGGCTCAACAAAGAGCACGCCGGGATGGTTGCTGATGTCCTGACCTATTCCGATGCACGCGGGCTGCATTCGCATGGTGCGATGCGGGTGGAATACTACGCTGAGCGTATCAACAAGGGTGGCACCAATTGCGCGCCGAATTTTTCCTTTAAGCCGACTGGCGCGTGCACCGGTGTTTATGACGGCGATAATGGCGCCGGACATGTCGTTGCCGCCAAGGCAATGGATGAGGCCATTGCGATGGCCAAGGAAAATGGCGCCGCTGTCATCGGTATCCGTCGTCTCGGGCATAGTGGCGATCTGTCTTATTATGTGCGGATGGCCGCCGATGCCGGGCTGATCGGCATCTCCATGTGCCAGTCTGACCCCATGGTGGTTCCGTTCGGTGGCACCGAGAAGTATTACGGCACCAACCCCATCGGCTTCGCCATGCCGGGTGAGGGTAATGATATTGTCATTTTCGATATGGGAACGACTGTCGGCGTGTGGGGCCGCATCCTCCATGCACGCTCCAAGGGCACGCCCATTCCCGAAGGCTGGGCCGTTGATGCCGAGGGCCGAGAAACGACCGATCCGCATGAGGTTAATGCCTTGCTGCCAATCGCCGGAGCCAAGGGTTACGGACTCGGTATGGTGATTGATATTCTCTCCGGGATTCTGGTTGGCGTCCCGTTCGGTAAGCATGTCAGTTCCATGTATCATGACCTGAGCGCGGGCCGTGAACTGGGCCAGTTGCATGTCGTGATTGATCCGTCGCGCTTCCGCCCATTGGAGGCCTTCAAGCACGATATTTCCGAGACAATCCATGAGATCAACGCGATGAAGCCCGCTCCTGGCTTCGATAAAGTGCTGGTCCCAGGCCAATCGAGCGCCCGGCGCGTCGAGGCTTACGAAAAGGAAGGCATTGAAATCGTCGATGAGATTTATAACTATCTGATCTCCGATGTTATCCATAACAACCGTTACGATAACAAAGATTCTTTTGCTAAATAATCGACATTCAGAATAGAAAATTTGACTAAATCATGCCCTTCATTCGCCTCGCACGAGTGAAGGGTAAGCTATTAGAGGGAACAATGACTAAAAAAACTTTGGGAATGCTCGCCGCTGTCGGGCTCTGTATGGTTTTGGCTTTTGTCGCGGCAGGCCAGCCAAAAAACATGATCTTTTATCAAATCGTTTCGATTGTTCCGCTCATCCTCATCCTGGTTTTGTTGTTTTTGCAGGTTGATATGCTGGTTGCCGCCTTCGCAGGCGGTGTGATGGCGATGATCCTCGGTGGCATCGGCATTGCTACGGCTAACGGGGTGATGCTCAAAGAAATCCCGGGCATGCTCAGCGTGACCGTGCCGATTATCAACTCGGCCATCGCCACCGCCGTGTTCAAGGCAGGCGGTTATTCCGCCGCGTTGACGCTTGTGCGCCGCGCCATTGGTGGTCGCACCGAGCTTCTTGGTGCTTTTGTGGTGATCTTGCAGGCTGCTGCGACCTATATGTCTGGCATCGGCGGGGCATCCGCCATGGTGATCGCTCCGCTCGCATTCGCCGCTGTCGGCGTGGTGCCGGGCGTGATTGCAGGTATGTCGATTGCCGCTGCGGTGTCGTTCACGACTTCGCCCGCGTCGCTCGAAACCAGCGTTGTCAACAAGCTGACCGGTATTGATGCCGGACTTTATGTTTCCCAGATGCGTCCGTTCTGGATCACATTCTGCATTATCGCGGTCGTGATCGCCTACATCGACGCCAAGCGGAAGAAGGGCATGTTCCAGGGCGAAGAAAACGCCGAGATGCAAAAGCTTTCGACCGGCGAGCTGTGGAAGCTGACGATGCCGGCAATCTTCCTGCTGTTTGCGGTTATTGCAGGCCCGACGGTCAATAAGCTGGTTGGAAGTCCGGTGCTTGGCCCGATGATGTACTCGATCATCACCATCTTCCTGGTGTTCCTGTGCAGCAAGTTCACGCTCAACCAGTCTTCGGCCGCCATGATCGACGGTGCCACCTACATCCTGACCCGCCTGCTGGCGGTGGGTATTTTCGTGGCTTTCGTCCGCATCATTGAAATGACAGGCGCTTTCGACACCATTGCCCATGTGGTGCAGGCCGCGCCCAGCGTCGCCTATGTGCCGGTTGCGGTGTTCGTCGGTTACCTGATCGGCGTTCCGGCAGGGGCCTATGTGGGCTCGATCCTGGCGCTGATCCTGCCCGTTACCGTTACACTCGGTTTCACGCCGATCCAGACTGGTCTCGTTGTGATGGGTGTCGGTCTCGGCAGTCAGATGAGCCCGGTGAATATCACGATGCAGGCCCTTTCGGCGGGCTTCCAGATTCCGGTGTTGCAGGTGTCGCGTGGGAACGCGCCCTACGTGCTGGGCTGCCTGGCACTGCTGATGATTGCGGCGTTCGTCGTCTGATCAGTTTGTTTCAATGGTTCCCGCCGGTGGCTCTGTCGCGGGCGGGAACCGATTAGTCGCTGATAAGGAGAAGACCATGGATATCATTATCCGTAATGTACGCATTGATGACAGCGCCCCGTTGACAGATGTCGCCGTAAAGGCTGGCAAAATCGCGGAAATAGCGCCGGGCATCACCGCAACCGCTACCAAGGAAATCAACGCAGACGGGCGTGTTCTGATTCCGGGGCTGATCGAGAGCCATCTGCATCTCGAAAAGGCCTTCGTGATGGACCGCAAGCCGAACCGCTCCGGCACATTGTGGGAAGCCATCGACGTCACCAAAGCATTGAAGCCGACCTTCACCCGCGAAGACATTCTCGAACGCTCCCATCGAGTGATCAGTCAGGTCGTCCGTTTTGGTACGACGCATATCCGTGCCCATGCCGAGTTTGACCCGTCGCAGGGCTTTACCGGTTTTGATGCGGTGTGCGATCTGCGAGAGCAGTACAAGGGCATCATCGATATTCAGGTGGTGGCTTTCCCGCAGGAAGGCATCTTCAAGGCTCCCGGCACCGAAGAAATGATGCATCAGGCCATGAAGAAGGGCGCTGATGTTGTCGGCGGCATTCCTTACAATGACCGCAATGCGGAAGAGCATATCGACTTCGTGTTCAAACTTGCCAAGGAATACGGCAAGGACGTCGATCTGCACCAGGACTTCAAGGATGATTTCGATGCCGATACCTGCATCGAATATCTGGCGCGCAAGACCATCAAGGAAGGTTATGAAGGCCGCGTTTCCTGTGGCCATGTGACCTCGCTCGGCGCGGCTCCGCCCGAGAGGCTCAAGGATATCGTCAAGCTCATCGCCGATGCTGGTATTTCGATCATGGCTCTGCCGATGACCGATCTGCATCTCGGCGCACGCAAGGATACCTATAACGTTCGCCGCACGCTCACCCCGGTGCGGGCCCTGCGTGATGGCGGCGTCAATATGTGCCTTGCCACCAACAATATCCGCAACGCCTTCACGCCTTACGGCACGGGTGATCTGTTGCAGGTCGGCATGTTGGCGATCCCGGCGGCGCATCTTGGTGGCGCGGATGATCAATCGACGGTGATGGGTATGCTCACCACCAACCCTGCCAAGGCCATCGGCCTGAAAAACTATGGCCTCGCCAAGGGTAATGTCGCCGACATGGTGCTACTCGATACCAAGAGCACCACGAGCGCAGTGATTGATCTGCCGGAACGCCTGTTCGTCATCAAGGGCGGTCGTATCGTTGCCCAATCGGTTCGCGAGTCGACGCTCGACTTCTGATCATAAACAAAAGCGCTCCCGTTTTTTTAAGTCGGGAGCGCTGCTTCTGCGGCCTGTCCGGTTGTATCTTGGTTTTTCCCAAGCAATTGATATTTCGTTGCAAAGGAGTAAAGCGCATGGTCATGTCACGTAGAGCCTTGTTAGGACAAGCGGCGGCCGCTGGTGCTGCTTTTGCCGTTTCAGGTATGCCGGAAAATGCCCATGGTGCTCCGGCGCATTCGGCCAGCAAGGTGCAAACCATGACCCCCTCCCGCCTTCTTTTGCAGAACATCGTGATCGGAACCGCAACGGCAGCGACGGATGTTCTGATCGCCGATGGCAAGATAGCCAAGATCGGCAACAATCTCGGCGACACGCAGGCACAAGTGGTTGATTGCAAGGGATGCCTCCTCTTGCCGTCCTTTATTGACCCCCATGTGCACCTCGACAAGACCCGCATTGGCGCGCCGGAGCGGCTGCACCATGTGGCCACGGCAACGGTTGCCCAGCGGGCAGCCAACGAACGCACGTTGCGTGTTGATCTGAAACACGATCCCTACAAATACGGCTCCAACCTCGTGCGTCAGATGGCGGCGATGGGGACGACGCATATCCGGAGTCATATCGACATCGACCCATTGACCAAGCTGAGTGGTGTTGAGGCCCTCATGCGAATCCGAGAGGATTTTAAAGGTTATGTGGATATCGAATTTGTTGCTTTTCCCCAGTCCGGCATCATCAAATCTCCGGGTGTGGCAGAGTATATGGCGCAGGCGCTTGATATGGGCGTCGAGTTCATTGGTGGTCTCGATCCGGAAGTGTTCGATAATGACCGAAAGGGTCATCTCGATGTACTCTTCAAGCTCGCTGAGAAAACAGGAAAGCCCATAGATATCCATCTGCACGAACCCGATCAGGTCGGTCTTGCCACCATCAAGGACATGATTGCCCGCGGCAAGGCGCTGGGGATGAAGGATAAGATTACGATTTCGCACGGCTTTGCGCTTGGACAGGTCCCGAAGAGCGATCTGGATGAAGTGCTGCCGTCGATGGCTGATCTTGGTGTGCGCGTGATCGGCTCCGCGCCGGGCCACGTCACATTCCCGCCGGTTGATGCCTTGCTCGATGCTGGTATTCTCTATGCGGGCGCCAACGACAATATTCAGGATATGTGGTCGCCGTGGGGTGACGGCGATATGCTGCGCCGCGCCATGTTCTTTGCCTACAAAAACAATTATCGCGCCGATGCGCCGCTGATGCGACCGTTTGAGATGGTGACAACCATCGGGGCAACGCATGTCGGGCTGAAGAACCACGGTCTGGTGCATCTCACGGAAGGCGCTGCCGCTAACCTCGTGGTAGTCAAAGCCGCCGATGTTCCAGAAGCAGTGCTCTCGGTGCCGGAACGCAAGTTCGTGCTGAAGAACGGTATCGTCATCGGCCGCGATGGTGGATGCGTCATTCCCGCGAAAGCATGATAGCAATCTTCAAGGCTGCAAGGCATTGTGAGCGCTCCCAACAAGCGGTGGGCCAATGGGTTAACCAGCTAACATGCGCCACCGGAAAGCATCTGGTGGCGTCCTCATATGGCAATTACCTCCGTGCCAGAACCGTCTTCATGAACTCCGCGTCTTCCATATTGTCAGCACCCGGCACCATATTGCCGCACAGGCCTTTCCGCGCCTGGGATTGACAAAACGTGCCACTTTGGCATGGTTAGAACATGAGCATTGTGCCCGCCCTTCTTTTCCGCAAGTTCCCCATCGCGGAACTCTAGCCCTGAGCCCGGCCTCCATGCGCCCTGGGTTCAGGCGGGTGGTGCCGAATGCCCGGCCAGCCGAACGGCGCTAAACCATTCCATTAAAAAAAAGACGCGGTGTTTCCTCCCGCAAGGAGCGATTATGAGTTCAACCATCACGAACAGAAAAAAGCCGAAAATTGTTATCGGGGCCAATGACCATGAGCGTCTGTCGCAGATTGCGGCGCAGATGGAAGATCGCATGCCGGAGCTGGTGGAAACGCTCCTCGTCGAGCTCGAGCGCGCCAAAATTGTGTCCGATGGTGCTGTTGCCGCCAATGTCGTCCAGATGGGCTCAAGCGTTACGTTCGAAACCGACGCGGAGACGCGTAGCGTGACGCTTGTCTACCCGGCGGAGGCTGATATCGCCGCAAACAAGATATCCATTCTCACGCCGATTGGTATCGCTTTGATAGGCCTTTCTCCCGACCAGGTTATGAGTTGGACTGACCGCGATGGAAAAAAGCGGCAATTCAAGGTGCTGACGGTGTGCGAGAAGGCGGCGTGAGGTAAATTGCCAATGCTGGCGAGGCGTCCATCAACAATGATGCGAGATCGTCGTTCTGCCGCTTGGCGAAGAGAGAGCATGGGTTTACTCTGCGCTTTGCTCGCGTAATGCGCTTCTCAGGAGGAATACGTCATGAACCAGGAACAACTTCGCCGGATGCATGAAGGCAAGGGCTTCATCGCCGCGCTTGACCAAAGCGGCGGCTCGACGCCGAAGGCGCTGGCGCTTTATGGGGTTGCGGAAAGCGCATATGCCTCCGAAGAAGAGATGTACCGCCTGGTGCATGAGATGCGCACGCGCATCATCAAAAGCCCGGCCTTCACCGGTGAGCACATCCTCGGTGCCATCCTGTTCGAAGACACGATGAACCGTCAGATTGATGGCGCGTTTACCGCCGATTACCTTTGGCAGAAAAAGCAGGTCATCCCGTTTCTCAAGATTGACAAGGGTTTAGCTGAACGCGCCGATGGCGTTCAGCTAATGAAGCCGATGCCGACGCTGGACAGCTTGCTGCAACAAGCTGTGGCCAAAAATATTTTCGGCACCAAGATGCGTTCGGTCATCTGGGAAGCCAATCAGGATGGTATTGCCGCCGTCATTGATCAGCAATTCGCCATTGGCAAACAGATTGCATCGGCTCGCCTTGTGCCGATCCTTGAGCCGGAAGTGGACATTCATAGCAAGGACCGCCGCGAGGCCGAAACGCTAATGCGGCAGGAAATCCGCCGCCACCTTGCCGGGCTGGATAAAGACACCCGCGTAATGTTCAAGTTCTCCATTCCCGTGGAAGATAACTTCTACGCCGATCTGATGCGTGATCCGCACGTGGTGCGTGTCGTCGCGCTCTCCGGCGGATTCAGCAGGAACGATGCGAACGAAAAGCTCGCGGCCAACCGTGGCCTCATTGCCAGCTTCTCGCGCGCGCTGTCGGAGGGCCTGAGTGCGGGGCAAAGCGAGGCAGATTTCGACGCCATGCTCGCACGCGCGGTCAAGGGGATTTACGACGCTTCCATCACGTGAGAGCGGGCTGTAACGATTGAAATTGTCCAGCCCGCCATGTGGGCTGGACAGAGTGTAACAGCACCAACAAAATTACACGATACGATTGATAATCGTGCTCATTAAACCGTGCAATAAGGGGAGCGGGGGCATGCTGAGCAGACGGAATATTATGCTTGGGGCGGCGATGTCCGTGGCGGCTGGGGCCATGCTTACGACATCGGAAAAGGTCTGGGCTGAAGAAGCGGCCAAGCTGCCGCGCAAAAAAATAGCTCTTGTGCCCGCGCCGAATGTTCATCCGCATGAGCAGGCGACACGTGAGGGGCCTGCCATCATCGAATATCGGATGGTCATTCAGGAAAAACAGATCGTCATCGACGACAACGGCACCAAAATGCACGCTTTCACTTATGACGGTGCTGTGCCGGGGCCGCTGATGGTGGTGCATGAGGGTGATTATGTTGAGCTGACGCTGGTCAACCCGGAAACCAACACGCTGTCGCACAATATTGATTTCCATGCTTCGACCGGCGCACTCGGCGGCGGTGCGCTGACGCTGATTAATCCTGGCGAGGAAGTGGTGCTGCGCTTCAAGGCGACACGCATCGGCGTGTTCGTTTACCACTGTGCGCCGGGCAACATCATGACGCCGTGGCACATTGTGTCGGGCATGAACGGTGCCATCATGGTGCTGCCGCGCGATGGCCTCAAGGACGATACAGGTAAACCGCTTCCCTACGACAAAATCTATTACATCGGCGAGAGCGATTTCTATGTGCCGAAGGATGCCCACGGCAAATACAAGACCTACGATACGCCGTTGGAAGCATTCCCCGATACCGAAGTAGTCATGCGCACACTCACGCCAAGCCATGTGGTGTTCAACGGGCGTGTCAATTCCATGACAGGGGCGAACGCGCTCACCGCCAAGGTCGGAGATCGCGTGCTGATTGTGCATTCGCAGGCCAACCGCGACAGCCGCCCCCATCTCATCGGCGGCCATGGCGATTATGTGTGGACGCTCGGCAAGTTTGCTAATCCGCCGGAGAAGGATCTGGAAACTTGGTTCATTCCGGGCGGCACGGCGGTGGCGGCTTACTACACCTTCTGCCAGCCGGGAATCTACGCTTATGTCACCCATAACCTGATAGAAGCGGCCATGCTCGGGGCCACCGCCCATTTCAAGGTTGAAGGCGCGTGGAATAACGACTTGATGCAACAGGTGGCTCCGCCGAGGCCAATCACCAAAGGAAAATAGGTGACATACCGACCGCGCTTTCTGCTGGCCCTCACCGCCGCTGTGGCGATGGCAGCATGGGCGCCGTGGGGCTGGCAGGAAGCTGGCTCCTCCGGGGAGGAGGCGCTGGTGCGCATTGCGCCGGGGCGTTTCTCCTACCGCCTGCCAGGGGAATTTAGCAGGGGAGGCCGTCCGGTTGATGCGCCGTTGCATGAAACCGCGCTCAAACAGCCGCTCACGGTCATGCGCCATCAGGTTTCAGAAGCGGAATATGAGAGTTGTGTCATGGCCGGAAGCTGCAAGGCGCGGGCGCGGCCCCATATGACCCGACCGGATTACCCGGTGACCGGTGTCAGTTGGGAAGATGCCCGTGCTTATGTTCAGTGGCTCTCCCGCCGAACGGGGCATGTCTGGCGGCTGCCGTCCGACGCGGAATGGTCGTATGTCGCCGGATCACGGTATCACGACGATGCGCTTCTGATCGGCGAGGATGCCGGTGTCATCCAGCGCTGGATCGCGCGCTACGAAAAGGAAGCGCGGCGCGAAACCCTGGGCAATGAACCGGAGCGCATTGGCTCTTTCGGGGCCAATGACCATGGGCTTGGCGACCTTTCCGGCAATGTGTGGGAATGGACCGATACCTGCTTCACCCGGCAGGAACTGAGCGGCGACGCAAAGCCTTTTGTTGTTTGCGGCATCCGCATCGCGGCCGGCCAGCATCGCGCCTATGTTTCCGACTTCATCCGCGACGCTCGTGGTGGCGGTTGCGCGGTGGGCATCCCGCCGACCAATCTCGGCTTCCGGCTTATCCGCGACGAGCCAACGCCGTTGTGGGACCGCATGGTGGCTTGGATTTGGCCGGGCCGATAGGCGTATCTATGCTATGGATGAGAATATAAGCTGGTTCTTATCTGGAATAAAATAAGGGGTATCCCATGTTCGCGCTGTCTTCCTTGCGACTGATCAGGGCTTTTCCGGTCATCGCTCTCATCATCGGCGTGGCGGCTTCGCTTCCGGCATTGAAGGCCGAGGCGCGCAAACTTCCCGGCAAGGCGACGTCACAGGAATATAAGCTCGTCATCAAGCCAGAGCAGTTTTCCGAGCCCGACAAGGCGTTTGCCCGCTATTGGGAGATCACTAAAAAAGTTGCACGGGAAAGTGGTCTTGAGATCGACGAAAACAAACACCCCATGCGAAAAAAGACCGCCACTTTGCAATATCTTGATGATGCATCCTTCTCCCTCGATGCCAGGGGCTACATTCTGCGTGTCACTCAGGCCGAGAAACGGGGGAGCTTGGCGGATAATGTCACCATCATGCTGAAATACCGTTCAACCGATCCGGCGATGATCCGCCCGGATACTGTCGAGGCCTCGCCCCTGCATAAGGTAGATATCGATTATCAGGACGATGTGATCGGTTTCGTCGGTTCCGAGCCCGGCAAAAATCTGGTCGAGCATTCCCCAGAGGCAAAATTCAAAGGCGTTCCGCTGGATGCAAGCCGCATCACGCTTGGCGACTATGCCGCCTTGTTCCCGACGCTGGGAAAACTTGGTCTGGATGGTGCAACCAAACTCGTACCGGTCGGCGGTGTGCTGCGGTCGGTGTCGGTGGAGCCCGGCGATGTGGTGTTCAGATCGGAGCGGGGGGAGGCCATCGATGCCGAAGTCGGGCTGACTTTCTGGTCAAGCACCGATGGCAAGGGGCTGGTTGGCGAGATTTCCTATTCAGTAGACCTGGAAGATGCAACGCCACAAACCCTTGCTGCCAAACAGAAATTTTTCACGGCATTGCAACTCGCGCTCGCGGCGGACCTCATGCCGGGAACGACGAAGGTTGCGGTGCTCTATAAACATGCGCGCAAGCAATGAGGTTTATGCGAAATAGGCTTCGATGATACCGCCGAAAGTGGCCGTCAGCTTGTCAAGGTCTGCCACCGCAACGCGTTCATTGGTCTGGTGAATGGTGGCGTTGAGAAGTCCGAACTCGATCACCGGGCAATAATTCTTGATAAAGCGGGCGTCCGATGTGCCGCCGGAGGTGGAAAGCTCGGGCCGGATTCCGGTCTCGCGTTGGATCACCTCACAGGCAGTGGCAACGAAGGTATCCGGCTCGGTGAGGAAGGCCACGGCATTGGTCGGATCAAAGGTGATTTGATAGGAACCCGCGCCACTCGCGTCCAGCCGGCGAACGAGCTCATTCCGCAAGGTCTCCGGCGTCCAGATATCGTTGAAACGCACATTGAACGTCGCGCGCGCCGTGGCGGGAATGACGTTGGTGGCTAGGTTACCAACATCAAGCGTGGTGATCTCGAGGTTCGTGCGGTCGAAATGCACGGTGCCGTCATCAAGCGGTGTTGCGATCAGTGCCTGAAGCAACGGCAGGATGCGGTGGATCGGGTTGTCGGCAAGGTGCGGATAGCCCACATGGCCCTGTGTGCCGTTCACAATGAGATGTCCAGTGAGCGAGCCGCGCCGTCCGATCTTGATGGTATCGCCGAGCGCTTTCACATTGGTGGGCTCGCCGAGCAGGCAATAATCGAAACGCTCGCCGCGATCATGGGCCCATTGCAGCAACTTGACGGTACCGTTGACCGCATCGGCTTCTTCATCGCCGGTGATGAGGAAGGCAATGGATCCCGGAAAATCAGGGGCCTTGTCAATGAACCGTAAGGCCGCCACCATCATGCAGGCGATGCCGCCTTTCATATCCGCAGCACCCCGTCCGTAAATCTCTCCATCATCGATGGCGGCAGCGAAGGGCGGGTGTTTCCACAAACTTTCATCGCCTGGTGGCACAACGTCGGTGTGGCCCGCAAAAACCAGACAAGGGCTGCCCCGGCCATAACGGGCGTAGAGGTTTTCAACCGCGTATTGTCCCGGCCCGGAAAACACCGGGCGGTGCGCTTCGAAGCCCACCGATGCCAGTACGCCTTCGATGAAGGCAAGCGCGCCGCCATCTTCCGGTGTTACCGAGCGGCACCGGATCAGGGTGGTCAGAAGGTCAAGCGGGGCGGGCGCGGGCATGGGCGGCATTCCGGTAAAAAAGCCGACGCAAGGCCGGCTTTCAAAGGCGGGTGGAAAGATCAGTCACGCAGCAGATCGTTGATCGAGGTTTTCGAGCGGGTCTGGGCATCGACACGCTTGACGATCACGGCGCAATAAAGCGATGGGCCGGGTGTTCCGTCCGGTAGCGGCTTGCCCGGCAATGTGCCCGACACCACCACCGAATAGGGCGGCACGCGACCCTTGAATACTTCGCCGGTTTCGCGGTCGATGATCTTGGTTGATGCGCCAATATAGACGCCCATCGACAACACCGCTCCCTCGCCAACGATGACGCCTTCGGCAACTTCCGAACGGGCACCGATGAAGCAGTTGTCTTCGATGATAACCGGGCCCGCCTGCAACGGCTCAAGCACGCCGCCAATGCCGACGCCGCCCGAAATATGGCAGTTCTTGCCGATCTGGGCGCACGAGCCAACAGTGGACCAAGTGTCGATCATGGTGCCTTCATCAACGTAAGCGCCAAGATTGATGAAAGACGGCATCAGGACAACGCCGGGTGCAATATATGCCGAGCGGCGCACGACGCAGTTTGGCACGGCGCGGAAGGCGGCCTTTTTAAAGGCTTCAGCATCCCAGCCATCGAATTTCGACGGCACCTTATCCCACCAGGAACCGGTGCCGGGGCCATTGGCAATCAGCGCCATGTCGTTGAGGCGGAAGGAGAGCAATACGGCCTTTTTCAGCCATTGATTGACCTTCCATTCGCCTTCGAGCTTCTCGGCAACGCGTGCCTTTCCGCCGTCAAGCAGATGCAGGGCTTCGTTGACGGCATCGCGCACAGCGCCGGAAGTGCCGGCATTGATCTCAGCCCGGTTTTCCCAGGCGGCTTCGACGGTGTTGGAAAGGTCGGACATGGACATTGCTTGGCTATTTCCGGTTCGGTTTTGGGAGAGGCCATGCTTAGCAAGGGAAAGTGGCGCTGTCACCACAGCATTTACGTACTAGTTGGCCGGGGAAAAATATGCAAATAAAAGCAAACCGAGAGTGTTCCTTGTTTCTGATGGAGACGCCTTTGTAAGAGGCTGGGATATCTCTATCAAAAACGCCAAAAAACATGAAATGAGACACGTTTTGACGCAACGCGCTCGCGATTTATGGGGACTTGAGATGAAAAAATTTATTCCGCTGCTCGTTGCTGGCTGCCTCATTTCCCATGGGACAATGGCCGGAATGGATGAAGGGCGCACAGCGCTTGATGGTGGACGGTGCGAGGATGCGATTAAGGAATTGCAGCCGCTCGCCGAAAAAGGCGATGGTGCTGCGCAGTTTTATCTGGCGCGTGCCTTTGGCAATTGTGCCGGTCCCCGTCGGAATGAAGAACAGGCGGTGTGGTGGTATCGCAAGGCCGCCGAGCAGAACCACGCGAAGGCACAATACAATCTTGCCCAGCGTTATGATGAAGGCGACGGGGTTGCGCAAGATCATGTCCAGGCAGTCCATTGGTATCGTAAGGCCGCCGAACAGGGCGATCGTGAAGCGCAATACAATCTCGGCGTTTCCTACGATCATGGCGAGGGGGTTGGGCAAGATCACGCCCAGGCTGTGTATTGGTACCGCAAAGCCGCCGAACAGGGGGAGAGCGACGCGCAATACAATCTCGGCGTTTCTTACGATGAAGGTGAAGGGGTTGAAAAAGACCATACCCAGGCGGTCGTCTGGTATCGCAAAGCCGCAGATCAGGGGAACATCACCGCCCAGCACAATCTCGCCATTTCTTACGACAAAGGCGAGGGCGTGGAAAAGGATGCGGTTCAGGCTGTGTATTGGTATCGCAAGGCGGCCGAACAAGGTCATGCGCCTTCACAACTGAACCTTGGATATGCCTACAATCATGGCGAAGGGGTTGAGAAAAACGCCGAACTTGCCGTCTTCTGGTATCGTGAAGCGGCTGAGCAGGATGACGCCGCAGCACAATACAACCTTGGCCTCATGTACGACGAAGGCACCGGTGTGGCGCAGGATCACGCTCAGGCTGTTCAATGGTATCGCAAGGCCGCAGAGCAGGGCGACGCCGATGCCCAGTTCAATCTCGGCGTGAGCTATGACGAAGGCGAGGGCGTCGAGAAGGATGTCGTTCAGGCCGTCTACTGGTATCGCAAGGCGGCGGAGCAGGGCAATGCAGATGCGCAATTTAACATCGCCATCTCTTATGACACCGGCGAAGGCGTGACAAAAAACGTGACAGAGGCTTTCAACTGGTACAAACGCGCCGCCGAGCAGGGGCTGGACAAGGCGCAATATAACCTTGCCATCTGCTATTTTGATGGCGAGGGTGTTGCTCGAAACCGGCTTCTCGGTATGTCGTGGCTGCGCAAGGCGGCCGATCAGGGCTACGAGGACGCCAAGGAACTGCTGAGCAAATTGGGGAAATAGCAAGAGGATGACGCTGTAAAGCAGTCCCTATGGGAACTGCTTGTCGTCTGCATATTGCAGGCAGTGGCTCTTGCCGATGGTGCCAAAAAATGAGTGGGCAGGCATCCGTACAGGTGTGCCTGCCCGTTATTATTATTCTACCACAGACCCATCTTCTTCGCCTCTTCCGCCAACTGCTCGCGGAAGTTGGGGTGCGCGATGGCGATGAGTTCACGCGTGCGCTGCTTGGCGGTTTTGCCGCGCAACTGGGCCACACCATATTCCGTCACCACATAGTTGATGTCGTTCTTGC
>JAVBJU010000025.1:0-156343 GCA_031546825.1 Microvirga sp. | reverse complement strand
GAGTAGTCCGTCCTCATTCCAACCGCTGCAGGCATGGTGCGAATCCTCCCGCACCAAAAGAATCATAGAAATGCCGTTTTGGGAATCCCACGTGAGTCACACTGAGCGACCGTTGGTATGAGCGTGACAATATCAAGGTGGTCGAGTTTTATGGGGACCGTGGCTACAAACTTGATGACGTCGCTTTCATGGAAAAGTGGCTGGAATAGTCACTGCCACGAACCTCTAATCAAGCTCTCCCTGATCGTCGGGAAGGCTGTGCTCCTCCCATTCTTTTTTCGGAATGACATCACCCATCAGAAACTCGAAGGCGGCGACTTTCTTGTGATCGGGTGTCAACTCGCATTTGAAGCGAAGATTATACCATTCATGTTTGCTGTGCAGCGCCGCGCCGTCTGCCACAAAAGAGTTGTCTGATATCTTCGGGTTGGACATCGCATAATCGACCACACGATCCGGCAGAAATTTCTTGTTCCACGCAGCCACTTGCGCCATGGCCTCAAGATCGCACAATTGCCCAATGCGTTCCTTGGGCGCAAGCGCTACCAGCATCTGCCTGGCGCTGCGGCTTCGGGGGTCAGATAGGGTCTTCTCCGACAACATCAGGGAGGGTTTCACCATCTTCGGCGCGCCCTCAGGCCGGAGCATCTCGGCCGCAGACGCCGGTGGCGGCAACTCGGCTTTTCCAACGGGTGCCTCTTCCGCCTGTTGCACAGAAGGGAGCTGCGGCACCATTTCTGGCTGTTTCACTGCCGGAGTATCCAAGGGCGGAAGGGTAACCACCTCCACCGCCACGAACTCTTCCGTCACTTCGGGCAATTTGGGGGCCACGGGCATCAGCACCACCACAACCGCGAACGCGATATGGATCAAACCCGCTGCGGCAAGGCCCCATATGTTCATGCGTTCCTGTGGCCGCACCTGTTTTTTCATGATGGCGCGTAGCTACTCCGCCACAGATCCGAACAACCCGTCATTCAGGGGCTGAGCCACTTCAAGATTGGGGTCGCCCGCGGCAGTTTCCCAGCCAAGATCGGGCAGCGCGATGATGCGTTTGTTGCGCAGATCATTGCGGCACACCACAAATTCACGTTGCTCCATATAGGCAATCAACCGCCGCGCCCGGCCCGCCGAATGGCTGCCGCAGGCACGGGCGATTTCCGGGTCAGAAGGGCACGGTTCGCGCAACATGGCCGCGCGCGCCAGCACAAGATAGACACCCTGGATATCCTCAGGCAGCGTCGCCGCGAAATCCACGGCGCGGATCCATTCCTCACCCTCGGCGGTCTCGGTATCAACCCCGGCCCGCACCACCGCAAGGCGGCGGCGGAAAGCAGGCAGGTTCAGCGGCTCGCCCGGCAGGCGACGGATACGGCAGCGCACCAGAAAGTCCTGATAAAGCACCGCAACCGAACGGAACGACGCATCGGGCTCATTCAGCACCTCGCGCAGGATGGTGTCGATGATGGCGATGCGCTCTGCCTTCGGCATCTCCGGCTCGCCTTCCGCCGCTTCGGGAGCGGAAGGGCGCGAGCGCGCCAATTGCGCGAGAAGGTCGTTGGTTGAAGGCGGCGGCGGTGGCGGCACCCGGCGTTGCACCGGGCGCACGATCTCTTCCGGCGCAGGCACGAACAGAAGATCGTGGACATCTTCCTTCGGCGTATCGGGCAGCGGCACCAGCTTCGGGCTGGTCGAGCGCGCAGACGTTTCGACCTCGCCAATGCGGATCGGCAACGGGCGGCGCGACAGTGCCGGGCCGAGAGCAACGAAGTGGCCGCGCTCAAGGTCGCGGAACATTTCGGTCTGGCGACGATCCATGCCGAGCAAATCACCCGCGCGCGCCATGTCGATATCGAGGAAGGTGCGGCCCATCAGGAAGTTCGAGGCTTCCGCCGCGACGTTTTTGGCGAGCTTCGCCAGACGCTGGGTGGCAATGACCCCTGCGAGGCCACGCTTACGGCCGCGGCACATCAGATTGGTCATGGCCCCGAGCGAAACCTTGCGCGCCTCATCGGAAACCTCACCGGCGGCGGCGGGAGCGAAAAGCTGGGCCTCATCGACCACGACGAGCATGGGATACCAATAATCGCGCTCGGCATCGAACAGGCCACCGAGGAAGGCCGCGGCGCAGCGCATCTGCTGCTCGGTGTCGAGACCTTCAAGGCTGAGCACCACCGAAACCCGATGCTGGCGGGCGCGGGCGGCGATGCGCTGGATATCGCCCTCGGCGCGCGAAGCATCCACCACCACATGGCCGAACTTGTCGGCCAGCGTGACGAAGTCGCCTTCAGGGTCAATCACCGCCTGCTGCACCCAAGGCGCGCTCTGCTCAAGCAGCCGGCGCAGAAGGTGCGACTTGCCGGAGCCCGAATTGCCCTGAACCAGAAGACGGGTCGCCAGGAGCTCCTCAAGATCAAGCGCGGCGGGCTGAGTGTTCAGCCCTCCTGCCGATTGAGTACCCATGTCGATATCGACCTTCATGCCAGTGGAACCCGCTGCTTCTTTGAAAATGATGGGAGATCGAGGCCCGTTTTAAGCGAGTCTCTCCCCAAAAGGCCAGAGGGGAACACCCGGTTCGATGTAATCGTTCCGGTTGTCCCCCGCTGAAGCGGTCCGCCGTATCACCTCTTACCGTCGGTTTCGGTGATAACGCGCACCGGCGCACCGCGTTCAACCGCGATCCGGCCGGCCCACGAAGCGCGTTCGGATCGGGATAGAACCGCCCGTTCACGCATATCGAGAATGGCGGCGATACGTTGAAGCGCGATGGCCTTGTTACGGTGTTGGCTGGGCTCGGAACGCACCACCACCGTCACACCACTCGGCCTGTGTTCGGCACGAATAGCGCTGGCGGTCTTGTTCTGGTGTTGACCACCCGGCCCACCCGCGGTGATGGCGGAAAAGGCCACATCGCTTTCGCGCACGCTCAAGGTGGAAGCTGCGGGCGCAACCTCCTCCCTCAGCGAGACAAACCAGTTCTTGCGGCTCGCCTGCCCGCGCCGGTCGGATTTTGCCACCCATTGAATGATACCGCGCCAACCGGAGAGGAGAGCATCAAGCTGCCCCTCGGCATCAACCACCAGGATTGTTGCCGAAACCGGCCCCTCGCCATCGGGGTCGAAACCGGGGATATAATCGACATCAAGCCCGGTTTCTTCCACCGCCGCGATGAACCCTGCGGCCACCGCGCGCACGGCGCGGCGGCACTCCACCGGCCCGCGACCGGAGGAAATGAGAAACACACGTTTCATCGTTTTTCTCCCGCCGTTTTCCAGGTGATAAGCGGTTGCAGCGAGACAATCACCCGCACAAGACCAAACCCTTTCAGGTCTTCGATGATCGGGGCAATCGGCTTGTAGGCCGCCGCGTTTTCCTCCGCCATCAGCTTCTTGTTTTCGCACACCACACGCCCACCGAACGGGTTCCTGGCTTCCCGCACCAGAACACCCTTCCCGCCAAAACGGGCAAACGCCCCAGCGCGATCAAACTTGCGGCCCGCGCCGTGGGCAAGCGACAGAAGTGCTTCCTCCGGCGCGTCTTTCAGCGGTTCGACAAGATAGGAAAGCGCCCCGCGCGAACCGAGAACAACACAGCGCCCCCGATCTGCCGAAGACGCGCCTTTGCGGTGGCGAAAGACGGCACCGATGCGCTCCACATGGTTGTGGGGCACATCGGAGAGCATGATGTGATCGCTCCGCAATGCTTCCGCCGACTTGCGGATAACCACCTCGCGGTTGTGCCGGGCGAACGCCATAGCTTCATCATGACGGGTGAGATAACGGTCTTGATCTCCGCCATCGACCGCGCGGATGCCGTAAGCGGCCCGGACATCATCAAAGATTTCCGCGCCGAGCCCGCGTGAGCCACTATGCACCAGAATATGCACCTTATGGGTGCTCAGGTTGTGATCATCACAAAATACCTCCTTCACTTGCGTCAGTTCGCAAAAATGGTTGCCGCCACCGATGGAACCGGCGGCGTATTTGAAAGCGAGATAGGTGTCGTCGTGCGCAGTGAGCGCCTCGGTCAACCGCTCGGCGGCTTTGTCGAGGCGCAGTTTGCGGGCGTCGATCTCCGTCGCTGCCAGTGCCACGCCGCAGCCGATATCGTTGCCGATCAAGGCCGGATGAATGCATCCGTCGAAATCAGCGGCGATGCCAACAGGACCGAACTTGCCCGGATGGAGATCGGGGAACGCCGCCATGCGGACAAAGCCCGCAAGGTTGGCGAGGTCACGAATCTGCTGTTCCGCAGCGCCTTCGATCCAGGTCGTCGCATGATAAAACCGCGTGACGGCAGTGCCGTCCGCGAAAAGGGAATTGCCCATGAATAATTATTCCGGCTTCAGGCCATGAAGGCCCGGTCAAAAAAAGAATAGATTTTGAAGCCGGATAGCTTGCCGTCTCAGGTGGCAAGATTCCGGCGGGAACGAGATGCAAATCGCATGGGAAATCCCTCCGGTTGGTATGAATATCGCGCCGAATACTCCGGCATTGCTGCCGTGTCAATGTACAGCAACGTGAGATGCCCCGAAAATCGTAATTTTCTCTCCTTAAAATAACGGTGTTGCTTTGATGACACAAGGAGCCCCGATTGGTGGCAATGGCCCTCCCGCGCGCGCAACGGAGGGCTCCATGCCATCGCTATCTGAGCATGTTCTTGTCTTGTCTTGTCTTGTCTTGTCTTGTCTTGCCTTGCCGTAACTCAGCCTTTTGTTGCGCACTTCGCATCCACACAAAAAAGTTGACTGACTGACCGGTCAGTCATTATAATGATAAGCTGTTCAGGTAAGCGTGTTAGCCCCATTGCAGCTGAAACGGGCGTCGTCTTTTGAAAACGCCGGAGGATTCTGCGCGACAGGAAAAACCATGGTGCAATCCCAACCACAAAAACTCAAAGCGCCTCCCCGCCCGCGCGTAAAGAAAACCGCGCGCAGCGAGGAAGAGCGCCAGCAGAAACTCCAGGCGATTCTCGAGGCGGCTTTTGAGGTATTCTCTGCCCATGGCTTTGCGGCAGCGCGGCTTGAGGATGTGGCCAAGCGCGCAGGCGTAGGCAAGGGCACACTGTATCTCTATGCCGCCTCGAAAGAGGATTTGTTTATTGCCATGATCCGCAATTCCTTCACGACACCCTTCGACGTGCTGGAAGCAGCGATCAACGCCCATCCACCGCGCCTCGAAGACCTGATGGCTCTCTGTCTTGAGTGGTTCCAGCGCGAGGTGATTGGCACCCGCAGACGCGAGATGTTGTGGCTGGTGTTGCGCGAGGCCAAGCAGTTCCCGGAAATCGCCAAGGCCCATCATGAGATCGTCGTCAGCCGCGTCATGGCTTTGATCCGCCTGTGCTCGGAACGTGCGGTGGCGTCGGGCGAGATCGCCCATGATGAGATTTCCCGTTTCCCGCAACTGGCAATGGCGGTGCCTCTGGTGTCGGTGATCTGGCTTGAGCTGTTCCAGAAATGGGAGCCGCTTGATGTTGCAGCCATGCTCGACGCATTTCGCACATTGCTGCTGCGCGGCCTCAAAGGAGACAAAGCATGATGGCTCCCCGCCAAAAGCGCATCGTTTTGATCGTTGCCGCCGTGGCGGCATTCGCCGCCCTGCTCATCTGGTTGCAGGGCTGGCGGAGCGGTCCGCAAACCGTGTTCCAGGGCTATGTCGAAGGCAATTTCGTTTATGCCGCCCCCGAAAGCGGTGGGCGGCTAACCGCGTTGCACCTGACAGAAGGCGACACGGCGCAAGCGGGCCAGCCCGCTTTTACCCTCGACGACCGAACCGAAACCGCCCTGCGCAACGAAGCAGAGGCGCGGCTCAACCAAGCAAAAGCCCAACTTGAAGACCTGAAAGCCGCCCAGCAGCGGCCCGAGCAGATCGCCGTTCTCAAGGCACAGGAGGATCAGGCCAAAGCTCTGCGCGAACAGACCAGGATCGACCTTGAGCGCCAGAAAATGCTGCTGGAGCGCGGCTACACGTCCAAGGCCGCCTACGATCAGGCGCAAACTGCCCATGAGCGCGCCACCGCCGCCCTCTCCGAAGCCCAGCGCCACATCACGGCGGCGGAGCTTGCGGCCCGCACCAACACCATCTCCGCCGCCGAAGCCGCCGTGCGTGTCGGCGATGCGGCGCTCGCACAAGCGACCGTTGCCCTTAACCGTCGCGCCGTTCAACTGCCGCAGAACGGCAAGGTGCAAGACATCTTTTTCCGGGTGGGCGAGGTGGTCAATCCCGGACAGCCGGTTCTGGCGCTGCTGCCGCCGGGCAATGTTAAATATCGCTTCTATGTTCCGGCACCGCTGTTCTCAACCATCCGAATCGGCCAGAGCTTGCGCATCACCTGCGACGCCTGCCCCACCGATCTCACCGCACGCATCAGCTTCATCTCGACCGCCGCCGAGTTCACCCCACCGGTGATCTTTTCCGATGAAGAGCGGGCAAAGCTTGTGTTCAAGATTGAAGCCGTTCCCGCAAAACCGGTGGAACTGCCGGTGGGCTTACCGGTGAAAATCCATACCGACGGCGTGGAAATCGCGCCGAAGCCATGACTACGCCCCTCCCCGCCCCAAATTCCGATATTGTCATTGATGTCACCGGGCTCACCAAATCCTTCGGCGGCAAGGCGGTGGTGAAAGACCTGACCATGCAGGTGCGGCGCGGGTTGATCTATGGCTTCCTCGGCCCCAACGGCTCGGGCAAAACCACAACCATCCGTATGTTATGTGGCCTGCTCACGCCCGATGCCGGTCACGGCACCTGTCTCGGCTACGATATTCTGACCGAGCAAAGCACCATCAAGCGCCATGTCGGCTACATGACGCAGAAATTCTCGCTCTATGCCGACCTCACCATTCGCGAAAATCTGGAATTTGTCGCCCGCGTCCATCGTCTGCCTGACCCGTCAGTGGCAGCGACGGAGGCGCTAATCCAGTTGGGCCTGGAAAACCGCGCCGATCAGTTAGCCGGGCAACTTTCGGGCGGTTGGAAGCAGCGGCTGGCGCTCGGCGCGTGCATTCTGCCAAAACCGGACCTTCTGCTGCTTGATGAGCCCACCGCGGGTGTTGACCCCAAAGCGCGGCGGGAATTCTGGGACGAAATCCACACCCTGGCCCATCAAGGCATGACGGTGCTGGTCTCAACCCATTACATGGACGAAGCCGAACGCTGCCACGAGATCGCCTATATCGCCTATGGCGAGTTGCTGACCAAAGGTACTGTGCCCGAAGTGATTGGCCGTGCCGCGCTGACCACATGGGTGGTGAGCGGCACCGCCGATGATCTCGCGGCGCTCTCGCAAAAGCTCAAAACCATGCCGGGGGTCGAAATGGTGGCACCGTTCGGTTCAGCTTTGCATGTGAGCGGACGCGATAATGTCGCGCTTGATCAAACCGTGAAAGCTCTCAAAGCCGAGAAAAAGCTCACGTTTGCACGCGGCGAGCCGACCCTTGAGGATGTTTTCATCGACCTCATGAACCGCTCGAAGGATAATTTCTGAATGAGCGCGATCCTGAAACAGCCCCCCGACAAACGGCCCTTCTTTTCGTTCCATTGCTTCTATGCGATGTTCGTGAAGGAGTTCATCCAGTTGCGGCGCGACCGCGTCACATTCGCCTCAATGGTAATGATCCCGCTGTTTCTTCTGGTGCTGTTTGGCTACGCCATCAACACCAATCCAAAACAGCTCCCAGCCGCCGTGCTCAATCGGGACGATAGCCCCTTCGCCCGCTCTTTCGTCGCCGCTCTTTACGCCTCGGACTATTTCGACGTCAGGCAAAGCGCAGCAAGCGAAGAAGAGCTTGATCATCTGATCATCTCCGGCAAGGCGCAATTTGGTATCCATATCCCGGCAAATTTTGGCCGTGATCTGGTGCGCGGTCAGCGCCCGCACATTGCGGTGATTGCCGATGCCACCGACCCGGTCGCCTCGTCCGGAGCATTCTCCGCAGTGCAGGGCCTGAGCCCAACAGTATTCTCCCGCGAACTGGTTGGGCCACTGGCCAGCCTTGCACCGGCCCCGCTGAAATACGAGATTGACATCCAGCGCCGTTACAACCCCAACGGCACCACACGCCTCAACATCGTGCCGGGCCTGATGGGCGTGATCCTCACCATGACCATGCTGATTTTCACCGCCCTGTCGGTGACGCGCGAACTTGAGCGCGGCACCATGGAAACCCTTCTGGCGATGCCGATCACCCCGGTTGAAATCATGCTCGGCAAAATCGCGCCTTATCTGGTAATGGGTGCGGTGGAGATGATGATTATTCTGGTGGCCGCGCGCCTCCTGTTCGCCATTCCCATCACAGGTAGCCTCATTCTGCTGATGGCGCTTACGCTGCTATTCATCCTCGCCAACCTTTCGGTGGGCTACACTTTCTCGACTGTTGCCACCAACCAGTTGCAGGGGATGCAGATGTCGTTCTTCTTCTTCCTGCCAAACATTTTGCTGTCGGGCTTCATGTTCCCGTTCCTTGGTATGCCGATATGGGCGCAGTGGCTCGGCAACGTGTTACCTCTGACCCATTACGTGCGCATCGTGCGCGGCATCATGCTGAAAAGCGCCAACTTCGCCGATCTCTCTGTGGACGTTATGGCGCTGACATTGTTCATGCTCGCTGCGATGGGGGTTGCCTTGGCGCGCTTCAGGCAGACGCTGGATTAAAACAATGGTAGAAGCAGCCAATTGGAGAAACAAAAAATGACGTATTTATTTCTGGGGCTGGCGCTTTTCTTCGCTGCACATAGCTTGAGAATCGCCCATGGGGTAAGGCAATCGTTGGTGGATCGGATGGGTGAAAATCCCTACAAGGCCGTCTATTCGGTCATTTCCCTCATCGGCCTCACCTTGATCAGTTACGGCTTTGCCAGCTATCGCGCCAGCGGGCTGATCCCTGTCTGGTATCCGCCGCACGGGATGAGCCACCTCGCGCTGTTGCTGAACTGGTTCGCCGTTGTCTTCTTTGCCGCCGCCTACCTGCCCTGCCACATGCGCCGCGTGCTCAAACATCCGATGCTGGCAGGCATCAAGATATGGGCCACCGCCCATCTGCTAGCCAATGGTGATCTGGGCGGCATCATTCTGTTCGGAGCGTTTCTCGTCTGGGCAATTGTCACACGCATCAACATCAAACGCCGCCCCAATGGCACCCAACCGACCAAAGCGTCACTGCCCTTCGACTTTCTGGCGCTGGCAATTGGCTCCGCTTCCTACGCAGCCATCGTCTACTGGGTGCATCCCGACGTCTTCAACATTCCCGTCTGGCCGTTCTGAGAACAGAGGAGGTTTCTGTTTCTCATAAAGACGACATTGTTCATGCTGCCTGCGATGGGCATAGCGCCAACGCGCTTCATGCAGACGTTGGATTGAGCTTCGTCAAGGATTATGGATACAATATGCGCGATACAGTCTCCCCGGCCGTCTGAAACGGCTGGGGCTGGACTGCGGATTTTGGGGTGAGTTCGATGTTGCGATCCACTTCCGCACATTTCCTCACAAGAGCTGGAATAACGGAACAAAGTCATGCGTATTATAGCTGCCCTTTTCGCCCTCCTTGTCTCCCTCTCGACCGCCTTCGCGGCAGGACTGAACGAGAAAGATCAGGCCGATATCCGCACGCTCGTGGAAGCCGTCATGACCCGTTACAATGCGGGTGACACAGAGGCCCTCGTCGAAGTGATGCCGCAAACCGCCATTGAGCTGTTCGGCGGACGCGATGCGCTGAAACTCATGACCAGGGAAGCCTTTGAGCAGCAGAAAGCGCGCAATCTGGTTTTCGAAAAATTCTCCGCCGGGAAAGTCTCGGAGCCTTTCATGGCCGGCGATACCACCGTTGCGTTCGTCACCACCGAGGTCTCATTGACTGCCGATGGCAAGCGGTTTGGCGGCACCGGATTCATGATCGCCTCACGAGAGAAGGGCTCCGACAAATGGCAACTGCTGGGCGGTGACGGCATCAATCGCAACCCTGAAGTGCTGCAAAAGGTCTACAAGGGCTTTCCAGCAAATATCTCGCTTCCGCCGGTGAAATACGGTCTCCAATAGGGTCAATATCCATGACGACTTACATCGGTCTCGCCGTTATCTTCTTCGTCTCGTTCATGAAAAATATCGAGCGATTCAATAATGGCGACACCGGTTCGGCGCTCGGATTAACCGTAGGGTCAGTTACTGGCGCGTGGCTGATAATTGCGATTGTGCGAGTGGTCGCAAGAAAGCTGAGCGACGACAATGCGAGGGTTATGTTCTGGACGACGCTGCCTGTGGTGATCTTGGTTGTATTTGCTAGCCTGGGCCAATGGGCAGCGGAGTACAATAAGCGCATGGCCCTCGATTCCGAAAAATATCTGTGTGACCCAGCCAAGGGCGTGGACATCATTCCGACCTGCACCCGATTGATTAATACGCAACGGTTTTCCGGCCGCGATGCCGCTATTCTCCTCAACAACCGTGGAGTTATATTTCTCAATAGCGGGCAGACAGACCGCGCCCTCGCGGATATTGAGCGCGCCCTCTATATCAAACCAGACCTTGTTTCAGCGCTGTACAATCGGGGGCATGTGAAAGCAGGACTTAAACAATGGGACGACGCTATCCGGGATTTTTCGCGCGTGGTGGAACTCACTCCTAAAATGGCTGCGGCTTGGTCTGGCCGGTGCTTTGCCAATGTCGAAAATAATCAGTTTTATACCGCCCGCGACGACTGCAACCGCGCCATCGAACTTGACCCGACGATTGCAGCGGCGTGGGCTAATCGCGGGCTGATCAAGTTATCATTTAATGACCCACAAGGCCTGCGTGATCTCGAAGAAGCCGTTCGACTGGAGCCTCAGAACGCTAGCTTTGTTAAAGCGCTGAGCGATGCCAAGAAAGCAGCAAAGAAAGATTAAAGGCACTTAAAACCTAAGCATTCGGAAATGAAATGAAACGCTTGCTCTTAATTCTCGCTATGTGGGCGCTGTGGCTGTCGCCAGCTAAGAGCGCGGAAACGATGGAGAACCAGAAAAAGCAAGGTGTCAGTTATGGCGAACCAAAATCATGGGGCTTTCCGAACCGTTCATGGCAGGGACCACGACGCTTTGTTTCGTCCTGTCATCGGTTACGCTGAAAATTCATAAATCCGAAGCATGCTTTGTGGGGTTCATAATCGCTTCGCGGGAAGATAGTTCCGACAAATGGCAATTACTGAGCGGCATTCAGGCGCTTGAAAAACCCGAAGCGTTACCCATCATTTACCCTGGGTTCCCCGAAGGGATAGAGTTGCCCCGCACCGGGTTAAGCAACGGACCATAGCACTCACTCCCCCTGCGATGCGGCCACTTCAACGCGGCCGCGCAGCGGGATCTCTTTCATCTGAAACAGGATTAGCAACGACAGCGCGAACCCAATGGCAGCGGTGGCGAAAACGTAGGTGTATGCGCGCACCAGCGCCACAAGATCGTCGGGCGCGATACTGGCGAGATTGTCGAGCGCGCCACTGGCATGGGCACTGCCGATGACAATGGCACCAAACAGCGCCACCACCAGCGCACCGCCGAGCGAACGGAAGAAATTGGCGGCTGCGGTTGCGGTGCCGAGTTGGTGCAGCGGCACCGCATTTTGCACCGTGACCATCGACGTGGGGAACAGGCTGCCAAGCCCTGCCGAAAGCAGGGCAAGCGTGATTTCAACCATGGTGAAGGACATGTGGTCGGCCAGAAACGCCAGTGCCGAAGACCCTATCACCGCGATGGTGAGCCCGCCCAATGACAACCGCTTGTAATGGGTGATACGCGGCAGGAAGCGTCCTGTGATTTGCGCACAGCAAACCGAGCCGAACATCATCGGGATCATCGCCAGACCCGATTCGCTGGCGGAAAGCCCGCGTGCCGCCTGGAAATAGATCGGCAGATAAATGCTCATGCCGATATAGGTGCCAACGCCGAAGCCTGCCGCCAACACGCCGGTGCGCACCACCTGGTTCTTGAGGATTTCCGGTGGAATGAGCGGCTCGTCGGCCTTGATAAGGCGCAGCGCAAACAATACCCAGCACACAAAAGAAGCGGCAAAAATGGTCAGGATCGGCGTCGCGGTCCAGGCATAGCGCGTACCGCCCCAGTTCAGGGCCAACAGCAGCAGAATGGTTGCGGCCATCATCAGCACCGCGCCGATAACATCGAGACTGTGCGGGCGGTCGTGGCGCGGCAGCTTTTTCAGGCGGTTATTGACAATGAAGAAGGCCACGGCACCAAGCGGCACGTTGATCCAAAAAATCACCGACCAGTGCAATTTGCTCGCCAGGAAGCCGCCGAGCACCGGCCCAAGCAGGCTGGATGACGCAAAAACGATGGCGAAATAGGCCTGATAGCGGGCGCGTTCGCTGGGCGGGATCATATCGCCGATGATGGTCTGTGCCACCGAAATCAGGCCGCCGCCGCCGACGCCCTGAATGCCGCGGGCTATGATGAGTACCAGCATACCAACCGACAATTCACCGGAAACCATGCCCATCTTGATCAGCAGCCCGGCAATCGGCTCGGCGGCGGCACTGGCTACGGAGCCGAGGATGAACAGCCCAAGCGCGATCAGAAGGGTGACACGCCGCCCCTTGATATCCGCGAGTTTGCCATAAAGCGGGGTGACCGCCGTCGATGTCAGCAGGTAAATCGTGACGATCCAGGGAAGATGGTGATTATCCCTGAGCTCGCCACCGATGGTCGGCAGAGCGGTTGCGATGATGGTCTGGTCAAGCGCAGACAGAAACATCGCCAGCATCACCCCAATCAGGATGGAGCGAATATCGGCACGATCGAGCGCAGGGCGAGATGAGGCGTCAGAAGTCATGATGGTTTGGAGATAGAACCTTCAAACATAAACGCAACGCGTAAGATAGCGGCATCCACCGTTGAAATGTGCGGCCGCACATGCGACCCTCGTACAGATGCATCCGCCGCCTTCCCATGTTATGCGCAGCCTATGATTTCCGACTCGAAACCCGTCAAGAAAGTCCCGCGCGCCGTAACCCCTACCTATCTGGAGAGGGCGGCGCTGGATTACCTCGGGAAATACTCATCATCGTCGGAAAATCTACGCCGGGTTCTCATGCGCAAAGTCGAAAAGCGCTGCCGCCTGCGCGAAGAGGAAGCGGAACCATTCCGGGAACTGGTGGACGAGGTGGTCGCCAAATCCCTGCGCATCGGGCTGATTGATGACAAAATCTATACCGAGGCCAAGGTGGCGAGCCTCAGGCGCAAGGGCAATTCCGGGCGGCTCATCCAGGTGAAACTCGCAGCCAAGGGGCTTGACCGCGACGATATTCGCGATGCGCTCGACACCAACGAGAGTGACGAAGCAACGGCCGCCCGCACCCTCGCTCGCCGTCGCCGCATCGGCCCCCATCGCACCACGCAACGGCGTGAGTTTCGCGACAAGGATATCGCAGTGCTGGCACGCGCCGGTTTCTCTTACGCCATCGCCGTCGCGATTATCGACGAAGAAGCGGAAACCGTGGCGTTTTAAACACGCAAGGGCGATATCTTGCGCACTTTCTTCACCTCTCCTTAAACCGCCACAATTAGGATGCTTGTGCCGAAATGCCGGTTGATGTTTATGCAGCATCGCGACAAAGAGAGCCGTAGCCAGATTACTTCTGGGCGAAAACATTTCGGGGATGAGTTGAAGCCCATGATGGGTGACGAACGACAGCGACGGGAACCGGTATTCGGGCAACCTGATTCAGGCATGGGAGATCCTTCGTGCCTGAATATCAGCATGTCCCGTGAGGACCGCGCAGGAGGAAGCATGGCGCGACCGACAGGCCGTAAGGGTGGTTACAACGAAGAGAGGCAGCTCCGGCAACGGGAAAAGCCGCGCCAGACCAAGAAGCCGCGCAAGCGCCGCTCGGTTCTCGGCCGGTTGTTTTATACCATGTGCGTCCTCGGCCTGTGGTGCCTGGTGATTGGCGCGGGCGCAATTGCCTATTACGCCTCGCAACTGCCGCCCATTGATCAACTGGCGGTGCCGAAACGGCCTCCGAATATCGCGATTCTTGCCGTCGATGGCTCGCTCATCACCAATCGCGGCGAGACGGGCGGGCGTGAAGTCACGTTGAAAGAGCTGCCCCCCTATGTGGGCAAGGCTTTCGTCGCCATCGAAGACCGCCGCTTCTACAGCCATTTCGGCATGGACCCCATGGGGCTTGGCCGCGCCATGGTGCGCAATGTCACCGGCGGCCTGGCGCAGGGCGCGTCCACGCTGACCCAGCAGCTTGCCAAAAATCTGTTTCTGACGCCTGAACGCACCATGTCGCGCAAGATCCAGGAGGCACTGCTGGCGCTGTGGCTTGAGCGCAAATACACCAAGGATCAGCTTCTCGAACTTTACATGAACCGCGTCTATTTCGGCGCGGGCGCTTATGGCGTCGATGCGGCAGCGCGCCGCTATTACAACAAGCCGGCCAAGGATCTGAACCTCGCGGAAGCTGCCGTCATCGCGGGTCTTGTGCAGGCCCCGTCGCGCCTCGCGCCTAATCGCAACCCGAAGGGCGCGCAAGGGCGTGCCACCATCGTGCTGCGCTACATGCGCGATCTCGGCTTCATCACACAAGGTCAGCAAGAGGCCGCGCTTGCCAACCCGGCTAAGCTCAACCGCGCAGGCAGCGGTGATTCCGCCAATTACGCCGCTGATTTCGTCATGGACGTGCTCGACGATTTCCTTGGGGAATTTGACAAGGACATCACCGTCCAAACCACCATTGATCTCGGCATGCAGCGCGCGGCCTCCAAGGCCATCGTTGATGTGCTCAACGCCAAGGGCACACAGTTCAACGTGCATCAGGGCGCGCTGGTGTCGATTACCCCGGAAGGGGCCCTGCGTGCGCTGGTCGGCGGCAAATCCTATGAAGAGAGCCAATACAACCGCGCAACCACCAGCCACCGCCAGCCCGGATCGTCGTTCAAGCCGTTTGTCTATCTGTCGGCCATGGAACGCGGCATGACACCGGCAACGGTGATTGAAGACGGCCCGGTTAATTATCGCGGCTGGAGCCCACAGAATTTCAGCCGCCGCTATTCTGGTCCGATCCAGATTCGCGATGCCTATGCCTTCTCGCTCAATACCATTGCGGCAAAACTCATCATCGAAGTGGGGCCAAAAACGGTGGTGCAGACGGCGCAACGTCTCGGCATCAACTCGCCGCTGCAAGCCGTCCCGTCGCTGGCGCTCGGCACCTCCGACGTGACGCTGACGGAAATGGTCAGCGCCTACGCGGCGTTCGCCAATGGTGGCTTCGGCGTCATTCCCTATGTGATCGAGATCGTCAAGGATTCGTCCGGCAAGGTTCTCTACAAGCGCCCGCCAACTTCCGGCAAACTCGGCCGGGTCATCGCCGCAGATGTTCAGGCCGAGATGATCGACATCATGCGCAACTCCTTCGCCATCGGTTCATCAAAATCAGCCCAGGTTCCCGGTTGGGATCTTGCGGGCAAAACCGGCACCACACAGGAATACAAAGATGCCTGGATGATGGGATTCTCCTCGACGCTGGTGACTGGCGTGTGGATGGGCAACGACACCGGCGAGCTCACCAAGCGCCTGACCGGCTCAAGCCTGCCCGCTGAAGCGTGGAAGCAATACATGACCGCAGCCCTCGCCACCCAAAGGCCGACATCACTGATCGGCTCCGGCTGGCAGGCGCCCGCAGCGGGGATATTCGACTCCGCCGCGCCCTCCGCTGACGACGCGCTGGCCCGCCAGCAAGGCCAACCCGGTAGGCAGAAAGACAAGAACTTTCTTGAAAAGCTGTTCGGGCTGTGACGGTAACGGAAAGGATGCCGGGCCGTGCCAGAAACGCGGCCCGCGCTTTTTTACCCTTGTCATTGCACCGTCGTGCGGTTGTCACACGCTTGACAGCCGCTTATATCAGGCTCGCTCCCAAGCTTAGCCGGGAGTGCCTTTGCGCTGCGACACGTCATGGGTTATTTTGAAACAATTGCCGAGAATAGTGGAAATCAATTCCATGGTGTGGAATCTACCACGGCTGGCCAAGGTATGTGCATGAGTGACATGACGATTCAGACAAAAGAGACCATGCTTTCGGGGCGTGATGCCACTGGCATGCCTTTGCCTGAACACTTGCTTTTCCTGGGCCGGATCGGCCCGCTTGAAGTGCGGATCGCGGCGACACCCGAAGAGTTAAGCCGGGCACAAAGCCTGCGATACCAGGTCTTCTTCAAGGAAATGTCCGCCAAGGCCTCAGATGAGATGAAACGCAGCGGGCGCGATGTCGATGCCTACGATGCCATCTGCGACCATCTGTTGGTGAGGGACCATTCCGTTACCGATGCCGACGGCTCGCCAGCGATTGTCGGCACCTATCGGCTGCTGCGTCAGGCAATCGCCAACAAGCATTTTGGCTTCTACACCGCTGCGGAGTTTAACATCGGCCCGCTGATCGCGGCCAATCCACATCTCAATTTCCTCGAGCTCGGACGCTCGTGCGTACTCAAGGAATACCGCGACAAACGCACCGTCGAGCTCATGTGGCAGGGCATCTGGAACTATCTGCTCCGCCACAAGCTTGATGTGATGTTCGGTTGCGCCAGCTTCGAAGGCATTGATCCGCGCGCGAACGCCCTGCCGCTCAGCTTCCTGCACCACTTTGCCGCCTCCCCGCCGGAATGGCGGGTGCGGGCGCAACCCGAGCGCTTTGTGGACATGAATATGATGGCGAAAGATGCCATCGAACCCAAGCGCGCCTTGCACGAACTGCCACCACTGGTGAAGGGATACCTCCGGCTCGGTGCGAGCTTTGGCGAGGGCGCGGTGGTCGATCCGGAATTTGGCACCACCGATGTGCTGGTGATGCTGCCAGTTTCCTGCATTACCCCGCGCTACGCCACGCATTTCCGCCCGGGCGGCGGCGCGGTCATTTAAGTTTATCGGGGAATGCGAGCCGCATGGCGTGGGTCAGAATATCCCGCGGCCATGTGCGGATTTCAGCTTCAAACCGCGCGTCGTCATTGGCGAACAAAGCGCGCGTCGCTTCCTCAAAGCCCGGAAGATCGCCCGCTTTGCCCTGCATGAAGCGATAGGCCGCCTCGTGGCGTTCGCGTTGCAGCGCAGTCCCGCTGCGGCGCGCCTCTTCCACCAGCTTGCGCAATGCAATCGAAGCCCCGCCCGGCTGGATGTTCAGCCAATCCCAATGGCGCGGCAGCAACGTCACCTCACGCGCCACCACACCAAGTTTCGGACGCCCGCGCCCGCGCGCCTCCTCCTGCGCCGGTTGCCGGGCTCCGGGGCGACGCGAAACATGGGGCTGCGGCGGCTCTTTCAATCGCTGAATGATCTCATGCTGCTCACCGCGCAGGTCAAGATCAATGGCTTTGCCGGTAACATCTTCAAAAATCAGTATGTCCTCCGAAGACACTCCTTCGTCGAGCGCCTTGCGGACAGAGAGGGCGACATCGACAAGCGCGCCGGCAATGAGAATTTTGTCACCGCGAAACGCGGTGCACGGCTTGGATAGGGGATCGGTCATTGGAGTTTCCTTGCTTTCCCGATATTTATACCCGGGTAAAAATCAGAAGTCAATTATACCCGGGTAAAAATAAAACTCCCTCTAACAAGAACCGTCGTCGGTCCATTCTCCTCTGACAGCGGCATTCGTTTCCGCTGGATGATAAAGGCGCTCCGCCGCCATGAATTCCTCGGGCTCCGCCAGCCGCCGCAACGCCCACACCGCCATTGCGCGCACCACCGGCGAGGCATCTTCAAGCAACTCGCGGACCCGCGGGAGTAATTCCACATCATCGGAATTTCCCGCCGCAACCAGCACGTTGCGCACGAAGCGGTCTCGCCCGATGCGGCGCACTGGGGTGTTGGCGAAGCGCGAGCGGAAGCCTGTATCGGTAAGGGCCAGTAATTCGGAGAGCGGCGGGCCGTTGAGATCGTCGCGCTGGGTAAGCCGCACTTCGCTGGCCTGCCGGGCGAACTTGTTCCACGGGCACACGGCCAGGCAATCGTCACAGCCGAAGATGCGATTGCCAATCTTCTCGCGAAACTCCAGCGGGATATGGCCTTCCAGTTCGATGGTGAGATACGAAATGCAGCGCCGTGCATCAACCACACCCGCTTGCGGGAAGGCATTGGTCGGGCAGATGTCCAGACAGGCGCGGCAAGAGCCGCAATGGTCGGTCTCCGGTTCATCCGGCGGGAGCTCCACCGTTGTGAAAATCACACCGAGAAACAGCCAACTGCCAAACTCACGTGAAACCAGAACACTATGCTTGCCCTGCCAGCCGACACCTGCGGCTTCGGCGAGGGTCTTTTCCAGGATGGGCGCGGTATCGACGAAAACTTTCACGTCACCCATGGACTTCTTCACAACGCCGGTGACTTCCTTCAGCTTACCCTTGATGATTTCGTGATAATCGCGCCGGTCGGCATAAACCGAAATGGCCCCCCGGCTTTTCTCCGTGAGCAGCGCCAGAGGGTCGCTCACAGGCCCATAATTCATGCCGAGTATGATGACGCTTTTGGCTTCCGGCCATAACACAGCGGGCGAGCCACGCCGCCCGTCCGTATCCGCCATCCATTCCATGGTGCCGTGAAAGCCTGCTGCAAGCCAGTCATGCAACCGCTGGCGCGCTTCCGGAATGGCATCAACATGCGCCACACGCACCACATCGAACCCCAACCGTTTGGCGCGTTCGACAAGGGCGTGCTTCAGCCCTTCCGGGCTCAAAAGTCCAGATTCACGTAATGGCTTACCGGAGCCATTCCGGCGATGCGGTCGCTCAGAAGCGAGCGAAAGGCCGGTCTCGATTTTACGCGCGCGTACCATTCCTTAGCCGTTGGTTGTTCGCTCCACGGCACATCGCCGAGATAATCCGCAATCGAAAGCTGCGCCGCTGCCGCGAGATCTGCATAGCTCAGCCCGTCACCCGCCAACCAGTTCCGTTTTGCGGTCAGGAAGCCGATGTAGTGGAGATGATAGCGGATATTGGCGCGCGCTGCACGGATCGCGCTCATTTCAGGGGCGCCCCCGCCCTGACCCAAGGGCATGAACCGCTTCCATATCTTCTCTTCAATCAGATAACGCGACACTTCTTCGTGATATTTATTAAAAAACCAATCCATCAAACGCCGTACTTCAGCGCGCTCCGCCGGTTGTGCTGGCAGGAGACGGCGGTCGCCAAGACCAAGGCCGCGCGTTTCATCGAGGTATTCGGCGATGACAGATGCGCCTGCAACAGCGAAATTACCATCGGCAATCAGCACCGGTGTGCTGCCTGCCGGGTTGATTGCCAGAAATTCCGTGCGCCGCTCCCAAGGGCGTTCTTCAACGCATTCGGGCTCCATGGCCATTTCCGCCAGAACAATACGGACAAAGCGCGAATACGGGCAAAACGGATAGTGGTGCAAAATCGCCATCAAAGCGCCATTTCGAAAATTGTCGGATCAAACAAGCCCATGGGGGCCATTCCTAAAGAACAGGATTTCGTTAATGCTCAGTAACCAGTTGCGTAAGATGCTGGCTTATTTCATTGTATGGAGCCGGGGCGCGCTCTGGCGGCTCCGTTAAGGGAGAACATTCCATATACAGAAAAATAGCTGGAAAATGATGCAAAGAACATGTTAAGCCGACTTCATTCCTAAAGTAACCATACATCAACAAAATGTTACGAGGATCGCCCTTGCGGGGAGAAGCGGATAACACGCTCCTCAAGGCGCGGTAAGTTTGGAAAATGGGCGCGATGATAGAATATTTCGAGGCAATGTTGCTCGGTGCCGTCGAGGGGATAACTGAGTTTCTGCCGGTGTCTTCCACCGGACATCTCCTGCTGCTCGGACACTTCCTGGGATTCGCCTCGCGCACCAAGAGCTTCGAGGTTCTGGTCCAGTTCGGTGCCATTCTCGCGCTGCTTTCCGTCTATTCCCACCGCCTCATCAGCATTGCCAGAGCCCTGCCTTCGAGCAAAACCGCCCGCCGTTTTGTGTTTGGCGTGCTCCTCGCCTTTTTGCCTGCGGCTATCTTGGGCGCGTTTTTGCACGGATTCATCAAGGGCGTATTGTTTGACCCCTATCTCGTGTGCTTCACGCTGATTGGCGGTGGTCTGTTGTTGCTGCTGATTGATGAACACAGCTTTGAGCCCAAATATACCGATGCCACCCGGTTTCCGCTCATGGTCTATGTCAAGATCGGCTTGATCCAGTGCATTGCCATGGTGCCCGGCGTCTCACGTTCGGGCGCGACCATCGTCGGTGGTATGCTGCTCGGTGCGGATAAACGTTCGGCGGCGGAGTTTTCGTTCTTCCTCGCAATGCCGACGATGACGGGCGCATTTACCTACGATTTGATGAAAAACTATAAGTATCTCACCTACGACGATGGTATCCTCATCGTCATCGGCTTTGTTTCCGCCTTCCTCTCCGGCTACGTCGTGGTCAAGAGTCTGCTTGAATATATCTCCCGCAACGGCTTCGCGCCCTTCGCCTGGTGGCGCATTATCATCGGCGCGCTGGGGCTCGCCGCGTTGCTATCGTTTGGCTGAAGTCAGATCTCCCGCGCCGGATATCGGCACAGGTCATTAATGAGGCAGCGGGTGCAATCGGGCTTGCGGGCCTTGCACACATAGCGACCATGCAAAATCATCCAGTGATGGGCGTGCAGGAGATATTCCTTCGGGATGAGCTTTTCCAGCGGTGCTTGCGTCTCCAACGGCGTTTTGGTGCGCACAAGCGGGATACGATTGGCCACGCGGAAAATATGGGTATCAACGGCAATGCGCGGATCGCCAAAAGCGATATTCACCACAACGCTCGCCGTCTTTTTGCCAACGCCGGGCAAGGTCTGCAACGCGTCAATGTCATCAGGCACCCTGCCAGAGAAATCATCGATCAGCTTTTTCGACATGGCTATGACGTTTTTGGCTTTGGTGTTGAAATAATTGAGCGTGCGCACGCACTCCTTCACACCATCCTCGCCAAGCGCCAGCATCTTGTGCGGGGTATCGGCCAGCGCAAACAGCTTATCCGTTGCCTTGTTGACGCCGATATCGGTTGATTGCGCCGAGAGCGCCACCGCCACCAGCAGAGTAAACGGGGAGCTATAATTCAACTCTCCACGCGGCTCGGGATCGCGCTCATGGAAGCGGCGGAAGATTTCAACGAGGGTTTTCTTGTCAACCGGCTTGACGGAACCGGGAGCGAGCGAGGCCGCTTCAGCCATGAAATTTCTCCTGAGAATGCGTGAACATTCACCATCACCCATGCCCCGACCACAAGGGGCCACATGGGAAAAACATCGCCCAAGCAGAAAAAACCGGGGATTGCAGAAATCGGGTGTCCGGCGGTAGCCCGAAGATTTATGGTAGGGTCCATTATTAAATGCCGGATGATCGAGACATGCTGACAACCCTCAATGACGCTGTTGCGCAAGCCCACACCGAGGCACGCCCCTCTGGCGATTACGAGCAGGTGCGCTCCATCATCGCGTTCATCTCCGAACACTGGCGGCGGCAGCCGAGCCTTGAGGAGATTGCCGAGCATACCGGCTTGTCGGAAAGCTCGGTGCACCACCTATTCCGCCGCTGGGCGGGGCTGACGCCCAAAGCCTTCCTTCAGGCCCTGACACTCGACAACGCCAAGCATCTTCTGCTCGACTCAGCCTCGGTGCTTGATGCGTCCTACGAGGTCGGGCTGTCGGGGCCGGGACGGTTGCATGACCTGTTCGTCACCCATGAGGCCCTGTCGCCCGGCGATTTCAAAACCGGTGGCGCCGGGGTTGCCATGAGCTATGGCTTTCACCCTTCCCCGTTTGGCGAAACCATTGTGGTTGCGACTGCGCGCGGTCTTGCCGGGCTTGGCTTCGTCGATGACGGCGACCGAAAATCCTCGCTGGCTGACATGCAGCGGCGCTGGCCCAACGCCAGTTATACGCGCGATGACCCCGCAACCGCCCCCTTCGCCACCCGCATCTTCCAGCCTGAGGCCTGGCAGCCAGAACAGCCGTTGCGCATCGTTCTGATCGGTACTGATTTTGAGGTGCGGGTATGGGAGACGCTGCTGCGCATCCCCATGGGCCGCGCCACCACCTATTCCGATATCGCCAGCCACATTGGAAACCCCAAGGCCTCACGCGCGGTCGGCGCGGCGGTGGGAAAAAACCCGATCTCGTTCGTGGTGCCATGCCATCGCGTGCTCGGACGCTCCGGCGCGCTCACCGGCTACCATTGGGGGCTGACACGTAAGCAGGCGATGCTGGGTTGGGAAACCGGGCAGGCGACGGGCTGAGCAAGATCAACCCATCGATTTTTCCTAACTCAACGGATCCGCTGCCAATGATTCTTTTGCGAGTACGCGTTTCACGCGAACAAGCGCAAGCACCGACAAACCGGTTAGAAGCAGAGTGAAGAAGGCGGCTCCAACAACCATCATATTTCGTGCGGCAAAAAAACTCTCCATAAACGGTGCTGTATCTTCGGCGATCCGAACCGTGAGGGTTTGCGGCTCTCGTCCAGCCATCGAAACCTGCATTGTAGTCTGAGCGATAAGCAAGCGGGCCGCTTTTCCTCCCTCCAGTTGGACAGACTGCACAGACCATAATTCTTTCGAACCTGATTTCAGAAACGCTGAAAAGGGAATAGAAAAAATTGTAGCAATTATTTCCGCAAAGGGTGCATTTACTTTAGGAATAAATCCTTGACCGAGGGAAGAAGAACGTAGATAAACAACATTATCTTCCGTTGTTACTTGCCAATACTTGCCCGATAGAAATGACAAGTAATCACCCACCTTCAGTTCGTCTGCAATTGCCGGTGTCAGGCCTTTTTCCTTTAGCGCGTCTAGGAGCAAGAACGTCTGCCGCCGCAATTCCGGCGTTCGCGCCTCAATCAAACGCGGTTCAATGACTTCGGTTTGCAGGGCATCAAGCCTCCAGAAAAAGAGGCCTACCAAAGCAATGCAGAGAACAACAACGGCAACTGGCAAGAAGCGTAAGATGAAAGGACATTTTTTGTCCATAAAAGCACTCCTGTGGTGTGTTTAGCCGTCACAGCCCTCCGATTAGGAGGATACCCGCAATGCAGCGATGATCGCGCCGGGCCCTCAGGCCGCCTCGATTTCCGCAACAATCGCCTTTGCCGCCGCCACCGGATCAGCAGCTGCTGTAATCGGACGACCGACCACCAGATGTGTTGACCCTGCGCGGATCGCCATGCCGGGCGTGACAATGCGCTTCTGGTCATCGGCGCTGGCGCCCGAGGGGCGAATACCGGGCGTAACAATCAATTTATCGGGGCCAAGAATGTCACGGACGCGCGTGGCCTCGGTTGCAGCACAGACAATGCCGTCGATGCCGATATCCCGCGCCTGAGCCGCGCGGCGGGCCACGAGTTCAGAAACCGTTCCCTGATACCCCGCCTCGGCGAAATCATTGTTGTCATAAGACGTGAGCACCGTAACCGCGATCACCTTGAGAGCGCTCCCCGCCTTCCCGGCAACCGCCGCCCGCATGGTCTGGGGATAGGCGTGGACGGTGGTGAAGGTCACGTCGAGTTTGGCGATGGCGCGCACGCCCTCTTCGACCGTATTGCCGATATCGTGCAATTTGAGATCGAGAAACACTTTTTTCCCGGCGGCAATCAGCTCGCGGGCCAATTCAAAACCGCCGGCATAACCCAGTTGATAGCCGATCTTGTAGAAACTCACCTCATCGCCGAGGCGGCGAATGAGATCGCGCGCTTCATCAACCGAAGAAATATCGAGGGCGACAATCAAACGATCGCGGGCAGAGGTGGTCATGGTTGGCTTCGCTTGTTGTACACCCAGACACGGGCGGGAGGCATGTTGCGCCAGATCCGTTTCGACCCCTGGCAGCTATGGCTGTCCAGGTCTTTGGGAATGGGCGGGGCAAAGGCATAAGTGAACTGGATGAACGGGGCATCCTGCGCCATCAACGCGCTGGCGGCGTTAAGCAGGGCGAGCCGCGCGTCCAAAGGCTTGGTCATCAACGGCAGGCTGGAAACCACGGCGGAGGCGGGCTCCGACATCACGTCATGAAGCGTTTTGGCGATATCATAAGCGTCGCCCTGCACAACCTTAGCGAGGGGGTAACGGCGGCGCAGGAGTTTGCAGAAATGGGCGCTGTATTCCACCAGCACCAAGCGTTCTTGAGCAACGCCGCGCGTAATCAGCGCCTGTGTCACCGGGCCGGTTCCCGGCCCCAGTTCGATTACCGGGCCGTCGCTGCGTGGATTGACATAAGAGGCCATTGCCCGCGCAAGCCACGGGCCCGACGGCGCGACCGCACCGGTCTTGAGCGGACTCTCCAGCCAAGATCGCCAAAAGCGCGCCTGATCTGCTGTTTTTTCCTTGGCCGCAATGTCCTTGCGCCGTGACAGAGGAGAGGACGACGGTAACACGTTGGCGGAACTCTCAATTGGCGAGCAGGCACGCACTCGGAAAGAGTACCTGTCACAAGGTAGGTAACCTATTTAGCGCATTGCATGGAAAAGTGGGAAGTCGCTTTTTGCAATGCGCGGTGCAGAATCAGAAAAAATGAACCAGCACGCTTCTCCAACGAACCAATCACCCTTTAACGTGTAGCACCAAAACCCTCAAAGAACTCTTTCATGCGTGAAAAAAAACCCGCGCTCTCAGGGCTGGTTTCCTTGGAGGATTCCTGATTGAACTCGGTGAGGAGTTCACGCTGGCGTTTGGTGAGTTTCTGGGGTGTTTCCACCACCACCTGAATATAGAGATCACCGGTTGAGCGCGAGCGCAGCACAGGCATTCCCTTGCCACGCAGCCTGATCTGCTTACCGGTCTGTGTGCCTGCCGGGATGGTCACGCTCTCCTCGGCGCCATCAATGCCAGGCACGGTGATGTCATCACCAAGCGCCGCGTTGACCATGGACACCGGTACACGGCAGAACAGATCAGACCCATCGCGCTGGAAGAACTGATGGGGCTTCAATGACAGGAAAATATAAAGATCACCGGCTGGCCCGCCGCGCACACCGCTTTCGCCTTCACCGGCGAGACGGATACGGGTGCCATCCTCGACACCCGCCGGAATATTGACCGACAGCGTCCGCTCCTTGGCGGCACGGCCCGCGCCGCCGCACTTGCTGCAGGGGTCATCGATCACCTCACCACGGCCATGGCAGTTGGGGCAGGTCCGCTCCACGGCAAAGAACCCTTGCGCCGCGCGCACGCGCCCATGTCCGCCACAGGTCGGGCACTGGCGGGGCTTTGAGCCGGATTTGGCCCCGGTGCCCGAACAGGCCTCGCAGGTGACAGCAACCGGCACCTTGATGGTTTCGGTCTTTCCGGAGAAAGCATCCTCAAGCGAAATTTCGAGGTTGTAACGCAGGTCCGAGCCGCGCTCGCGACCGCCATTGGAGCGTCCCCCCCGTGCATTTCCCCCACCACCGAAGAGGGAATCGAAAATATCGCCCATAACATCGGAAAAATCGTGGCCAAACCCCGGCCCCCCGCCACCGCCGCCATTGGCGAAAGCGGCGTGGCCATAACGGTCATAAGCGGCACGTTTATCGGCATCGGATAAGGTCTGATAGGCTTCGTTGATTTCCTTGAAGCGGGATTCCGCGTCCTTGTCGCCGGGATTACGGTCGGGATGGCATTGCATCGCCAGCTTGCGGAAACTGCTTTTCAGTTCCGCGTCCGTAGCCGTCTTCGAGACTCCCAGAACCTCGTAATAGTCCCGCTTCGACATGCGCCATTACCCTGCTTGCATACTTAACTGAAGGCCGGGCTCCCCGTTGGAGGCCGGAACCGTCCATTTCATACCAGCAATCCCCGGATGTTCGTGTCCGGGGATTGCTGCGTCGCTTAAAAAGAACCGAAAGGTCTCAGCTCTTCTTTTTCTTGTCGTCATCGACTTCCTGGAAATCGGCGTCGATCACTTCTTCTTCCTGCTTGGCGGCATCATCGGCCTCAGCGCCTTCGGCTGCACCCTGCGTGGCCTTGTAGATGGCCTCGCCGAGCTTCATCGAAGCCTGCATCAGGTCGGTGGTCCGGGCCTTGATAGTTTCAAGGTTGTCGCCTTCAAGCGCGACACGCAGCGCGTCAACCGCCGTGCTGATGCCCTGCTTGTCGTCGTCGGAAACCTTGTCACCATGCTCGGCAACCGATTTCTCGGTGGAGTGGATCAGGCCTTCGCCATGGTTCTTGGCTTCGACCAGCTCGCGGCGGGCCTTGTCCTCGGTAGCGTGCGCCTCGGCATCCTTGACCATCTTGTCGATATCGGCGTCGGACAAACCGCCGCTCGCCTGAATCTTGATGGCCTGTTCCTTGCCGGTTGCCTTGTCCTTGGCGGTGACGTTGACGATGCCATTGGCGTCGATGTCAAAAGCCACCTCGATCTGCGGCATACCGCGCGGCGCGGGCGGCAGACCCATCAGGTCGAACTGGCCGAGCAGCTTGTTGTCGGCAGCCATCTCGCGTTCACCCTGGAACACGCGGATGGTCACCGCGGTCTGGTTGTCGGCGGCGGTGGAGAACACCTGGCTCTTCTTGGTCGGGATCGTCGTGTTGCGGTCGATCAGACGGGTGAAGATGCCACCCTCAGTTTCGATGCCGAGCGACAACGGGCTCACGTCGAGCAGCAGCACGTCCTTGACGTCGCCCTGCAGCACGCCCGCCTGGATGGCGGCACCGATGGCGACCACTTCATCCGGATTGACGCCCTTGTGGGGCTCTTTGCCGAAGAACTGCTTAACGACTTCCTGGATCTTGGGCATGCGGGTCATACCGCCAACCAACACCACTTCGTCGATATCGCTGGCGCTGAGACCGGCATCCTTCAGGGCCTTCTTGCATGGCTCGATGGTGCGCTGCACGAAATCTTCGACAAGCGACTCGAACTTGGCGCGCGACAGCTTGAGAGCAAGATGCTTCGGACCGGTGGCATCCGCCGTGATGTACGGCAGGTTGATTTCGGTCTGGCTGGCCGAGGACAGTTCGATCTTGGCCTTTTCAGCGGCTTCCTTGAGGCGCTGAAGGGCGAGCTTGTCCTTGGTCAGGTCGATGCCCTGTTCCTTCTTGAACTCGGCCGCGAGATACTCGACGAGACGCATGTCGAAGTCTTCACCACCGAGGAAGGTGTCGCCGTTGGTGGACTTCACCTCGAACACGCCGTCACCGATCTCAAGGATCGACACGTCGAAGGTGCCGCCGCCGAGATCGTAGACGGCGATAACGCCGGTGTTTTTCTTGTCGAGGCCGTAGGCGAGCGCTGCCGCCGTCGGCTCGTTGATGATGCGCAGCACTTCAAGACCAGCGATCCGGCCAGCATCCTTGGTGGCCTGGCGCTGGGCGTCGTTGAAGTAGGCCGGAACCGTGATCACGGCCTGTGTAACGGTCTGGCCGAGATAGGCTTCCGCCGTCTCTTTCATTTTCTGGAGCGTGAAGGCCGAAACCTGCGACGGCGAATATTTCTGGCCATCCGCGTCAACCCAGGCATCGCCGTTCGGTCCCTTGACGATCTTGTACGGAACAAGACCCTTGTCCTTTTCCGTCATCGGATCGTCATAGGTACGCCCGATCAGGCGCTTGATGGCAAAGAACGTGTGTTCCGGGTTGGTGACAGCCTGACGCTTCGCTGGCTGGCCAATCAGGCGCTCACTATCGTCGGTGAAGGCGACAATGGATGGGGTCGTGCGGGCACCTTCCGCATTTTCGATCACTTTCGGCGTCGCGCCTTCCATGACAGCGACGCAGGAATTTGTGGTGCCAAGATCAATACCGATTACTTTTCCCATGGTGGGATCCCTCATTTCCTCAAGCAGACCGCCGGACTCCGAAGCCGTCCGGCCCATGGCTGGATGATATTTTGAACTCCGGGCCAGACGTTGTTGTCCGTTCCCGTGCGAAACTCATATAAGAAGGGCAACCGAAGCCCGCAAGACTATCAAAGCGACTGTCACACAAATTCTGATATTTGGTTGAAAATCCGCGCCTCTCCCCCCGCGAAAATGCCGTGACAGAAAGATGCAGGGCCGCTAAATATCATGCGATGAAATTGGTATGGCTCATGGCCTGCTGAGGGGGACAGCGGATAATGGCGATTTTTGGCATTGATCTTGGTACGACGAATTCATTGATCGCCATCTTCGGCGAAGATGGGCCGAAGCTTATTCCCAACGCGCTCGGCGAGGTGCTCACCCCTTCAGCCGTCCATATGGATAAAGACGGCACCGTGGTGGTTGGAGCCGCGGCGATTGACCACCTTCTGGTATCTCCCGACCGCGCAGTTGCTTCCTTCAAGCGCTTCATGGGCACCGACCACAGGACAACCCTCGGCAGCGGCACGTTTCGCCCAGAAGAGCTTTCGGCCTGCGTGCTGCGCGCCTTGAAAGAAGACGCCGAAGCCCATCTCAAAGAGCCGGTGTCCGACGTCGTCATTTCAGTTCCCGCCTATTTCAACGACCGCCAACGCAAAGCAACCCTCGATGCGGGCAAGCTCGCCGGTCTCAATGTCATCCGCATCGTCAATGAACCCACGGCGGCGGTGCTCGCCTATGGTTTTTCCGACACAGCAGAGGGCAAATATCTCGCCTTCGATCTTGGTGGCGGCACGTTCGACGTGTCCATTCTCGACAAATATGAAGGCGTGATGGAAATTCGCGCTACCACCGGGGATACCCAGCTCGGCGGCGATGATTTCACTGCCTTGCTCGAAAAAATGATCATCGAGAAGGCCGAATGCGCCAGGGATAAATTGACCCCGCGCGAGCGGGCCATGGTGCGGCGCGCGGCGGAAAACCTCAAGATTGCCCTGACCAAGGAAGCCTCTGCCGGGTTCGCGCTGACCCTCGACGGCGCGACGCGCGAAGGCACCATCACGCGCCAGGCGTTCGAAGATGCAGCGGCCAGCCTGATGCGCCGCCTACGTGCACCGCTGGAACGGGCCATTGTTGATGCGCGCATGAAGCCCGATGAGTTTGACGCCATCATTCTGATCGGCGGCGCAACGCGGATGCCGATGATCCGCTCCATGGTGGCGCGCCTGTTCGGGCGGCTGCCCCTGGTGCATATCGACCCCGACACCACCGTGGCGCTGGGGGCTGCGGTGCAGGCGGGCCTGAGCAGCCGCAACGCCGCCCTCGAAGACATGGTGATGACCGATGTCTGCCCGCACACGCTGGGTATTGCCTCCATCGACACCTCAATGCGGGTTGTGACGGAATATGTCGCGCCCATCCTGCAACGCAACGCCATCGTACCCATCTCCCGCTCCGAGCGCTTCTGCACCGTGCACGACCAGCAGCGCATGATTGATGTGAAGGTCTATCAGGGAGAGCATCTGCGCCCCGAAGACAACGTCCATATCGGCTCCCTTGAAGTGCCGGTCAAACCCGGCCCGGCGGGCTCGGAAGGCATCGATGTGCGCTTCACATATGATGTGAATGGCGCGCTTGAAGTCGAGGTCACGTCCCTGTCGCTTGATGAAAAGCACAGCGCCATCTTCCGCAACCAGACCGGCCTCTCCGAGGGCGAGCTCAAAGAAAGTTTTGCACGCCTTTCCGCCTTGAAAGCCCCGCCCCGCGAACAGATCGCCAACAAGACGCTGATTGCACGCGCCGAGCGGCTTTACGCTGAAAATCTCGGCGAGAACCGCGACATGCTGCGCCACATGCTTGCCCAGTTTGAGGCCGCGCTGAACGACCAGCATCTCAAGGACCCGGAGCCCCTGCGCAAGGAATTTGCAAGCCAGCTCGACCGCTTCGAACGTGAGGTGTTCAATCAACCATGAGCGCCGATTTTCCATGGTCGGTGCTCGGTCTCGCCGCCCCCGGCGACGAAACTGAAATCCGCCGCGCCTATGCGCGCAAGCTGAAGGTCACGCGCCCCGACGAAGACCCAGAAGGGTTTCAGGTGCTGGTGCGTGCCAGGGAAATCGCCATGGCGATTGCCTCCGGCGCCATAACCCTGCACTTCGTTGAAGAACCAACCTTACCGCCCGCCGCCCCCCGGGACCGACAACCCGAGTTAGTGCTCACCGAGGAGGCAGAAGAGGTTGAACGGGACGCCCCCGAACCTTCGGTGATCATTCGCAATCCCGAAATCCCGGAAGCCCTGCCAGAAGCCGAGACAAGCGCGTCCGACGAAGAGCAAACCCGTGAAAAGCTCAGGCGACAGCCCGCCATATGGGACATGGAAACTTGGCATGACATCACCACCCACATCGCCAATCTGCCCTTCTTCGGCCGTCAGCGGATCGAGCAGGAACTGATTTACGCCATCGCCGCGCTCAACTGGGAACAGGTTGCCCATGACCGCCCGTTCGGCGCAATCCTGCTGTCGCTCAGCGAGGAATATGGCTGGGAACATGACAGCGTGAAACTGGTTTCGCTGTTTGAAGATGCTCCCCAGGCAAGCTCGTTTCACGATCTGCTGCGCTATATCCGCGACATTGCGGACGGCAAGCGCAGCATTTCCGACGGACAACTATCCTTCGCACATGAGCGGACTTCGGAGGCCGCGCGGACGGATGGTGAAAAAGAGAAGCAAGGCAATTCGAGAACTTGGTTCTTCATCATCGCGGTGTTTTTCACACTCGTAAATCTATCGCGTTGTGCATCGATGAACAACTCCACAAAATACAGCTACGACAGCCTGAAGCCCGTCATGCAGACGACCACTCCTGAGCAGCGAGAACAGCGCGAGCTCCGCGAAAAGGCCGAGAGAATCCTCCGCAACATCCAGCGTCCCGCCCCACAGAACTAATTCTGGAGCAGTTTTGAAATGGCCCATGGTGAGACGCCCAACACTGCCCGCTATCCGTGGTCCGTACTGGACATGGAAGGCCCTGGCGACAGCATCGCCATCCGCCGCGCCTATGCCCGCAAGCTGAAGACCACGCGGCCGGATGAAGACCCGGAAGGGTTTCAGGAATTGGTAGCGGCGCGAGAAGCGGCGATGGCCATGACACAAATGCATGAACATGCCGTCGACGCCGAGATGGTGAACGCGGCTATTGCAGTAGCGCCGTCTGAGATAGAACCCACGCAAAAAGCCGATGAGGCAAGCGAGGGCTTGTATCTTTCAACTCCGTCTGAGACACCCCCGGTCCCTACAGCCGAATGTGCAACACCACTCCGACAAATGCTGACTTCTCATCCTGCCTATGATGATTTGGAGGTATGGCAAAATATCCTTACGAGCCTCGACAAATTACCCTTGCTTCATCGGCGCTCTTACGAACAGGATATAATCCAAGCATTGTATCACGCTTCCCGCGAAATTGGCCCTTCACCGACACAGTTGAAAACAATCTCCCGCAAGTGGACAAACTGGCGGAAAAGACGTTTGATTGTAAAGATCAGCAACGAGGTAATGGAATATTGTCGCCCATTTTTTGAGGTTGTTCTGATCCTTAGTGATCAATTCGATTGGAAAGAGAGTGACATGCCAGTTCATTTAGCTCTCTTGGAACATCCTGGCGAAGCCCAAGAATTTCTTTACTGGTTGCGATCCGTCCGCCTCTGGCATTCTGCAACCCGAGGGGAACATCCAATCCGTAAGGATGAGAACGGTCTGTATCTGTTCGCTGCGGAAGACATTAAAAGGCTCTCCGACGTCCCATGCTTACATGCTGTCACCATGTTAGGCAGAAGGCGGCAGTGCGGAAGCTGGGCGCCGGGTATGTGGGGAGGGGGCTTTCTACTCGCCCCCGCTTATCTGTCCGCCTACTTTCCGGTCTTCTATATGATAGGCTGGAGCGCTTTCTTTACTGTCGTAACGATCGTGACCAAGGTTGTTATTCCGCCGATTCACATGAGATATGAATGGGATAAATTCACGATAGCAGTATGCCTTTTACTACTTGTGCTCCACGTAGGTGTGGGCCTTGTTGGCTACCGCGGCATTCTGGCGTGGATGGACAAGTGGATCACATGCGCTGATCGTAACCGCATATTCGACAGGAGGCTGAGGGCTGCATATTTCGCTACAGTTCGAGACTTGTGCTTTTTCAAATTCTGTGTCGGCCTTGCTGTGGTGCCTATCTTGTTCTTATTGGTCAATTCCTTGCCAATCCTTCGCCTTGACGGATAGTATCGCGGTAATCAGTGTGCACTCGCTTTAATGAAGCAACTACAAGGCCTCATGCCGCAAAAGCTCCCATAAGCGACATGAACCGCTCCATCGCGACAGAGTTATGACCTCACCATCCATAGAGCAGGAAATCCCCCTGCCCCCCACCATTAAGCATTTTCACCGTAAAGCTGTGTTTTCTGTTGCAAAATCCCGCCTTTTGCTGAAATCTATCGGGGTGGATACGAACCGAGGAGGCATGAAATGCGGTTGGTCGTTGTTGGCTCTTCGGGGCGCATGGGGCGGATGTTAATCAAGGCGATTGCTGAAACCGATGATTGCACGTTGGTTGGGGCCATTGAACACGAACATTCCCCGTTTCTCGGTCAGGATGCGGGGGCGCTCGCGGGCCTGCCCGCACCGCTTGGTATTCCGCTCACCACCGATCCGCTGCCGCTTTTTGCGGCCTGCGATGGGGTGATTGATTTCACCGCGCCTGCGGCCACCATCGGCTATGCGGCGCTCGCGGCGCAAGCGCGCATCGTCCACATCATCGGCACGACCGGCCTCACCGAGCCGGATTTTGAAAAGCTACGGGCTGCGGCGCGGCACGCGCGCATTGTCCAGTCGGGCAACATGTCGCTTGGCGTCAATCTGCTCGCGGGCCTCGTGCGCAAGGCGGCGGAAGTACTCGGTGCCGATTTCGATATCGAAATTCTCGAAATGCACCACCGCATGAAGGTCGATGCGCCATCCGGCACCGCGCTTCTGCTCGGCGAAGCGGCGGCTGATGGTCGCAATATTGCCCTGAAGGAACACGCCATCACCTCCCGTGACGGCCATACCGGCGTGCGCGAACGCGGTGCCATTGGCTTTGCGGCGTTGCGCGGCGGCACGGTGATCGGCGACCATTCGGTGATTTTTGCCGGAGCGTCAGAGCGGCTGGAACTCAACCACCGGGCTGAAGATCGCGGGATTTTCGCGGGGGGTGCCATTCAGGCCGCGCGCTGGGCCTTTCAGCAGAAGCCCGGCTTCTATTCGATGACGGATGTGCTCGGATTATAAAACTGGGCCTCTTGTCATAATATAGACCCTCTTGGCTGACTTGCGCAGGAAGCTCAGGTAAACAGGTTTCGTAACGGATGGCCCTCGGGGCCTCTGAATATATTTTAAGCTACGGAGTTATCATCATGGAACGCCTTCTCGTCCTCGCCCGCCATGGGCAAAGTGACTGGAACCTCAAGAACCTCTTCACCGGCTGGAAGGACGTCGACCTGACCGATCTCGGCGTTGAGGAAGCCCGCAATGCCGGAAAGCGCCTCAAGGCACTCGGTGTGCAGTTCGATGTGGCCTACACCTCCGACCTCACCCGCGCCCAACGCACCTGCAAGCTCATTCTCGAAGAACTGGGCCAGCCCAATCTCGAAACCATCCGCGACCAGGCCCTCAACGAGCGTGATTATGGCGATCTCACCGGCATGAACAAGGATGACGCCCGCAAGAAATGGGGCGAGGATCAGGTTCATATCTGGCGTCGTTCCTACGACATTGCTCCTCCCGGCGGCGAGAGCCTCAAGGATACCGTGGCGCGCGCCCTGCCCTACTACGTCAAGAACATTCTGCCGCGCGTCATGAAGGGCGAGCGCGTGCTGGTTGCCGCACACGGCAATTCGCTGCGCGCCCTGGTGATGGTGCTGGATCACCTGACACCGGAAACCATCCCGGCCATGGAACTCGCAACCGGCGTGCCGCTGGTCTACAAGCTCGGGGCCGATACCTTGGTCACCAGCAAGAAAGTACTCGAAGCGTAATCGCTTCATCTCCGGGGGCGGAGTGAGACCCATGACGTCGATCACGCTCGCCCCCGGTCTTGTCTATTATCCCGATTATCTCGACCGGGATGCGCAGGAACATCTGCTGGAAGATATCCGCGCCATTGTACAACAAGCGCCGCTGTTCACGCCGCGCACGCCCAAAACCGGCAAACCATTTTCGGTACGCATGAGCAATTGCGGGGCTCTTGGCTGGGTTTCGGATGCGGGCGGTTACCGCTATCAGGCAGCGCACCCGGAAACCGCAAAGCCGTGGCCGCCCATGCCAGGGCGGTTGGTGACGACATGGCGTCTCCTCAGCGGCTTCGAAGCAGATGCTGAAGCCTGCCTCATCAATTACTACAATGCCGAAGCCAGGATGGGCCTGCATCAGGACAAAGAAGAAGAAGAAGAATTCGACGCACCCATCGTCTCGTTGTCGCTCGGCACCACCGCCCTGTTCCGCTACGGCCTGACCGACAAACCCACACCAACCCGTTCGGTCAAACTGCGCTCAGGAGATGCCATCGTATTCGGCGGCCCGGCGCGGCTGGTGTATCACGGCATAGACCGGCTGATACCCGGCACCTCCGAACTCGTCGCCGATAATGGCCGCATTAATCTGACGCTGCGGAAGGTGTTCAAGAATTGAGATCCTCGGTTTCCCTTTTGCGAAAATAAATTAGCATCTGGTTTACTGCACCATGGTTATGGTGCGTTGTTCTGCTCGCATCTTGTCTTTGCCACAATCGACAGCCAGAAGCGGAGCTCAGTTTGTGAGGTAGCGCTTGATGATCCGATGGTTCACCCTTTTTATCGCCATGGTCGTAACCTCGATCGCCTCGGCCACAGTCATTTATCCGCCAGGGTCCCGCATCGGCATTGAACCACCGGCAGGAATGGAAATCTCAAACCGTTTTCCCGGCTTTGAGAATATCGAAAAGCAGACCTCCGTCACCATCGTGGAGCTCCCGGCGATTGCTTACGACAAAGCGATTTCAGATCTCGCTAAGGATGAGCTCAAGCGGCAGGGTTTGGTGGAAAACATCCGGCAGAACTTCAAGGTTGGCGGGCGCGATGCGTTGCTGGTCGGGGGCGTTCAAAGCGCCAATGGCGAGCGTATCCGCAAATGGATTGTGGTGGCGGGAGATGAGACCACAACTGCTTTCCTCATCGCTCAGGCCCCGGAAGGCCGGGACGCTTATAGCCAGAACCAGATCATTTCCGCGCTGAAAAGCGCGACCTTCCGCGCACCGCTCACTTTGCAACAGCAAGTTGATTCGCTCCCCTTCACCGTCGGCGACCTTTCCGGCTTCCGCATCATCCGCGTTGCGCGCGTCGTCGGTGGCGATGTGCTGGTGCTGACCGATGGCCCGAAGGATAACAACTTGGACGGCGAACAGCCGCTGGTCATCATCGGTGTCGCCATGGGAGGTCCGCCCAGTGCGGCAAGCCAGGATGCGTTTGCCCGCCAGGCCCTGATTTCCGCCCAGAACCTCAGGAACATTCAGCCCGAGCGTGCCGAAGGGTTTCGCCTCAACGGCGATGATTGGTACGAAATCGTCGCCCGCGCCGTGGATACAGCCACTGCCCGCCCGGTCATCGTGATGCAGACCTTGCGTTTCCGTGGCGGCGGCCACCTGCGGATGCTGGCCACGGTGAAAGCCGAAAACCGCACTGGCACACTCAGCCGCTTCCTCAACATCATCAACAGTACCGAGTTCAAGGACTGACGCAACGGCGAGAGGCTCCACGAGAGCCCTCGCATCATCAGCGGTTTCGGCTATCTCTTCTGCACGGGAAGAGGGGCTATGGATAAAAATACTTCGCAAGAAGAAGCAGAAGATTGCCCGCAACGACAAACAATCCCACAATGACAATCAATCGCATCTTGCGAGCACCCGAAACAGTATCAACGGGATTGCCGAGCCCGCAATGGGGGCATTGGCGGGAAAAGTCCGAAATAAGCTTTCCGCATCCACGGCATGGTATCATTTTCGATATGCCCCTGAATTGAGGTTGCGGCTTGCCGCTAACGCGACAGCGCCCCAGTTTTGTTGCGGGCCGCGGTGAGCGCGGATTGTATGTCTGCCTGATAATGCACCCGAGGCCATGTGATGTGCTGTTTGAGCAGAATGCGCCGGATCGCCGGGCGCGCGCCCGTCAGATAGACGCATGACCCGGAATTGCGCGCCTTTGCGACGAAGGCGGCAATGGTGGCCGCAGCGGTCGAATCGATGATCGGCACATCGGAAAAATCAATGATGATGACTTTCGGCCAGCCCGCCTCCTGCTCCAGCGCGCGGCCGACCACCGCCGCCGCACCAAAAAAGAAGGCACCGGAGATGCGATAAATCGCAACGCTTCTGTCCTGCGCCAGCGTGGCATCGTAAGGCGTCCGCTGTTCGTCAGAAAAATCCGCACGGTCGCGGGTGCTGTCGGGCATATCGTTGTCGATATTCACCGCCTTGGCCATGCGGTGCAGGAACAACAACGCACCAAGTGCGAACCCGACGATGATACCCTCGGTGAGATCGCGGAATATGGTGAGAAGGAAGGTGGCCAGAAGCACCACCGCATCGCCCCAGGATGCGCGCATCAGAACGACAAATTCGCGCTTTTCAGCCATATTCCAGGCCACCACGGCGAGAATGCCAGCGAGCCCCGCCAAGGGGATATAACCGGCCAACGGCGCCAGCAGCAGCATGAACAGCAAGAGGAATACCGAATGCAGCATTCCTGAAACCGGCCCGCGCGAACCCGAGCGCACATTGGTGGCGGTGCGGGCGATGGTGCCAGTCACGCAGAAACCGCCGAACAGGGCCGAGCCGATATTGGCGATGCCTTGCGCCACCAGTTCACAATTGGAGCGGTGCCGCCGTCCGCTCATGCTGTCAGCAACCACCGCCGACAACAGGCTTTCAATACTGCCCAACAGGGTGAAGGCAATGGCGGAGGGCATGAGTTCGATGATGCGGCTCACCGACATCACCGGAAGTGTCGGCAAGGGCAGAGAGCGCGGAATACCACCAAATGTGCTGCCGATGGTCGCGACCGGGAAGTTAAAAACAAAAGCGGCAATGGACACCACCGAGATCGCCACCAGCAATCCCGGCATGCGCGGCGCAAAACGGCGCAGTGCCAGGATGAGGATCACGGTGGCAAGACCCAGCGCCGTCGCCGCAACAGATATCGTATTCCAGGCGAGGCCCAACGCCTTGAGCTTGGGCAAGAGCGCCCCCGGTTCCGGCGCGGAAAGCGTCAGCCCAAACAGATCCTTGATCTGGCTCGCAAAAATGATAACAGCAATGCCCGACGTGAAGCCAACTGTCACCGGAAAGGGAATGTATTTGATAAAGGTGCCAAGTTGAAAAAGGCCAACCAGCACTAGCATGACACCGGACATCATCGTTGCAAGCAGAAGGCCATCGACACCATATTGATGCACGACACCCGCCACCAGCACGATGAAAGCCCCAGCCGGTCCGCCAATCTGGAAACGGCTGCCACCAAGAAGCGACACCAGAAAACCACCGACAATGGCGGTATAGAGCCCGCGATCCGGCGTGACGCCGGAGGCAATGGCAATGGCCATTGACAATGGAAGCGCCACAATCGCCACGGTGAGCCCGGCCATGGCGTCGGCACGAAGTCCCGTGAGCCCATACCCTTCGCGCAGGACGGTCATGAGCTTTGGCATGAACAGATCTGCCCAGCGCTCTTCGTGTGCCTTTCCGGCCATAATGCGCGCCCCCAAATAACAAAAAACTGAAGTATGGTGCCCCTGAAACAGACACACCATACTCCAGATTCAAGCTACTCAAAGCGCTCTCTTGCTCCAAAGGGAAGCAAAACGCACGTTTTTGTCAGAAATTTCCTGAAATCGTGGTCAGACCGACTGAACCCACTTCAGCATGTCACCCTTGGAAACTGCGCCAACACGCTGACTTACCACATCGCCATCCTTGAAAATCATCATGGTCGGGATGGAGCGGATTCCATATTGCGCGGCAATATTTTGGTTCTCATCCACATTGATTTTTCCGAACTTAACCTTGCCCGCCAATTCATTGGACACTTCTTCAAGCACCGGCGCGACCATCTTGCATGGGCCGCACCACACCGCCCAAAAATAGACCACAACAGGTCCGGCGGCTTTCAGAACGTCCTGCTCGAAACTGGAATCGGTTACCGCAATGGTCGCCATGGCAAATACCTCTTTAGACTGAAAAAGATGACGCGGGAATCGCCCGCGTATGATTGTTACAAGGTAGAAACCCCACCGCCCCCGGTCAAGCAGCCGCCGGGCTTTGGTCAACCCAAGTGGTCATTTTTGATGTCGGCAAGTGCCGCAGCGCATTCCGCCGGTCCGATTTCACGCATCAACGGCCCCGCAGTCCACACGATGAAAGGGCGCACCCGGTGGTCAGGATAAAGCTCCGCCAGCAGGGCTGCGTAAAGGGCAACCTGGGTGATGTAGCTTTGCGGCGTCAAATGATCGCCAACCGGCGGGCGTGAGGTCTTGAAATCGGCGATCAGCACAGTGCCCTCATGCACGGCGAAGCGGTCGATCTGCCCAGACACCTTGATATCGCGGCCCGGTATCCGCACGGTTCCCGCAATGGTGACTTCGGCGCGCGCCCCCTCCGCAAACAATGGCGCGAGCGCCGCCGCGCCAAGGAGGCGTGTCACATCGGCAAGAAGGGCGCGGTGCTCTGTCTCGCTCCATGTGGGCGCGCGCAGGGCCAGATAGGCATGAGCCTGGGCGTCGCGGGTTGCAGGGTCAAGAAGCGGCAACCGCTCAATCAGGGCATGCGCGAGCGTGCCGCGCAACCGCGCTTTGGCCGAGCCGGGGCGGGTTCGCACACGGTCACGGACAGGTTGCTGCGCCGCGCTGAGCGCCGTCGAGGGGCGCAGTGGCGGCAGCGGTTCGGGCTCGGACACAACATCCCGTTTGAGCCAGTCATGGGCGCTTTCGGGAGCGGTTGTGGCACGCGCCTCGGGCACAGATGGAGCCTTGCCCGCATCCCCTTCGCGCCACATCAGCACATCGCCAAATTCTTCCTTGCGGTTGCTCAGGCGAGAATCGTCAGGTTTGCCTTCCAGCCCGCGCCGCACCATTGCGTTCCAGGCTTCGGGCGGCACCTCACCATTGGCTGAATTCATGAACGGCGCAATCAGCAGCCGGTCTCCGGCGCGGGTCATGGCGACATAGAGCAACCGATGATGCTCCTCAATCGCCTTGGCGCGCAAATCCGCCCGCGCCGCGCCGGTGATCGAGCAATCCGCCGTCTTGGTGGTCCACACCGGAATGGTCTGCCCCTTGCTGGCCACCGGCACCAATGCCGGGTCGCGGCCATGCACGTCGCAGCCGTCAATGACAATGGTGACCGGGGCTTCCAGCCCTTTTGCACCGTGCACGGTCATGACACGCACTTCATCACGTGCCGCCTCGAAATCGCGTTTGACCGAATAGGAAGCGCGTTCGAACCGCACCAGGAAGCTGAGAAGCGGCAGCGCCTCCATCATTTCGGCGTTGCGGGCGAACGTCAGAAAAGCGTCGATGGCATCGCCCGCTTCCGACCCAAGCCGCGCCACCAGCCGCGCCCGCCCCTGTAACGGGCCAAGCAGCGTGGCGTAGAAGCCAAACGGGCCGAGGTCGCGGGCCAGCGCACGCCATTCAGCGAGCGTGGCACGAACCGTCGCCGCGATCCCGTGACCCGCCGCCGCGTGGCGCTCAATCGCCACGACCAGCGGCTCGCCTTCGATGCGGTCGGCAGCCAGTGTGAACAGATCATCCTCGCTGAGCCCGACCAGCGGCGATTTCAGCACTGTGGCGAGCGTCAGATCATCTTGCGGCAGCAGCGCGGCACGCCCGGCGGCGATGAGGTCGAGTACGGCAATATGCGCGCCGATCTCAATGCGGTCCTGTCCGGCAACCGGCACATTACTTTCCTTGAGGGCGCGAATGACCGCTTCAAACGCCGCACCCCGTTTGCGCACCAGCACCAGAATGTCGCCGGCCCGCCATGCGCGCCCATTGTCATCACCGCTGCTGATCCAGCGCGCCACGGTGCGGGCGATGCGGCGGGCCACTTTGACCGGCGGGGCGAAGGCTTCCGGCACGTCGAGCGGAACACCCCAAGCATCGGGCTCCGGCTCTGGCTCGGGGCGCTCCACCGGCCATAATTCCACCGTGCCCGGCATGGATAGCCGAGCGCTTTCATGGATTGTTTGGCGCGCCTTACCCGTTTCGCCAAACGACAAGCCACTGTTGTTTTCTTCCGGTGCGAATGTGGCGTCGACCGCGGAGAGCACCGCCGGAACCGAGCGGAACGAGAGCGTCAGCGAGACATTCTCAAAAGGAAGGCTCACATCGCGGCTGTTCTTTTCCCAGGCCTTTCGGCTCAGTTCGAACTGTTCCGGCGCGGCCCCCTGGAACCCATAAATCGACTGTTTGGGATCACCCACCGCAAAGACCGTGCGGGTGCTGTTACGCTCGATGCCAAGGCCCGAGGCAAATTCGGCGGTGATCGCCCGCAGGATTTCCCATTGATCGGGGTTGGTATCCTGCGCCTCATCGACCAGCACGTGATCGACACCACGGTCGAGTTTATAAAGCACCCACGCCGCCGCATCACGGCTCAGAACGTCGAGGGTTTTGTGGACCAGATCATCGAAATCAAGCTGACCCTTTTCAGCCTTTTCCATCTCGATGCGCTGCTTGATTGCGCTGGCCAGGCGATAGAGCGCCGCCGTGCGTTGGTAAGCCTCCGCCGCCAGCAATCCGTCCTTGGCTTCGGCCAGCCGGTCGCGTTCATCGAATAACGTCTGGCGGATATCATCCGGGATGCCTTTGGTAACAAAGGCGCGGTCGCTGCGCGGGTTTCCCGTAGCCGTGAAGAAGATGGTGCTGTAGCGCTCAAACCGCTCTTCATCTGACGCAACAAGAACCGCACGGATATCGGCGGAGCGGCTTTGATCGGTCGCCTTATCGCTTCTGCCGAGCACCTCCGCCATTTGAGCAAGATGGTCAGGCTCCAGCCCACCAGCAAGAATGGTCGCACGCAAGTCATCGGGACAGGCCTGCGGGTCAACTCGCAAGGCTTGCGCCAGCAGCACAAGCCGAGCCTTTAGCCCCGCCGGGGAGGCCAGTTCGCGCTCGCGCAAAGCGGAGCCTATCAACGCCCTCAGCATATCGCCGCCGGTTTGTGCGCTGACGATGTGCCATGCTGTTTCAAGCTCCGGCATCTGCCCGGCCAGTATCGCGCTCAAGGTCTCATCAATGGTGCGATCAATCATCTCATTGGCGAGATTTTCATCGAGCACCGAGAAGCGCGCGGGCACATTGGCCTCGAACGGCACGAGGTGCAGCAGGCGTTCGCAAAAGGCGTGGAGGGTTTCAATCTTCAGCCCGCCCGGCGTCTCAATGGCCCGAGCAAACAGGCGGCGAGCAATGCGCATATCCTCACGCGAAGGGGCGCGGCCTTGCAGCTTCTGCAATTCCTGTTCAAGCTCTTCATCGGTGAGCGTCACCCAGCGACCCAGGCGCTCAAACACCCGGATAGACATATTGGCCGCCGCTGCCTTGGTGAAGGTCAGGCAGAGAATGCGCCCCGGCAGCGAACCGGCGAGCAGCAAGCGCAGCACCCGGTCGGTTAGCACCTTGGTTTTGCCAGCACCGGCATTGGCCGACACCCAAGCCGAGGCGCGCGGGTTCGCGGCCTTCTGCTGGGCCTCAATGGTCTTCAGCGGAATGGTCAAACCACTCATTCTGCCTCTCCCCCATCTTCACCGCTGGTGAGCGACCATTCCTTCACACGGGCGAGATGGTCGTAATCTGAATAGCGCCGCGCATATTTCGGGAAGGGCCGCGCCTTATAGCCGATGCGCCCACTGATAAAGGCGTTGAGCTTTTGTGTGAGGGCATCGCGGTGCTTTTCGACGATTTCGGCGACGGGCCGCGTTTCGCCACGCGCGGGTTCAACCCGCCGTTCGGTGAGTGCCGGATTGCCGCCGCTGGCATGGATGTAAATCAGGTCGGGTGTGTCATGGGGCGGCGGCACATCGGCAAAAGCACCGGCCATCACCATGGCAGCTTCGAGCGTCATCTGCGGCGCGAAACCGGCATAGATTTCCTTCAGACCCGGCGGGCTGCCCGTCTTGAAATCAACAATAACCACACGGCCATCGCGGTGGGTTTCTATGCGGTCAGCACGGCCGCGCAACTGGAAAAAGCTGTCGTCCTCAAGCTTGATCGGCATTTTGCCGGAAATCTCGACCGCAATGCGCAGCACGGTCGCGCGCCGTGCCCGCTCCCATATGACGAATTCCCGCGCCAGCCGCTCAAACCGCGGCCACCATTCGGCATAAACCGGCGGAAAGTTTTCGCGGGTTTCACGAAAGGCCTCGCGCCCGCGTTCGATCAGAATATCGAACCCATTATCCGGAATAGCAGCGGAAAAATCGATGGCGAAGTCGGCAAACAGCGCGTGAATGATGCTGCCGCGATCCGCCGCGCCAGGGGCTTGCGCCAGCGCATCCAGCGCGTCGAGTTTCAGCACATGTCGCGCATAGATTGAATACGGGTCACGCACCAGCGTCTCGATCTCGGTCACGCTGAGACTGCGCGGGAAATAAGATGGGTCGGGCTTTGGCTCAGGGCGGCGCAGCGGAGCAATCGGCTCATGCTTTTCAACCAGCGCGGCCAACTTGCGATAACCATCGCCCCGCGCGGTGACCACCCGCCATGCGTCCTCACCGCCAAATGCCTTCATGCGTTGCAGAAAACGCGAGGGTACCGTTGGTGCATCATCGCGCTTGGCGGCGCGGCTGATAATCACATCACCGCCGGCAATCAATTGGGCAAAGTCATGGGCGGTCTGGCCGATGCGCCGCTCCGGCGGGGCAAGGCCAAGTTTGGCGCGCATGGGCCGGTTGAGGAAAGCGTCAGTGCGCACGCTCGGTGGCCACACCCCTTCATCGAGCCCGCCCAGCACAATACGATCCGCCGACAGCAGGCGCGCTTCCAGCAAACCAAGAATTTTTAGGCGGCGATGGCTGAGATGCCCCTGTGGCGCCACCGAACGACCATCGGCGAGCGCATCGAAAAATGGCGAATAATCAGTGAAACTGCCAGCAATGCCGCTGCCCAGCCTCACCGTTTCCAGTTCATCAAACAGCGCATCCAGCTCGCCCTGCGAACCATCAGCCACCTGCTCACCGGGGCATAGACAATCCACCGTGCGGCGATGCGCGGCGGCAAAAGCGGCAAGATCAGTTGTCTCGCCAAACGCCTCTTCAGAGAACCCGGCAAAGGCGGTTTCGAGGTCTGTGAGCAACTGGCTCGCCAAGTCCCAATCATCTTCGGTCAACCGCTTGCGCGGTGCCGGGGCGTGATACTCGTCGGCATGGCGGTTGCCCTCAAATGCCATCCGCAACCCCGCGATGCCTTCGGCGGGAGCAGGCCCGCGCAGAACCCCGATTTCAAGCACTGCTGCGGCGGCTTCAATGGCATTGCGGTCTCGCCCAAATGTCACCAAGGGGTGCGCCAGCAGTGCCAGCAGCGCCATGGGCTCAAATGCGGAGACCGCCACATCCGCCGCAAGCCGGGCAAGCCGTCCGGCCAGCGCCTGACCAAGCGCGGTTCCGGCGGAATCTTCCACCACGATATTCCAGCGGCGCAACTCGGCGGCGATGCGGCGCGCGAGCCCTCTGTCCGGAGTAACAAGCGCAGCCGTTGCGCCCGGGCGTTCCAGCGTCTCACGCAAGGCCACGGCACAGGCGAGCGCTTCTTCACGCTCGTCTGCCGCTTCAATCAACGTGATGCCCTCAAGGCCCCGCGCGGCAAGATCAAGGCGCGTCTCCCGCGGCATGGCCGCCCACAGATCGGTGGACTCGGCGGGACGCAAGGCTTCGCTGAGAAAATGATTGCGCACCTGCGTCATGGCAGACACAGCGCCAATTTCCTTCACCTCCGAGCGGTCCAGCCGGAAGAAGCGCGTCAGCAGGCGATGCAACGCCGTTTGCGGGTGGCCATGCACAGCGTCGGTTGTGTCATCCCCCGCCGAGCCAATCATGGTCCAGCTTGCCGCATCCAGACGGGTATCAAGACCAGGCAGCACCACCGCCCCGTTGGGCAATCCGGCAATCGCAGCGATCAGGCGCGCGGTGGCCGGTATGGAACCGGTGGACCCCGCAACGATCATCGGCGTTTCCGGGCGAACACGCAGCAAGCGCTCGGTTTCAGCTTCGACCAGCGCCTTGTGGCGCTGCGTCGGATCGCTCTGCCCGCGCTCGGCAAGAATTTGCGGCCAGCTTTCGGTGGCAATGCGGACGAAATCGAGCGTCAGCCCGAAATAGCGCGAATAATCGGCTTCAACAGACGCCGCCATTTCCGACCACGGCGCATCCTCCACCGTGAAATGGTCCATCAGTGCTTCCAGATCGCCCGCGAGCGCAATCGCATCGGCTGGCGAGGATGGCACGAGGAACGGGATGCCATCATTGAATTTGTCGAGGTGGTCGCGGTTGATGAGTTGCGACCATTTCTGCACCAGTTGCGCGAAAATCAGCCGCCGCTCCACCGGGCGCACCGGCGGCAGAAGCCCCGTTGCCTTGTCTTCAAACCCATCGTCGCCGAGGAGATCAAGCCCAAGTGGATCAACTTCACCAAGCGGCACGATGCGCGGCAGCAGCACGGCCTTGCCCTGCATCCGCTCCGCCAACAACATGGAAAGCGCCCGCGCCGCACGCCGCGTCGGCAGGTAGATAACCGCCGCGCCAAGATCCTCGGGGCGCGCGGGAAAGCCGGGGATCAGCACGCCACCGCACAACGAATCCGCCAACGCCGGCAGAAAATCGACACCGGCGGGAATGGAGAAGACATGCGCAGAGGAGGCGGTCACTGGGTTCTGGTTTCCTGTCGTGACGAAATACCGGTTTTACCCTTCAATCGATAGGCGAGCTTCCCAAGACTTGCAAGCATGCCAGCGAGAAGGATGAGACCAAGCGTCACAGCTCCACAATACACAGCATGATTCAGCCTAAAGCGCGCACAAATCTGTCTTATTTAGAATTCTGTCCTTCCATGAAGAGGATTAGAGTTTTAAAGGAAACGTCTACAATAGCGGCCCGTCTTTGATGTCGAGCCACAAACTCATAAAAAGACGATCATTTCGAAAAGATATCCTGATTTTTAAGGAGATATCACCGTGAGTTCACAAAAAATCACCACCGGCCCCGCTGAGGCCGTCGCGGAAATGACAGATCGAAGCGGCTGGGGGGGACATCCGCGCGGTTTGAGCACCTTGTTTTTCACAGAAATGTGGGAGCGTTTCAGCTTTGCCGGTTTGAAGGCAATGATGGTGCTCTTCCTGGTGATGCCCATCGCCAGCGGCGGCATGGGTCTCGATACCAAGTCCGCCACGGCCATCTATGGCACCTACACCATGGCGGCCTTTCTGCTGTGCCTGCCCGGCGGCATTATCGCCGACCGTTTCATGGGGGCAAAGAACGCCGTTCTTTTTGGTGGCCTGATCATTGCCATCGGGCATTTCACCATGGTTCTGGATTCCTCAACCACATTCTATATCGGGCTGGTGCTGGCTGCCATTGGCACTGGTATGCTCAAACCCAATGTCAGCACCATGGTTGGCGGGCTTTACACCACCGATGACACACGGCGCGATAGCGGTTTCTCCTTGTTCTATATGGGTATCAATATCGGCTACGTCATTTCGCCGCTGATCGTCGGCTTCATCGCTGAAAAGCAGATGTCCAAGGACTTTCTTGCATCCATCGGCATCAATCCGAATATGAGCTGGCACATCGCTTTCGGTGTTGCAGGGCTCGGCATGCTGTGCGGCCTCCTGATTTTCTGGACGCAACGGAACCGCCTGCGGGACGTCGGCAACTTCATCCCGCCTGCAAAGGTCGAGCTGACTCAGGAAGATCGGGCGCGCAAGAACTTCAACTACATGATCTACGCCGCATTGGCAGTGCTCACCGCAGCAGGTGTGGCGTGGGCCGGAAGCGATTGGCAGAATGTGTTGCCGTTCCTGCTGGCTTTTGACGGTCTGGTCATGGTTATTGCCATCGGCCGCCAGGAGAAGCTCACAACGCAAGAATGGCGCCGCATGGCTGTTATCGCCGTGTTCTTCATCGTCACCATCGCCTTCTGGTCGGCTTATGAACAGAAGGGCTCGAGCCTCAATCTGCTGATCAAGAACCAGGTCGATCGCACGATATTCGGCTGGGAAATGCCCACAGCGTGGTTCCAGTCGATGACGGCTTTTTACGTCATCGTCTTCGCCCCGATCTTCGCCGGGATGTGGTTGCGTCTTGGCAATCGCCAGCCGTCAAATCTTGCCAAGTTCGTTCTCTCGCTTGTCATCATCGGCGGTGGTTACCTGGTGTTTTCGGTGGTCTGCTATGTGTCGCCGGATGCCAAGATCAACATGTTCTGGGTGCTTCTGCTGTTCCTGATCGAGGTTCTGGCGGAATTGTGCATGAGCCCGGTGGGTCTGAGCGCCATTACCAAACTGGCTCCGGCCAAGCTGGTGGGCCTGATGATGGGCCTTTGGTTCTTCGGCAGCTCCTTCGGCTTCAAACTGTCGGGTTACTTTGCTGGCTTTTACGCTCCGGACAGCACAACGCTGTTCAAGCTGTATGGCGGCATTGCAGCCGGGCTGCTCTGCCTCGCTCTGATCCTGCTTCTGCTGCTTCCCGCCATCAAGCGAATGGCTGGCGAGACAGACGCCGCACCGGCACGCTGAGCTTTCGCGGCGCGAGCATCCTTTGGCTCGCACCGCCTCCCTCCGAAATGAAAAGAGCGGCGGATGCTTTCAGCACTCCGCCGCTCTTTCGTTTCTGAGCAGATCATCAAGTTTAAAAAATCAAACCGGCGGCGTTCCGTTTGCTGCCAGCACTTCCCCCGCAAGATACAGCGAGCCGCAAATCAGCACGCGCGGCGGCTTTTCCCAGGTGTAGTTGTTGAGCGAAGTGAGTGCTGCCTCGATGCTCGGCGCGCTCCAGGCGGAGAAGCCCAGTTGCGTGGCAATGGCTTTGATTTCGTCTGCCGAACGGGCCGCCATCTGGTTGTGCATCGGCACCGCGACAAGATCACGAGAGAGGCCGATGAACTGCTTCAGAAACCCTTCGGAATCCTTGGTGCCCAGCATCGCGCACACCAGCACCAACGGGGCAGGATTGCGCTCCTCAATATCAGCCATCGCCTCTGACAGCACACGACCGCCATCAATGTTGTGGCCGCCGTCAAGCCACAGCTCCGAGCCCTGCGGAAGGTGAGGCAACAGATTACCTTCCCTCAAGCGCTGCAAGCGCCCCGGCCATTGGGCTGCTTCAAGGCCCTTCTCAAACGCGCCATGCTCGAAAGTGCCAAAACGCGTAGCGCGCAAAGCTGCGATGGCAGTGCCCGCGTTGATGAATTGATGCCGCCCGGAAAGGCGCGGCAAAGGCAGGTCAAGCAGCCCGTGCTCGTCCTGATAAACCAGACGACCCCGCTCTTCATGCACCGAAAAATCCTGCCGCCCGATGATAATCGGAAAAGCCCCGACCTCTTCCGCGACACGGATCAGTTCGGCCTCTGCCTCCGTGTGGAATTGCGGCGCGATGATCGCCGGGCAGTCCTTCTTGAAAATACCGGCCTTTTCGCGGGCTATGCCGACAATGTCGGTGCCGAGAAATTCCGCATGGTCAAAACCGATTGGCGTCACCACTGCGGCAATCGGGTCATCTATCATATTGGTGGCGTCATAGCGCCCCCCCAGACCCACTTCGAGCAACAGCACATCCGCAGGCTGTTCGGCGAACAACAGCAGGGCGACCGCCGTGGTGATTTCGAAAACGGTGATCTGTTCTCCGCCATTCACCGCTTCGCAGCGGCGCAACGCTTCCAGCAAACGCCCTTCTTCGACAAACCGCCCGCCAGTGAGCGCACCAAGGCGGATACGCTCATGAAAACGCACGAGATGGGGCGAGGTATAGACATGAACCGATAAGCCCGCCGCCTCGAGGATGGCGCGCATGGTGGCAATGGTTGAGCCCTTGCCATTGGTCCCGGCCACATGGATCACCGGCGGCAGCCGTCGTTGCGGATAATCGAGCGCAGCCAGCAGCCGCTCAATCCGCCCGAGTGACAGATCAACCGCCTTGGGATGAAGCGCAAGAAACCGCGCAATGACGGCGTCCGAGGATTCCATGGATGAAACTCGTTTGGGTAACGCGCGTTCGAGAGGGATAGCCGGTTAAACGCAAAGCGTTACGGTATAAAAAACTGGAGCGCGCGGCCTTATGACCGCGCTGCTCTCATCAAGCCACGGCTTCGGCAGCCTGCTTCTTCTCTTCAATCGCCGCCTTGCGCGCATCCGGCAGCGGCACATGCATGAACTGGCGGCACAGGCGGGCAATGGTGGGCTTCAAGTCATGCCGGTGCACCACCGCATCAACCATGCCGTGGTCACGCAGATATTCCGCGCGCTGGAACCCTTCGGGAAGCTTCTCGCGGATGGTCTGCTCAATAACGCGTGGACCGGCAAAGCAGATGAGTGCGCCGGGCTCGGCCAAGTGCACATCGCCCAGCATCGCGTAGGATGCGGTGACGCCACCGGTGGTCGGGTTGGTCAGCACGACGATATAGGGCAGACGCGCCTCGTTGAGCATCCGCACTGCCACCGTGGTGCGCGGCATCTGCATCAGGGAGAGAATCCCCTCCTGCATCCGCGCGCCGCCCGAGGCGGCAAACAGAATGAACGGAGCCTTCTTCTCAATGGCCGCTTCTGCGCCTTTGACGAACGATTCGCCCGCCGCCATACCCAGCGACCCGCCCATGAAATTAAAGTCCTGCACGGCGATGACCATCGGCATGTTCTCGACACGCCCATAGCCAACCCGGAAAGCGTCCTGCATGCCAGTTTTGGCGCGGGCGTCCTTCAGACGATCGACATATTTCTTCTCGTCGCGGAATTTCAGCGGATCGGCAATAACGTCCGGCAGCGCAACATCAACCCAGGTTTCGCCATCGAACATATGCTGCAGCCGCGCAACCGCGTGCACGCGCATGTGATGCTCCGAGCCCGGGATCACCCATTGATTGGCTTCAACATCCTTATGGAACACCATCTGCCCGCTCTCGGGGCATTTGATCCAGAGGTTTTCGGGCGTTTCGCGCTTGAAGAGCGTCTTGATCTTCGGGCGAACGACTTCAGAAATCCAGTTCATGTGTCTCAACTCACTTGTCATCCGGCCTGCCGGAGAGGGGGGCGTTATAGCAGAAACGCCGGGCTCTGCCACCCTGAAGGCACATAGAATTATCGCGTTTAGCCCCACTCCATGGCGGGCATGTGGCAGCGCAGTTATTTGCTTAAATTTTAAGCAAATTCCGCAATTGATATTTTTAGCTTAAAAAATAGGCACTGCCCTTTGCAGCCAAACCCATGGTGTATCCGTGCATCAAGTTCCACAAGCTCATGGGATAACGCGTGTTTCGCGATTTTACCCCCGTTTCATCGCCAATTTTTTTCCTAGCCAAAAGGCTGATCTGCCGTTGGCACAGCGATTGCAACAGCATTCAGGCACACTGGCACGAAATGAAAAAAGGCGAGGAAACATGAAGCTCATCATCGCGATTATCAAACCCTTCAAGCTCGAAGAGGTCAGGGACGCTCTCGGCGGCCTGGATGTTCACGGGCTGACCGTCTCGGAAGTGAAAGGCTATGGCCGCCAACACGGGCACACTGAAATCTATCGCGGCGCGGAATACGCCGTGAACTTCGTGCCCAAGATCAAGATCGAAATCGCCGTCGACAGTGCCATCGCACCGCAAGTGGTTGACGCCATCACCGCCGCCGCGCGCACCGGCCAGATCGGCGACGGGAAAATCTTCGTCGTTCCCCTCGACGGCGTCACCCGCATCCGCACCGGCGAAATCGACCTCGACGCCATTTGATTTGAAGGAATATTCCCCATGTCTCTTCTAAAAAAATCCCCCCTCGCCCTCGCCACAGGCGCAGCGGCATTTCTCCTCCCGGCAATGGCGCTCGCCCAGGCCGCAGCAACAGCACCCGTGACCCCTAACAAGGGCGATACCGCCTGGATGCTCATCTCAACCGCGCTGGTGTTCTTCATGGCCCTGCCCGGCATCGGCCTGTTTTACGGCGGCATGGTGCGGGCGAAGAACATGCTTTCGGTGCTGACGCAAATCATGACAATTGCCTGCATCGTCTGTCTCATCTGGGTTATCTACGGCTACTCCCTGGCGTTCACGGCGGGAGATTCCTTTGGCGCGTACATTGGCGACTTCTCAAAGCTGTTCCTCAAGGGTGTCACGCCCGCCTCCAATACAGCCGATGGTCTGCTGCCCGAATATGTATTCATCTGCTTCCAGATGACCTTCGCCATGCTGACACCGGCACTCATCGTCGGCTCGTTCGTGGAGCGCATGAAGTTTTCGGCATTGGTGCTGTTTTCGGTTCTGTGGGTCACCTTCATCTATTTCCCCATGGCGCACATGGTGTGGGGCGGCGGCTTGCTCCAGAGCTGGGGCGCGCTTGATTTCGCCGGCGGCACGGTGGTGCATATCAATGCTGGTATGGCGGGCCTCATCGGCTGCATCATGATCGGCAGACGTTCGGGCTATGGCCGTGAACTGATCGCACCGCATTCTCTCACCTCAACCATGATCGGCGGCGCCATGCTGTGGTTCGGTTGGTTCGGTTTCAATGCGGGCTCCAACATCCAGGCCAATGGCGGTGCAGGGCTCGCCATGATCAACACCTTCGTCGCCACCGCCGCAGCAGGCCTTTCCTGGCAGTTCGTGGAATGGGCGTTCAAGGGCCATCCCTCCATGCTCGGGCTGGTCTCCGGTGCCATCGCCGGTCTCGTCGCCGTGACACCCGCCGCCGGTTTTGCCGGGCCGATGGGGTCGATTGCGCTTGGCCTTGTCGCCGGTGCGGTGTGCTTCTTCTTCTGCTCGACGGTGAAGAATGCCATGGGGTACGACGACTCGCTTGATGTGTTCGGCATCCACGGCATTGGCGGCATCATCGGCGCAATTGCCACCGGTGTGCTGGTCAGCCCCGCCCTCGGCGGCCCCGGTCTCAGCACCGGCGACTACGAGATGGCCGCCCAGGTGTGGATACAGATCAAGGCGGTTCTGATCGCAGTTGCGTGGTCCGGCATCGGTTCGGCTGTTCTTTACAAGCTCACCGATATCATCATCGGCCTGCGCGTCACGCCCGAGAAGGAGCGTGAGGGTCTTGACCTCTCCGAGCACGGCGAGCGGGCTTATACATATTAGAAAGCGCTGCGCCTGAGCGTTTCAGGTAAGGCATGGGCGGCCCTCGGGTCGCCCATTTTTACATCCGCCGTAAAAACAGGATTCAGGGTTAAGGCCGCCTTAACCCTCCTCGCCTAAGGTGCAGGCTAGAAAAAACCATTCAACTTCCTCCTTTGAGTCTTGTGATGCGAAAGAGCCGCCCTACCCCGCTGGAAAGCCTCTCCGAACTGGTCCGCTCATTTCTCGCGCGCTGCGCAAAAGAGCTGATCGGCCTGACATTACTGGCGTTCTCCGCCGTAATGCTGGTGGCGCTTGCCACATGGTCGGTGGACGACCCAAGCCTCAACAATGCCACCGATGGTGCAGTCCATAATATGCTGGGACGGTTCGGGGCGATGAGCGCCGATCTCGTCATGCAATTGTTTGGGCTTGGCGCGATTGTCATGCTGTGCACATTGGTGATCTGGGGACTGCGCCTGCTTGGCAAAACGCCGTTGCACAAACTGCAATTGCGACTGGTGCTGTGGGTATGCGGCATTTTCACCGCCACGGCGGCTGCGGCCTCGTTCCCCACCACCGCGCGGTGGCCCTTGCCGACCGGGCTCGGCGGCGTGGTGGGTGATGCGTTTGTCAGCGCTGCCAAGGCTGTCACCGGTCTGTCAGGCGGCCCGGCCAGGCTCATTCTTGGTATGGTTTTCGCCGCAATTGCCATTCTTTGCCTCACCGCAGCCTGTGGTTTTGGCGCCCATGAGGAAGACCCCCGCCAAGCATCCATGGACGACGAAGAGCTTCGCCAAGAACCGGATGACCATGCCTTTGAAGACGAACCGGGTTGGGGCATTGTTTCCCTCGGCGCGCTGGCGCACGGCTTCATGAGCCTGCGCAGCACGGTGCAGCGTTGGACGGGCAGACGGCCCGAACCGCGCATGGCGATGGCCATGGCGCGTGGTCAAGAGCGCTTCGGGCAAGAGCGTTTCGGACAGGAGCGTTTCGACGATGAGCGCTTCGATAATGAGCCCTTTAACCTGCCGCCGCAGGCCGCCCCCATCGCCGCGCACGATTATTCCCCGGCCCCCGTTGCTGAACCAGCGCGGCGCGAACCCAGCTTCGACGCGCAACGCCCGGTTTACGATCCGCGCTATGCCGAATTGATGCAATACCAGCCCGCCCTGCGCTCCCAGGCGCCGGGGCGTAACGTGGTGCCACCGGTCGCGCCCGTGGTGCACGACGAGGACGAGGATGAGCCGTGGCTCGACAGCGCCATTGTCACCCCCCCTCCGCCGCCGCCACCGCCGCTGGTTGCCACGCGCGTTGTCACCAACATGCGCAGCGCCGCGGAGGAAGTCGCCCATTCAATCCCGCCCGTGGATATGCAGGGCCGTGTCGCGCCCGTGCCGGTTGCTCCGAAGCCCGGCAAGCGTATCGTGCGCGAGGCACAGCCCTCGCTCCTCGATCGCGAGACCTACGAACTGCCGCCGTTGCAGCTTCTGGCTGAGCCGCCCAAAACCAACACCAATGCCATCTCCACCGACGCGCTTGAACAAAACGCGGCACTGCTGGAGAGCACCCTTCAGGACTTCGGCGTGCACGGCGATATCATCAACGTGCGCCCCGGCCCGGTGGTGACGCTTTATGAGCTGGAGCCCGCGCCGGGCACCAAATCTTCACGAGTGATTTCGCTGGCCGATGACATTGCCCGCTCCATGAGCGCGATCTCGGCCCGCGTTGCCGTTATTCCGGGCCGCAATGCCATGGGCGTCGAGTTGCCCAACCACAAGCGCGAAACGGTTTATCTGCGCGAGCTTCTCGCCAGCCAGGACTTCGAATCGACCAAACACAAGCTGGCGTTGTGCCTCGGAAAAACCATCGGCGGTGAGCCGGTGATCGTCGACCTCGCCCGCATGCCGCACCTTCTGGTGGCGGGCACGACCGGCTCCGGTAAATCTGTGGCCATCAACACCATGATTCTGTCGCTGCTCTACCGGCTCAAGCCGGAAGAGTGCCGCCTGATCATGGTTGACCCCAAGATGCTCGAACTCTCCATCTATGACGGTATCCCCCACCTCCTGACCCCCGTCGTGACCGACCCGAAAAAGGCCGTGGTCGCGCTCAAATGGGCAGTCCGCGAGATGGAAGACCGTTACAAGAAAATGTCGAAACTCGGTGTGCGCAACATCGACGGCTTCAACACCCGCGTCAGCGAAGCCAAAGCGCGCGGTGAGGAAATATCCCGCACCGTCCAGACCGGCTTCGACCGCGACACTGGCGAGGCGATCTACGAACAAGAGGCGATGGACCTTGAGCCGTTGCCCTACATCGTCGTCATCGTCGACGAAATGGCAGACCTGATGATGGTCGCTGGCAAGGAAATCGAAGGCACCATCCAGCGTCTCGCCCAGATGGCCCGCGCCGCTGGCATCCATGTGGTGCTTGCGACACAGCGCCCTTCGGTGGACGTGATCACCGGCACCATCAAGGCCAACTTCCCGACCCGTATCTCCTTCCAGGTTACCTCCAAGATCGACAGCCGCACCATTCTCGGCGAGATGGGCGCAGAGCAACTGCTCGGCCAGGGCGACATGCTCTATATGGCAGGCGGCGGACGCGTCACGCGCGTGCACGGCCCGTTCTGTTCGGATGCCGAAGTCGAGCATGTGGTCAGCCACCTCAAGCAACAGGGCGTGCCGCAATATCTCGACGCGGTCACCGAAGCTGATGAAGAACCAGCGGCTGGTGGTGGCGACACCGCAGTGTTCGATAACGGCTCGTTCGGCTCCAGCTCGGGTGATCTGTACGATCAGGCCGTGGCCCTGGTGCTGCGCGACAAGAAGGCATCGACTTCCTATATCCAGCGCCGTTTGCAGGTTGGGTACAACCGCGCGGCGTCTATCATGGAACGCATGGAGCAAGAAGGCATCGTCAGCCCGGCTAACGCTGTGGGCAAGCGCGAAATCCTGCTGGAGAGACCTGCAGAATATTCCGAAGAGGATGCCTGAAAAAAGACGTAAATGCAGTGGCATAGACGGGGTGGAGAAATACATTCTGTCTATTTTTTCGGAAAGGCGTTTAATGCCGTCGCAGGGCGAGAGATCATCAAGAGCTTTCACAACGGGGTCGATGCGCGGCCTGATTACGGGCTTGTGCCTCATGGCGATGGCGGGAACCGCGCTGGCCCAGCCAAGCACCACTCCCGCGCAGACGCCGTTCGGAACCATTTACCGCCCGCTCGATTCCGACAATTTTGTCCCCTTTAGCGAGCCGGACAGAGCCCCCCTGCATCCGGAAAAAAAGCTCGCGCCCAAACCTTCAACCCCCATAGCGGCACCGGCGGAAAAACCGCCTGCCGAACCAGAAACCGCTGCTCCCCAAGAGGCAGCACCGGCTGTGGCAACAACAGCCCCGGTTCCGGCGCGTGTCCCGCTGCCCCCCCGTGCGCCCGCCAACCGCGGCAACAGTAAAGCCCCGTCTGCTGCGCCCACGCCGACACCCGCGCCTACCCCCATGGCATCAGAGACGCCCGTCAAGGTGCCGCCTCCGGCCAATCTGCCCGCAGTGTCGAACCTGTCTGAAAAGCAGATCATTGAGCGCGCCAACCGCTATTTCAACACCACCGAAACGCTGCAGGCGAACTTCACCCAGCTCGGCGGCAACCAGCGCACGACCGGTACGCTCTATCTCGAACGTCCGGGCCGCATCCGCTTTGCCTACAACGCCCCATCGACACTGGAGATCGTTTCCGACGGCAAGAATGTCGCCATTCGCGATAGCAAGCTGAACACTTCGGATGTCTATTCCATCAACCAGACGCCGTTGAAATTCCTGCTGCGCGACCCGATCAATCTCGCCTCGGACCTCAAGGTGTTGAACGTCGTGCGCGACCAGAGCGCGGTGGAGATTACCCTCGAAGACGCCTCGACCATCGGCGGAAAGGCACAGATCACCTTGTCCTTCGACCAGCAGATCGGCACCCTGCTGCGCTGGACAATCGTTGACGCACAAGGCTTTACCACCACGGTCATTCTCTCGCAGCCCAAGCGGGTGAAGCGCGAAGGGTAGATGCGAGAAAACGGTTCCCTTTGCGGGGCAGGATGGGTAAATTGCCCTCTTTCCAGCTCCTACCAAGGGTTTCCCCGTGCTGCTCTCTGTCTCAACCTGGAACATCAATTCCGTGCGGCTGCGTATCGATCAGGTGCGGCAGTTTTTGGCGGATGAGCAGCCGGATATCCTGTGTTTGCAGGAGACCAAATGCCCGGATGACAAGTTTCCGCTGAAAGACTTGCGCAGCTTCGGTTACCCGTTCATCGCCCATATCGGCCAGAAGGGCTATAACGGCGTGGCTATTCTGTCAAAACTGCCGTTTTTTCAGATAGATAACATGTCGATGTGCGAGCGGCAGGATGCGCGGCACATTGCGGTGACGCTGGGGCGCGACGCGGGCAAGGCGGCGGGAATAACCCTGCATAATTTCTATGTGCCCGCCGGGGGAGATATCCCCGATGAGAACCTCAACGAAAAATTCGCCCATAAGCTTAAGTTTCTAGCCGAGGTGCGAAAGTGGAGCCAAGGGTTCAGAAATCAGAAAACCCCGGGCATCCTCCTCGGCGACCTCAACATCGCCCCGCTCGAACACGACGTGTGGTCGCATAAACAGCTCCTCGGCGTGGTGAGCCACACCCCCATCGAAACCGAAATGCTGGAGACGCTGCGCCAGGACAGCCGCTGGGTCGATGGGATGCGCTTCCTGCGGCCCCAGCCGGAAAAAATCTATAGTTGGTGGAGCTATCGTTCGCCGGAATGGGCCACCGCCAACAAGGGTCGCCGCCTCGATCACATCTGGCTGACCGAAGACATGGCACCCGCGCTCAAATCCATGCACGTCACCCGCGCCACCCGCGGTTGGGAACGGCCATCCGACCACGCGCCGGTGACAGCGGTACTGGAGCTTTAAGGTCGCACCGAGCGCACTTCAGGCTCGGACATCGTCGTCAAACAACGGCCGCACGCCATTGAGTTCGCGGGTTGTGTTCTCAAGATCCTGACGCACGGCGTCATGAGCGACGCGGGCGCATTCCGGGTATTCCTCGAGAATGCGGCGCAGCATGGTTGGCGCGATGCGCAGCACCTCTGTGGGCTCAACCGCGACAGCCGTCACCGGGCGGGTGTTGCGGATGAACAGGGCCAGCTTGCCAATCAGCACCCCCGGCCCGGCCATGACAGGCCGCCGCTCGTCCGGCGTTGCGCCGCTCAGCGCCAGCGTCCCGCCCTTCACCAGATAGCCGCAATCGGCGCTGTCGCCTTTTTTGAACAGCACATCACCCTGTTGCAGGGAGCGGGATTCAGCGGTGAAGGCCAGAAGGCGCAAGGCCTCCGGCGAAAATTTGTTGAACAGTTCGGACCGGCTCAAGATTTCCAGAACGTCGCTGATGGCCATGATGTTTCCTAACCCAATCCTGATGTATTACGGGGCCAAACGATATCCGCCGGCCTCGGTCAGCAGAATGCGGGCGTTCGACGGATCGGGCTCGATTTTCTGGCGCAGACGGTAGATGTGGGTTTCGAGGGTGTGGGTGGTGACCTTGGCGTTATAGCCCCACACTTCGGTGAGCAGCACATCGCGCCCGATCACCTGCGCGCCCGCCCGGTAGAGGTAACGCAGAATGGCGGTTTCCTTTTCGGTGAGCTTCATCTTCGAGCCCTTGGCGTTCACCAGCAGTTTGGCACCGGGCTTGAAGGTGTAGGGGCCGATCTGGAACACCGCATCTTCACTGGCCTCATACTGGCGCAACTGCGCGCGGATGCGGGCCATCAGCACGGCGTATTTGAACGGCTTTGACACGTAATCATTGGCGCCCGCCTCAAGGCCCTTGACCGTATCGTCGTCGGTATCCTGCGCGGTCAGCATGATGATTGGCGCGCGGAAACCGGCGTCCCGCATCTTTTTTACGGCGTCCCGCCCATCCATATCGGGCAGCCCGACATCCATGATGACGAGATCAATGCGCTCGCCAAGCGCAATCTCTATCCCGCCTGTGGCCGTGTCTGCGGTGAGAACCTCGAAATCCGGGTCCATGGCGAGTTGCTCGGCAAGCGTTTCACGCAGGATCGCCTCATCATCAACCACGAGCAGACGGGTGGTATTCGGCATCAGGAGAAAACCTCGACAAAACAACCCCGCTTGCGGGCGAGGCGGATGACACGGGAACGTGCGGGCAACGGGGCACGCCTTGACTATGTAAGGGCTCACGGCCTTCAGAGCAAGGCGCGGTTAGTGGAACCCGGTTAACTGCATAAAGCCTTGCGCCCTACACCCCGCTCGAAAGTGATGCGCGTTTAACCGGCGATCCACTTAAAACGCCCGTTACTCCAAATAAAGCAAATTTACAGATGAGTCGTTGGAAAACCCGAATTCGCCCATTCCCCTGCCAACCCCGCTGGTTCAAGATGCTGAGATCAAAGGCCGTTCCATGAAGCGCACCACCGTCGATATCATCCAGGTTTTTCGCTCCCCCCTCGCCCCCAGTCGCGGCACGGTGGTGATGGGAAACCTTCGTTTTCCCTGCGCGCTCGGGCGTGGCGGCGTCACCCATCGCAAGCGCGAGGGCGATGGCTGCACACTGGCCGGAACATTCGGCCTCATCCGCGCCCATTACCGCCGCGACAAACACCCCCGCCCGCGCACGCCGCTCGCGCTCAAGGCCATCCGTCCGAACGATGGCTGGTGTGATGCACCTGAAGACCCGCGCTACAACCAGCCCGTCACCCTGCCCCACCGCGCAAGCTGCGAACGGATGTGGCGTGACGATGATGTTTACGACGTTGTCATAGACCTCGCCATCAACCGCCGCCCGGTGATCCGCGGGCGCGGCTCGGCGCTGTTTCTGCACATCGCCCGCCCCGGCTACACGCCGACCCAAGGCTGCATCGCCATCGCCGCAAAACACATGGCCCGGCTGCTTGCGCGCACCGGGCCACGGACGAAAATCGAGATAATGGGTTAGACCCTTATTTCTTTAGTGAATTCTGATAGCGCTCGATGCCCTCGAGAATCATGCGGCGGGCTTCATCAGCATCGCCCCAGCGGACGATGCGCACCCATTTGCCGGGTTCGAGATCCTTGTAATGGGCGAAGAAGTGCTCGATCTGCTGGGTGGTGATCACCGGCAGGTCGGTGTAGTTCTTGAAGGCATCATAGCGGCTGGTCAGTTGTTTTGACGGCACGGCGATGATTTTCTCATCTTGCCCGGCATCATCTTCCATGATCAGCACGCCCACCGGGCGCACGCTCATCACCGCACCGGGGGCAATGGCGCGGGTATTGGCGCACAGCACGTCACACGGGTCGCCATCACCCGAAAGCGTGTGCGGAATGAAGCCGTAATTACCCGGGTAATGCATGGCGGTGTACAGGAAGCGATCGACCATCAAGGCGCCGGAAGCCTTGTCCATCTCATACTTGATGGGCTCACCGCCCAACGGCACTTCAACAATCAGGTTGACGTCTTCAGGCGGGTTCTTGCCAACCGGCAATGCATCAATGCGCATGGGTATTCTCCAAATGGGCAACCGACCGCCGCCCCCGTGTTTCCTGCTGCTTAACGGGTGGACGCGCGCGCGACAAGAGGAAGAAAGGCGGAGGGCCTCTCCCATCCCACATCCTGCAAAACATTGCCCAATGATATGAAGGCTGCTAGAGAGCCTTTCGGGCCGGAACCCTTGAAGACGGCAACGCCCGCCGGGAGAGGTCAGCTAACGGCTTTTGATCGGCACCCGTGCTTTTTTTGCCGGAGCATAATCGCTCCGACGAACCACCGAGAGTTTAACGCCTGTGTTCAACCGTTTTCGAAAGCCTGATACCCGCTATGCCCGCCGCATGGCGCGGATTGCGCGGTGGGACAGGCCGCTCGAAACCTCCGGCGACCACTTTCGCGCCTGGAGCAACATGCTGCTGGTCGATCACGGCATCTTCCGCCTCGCCTATCTCAACAAGCACAAGGTGACGCCAGACCTGTGGCGCTCAGCCCAGCCCGCGCCCTACCAGATTGCCGCTTTGGCAAAAGCCGGGCTGAAAACCATCGTCAACTTGCGCGGCGGCCGTGAACACGGCGCGTGGCAGTTACAGAAAGATTATTGCGAACGGCACGGCATCGCGCTGGTGGAGTTCATCGTGCGGTCACGCGGCGCGCCCGACCGCGAAAGCATTCTGGCGGCCAAGGCTTTCTTCGACAAGCTGACCTACCCGGTGCTGATCCATTGCAAATCCGGTGCCGACCGCGCCGGCTTCGTCGCAGCCCTTTACCTGATCGTGCGTGAAGGCAGGCCCGTCGCGGAAGCAGTGAAAGAATTGTCGCTCAAATACGGCCATTTCCGCTTCGCCAAAACCGGCATCCTCGATGCCTTCTTCGCACTCTACCGCCGCCAGGGCGAAGCCAAAGGCCTGCCGTTCCTCGAATGGGTCGAAAAAGTCTACGACCCGGAAGAGCTGGAAAAGAATTTCAGGCCGAGCTTTTGGTCGGATTTGCTGGTGGATAGGATTATGCATCGGGAATAGGCGGTTGCTCGGCACAATCGTGGCACTATTTATATTCCATAAACCGGTTTGCCTTGAAAAATAACCAAAGCCGCGCTCGGTGAATGTCACTATCCCCATGATGGTAGAAGACCGCGTCAACTCCCAGACGAACCATAAAATCAGCAGTTCAACCAATTGATCCGCAAAAGCCGCAGCCGACCGCCCAACCGTCAACAGGGCCAGTTGTGAACTGGCATTGGTTATGAACGGTGGGCGTCGTTCGGTCATGCCATTTGTTCCGTAGCCGGTGATATGGGGGCTGTTGCGTGGAGGTGGTTTACGATTAAACGATCTGAAGTGCTATGTTGTTTATGGGTTATCATGGGCAAGCAGTATATAAATGGGCAATTGGGATTGTGGAATAGAGTCCCTTTGTCGATAGCGGGACACAGGAAAGTATGATGACTGAATGTGTTTTCCGACCCTGGCTGAATCTCTGGAACCTCATTCCAGATGGCACGCCATTCATAACCCATACGTCGCAGCTTCTCCCGGTGAAAACAGCAAAAAATGGCATGAAGGCCATGCTCAAAATCACGGATGACGCGCATGAACAAACCGGCAATGCGCTGATGGTCTGGTGGGGAGGAAACGGCGCGGCGCAGGTTATGGCTCATGAGAACGGGGCAATTCTTCTGGAGCGCGCAACAGGTTCCGCATCTCTATCGGCCATGTCCAGGACGGGGCGGGATACCGAAGCAGTTCGTATTATATGCCTCACAGCAAACCGGCTTCATACCTTCCAGAAGCAATCTCCACCACAGCTTACGCCTCTCCATGACTGGTTTCGCACGCTCAAACCAGCAGCCCGGAAACATGGGGGCGTCCTGAACCGCTGTGCCGAAATAGCTGAAGAACTGCTCTCCACTCCACGTGATGTGGTCGCGTTACATGGTGATTTACACCATGATAACGTCCTTGATTTTGGGGCATCGGGCTGGCTGGCTATTGACCCCAAAGGGATTATGGGCGAACGCGGATTCGACTATGCCAATATTTTCACCAACCCGGATATTGGCAATCCGGTCCCCCGGATCGCTGCTGTGCCGGAAATATTCAAACAGCGACTGAAGACCGTGACCGAAGTGGCAGGCCTGGACAAACAGCGTCTTCTGATGTGGATCATTGCCTGGTGCGGGCTCTCGACAGCATGGACACTCGAAAGCAACGAAGCTGCGGCCATTACATTAGAAATGGCAAAGCTGGCGCTTGCTGAACTGGGGTAATGACCTAAAAAATCGATAATTTTAGAGTTGCGATGCTGGCAACCAAAAGCAAGCTCAAAATCTGGTCGTTGAATTGATGTCTTGCGGTTCGCAACCCCGAGTTTCGATTTACGCCCAGTGGTAGAGGAGGCCCCACCACTTCACCTATATTGTCTTCCCCCGCCACATCCGCTATAGGCGGCGTTGTGAGGAAGAAATGTAATACCATGATCTCAAGGAAGGTGCCGTTGAACGGCATTTTTATTCAGCACTGATCACGATGATTACGCTCCCTGTATTTTGCAGGTTTGAGCGGCTGTATACCTTTGGGATTTTATCATGTTACCTTTTATAAAATACCCGCGCACACCGCATCTTTGCGGTTCGCGGCTGCAACCGGGCGATGACAGCGCCGGGCAGATTGACCCTGCATCGCTCATTGATGGCGCGTGCATATGGGAGGAAAAGGTCGATGGCGCCAATGCCGCGATCTCCTTCAGCCCGGATGGCCGCCTCATGCTGCAATCACGCGGGCACATCCTCACGGGTGGGGCGCGCGAGGGGCAGTTTTCGCTCTTCAAGGCGTGGGCCTCGTGCCATGAACACGCTTTGCGGCAACGGCTGGGCACGCGCTTCATCATGTTTGGCGAATGGTGCTTTGCCAAGCACACGGTGTTCTATGACCGCCTGCCCCATTACTTTCTCGAGTTTGATATTTTCGACCGGGAAAGGCAGGTGTTTCTCGGCACCGATGCGCGCCATGCGCTGCTTGCTGGTGCGCCGGTAGTTTCGGTGCCGGTGGTGCATCGCGGCAACCTCGCCACGGGAAAAATGGTGCGGGCGCTGATCCGGCCTTCGCTTTACAAGAGCGAAAGCTGGCAGGAGGCCCTCACCCTCTCCGCCATCGAGGCGGGTATCGACCCCGAGGAAGCCGCTCGGCAAACCGAGCAGAGCGCGCTCGCCGAAGGGCTTTACCTCAAACACGAGCGCGACGGTATCGTGATCGGGCGCTATAAATATGTGCGCGCCGATTTCCTGCAAGCCATCACCGAATCCGGCTCGCACTGGGCTGACCGCCCGTTGCTGCCAAACCGGCTGGCCGATGGGGTCAATCTGTTCACGGGAGAGCTGTCATGACCTGGACGAACAATACGCCATGGCTTCAAGCCCTGTTCGCTCCCACCATCGACTGGATGGCGCTGGAAGCGGCTTTTCCCGGGGCCAAGGCCATGCGCGCCTGCCCACAGGATGCGGTATTCCATGCCGAAGGCGATGTCTGGACCCATACCCGGATGGTGACGGAGGAAATGCTGGCGGCACCCCGCTACCATGCCCTTGCCGAGGAGCGGCGCGCGGCGGTGCTACTGGCAGCACTGCTGCACGACATCGGCAAGCCCGACACTACCGAGATCGGCTGGGACGAGACCTTGCAGCGCGAGCGCATCAGCCAGCCGGGCCATTCGCGGCTCGGCGCCCGCGTGGCCTGGACGCTTCTGTGGGAAGCGGGCGTGCCGCGTGAAGTGCGGGAGCGGGTTTACTGGCTGATTTTCTGGCACCAACGACCGTTTCATCTGTTTGGGGCGAGCAATGCACTGCGCCGGGCGGTGGGCTTTTCGCTGGTGGGGCGCTGGCAGGAACTTCTCATTCTTGCCAATGCCGACAACCGTGGCCGTATTTGCCCCACATGCGACGAGACTGCGGAAACGCTGGAACTCTTGCGCCTGTGGCTCGAAGAGGAAGGCATCTTGGATCACCCTTGGCCCTTCGCCAATGATGAAAGCCGGATGCAATATCTCGAAAAGCCAGACCGCTCGCTGCACTACACGGCGCAGGCCGCAACCGGCAGCCGGGTGGTGATGCTGTGCGGACTGCCGGGCAGCGGCAAGGACACCTATGCGCAAAAGGCGTTTGCTGACTGGCCGCAAGTGTCGCTTGATGCGGTGCGCAGCGACCTGAAAATCGCCCCAACCGACAACCAGGGCGCGGTGTTTCAGGAAACCCAACAGCGGGCGCACATTCTGTTGCGGCGCAAACAGGATTTCGTGTGGAACGCCACGAACCTCACGGTTTCGCTGCGCAGCAAGGTGATTTCACTGTTGCGCTTGTATGACGCCCACGTGGAAATCCACGCCCTCGACCGCCCCCTCGCCGACATCCTGCGCCAGAACAAAGACCGCGAAGCCGTGGTGCCAGAAGCAGTGATCCGCCGCATGGTGGGGAAATATGAGCCGCCGAGCTTGATGGAGGCACATGGAGTGGAGTGGGTGTAAGATGCGTGCGCAAAATCCGTCGCAAGAAAAGCAGCGGCGTCAATTGCCGCTACAATAAACATCCAGATGGAACAAAATTTGGAATTTAAAAATGACCAATGACGAGATGATCAAAAAATACAATTACTTTAAGACCCACATCGGGATGAACATTTGTGAAAAAGAATACAAGCAAATCATAGCCTTTTTAACTGGACTTGACCTTGGCTGCGATCGCAAATTATTAGATGGATTTCGAGAATATATTTTAGTTAAATATAATATAAAATCTCCATTCTGGATCGCAGTCTTGGTGCAAGACACCTTTTTAATAGAATGTGCGACCAAAGGTATTGAAAATAATGACGGAAATTTAATTCAATTTCTATTTGATCTCCTGGATGACCATTTTGGTGCAGAAAAAATGCCAATAAAATGAATTTCTGTTGGCCCTTGAATCATCCAAACCGTTGGAAAATTTCAGTGATCGTTTACTTAATTCCCTTTGTTTTTCTCTTATGCACTAAGGAAAGTTGAGTTAAGTAAACGGTCGCCGAAATTCACACAACATCACCGAAATTACTTCACGCCCGACACTGCTGGAAAAGTACTGGCAGCCAACATGTTCAGGTCGGCTTGTCGGTTTGCCCACAACGCTTTCAGAAAAGCCATCCCCTCGTCGTCGCCATAGGCTCGTTTGCTGATGGCGAATAAGACGACGCCTTTACCGGACAGCGTGGTGTGGGGCTTGTAGCGGTAAGCATTCCATTCGGTGATCAGCGTGCCGTCCGCACCCCGTGCCTGCATGACAAAATCAAGGATGATTTCATCGGTATTTTCCTTTGCCATGAGGGACATGTTCGTCACCGGATCGGTCTTTTTCCGGTCCTTGAGCATGGCGACCTGGGCCGTGACGGTATCCTTGAGCGAGCGGCCCATCGCCAGCTCTATCAAAATCATGACTTCAAACCGTTCAACCTTCTGCCCTGCTGGCACGTATTCCTGCTTGAAATAGCCTGGCGACGGATGGGAGCTCCAGGCGAGGCGGTAGTCGGTCTCGCCAAAACGGATCGGGCCGGGCACATTGAGGCGGTCGATAACATTGTGGGCGGGTTCTGCCTGTGCGGTGATGCCGCCCAAGAGGGCGACACCCAGAAAGACAATCGTCGTGATAATGCGTCTGGCGATCATGGTGCGCCCCCTTTTCGGTATTCATCATTCACAACAGGCGATGCGCGGCAGAGAAAAAAACCTACCCCACCACGTCATCCATCAACTGCAACCGATACAACCGCGCGTAAGCACCATCTTTCGCCAGCAGTTCTTCATGGCTGCCGGTCTCAACAATGCGGCCCGCTTCCATCACCACAATCATGTCAGCGTCGCGCACTGTGGACAGGCGATGGGCGATGACCAGGGTGGTGCGGTTGACCATCAGCGTCTTGATGGCCTGCTGCACCAGATGTTCGCTCTCGGAATCAAGCGCCGAGGTGGCCTCATCGAGCAGCAGGATCGGCGCGTCTTTCAGGAAGGCGCGGGCGAGCGAGATGCGTTGGCGTTCGCCGCCGGAAAGGCGTGCGCCCATGGCACCGGCGCGGCTGTCATAGCCCTCCGGCATCTTCATGATGAAATCATGGGCGGCGGCGGCACGGGCAGCGGCCATCACCGCCTCCAGACTGACATCATCGCGGCCAAAGGCGATGTTGGCGCGGATGGTGTCGTCAAACAGCATCACATCCTGGCTCACCACCGCGATGCAGGCGCGCAAGGATTTTTGGGTGATGGTGCGGATATCCTGCCCGTCCACCAGCACCGCGCCTTCCGTCACGTCATAGAGGCGCGGCACCAGCGCCATCAGCGTCGATTTGCCAGAGCCCGAGCGCCCGACCAGCGCCGTGGTTTTGCCCGCAGGGATGGTCAGGGAAATGTCGTTGAGCGCTGTCACATCATCACGGTAGCGGAAGGTGATGCTTTTGAGCGCGATTTTGCCCTTGGACATGGCGATGGGCTTGGCATCCGGCGCGTCGAGAATGGTCGGCTTTTCATCTACTACCGCGAAGTAACGCACCAAAGCGGCAGCGGCTTCCTGCATGGCGGCACTGAGATTGCCCAGCGCCTTGATGGGCTGCGCTGCAATGATGAGCGCGGTCACAAAGCCAAAAAAGTCGCCCGGCGAACTTTGTCCAGCCATTATGCGCCAGCCGATCAACGACAGAACACCGGCGAGCGCAAGCCCTGCTGCCACTTCGAGCAATGGGTCGAGTCTACCGCGAGCATTGGCCGCCTTGACCTTGAGCTTGCGGATATCCTCAAATGATTGGGCAGCCTTGCCTTGCAAGTAATCTTCAAGGTTATAGGTCTTGGCGACACGGGCACCTTGCAGGCTTTCTGAAACCATAGACGCCATGGAGCCGATTTGCTCCTGCGTTGCGGTGGACATGCGGCGCAATTTGCGCCCAACCTTGGCAATGGGCGGCACCACGAAGGGAGCAATACAGGCGGAGGCCGCTGTCAGGATCGGGTCAATCCAGATCATGGCGCAGATCATCCCGAAAATCGTCATGGTGTCGCGTAGCGCCACCGTGGAGAGGCGGGTCAGCGCTTCCTTGATGAAGGTGAAATCGGTGGTGAAGCGCTGGGTGAGCAACGCCGGGCTCTCGCGGCCAATCTGGGCGAGGTCGCCGTTGATCAGGTGGTTATAGAGATGGGTCTGCATGTCGGCTTCAATCTGGCTAACCACCTTATTGGTCAGCACCGTCTGTCCGAGCATCGAAAAACCCTTGACCGCTGTCACCACGATCACCAGCACCGGGGCAAGCAGAATGGCATTGCGGTCGCGGGCGGAAAAGGCATCGAGCGCTTCACGCACCAGAATAGGATAAAGGCTCGCTGTCGCGGCAATGACGACAATCAGCCCCAAATTAAGCACGAGCGCGGCGCGATGTGGCCGCACCCACTCCCGCCACAGCCGCTTGAACATCGGCAGGGTATCCTCGGAAAAGCTCTGTTTAACGCTGATTTTCTTGGCCATCGTGCCTTATCGCCTTCCGCCGGCGGAAAACCAACCGGCGGCCTGTGGCTACCACGGCGCAGCCGCGTTGCGCAACAAAAACGGCGGCGTGACCTCTCCACGATTTACCACCTCTCCCGGATTTGACGTGCGCCCCACCCGCAACAGATCTATAGTTACGGAGGCGAAAACAGCATTGAAGGTTACCATGACCGCTCAGCCCCTTTCTCCCCAACCGTTTCACCCCATCATTCGCTTTCGCGGCGCGACGCAGGTCGTGACGGGGTCCTGCTATGAAATCGAGACCGCAACCAAGCGCATTCTCATTGATTGCGGCATGTTTCAGGGCACCAAGTCGGAGAAGGAGCTGAATTATCGCAACTTCCCCTTCGACCCGCGCGATATCGACGCCGTGGTGCTGACCCACGCCCATATCGACCATAGCGGCCTGTTGCCGAAACTGGTGAAGCACGGCTTCAACGGCGAGATTTTTGCCACACCTGCAACGGTGGAACTGTGCAGCGTGATGCTGCCCGATTCCGGCTATATTCAGGAGAGCGAAGTCCATCAGCTCAACCGCCGTAATCTTCAGCGCGGTCGCGCGGCGGTGGAGCCGATTTACACGGCGGAAGACGCCAAAGAAAGCCTGACCCATTTCCACGCCGTGCGTTATTGCGAGTGGACCACGGTGGTTGAGGGCATCCGCGTGCGCTACTGGAATGCCGGGCACATGCTCGGCTCGTCATCCATTGAGATGCAGATCGACACCGGCGAGGCTGAGCCCCTGCGCATCCTGTTTTCCGGCGATATCGGCCCTTCAAGCGAATTGCTTCAACCCAACCCCGATGCGCCGAAGCGGCTTGATTACGTGTTGTGCGAGTCGACCTATGGCGACACCGAGCGGCTGGAGGCAACACTTGAACAACGCCAGAAGCTCATGGCCGAAGAGGTGCTGAAAGCCGTCAAACAGAACGGCCCATTGCTCATTCCCTCCTTCGCCGTCGAACGCACGCAGGAAGTGCTGGTGGATCTCTATACGCTGATGAAGGCTGGGGTGATCCCGCAGGCGACAATCTTCATCGATTCCCCATTGGCCACCAAGGCAAGCCGCGTGTTCGAGCGCTTTTCCCGCGATATCCAGCATGGCGATATCTTGCGCGAGGCGCTGCAATCGCCGCAGGTGCGGTTCACCGAGACGGTGGAGCAAAGCAAGGCGATTGGCCGCCTGCGCGGCTTTCACGTAATCATCGCCGCCTCCGGCATGTGCGACGCCGGGCGCATCCGCCACCATCTCAAGCAATGGCTGTGGTCGCCGAAAGCCAGCGTGTTATTGGTGGGCTATCAGGCGCAAGGGTCATTGGGGCGGCTGATCCATGACGGCGTGAAACATGTGCGCATTCACGGCGAAGAGGTTTTGGTGCGAGCGCGCATCTCCTCGCTCAATTTCTATTCCGGCCACGCCGATGTGTCCGACCTGATGCGCTGGATCCGCGAGCGCCTGCCGATCACCTCCAACCTGTTCCTGACCCACGGCGAGCCGGACGCCATGGCGGGCTTCAGAACCCGCCTTGAGGATGTGGTCGGTGCTGAGAAAATCGTGACGCCGCAGCTCGATCAGGCTTTTGCGCTCACCACACAAGGTGCGAAAGAGGTCGAGACCGGCCAGCCCCAACGCACGCCCACCGCCACCCTCGGCAAACTCGACTGGCACAATGAGCTTACCCGTCTGCTGCTGGAAATATCCGCCACAGTGGAAAAGCAAGCCGACGAGCGCAACCGCGCCAAGGTGATCCGTCGCCTACGGCGGGCGCTGGAGGAGGATGCGGGATAGTGCAAGGCGCGATAATTGAATCTGGAGTGAAGCGCATTTCATATTAAACGCGCTTCACTCCAGAAAATCACCTCACCATTTTACGTTCATCCCAAGCCGTCCATCCCAACCAACGCGGCCCTTATTATCGAGCGAGTGTTGGTAGGCAGCGGTAGCAAACAGATTGACCTTTTCGGTGATTGGAGCGGTGACACCGGCACCAAACTCACCCCAGGTGCCGTTGAAATAAGAGTTGAAGGGTATCGCCTCCCGACCATCCAACCGCGTCCATGTGGTCCGGGTTTTGCCGAGGAATTCATGCCAGACATTGGCACGGAGCCAGGCGGTGACGAGGCGCTGGCCGCTCTCTGCCCGGTTCCACGTCTTGGTCAGACGCAGGCCCAAACGACCGCGCAAGCTGTCACCATCGTCAAACCGCACAAAGCCGTAGGCGTCGCGCGCGTTATCAAACGAAACATTCTGGGCAACGATTTGCGCTTGCGGCTCAAGCGTCAAACCATTGCCGAGCTTAAAGGCATAGCCACCTTCCAGCGAGCCGAGGAGGCCAAAACCATCCGGGTTGAAGCGTTGATTGAAAATCGAATGCGCTTCAGTGGCATAAAGGGTGCCCTGAACAACCGCGTCCGTATACCAGCCGGTTGCGCTACGATGAGTCCAGTATCCGCCAACCGTGTACGCGTCCGTATCAACGTTACCGGCCTTGCCGCCGAATTGGCCTTTGACGTCTGAGGTGATCTGGCCATAGCCGACAGAGATGCCCGCCTTGTCGAGCGTGCCATCACCCTGCTCGCGGGCGTAGATGTCGAGCCCCGCCTGAATGCCGCCGAAGGTGTAGTCATAATCAGGGCCGCGCTTGGCGAAATTGTCGGCATCATTGAAGCCCCGATTGCCGAAAAGACGCGCCCAGCCGGACGCAGCCCATCTGGTGGCGTCCTTGCCCACGTGGACGGCAGCCGGAACCCGCACAACGCAACGGAAATTGGTTTTAGGGTTTTCACACCGCACAATGCGCTCTTCGCTTACCGGATCACTGACATTGAGCCCGGTCTCGCTGCCGCGTTCATGCAGGGTGCCAAGCATGGCATAACCATACTCCGTCGCCAGCGGCATGATCGCCATGGAGACCGGTACTTCCGGGCGCACATTGAGAACCGGCTCTTTCGGGCCCACAACGGGGGGCGGCACTACCGGACCCACTACGGGAGGCGGAGGCGTCGGAGGGCTCACCGGACCGGGATAGATGGTGTTGCGCAGATACCAATTTCCATTGGCTTCGTTCGGCGTGCCCTTGAACAGGCCGTATTCATAAGCGCCAGCCGCCACGCGCTGCGACAGAATAAAGGTGGCATCCGATGCGCCGCCCACACGCACAATCTCAATGCCATCGACGGTGCGGCTCCCCGTTCCCAAGGCGGTCAGTACCTTGATGAAGCCAGTCCCGGATGTATTCCCTTCGACCACAACCTTATCGGTCAGGGAACGATCATCCCCCAGAACCGTATTGAGCACAATGGTGCCGCCACGGGTTGTATAATCCTGATGCAACGTCAGGGTCTGTCCCGGCTGCGCGCCGGCTGTAAAGCCAACCGAACCGGCATTGATCAGGTTTTGCGCATCGGAACTTTTTGTCATCAGCCAGGCGCTGCCCGCATCGGCGTCAATATTATTGCCAGTGGTGACATTGCCAAAAAGGCTGCTCGATTTCAGGCTGATATTGACGGTGCTGCCCGCGCCAGTAATGACATCCCCCGTCAACGCGGTATGGGTCGCACTGAGCGCGATGGTGCTGGCGTTAAGAGCATTCAGGAGCAACTGACCATTTTTCACGGTGACGTTGTCGAAGGCAACAGTGCCGTTCGCACCATCAGCGTGGATGGCATCGGCACCAGAGGTGAGCGTGCCGCCAGTTAAAGTCACGACATTTGGCAGATCAACGGTGCCGGTGGTCAGCACGAAACCGGAATTAGCAGCGGTAACTGCGGCATTGATTCCAGAAAACTGGCCACCATTGGTAACCCTGACACCGTTACCGCCCGCATCTGCCTTGAGCGTGCTGGCATCCACATCAATCTTGCCGCCATCCGCAATCGCCGCCACGGCATCCTGGCCGCTGACACCGATGCTGGCACCGTTCTTGATGGTGATTGCCGCCGTGGCGTTCCGGGCCAGAACACCAATGGTATTGCCGTAAGTCCCGCCATTGGTGGCCTTTACACCATCAAGGGTAATTGTGCTGGCCTTGCCGGTTGCCGCCCCCAGTGCCGCAAACATCGCACTTCCCGCACCGCGCACATCGAAACTCGGAACGGCATTGCCAGGCGTGGTGGCATCAAATGTCTTCGCGGCACCATTGGTGACCGCAAAGCCATGGGAGGTTGTGTTTTGTGTGGTGATCTTGTTGATACCATGGGTTGCCACCGAACTGCTGGCCCATCGAGAACGACGCCGTTTGAACTCTCACCTTTGGTCACAATTTCATTGCCATCGAGCACCAGCGCCCCGCCGGAGATCGCGATAGCACCAAGTGAAGTCTCTCCATTGGTGGTGACGGCAGCGTTGGTCAGGCGCACTTCACCGCCTGCCCTCGCGTAGCCGCCATCGGCGTTTGCGTTACTGGTGGTGATTGAACCACCGGTCAGGCTGACCAAACTATTGGTTTCAGTCGCATATGCGCCGTAGGAACTGTCACCGCCAGTACTGATGTTGTCGTTATTCAGCATAACCTTGCCACCGGAAGCGGCATAAGCACCAAAAGCCCCGTCGCCAGTGGTGGTAATAGTGGACGCGACACTGTCAGAGGTGACTAAAGACCCATCACCGAAGGCACGGACACCGTGGACGTCATTGCCTGTGATGGTCGTCCCACCCAGTGGGCCGGAGCCAGGATCATAGCCGCCTTTAAGATTGATAACGCCACCAAAACTGGCATATGCCACAGCGCTCCCGCCATTAGCGATGATGGTGCTGCTAACCGCATTGATGGTGCGATTGGCACCATCTGCGTGGACACCGTTACTGGCAGCGCTGACATGAACGTTATTAAGGTTGGCAACGACGATCGATCCTTCCAATCCGCTCCTCGTTTCGAGTAAAACGCCCTCGCCCAAGAATGAATTTTCGGCGGTTACGCGCGTACCATATGCGTTGATGGTCGAATTCCCGCCTGAACCAGTTGAATAGAGACCGACAGCATTGGAGCTAGTGGTAGTAATCGCTCCCCCGTTGATCGTCGCAATGCCGCCAGCCGCCACAACACCGTGTCCATAGCGGCCAGTGGTATTCATAGTGACATTATTGAGCACGACCTCACCAACGCCGGCATTGACCCCATAACTGCGCGGGCGGGAGAAAATTGAACCCGAAGAGGTTGCGGTGATGGTTCCTCCATTGACAATAACCTTCCCGTTATTTTGGGTGCTGACGCCAAAGCTAAAGCGCGTGGAGCCGGACCTTAAGGCGTTGGCCACGCTTATCGCCGTGTTCGTGGCCGTGATGAGAGAACCGGATCCGCTGGAGGAAAGCGCCGCACTCTGACTGCCGCTCGTTTCGTTTTTGGTGTAGCTCACCGCGCCGCCATTCAGCGCAATCTGTGCACCGCCGTTTGCATTAACGGCATCAAATCCCGAGCCTGACGTCGAGACCGAGAAATTACCGATCGCGCTGATATTGGACGCGGTGCCGGAAGCCTGAATACCGAAACCAACGGTGGTGAGTGATATCGCTCCGCTGGTGGCATTCAGCGTTACGCTTCCGTTGCTGAGCGCAATACCACTACTGCCCGTGGGCGGGGTGATCGTGGTGCCACCAACGAAGATATTGGAGGAACCATCAGCGAAGGAAAAAGGAACATTGTAGGTGCCGGGTGCATGGTCAATGGCCTGAGCGACCCCACCCATGGCTGCCAATAATCCGCATCCCAAAGGAATAATAAAGCAACGCTGAAATGAGCGGGTGCGATGAACATAGCCACTATGCAAATTTTGCATATTTTTCCTCTACCTGTCATAAATAAAATAATTAAATTTATATAAATATTTTCAGTAATATTTACAATAATATCGCTATTATTAATATCTCACAACCGTAAAATTTAATAAATGCATCACCTGTCCGTATCCCCGCAGATTGTAAAAATCGGTTTTGAAGAGCGGTTTTAACCAATCCGCCCATTGGCGAAGCCGCTGGAAAAGGGGAAAAAATGACAATATAAGAATGAGATAGAACAGAGTTCCTCTGTTCAAAAACGATACGCAAAATCATCGCCACCCATGCATTTCGGCACAGGGGAACGGCATCCATAATCAGACTATAGTATGAGAGTTGCGCCCCGTTGAACGATCCCGAAACCGCACTTGCAGCGATGCTGATTGCTCAGAAGAAGCCAGTGGCGATTTATCTCAGCGCACGCAAGGCGGGCGTTTCCCTATTCCCGGCACTCTCTGGTCAGAGCCGAGAAGTTGGCCTTGTCGGGATGGTCGACAATCACAATTCGTTTATCATCAACCGTCAGGTATTCATGCAGCACAAACCAGCGCGCGCCCGATTTGATCGCGGAATAATAGATGGAGCCGGAGCCGCGTGAACCGGTGACGGGAATGTCCAGCAGTGCACAGCCGGTTTTGGACTTGGTGCTGACTTTTCCGGATGCAAGCCACCCGGCTTCGATCGGCATCCCCAGCGCTTCGACCGCCCGCGGGTTATCGCGCAGGAAGGCGAGTGCAGTTTTTTGCTGGGCTTTAAACCTGCCACTCATGAAGGCGAACAGGGCGCTGTTGATGGCAACAAACGCTAAAACCACTGCCGCGCCAATCATTCCCCATTTCCGCCAGGCACCTTTTCTGGCAACGGGCGTCAGCCGGCCATCCGCGCGCGGCGCCCCTGGCATTTCGGGAAAACCGGTTCGCTGGTGGGAAGAAACTGATCGCAAGTCAGCACCTCTGTTGGAAAACTCTGCCGCGCCCATTTCGCGGTCAATCACTTTCGACAGGCTTCCAATTGGGCATTGTATTGATCGTTGCTGGGGCGATCCACCATAATGAGTTTCTGGTCCTCACCGATCAATATGGCCCGCAGCACAAGCCATGACTCTCCTTCGCCAACCGACACCATAAACATGGAGCCGGAGGCCTTGGAACCCGACACGGGCACCCAAACAATGGCACATGAACCGCTCGGGGAGTTGCTGACTTTTCCTTGCGCAAACCACCCAGCTTTAATCGGCGCTCCAAGCAATTGAACGGCGGCGGAATTCTGGCGCGCCAACGTCACCGCCAGTTCCCTTTGCGTTGAGAAACTGAAGTACAACGTTGTCGGCAGGAGGACGATCATCGCTCCCCACAACAAGAGACCAGCGATACTCCACCTGCGTTGAACTCTTCGGAATTCTTCAACGCTCAACCAGCGGCGTTTACGCCAGGCCCATTCCCGCCCTTTGAAACCAAGCACAAACAGCATGACAATATTCACAATCGGAACAAAGAAAAGCAGCGCGATGAAGACGCTATTGCCGATCCCCCAAATCCAGCTGAGACAAAAAGCGCCCCAACTCCAGCCCTTAACCCCAGGTGGAATCACACTGGCGTCACCCATTCCGGATGTATTTTCCTGCATTTCCTGCTGTTGGCGTATCATTCTGCCCCACCATTTTGCCAGAAGCCCATATGCGATGTTTGATCCCGCACATGGGCCTGATTAGCAACATTTCCGTGGCGGATGGCAAGATGAATAGCAAAATTTATCAAAAAAAAGGCGCGCGTTGCCGCGCGCCCGCTTGGGGCACCTTATGCCCGCCATTACCCCCGCGGCCACTCCCGCACATCGACGAACCGCCCGGCAATCGCCGCTGCCGCCGCCATGGCGGGGGAGACGAGGTGGGTGCGGCCTTTCAGGCCCTGACGGCCTTCGAAGTTGCGGTTTGAGGTCGAGGCGCAGCGGTCCTGCGGGTTGAGGCGATCAGCATTCATGGCGAGGCACATGGAGCAGCCCGGTTCGCGCCATTCAAAGCCCGCTTCGATGAAAATCTTGTCGAGCCCTTCGGCTTCGGCCTGGGCTTTGACGAGACCAGAGCCCGGCACGATCAGGGCAAGCTGCACATTGGCGTGCTTCTTGTGGCCCCGGGCGATGGCGGCTGCGGCGCGCATGTCTTCAATGCGGCCATTGGTGCAGGAGCCGACAAAAATCTTGTCGATGGCGATATCGGTGATTTTGGTGCCGGGGGTGAGGCCCATATATTCCAGCGCCCGCCATTTCGACTTGCGCTTGTTCTCGTCTTCGATCTTGTCCGGGTCGGGCACGAAGCCGGAGATGGAAATGACATCCTCGGGGCTGGTGCCCCAGGTAACGATGGGCGGCAGATTGGCGGCATCAATGCGGATATTGGTGTCGAAGGCCGCGCCATCATCGGTGCGCAGGCTGTCCCAATAGCGGCGGGCAGCATCCCATGCCGCGCCCTTTGGCGCTTTGGGGCGGCCGTGCAGATAGGCATATGTCACTTCATCCGGCGCAACCATGCCAGCGCGTGCGCCGCCTTCGATGCTCATGTTGCAGACGCTCATGCGCCCTTCCATGGAGAGGTTACGGAAGGCTTCACCCGCAAATTCGATGACATGGCCAGTGCCGCCAGCGGCGCCGATTTCACCGATCACCGCAAGCACAAGGTCCTTTGCGGTCACGCCATCGGGCAATTTGCCTTCGGCCAGAACGCGCATGTTCTTCATCTTGCGCTGGATGAGGGTTTGCGTGGCCAGCACGTGCTCGACCTCGGATGTGCCGATGCCGTGCGCCAGCGAGCCGAAAGCGCCATGGGTCGAGGTGTGGGAATCGCCGCAGACGATGGTCTGGCCCGGCAAGGTGAAGCCCTGTTCCGGCCCGATGACATGGACGATGCCCTGGCGGCGGTCATGCTCGTTGTAATATTCGACGCCAAACTCTTTCACATTGGCGGCGAGTGTCTCGATTTGTTGCAGCGATTCCGGATCTTCGACACCCTTGGAGCGGTCAGTGGTCTGCACATTGTGGTCAACCACGGCCAGCGTCTTCTCGGGGTGGCGCACCTTGCGCCCGGCCACACGCAGGCCCTCGAATGCCTGGGGGCTGGTCACCTCATGGACGAGATGCCGGTCAACATAAAGCAGGCAGGTGCCATCCGGCTGCTCATCAATGACGTGGTCATCCCAGATCTTGTCGTAGAGGGTGCGCGGTTTCATGTCGGATCCTGTGAACAAAAATTACGGCTTTGTTGCGGTGAACATTCGCTTCTTAGCAAACTAGGGCCGCTTAGCGCAATTCCATTACGCACATAGCGCCCCTGAAAAACAAAAAAGCGCGGTCCCGAAGGCCGCGCTTTCGAAAATTCCAGTTCCGGGGAGTAAAGGCTTACTTGCCTTCGCCCTTGGCTTCCGGACGGCGATCGGTACGCTCGGCGATACGGGCGGATTTACCGCGACGATCACGAAGGTAATAAAGCTTGGCACGACGCACCTTACCACGACGCACAACCTTGATCGAATCGATCAGCGGCGCATGGATCGGGAAAACGCGCTCGACGCCTTCGCCATAGGAGATCTTGCGGACGGTGAAGTTCTCGTTGATGCCGCCGCCGGAGCGGGCAATCACAACGCCTTCATAGGCCTGAACGCGTGAGCGCTCGCCTTCCTTGACCTTCACATTGACGATGACGGTATCGCCGGGCTGAAAATCGGGGATTTCCTTACCAAGGCGTTCAATCTGCTCTTTGTCGAGCTGTTCGATAATATGCATTTGTCACTCCTGCCGTATCGCGTAGACCGCGAAGGTTTTCGGCTTCCTGTTTTCAGTTAAGGCGTCGGACGTAGCAGAGATCGACGGGCTTGTCGAGCCGGTTCGCAGAAAAACCTGCCTGCCAAAAGGCGCCGCGGCATCAGCGCGCCGAACGCAGATGGGCGAGCAGCATGGGGTCCGCATAGCCATCGCCTGTCAGCCCATGTTTCAACTGATAGGCGCGGATGGCGGCGCGGGTCTGCCAGCCGTGGTTGCCGTCATGCTTGCCCTTGTAGACGCCAAGGCGCTCCAGGCGCTGCTGCACCTCGCGCCGCTCCTCTCCCGAAAGGCGCGGGGCCGTGCGCGGCCAGGGTGTGCGGATGCCAGGGCTGCCATATACCATGTCGCCCAACAGCCCGACGCCGAGGGCGTAGGAATCGGAGGTGTTATAGGCGCGGATTGCCTCGAAATTGTCGGTCACCAGAAAGACGGGGGCGGAGGCACCTGCCAGAATGAGCAACTGCGCCTCGCCCGCACGGGGCAAGGAAACACCATCGGCCCGCCGCACGCCAAGCCGTTGCCAGCTTGCAAAATCAAGGCGGAAATTGCGGAAATCGATATCGGGCGGTAGCACCACCTCAAAACCCCAGGGCAGCGCCGGGTTCCAGCCGTTCATGTGCAGGAAGTTGGCGGTGGAGGCCAAAGCATCGGGCACCGAAGCCCATATGTCGCGCGCGCCGTCACCATCACCATCAACCGCGTATTTCTCGAAGCTCGACGGTAAAAACTGCGTCTGGCCCATGGCACCGGCCCAGGAGCCCAGCATGTTTCCACGCGAGATGTGTTCGCCCTCAAGGATTTTCAGGGCAATCACCAGCTCTTTGCGAAAGAGATCGCCGCGATGGCGCGCAAATGCCAGGCTGGCCAACGCCTCAATCGCATAGGTCTTGCCGGTGGACGCGCCAAAATCGCTTTCCATGCCCCAAGCGCCAAGGAGCGTCTGGCGCGGCACGCCAAAGCGGCGTTCGCTCTCGCTAACCGTCGCCGCCCATTGCCGGGCCATGGCCGCTCCGCGCGAAACCCGACCGCGCCCGGTGGCACCATCGAGATATTCCCAAATCGGGCGCGAAAATTCAGCCTGCTTGCGGGTTTGAGCAATGATTTTCGGGTTAGGCGCGACACCAGCGAAGGCCATATCGAAAGTGGCGCGGGAAACACCCGCCGCACGAGCTTCGGGCCAGAGATCGGCGAGAAAGCGGGCGAAGTCAGGCGATTGGGCGAAGGCGCTGACAGGCGCGATAGTGGCCCCCACGGCAAGCGCAGCCAGACCAGTCAGAACGGTGCGTCGCGTCTTGGGAATATCCAACATGAAGCCATTGCCGGTACTCTTTCGGGCAAACGTCACAGCCCCCGCTCCGTCACCTTGTGCTCCCACGCGAGCGCGTGTTTTGCCATCGCGTCAAGATCGTCATATTTCGGTGTCCAGCCCAGCACTTGTTTGATCTTGCGGGCATCGGCCACCAGAACCGCCGGATCACCGGGGCGGCGGGGTTCGATTTTTACCGGGAAGTCAGAGCGTGAAATCTTCTTCACGCACTCGATTACCTCAAGCACCGAGAAGCCGCGCCCATAGCCGCAATTGAGTTTGACGTTTTCGCCCCCGCGCCTGAGATAGGTGAGCGCCGCCACATGGGCCTCGGCCAGATCGCTCACATGCACGTAATCGCGCACGCAGGAGCCATCCGGCGTCGGGTAATCTGTGCCGAATACCGACAGGCCCTCGCGCTTGCCAGATGCAGCGCGCACCGCGAGCTTGACGAGATGGGTGGCGGGCAATGCCGACTGGCCGCTACGCAATTGCGGGTCTGCCCCCGCCACATTGAAATAACGCAGCACCACCGCACCGAGCCCGCTGACGGCGCAGACATCATCCAGCATCCACTCGGTCATTAACTTCGAGCGCCCGTAAGGATTAATCGGCGCTTTCGCCGCTTCTTCCGGGATGGGCACGATATCCGGCTCGCCATAAACCGCCGCCGTCGATGAAAAGACAAAGTGCTTGACGCCACACTTCACCACCGTCTCGAGAAAAGCCCGGGTCTTGACGGTGTTGGCGAGATAATAATCCAGCGGCTCAACAACCGATTCTGACACCACAATCCTTGCCGCAAAATGCATCACGGCATTGATTTTATATTTCTCGATCACCGAGGCAATCAAAGCCTGGTCGCCAACGTCGCCCTGCACGAAAATGGCCCGCTCGGGCACCGCAAACGAAAAGCCGAACGACAGGTTGTCGAGAACCACAACCTCTTCCCCGGCATCAAGCAGCGCCAGCGCGGCGTGTGAGCCGATATATCCCGCGCCGCCTGTGACCAGCACCGCCATGCTTTTTTCTCCCTCGTGCCTCGGTTTTATGGAAGCATTTCTGTTTTCAGGATATATTCACTTTGAACACGTATAAATAGCGGCATGCGGGGCATCCCCGCCAACCTCCAAGATGGTTTATCCCAATGAAACCCATTCGCAAAGCCGTTCTTCCCGTCGCTGGTCTCGGCACCCGCTTCCTTCCCGCCACCAAGGCGATGCCGAAGGAAATGCTGACGGTGGTGGACCGCCCGGTCGTCCAGCATGTGGTCGATGAGGCCCGCGCCGCCGGTATCGAACATTTCATCTTCGTCACCGGCCGCAACAAGGGCGTGATCGAAGACCATTTCGACATGGCTTACGAGCTTGAGCACACCCTCAAAGAACGCGGCAAGATCAAGGAATTCGAAGAACTGATGCGTGATCTGCCAGCGGCAGGCGCGGCAAGCTTCACCCGCCAGCAGGCCCCGCTCGGCCTCGGCCATGCGGTGTGGTGCGCCCGTGAGATGATCGGTGATGAGCCTTTCGCCGTGCTCCTGCCCGACATGCTGTCACGCGGCTCGATGGAGCAGATGCTCGGTGCGTATAACCAGCACGGCGGCAATATCATTGCGGTTGAAGAGGTTGCGCCGGAACTAACCCACCAATACGGCATCGTCGCCACGGGCGAGACGTTCGGTAACACTTTTGAGATCACCGGCATGGTCGAGAAGCCCAAGCAGGGCACAGCGCCGTCGAACTATATCATTTCGGGCCGCTATATCCTTCAGCCGGAAATTTTTGACGTTCTTGCCAAACAGGAAAAGGGCGCGGGCGGCGAAATCCAGCTCACCGACGCCATGAAGACCCTGTCGGCCAGCCAGAAATTTTACGGCATGATTTATGATGGCGTGACCTACGATACCGGTTCGAAACTCGGCTACCTGATGGCCAATGTGGTCTACGCGCTGGAACGCGCCGACCTCGGCCCGTCCCTGCGCAAGGAACTTACGGCGCTGCTGGCGAAGTGAGTTTGACGGAAGGCCATTGAGACCGACGCCGCTTTAACCGAGCGGCGTCTTTTTTATTGTTGCGCACGGTCTGCTGGGGGGATCCACAGCATCGAAGGCGCACATCATATTAATGTGCGGCGGGCCAATGCCCGCCTGATTTTTCAGACCCGCGCCACCACCAGCTTGGTGCCTTCGCTGCGCACAACCGTTACCCGCGCACCGGCGGGCAGATCCGGCCCGGTCACCTGCCATGAGGAATCGGCCACACGGATACGGCCTTCGCCGTTGACGATGGGCGCTTCGAGCACATAGGTGTTGCCGATGAACTTGCGGGCACGCTGATTAAGCATGCCATTGTTGTCTTCTTGCGGCACCCCCTTCTGCGACAGGTAGCGACCACCGATCACGAACAGGATCGACAACCCGCCAAACACCAGCGATGCCGTTTGCCATGGCAGGTTAAAGCCAAAATCGACAAAGCCGGTGACGACAGCCGCAAGACCGAGCCACACCAGAAAGACGCCGGGAACGGCGAGTTCTGCCAGAAAGAGTAGAAACCCGCCAATGATCCACGACCACGGACCAAATTCATTGATGAAATTAAGGATCATGGCTTAGAGCCTCACGCCTTTCCGACCGGCGGCACGCGCGGCGTTGTCTTTGCAGACACCGCACCCTCTGGCGCAAACGCTGCCTTGGTCAACTCAGCAATACCGCCGAGTGCACCAGCAAGCCCGGCGGCTTCGATCGGCACGATGATAACCTTCTGGTTCGGAGCCGACACCATGCCCTTGAGGGCGTCGATGTATTTTTCGGCCACGAGGAAGTTCGCGGCGAAGGTGTTGCCACCGGCGATGGCAGCAGAGACCATTTCCGTCGCCTTGGCTTCGGCTTCAGCCTGACGTTCACGCCCTTCGGCATCACGGAAGGCAGCTTCACGGCGGCCTTCGGCCTGAAGAATGGCGGATTGCTTCTGACCCTCGGCCTGAAGAATGGCGGCCTGACGCATACCTTCCGCCTCGAGCACAGCGGCGCGCTTCTCACGCTCGGCCTTCATCTGGCGGGTCATGGCCCCGGTCACGTCGGCGGGGGGCAGAATGTCCTTGATCTCGATGCGCGTCACCTTGACGCCCCACGGCTCAGCAGCACCATCGACAACGCGCAGCAAGCGCTCGTTGATTTCATCGCGGTGCGATAGCAACTGGTCGAGATCCATCGAGCCAACCACGGTACGGATATTGGTCATCGTGAGCACCAGCAGCGCCTGATAGAGGTTCGAAACCTCGTAGACGGCGCGGGCCGGTTGCAAAATCTGGAAGAAGGCAGCGGCGTCGATGGTGACGCCTGCGTTATCCTTGGTGATAGATTCCTGGCTCGGGATATCGAGCACCTGTTCCATCACGTTTACACGCTGGCCGATGCGCTCAATATAAGGAATGATGATGCCAAGCCCCGGCGACAGAGTGCGCGAATAGCGCCCGAAGCGTTCCACCGTATAGGCATAGCCCTGCGGCACAGCGCGCACGCCCCACGCCAGCGTCAGAATGACGAACAGAACCGCGACAACGACAAAGATATCGAAGCCGGTAAAGTTGAAACTTCCGAAATTCATAGTGCCACCTTCATCATTGTGCCGGATACCAGCCCCGTGGCGCGGTTCCAGAACGAACATCACAGAATACCGAGATTAAAGTATAACCTTGGCCATAACAACCCGCAGCTACCACGCGACAAGATTCAACCCGCAGTATGAAATTTGCCGGATAGGCGCGCATCACGAAGATGTGCTATAACCTATTGGTTATGGATTGGCTTTCCGAGTTGATATAAGAGCGCTCTCGGGCAAGGAGTGCGCCACGTGGGGCTACTCGTGATATGACCAGAAAATTGCGGACCGTCTCGTTCGAGATCAACTGGGCCGTCTGCTGCAACGGTAAACCAAAGAAGAGACGATAATGAGTTCCTTCCTGACCGCTACCAGCCATCTCTACGGCGGCAACGCCGCTTTCATCGAAGACTTATTTAATAGCTACCGTGACCGTGCTGATTCGGTTCCGCCCGAATGGCAGGAATATTTCGCGCGGCTGACCAGCGGCGAAATGCCGACGACAGCGCCCTCGCCCGCGACCGGGGCGGGCATGCCCCACGCCAAGCAGCATGGCGTTTTCCGGCTGATCGAAGCCTATCGGCGGCGCGGCTTCACCGAAGCCCAACTCGACTCGCTCAAGCGCAACGAAACCCCGCCGGACCCGATGCTCGACCCGGCCCGCTACGGCCTGACTGAGGCCGATATGGATACGGTGTTCGACACCGGCGACTTCGGTACGGAATCGCGGCTGTCGTTGCGCGATATTCTTGCTGGCCTGCGCCGGACCTATGCCGGGATGATGGGCGTTGAGTTTCAATATATTCTCGAAACCGAGCAGCGCCGCTGGCTTGAGGAACGGCTTGAGGCCGATCTCGCCACACCGGCTTTCGAGGCCAAGGCACGACAGAACATCCTGTTCGAGATGACTGCCGCCGAAACCATGGAGCGGTATCTCGGCTCGAAATATGTGGGTGCCAAGCGTTTCGGCCTTGAGGGCGGTGAAAGCCTCATTCCGGCCATCAGCCTTCTCATCCGCAACAGTGCCGCCTACGGCGTTGAGGAGATTGTTCTCGGCATGGCCCATCGTGGCCGCCTCAATGTGTTGCTCAATGTGCTCGGCAAAAAATCGAGCGAATTGTATGACCAGTTCGAAGGCCGCCAGGCGCAAACACTGACCTCAGGCGACGAGAAATACCATGACGGCCTGTCGGCGGACGTTCCGACCCCGAACGGGCCGGTGCATATCTCACTGGCCTATAACCCCTCGCATCTTGAGATCGTCAACCCGGTTGTGACCGGTGCCGTGCGCGCCCGCCAGCACCGCCGCAAGGACGCGGATCGCAATCAGGTGATGGCGGTGCTGATCCATGGTGACTCGGCGCTCTCCAGCCTGGGCGTCATTCAGGGCACACTCAATATGTCGCAAACGCGCGGTTACCGCGTCGGCGGCACCTTCCACATCGTCGTCAACAATCAGGTCGGTTTCACCACCTCCGATGACGCCGATATGCGCTCAACCCCGTTCTGTACCGATATCGCCAAGATGGTCACCGCCCCGGTGTTCCATGTGAACGGCGATGATCCGGAACTGGTGTGCTACGCCACCCAGGTGGCGCTGGAATTCCGGGCGAAGTTCAAGAAGGACGTGTTCCTCGATATCTATTGCTTCCGCAAGCTCGGCCACAACGAGGCTGACGATCCGCGCCTGACCCAGCCCTTCATGTACCGCAAGGTCGCCTCGCACCCCGGCGCGCGTGCGCTTTATGCCAAGCGTCTGGTCGATGAGAAGGTGATTTCGGACGAAGACGTCCAGCAGATGATCAAGGATTACCGCGATGCGATGGATCGCGGTGACCGGGTTGGTGGTCCGATCATGGAGCAATCCAACCGCGCCTTTGCGGTGGACTGGACGAAATATATGGGCGGTCCGGCCTGGGCTTTGCCCACCGACACCTCCCTGCCGCTCGCCAAAATCCAGGAACTGACCCGCAAGTTCACCGTGGTTCCCGATGGTTTCTCGGTGCACCCCGTGGCCCTCAAGGTGCTGAAATCCCGCGCTGAAATGGGTGCAGGTGAGCAGCCCGTCGATTGGGGCATGGCCGAAACCCTGGCCTATGCCAGCCTTGTCGAACAAGGCATCGGCGTGCGCATCTCCGGTGAGGATGCCGGGCGCGGCACCTTCTCGCACCGCCACGCGGTGTTGCACGATCAGGCGCGGCAGTCGCGCCAGGGCGGACAATATGTGCCGCTGCAAAACATCTCCGCCGATCAGGCCCATTTCTCGGTCTACGACTCAATCCTCAACGAGGAAGCGGTGCTGGCCTATGAGTACGGTTATGCCGGTTCCGCGCCGGAGCGGCTCGTGATGTGGGAAGCGCAATACGGCGATTTTGCCAACGGTGCCCAGGTGGCGATTGACCAGTTCATCGCTGCGTCTGAGGCGAAATGGGGCAACCTCAACCGCCTCGTCGTCAACCTGCCGCATGGCTCCGATGGCGCTGGTCCCGAGCACTCCTCGGCCCGCCCCGAACGCTGGCTGCAACTTTGCGCCGAAGCCAATATGGAAGTGGTGATGCCGTCTTGCTCGGCACAGATGTTCCATGTGCTGCGCCGCCAGATGCTACGGCCCTACTGCAAGCCGCTGATTATCTTCATGTCGAAGCGCCTGTTGCGCTTTAAACCCTCCATGAGCAGCCTCAACGAGTTCACCGATATGGGCTTCCGCCCGGTGATCGCCGATACCGGCGTGCGCGATCCGTCGCGGATCAGCCGCATCATCTTCTGCTCGGGTCAGGTCTATTACGACTTCGAGCAGGGCCGCACTGATGCCGGTCTTCAGGACGATGTCGCCATCATCCGCGTCGAGAGCCTCTATCCCTTCCCGGTGGCGGAACTGGCGGCTGAAATCGCCAAATATCCCAATGCGAAGGAATTCGTATGGGGGCAGGAAGAGCCCCGCAACCAGGGTGCATGGTACATGATCCGCCATCGCTTGGAAGAGGCCATCGACGACCACCGCATCATCTATGCCGGTCGCCCCGAGATGGCGGCTCCGGCGGTGGGTTACGGTTCCATGCACAAGGCACAGCTTGAGCAATTCGTTGCTGATGGTCTGGGTCCAAAGGCGCAGAAATCACCAAAATCGTCCGGCAAGCGCCGCGAACAGGCAGTTTGAGAGAGGGCAGAATGATTATCGATGTTAAGATCCCGCAGCTTCCCGAATCCGTTTCGGAAGCCACGCTGACCGCCTGGGCCAAAAAAGAAGGCGATTACGTCAACCGCGACGAAAACCTGATTGAGATCGAAACCGACAAGGTGGCGCTGGAGCTTCCGGCCCCGCAAGCGGGCGTTCTGGTCAAGCTGATCGAACAGAGCGGCGCGACTGTTAAATCCGGCCAGTTGATTGCCCAGATCGATACAGAGGCGCGCGCCGTGGCTTCTTCTCAAGCCCCGACCGCATCGGCCACGCCTGCGGCACCCGTCGCCATGCCAGCCGCCGCCAAACTCGCCACTGAAAAAGGCATCGACCTCTCTTCCGTTGCAGGAACCGGCCGTGGCGGTCGCATTCTCAAGGAAGACATTCCTGCGGGGGCACCGGCTGCCCTCGCGCCAGCAACGCCTGCGGCACCTGTGGCGAAAAAGCCTGCCTACAATGGCGAGCGCGTTGAGCGCCGTGAACCAATGTCGCGCCTGCGCCGCTCGATTGCCGGACGCCTCATCCTGTCGCAACAGACCAACGCCATTCTCACGACCTTCAACGAGGTCGATATGAAGCCGGTGATGGACCTGCGCGCCAAATACAAGGACCGCTTCGAGAAGGAACACGGCGTCAAGCTCGGCTTCATGTCGTTCTTCGTCAAGGCGGTGGTGCAGGCGCTCAAGAAATACCCTGTGCTCAACGCCTCCATCGACGGCACCGACATCATCCACCATGATTATTTCGATATCGGCGTGGCGGTTGGTTCGCCGCGCGGTCTTGTGGTGCCGATCATCCGCGACGCTGACAAACTGTCGGTTGCTGATATCGAACGCCAGATTGCCGATTTCGGCGCGCGCGCCCGCGATGGTCGCCTCACCGTCGAGGAAATGACCGGCGGCACCTATACCATCACCAATGGCGGCACCTTCGGCTCGATGATGTCCACCCCGATCATCAACCCGCCGCAATCGGCCATTCTCGGCATGCACGCCACCAAGGAACGTGCCGTGGTCGAAAACGGCCAGGTGGTGGTGCGGCCAATGATGTATCTCGCCCAGTCCTACGATCACCGCCTGATCGACGGGCGCGAGGCGGTGCTGAGCCTGGTTGCCATCAAGGAAGCCATCGAAGACCCCGCCCGTCTGTGGCTGGAAATCTGATTTTTGACTTTCGGGCGCTTCCTTTCAACGGGAAGCGCCTTTCTTTTCTTACGGAGTTCCTCCCATGAGCCAGCAATTCGACGTCGCCGTCATCGGCGCGGGACCGGGCGGCTATGTCGCGGCGATCCGCGCAGCCCAACTCGGGTTCAAGGTCGCCTGTATTGATGACTTTATCGGCAAGGATGGCACACCGGCGCTGGGCGGCACCTGCCTCAATGTCGGCTGTATTCCCTCGAAAGCCCTGCTGCAATCGTCCGAGCATTTTCACGCCCTGAACCATGACTTTGCCGAGCACGGCATCACCGTCAAAGGCGCGTCGTTTGATGTTGCCAAGATGATTGAGCGCAAGGACGGCATCGTCAAAAAGCTCACCGGCGGCATCGGGATGCTGCTGAAGAAGAACAAGATCGAGCCCTTCTTCGGCCGTGCCTCCTTTGCCGACAACAGCGCCGATGGCTGGATCATTGATGTGGCGGGCACAGAGCCGAAGCGCATCATTGCCCGCAATGTCATCATTGCCACCGGCTCAAGCCCGCGCCCGCTGCCGGGTGTGACCATCGATAATATTACCATCCTCGACAATGCCGGGGCTCTCGACCAGGCCGTGTTGCCGAAGCGCCTTGGCATCATTGGCGCGGGTGTTATCGGGTTGGAAATGGGCTCGGTATGGCGCAGGCTCGGCACGGAAGTGACGGTGCTTGAAGCGCTGCCTGATTTCCTCGCCGCCACCGACCGCCAGATCGCCAAGGAAGCCTTGCGCACACTGACCAAAGATACCGGCCTCGATATCCATCTCGGCGTCGAAATCGGCAAGATTACTTCCGGCAAAGAGGTAATAGTAGCCTATAAGGAAGGCGGGGAAGCCAAGACGCTGACCGTCGATAAGCTGATTGTCTCCATCGGTCGGGTGCCCCATACCGCAGGCCTTGGCGCAGAGCGCATCGGCCTTGCCGTGGATGCCCGTGGCTTCATCACGGTGGATGACGACTGCCGCACCAACCTCCCCGGCATCTGGGCCATCGGCGACGTGGTGCGCGGGCCGATGCTGGCGCATAAGGCGTCCGAAGAGGGCGTGGCGGTGGCCGAACGCATCGCTGGGCAGAAGCCGCATATTGATCTCGGTCTGGTGCCTTTCGTGGTCTACACCAACCCGGAAATCGCCTGGGTCGGCAAAACCGAGGAGCAGCTTCAGGCGGCGGGCATTGCCTACCGCAAGGGCACGGCATCATTCCTCGCCAATGGCCGCGCACTCGGCCTCGGCCAGGCCAAAGGCACCGTCAAAATTCTGGCCGACAAAAACACCGACCGCATCCTCGGCGTGCATATGATCGGCCCCATGGTGTCCGAACTCATCTCCGAAGCAGTGGTGGCGATGGAGTTCAAGGCCTCATCCGAAGACCTCGCCCGCATCATCCACGCCCATCCGAGCCTGTCGGAAGTGGTGCATGAAGCAGCCCTTGCCGTGGATGGGCGCCCGCTGCACGGGTGATATAACTATTTCCAAAAGCAAAGCGCCGGACGGGACATCCCTTCCGGCGCTTTTTATTTCTCAGAACGGTGCGCGCCTTTATCGGCTCACAGCCAGCCCTGTAATTCCCGCAACACCACCGAGCGGATGGCCTGCATCCCTTCATCGCTGTCGTTGAGGCAAGGCAGGAAGGCGTAGTCTACGCCGCCGCCACCCTCGAAATAATGGCGGTTTTCACCGTCAAGTTCTTCAAGGGTTTCCAGACAATCGGCAGAGAAGCCGGGGGCAACAATCGCCATACGCTTGATGCCTTTGGCGGCAAAGCCCTTGATGGTTTCATCGGTATAGGGCTTGATCCACTCTTCAGTGCCGAAGCGCGATTGGAAGCTCAGCATGAACTTGTCTTCGGGCCAGCCGAAGCGCTCGCGCATCAGCCGACAGGTCTCGACGCATTCCTCGTAATAGGGATCGCCCTTGTCGATATAGGATTGCGGCATACCGTGGAACGAAACGAGGATCACCTCGGGTTCAAACTTCAGCTTCGCCAGATCCCGGCGCATGGCGGCAACCACCGCGTCGATATAAGCCGGGTCATTGTAATAGGGATGCGCCACGCGCAATGTCGGCTGCCACCGCATTTTCTTGAGGGCGTCAAACGCCTTGTCGCATACGGTTGCCGAGGTCGCGGCGGAATATTGCGGGTAGAGCGGCAGCAGGAGAATACGGTCGCAGCCCGCATCTTGCAGACCCTTCAAACCACTCTCAATGGAGGGATGGCCGTAACGCATCCCCCATTCGACAGTGATATTTTCTGCGCTCGTACCAAGCTCCGAGGCCAGCAGCATCGTGAGCTTTTCGCTTTGCGCGCGGGTGATGGTTTTGAGCGGACCTTCGTTGCGCTCATTGTTCCACACCGTGTCGTAATCCTTGCCCTTGCGGCTCGGGCGGGTGGTGAGGATGATCAGGTTCAACAGCGGCCACCACAGCCAGCGCGGCGTCTCGATCACGCGGCGGTCAGACAAAAACTCATGCAGATAGCGGCGCATCGACCAGTAATCGGTGGCTTCCGGCGTACCAAGATTGACCAGCAGAACGCCGATCCTGCCTGATTTTGCCAGCAGGCTATGGCTTTGTCCGGTTGGGGTGGTCATGCGCGCTCCCATGATCGCCGTGCTTCGGCACGGCTTTTTCAGCTATGACCTTAAACGGCTCGCGGCGACCTTGAAAGATGCAATTCCCGCTTGATTGGAAATGTACTAAGACAAAAGTGCGTTACCACAACCTGCCGAGCCAAAATGACCATTTCCGCCACGCGCGCCCTTCAAGACTTTCTCGCAAGCCCGCAGGCGGTGACTTGGCGCGACCTGCCATTTTTCACCGATGGCGAAGCGGCGCGCATTTGCCGCGCGCTTGATGACATGGCAGTTGCGGGCAAGACCATCCTTCCCGCCCCGCAAAACATCTTCAACGCCTTCACGCTGACGCCCTTCGACAGCGTCAAGGCAGTGGTTCTCGGCCAGGACCCCTACCCGACACCGGGCGACGCGCATGGCCTCGCCTTTTCCTATACCGGGACGCGCCGCCTGCCCGCATCGCTCAAAACCATTCTGGATGAGATGGTGAGTGACATGGACGGCGCGCAGGGACAGCGCCCCCTGAGTGGCAACCTCACCCCTTGGGCGAAACAGGGCGTGCTGTTGCTCAACAGCGCCCTGACAGTGGAAGCCGCCAATGCTGGAGCGCATCTCAAACTCGGCTGGTCCGCGCTGACCGATCAGGCCATTCGCGCCCTGTCAGAAAAGCGCCCGGCTGTGGCATTTCTGCTGTGGGGCGGCTCAGCGCGCAGCCGCGCAGCCTTGATTGATGGCAGCAAGCATCTGATCGTTGAAAGCGGCCACCCGTCGCCGCTCAATCGCCTACGCGATTTCCGCAACAGCCGCCCGTTCAGCCGCGCCAACCAGTGGCTGGAAAAGCAGGGAATAACTGCCATCGACTGGCATATTTAGCCAGCTAAATATAACGCCCGCCGCGCTGCAAAACTTCTATTTTGTAGCCATCCGGGTCTTGCAAAAAGAAGAAGCGGGCCAGCGGTTTCCCGTCATGGCTCATGGCCTTGACCGGTGTCGGCGCGAGCCCGGCAGCTTCGCAGCGCGCATGTTCCGCCTCGAGATCATCGACGCTGACGGCAATATGGCCATAGCCATCGCCGAGGACATAGGGCACGGCGCGATCGTGATTGACGGTCAGTTCCAGTTCGAAATCGCTTTCCTTATTGCTCAGATAGATGAGCGTGAACCCGTCAAACACAAACCGCTCGGCGACTTCAAGTCCGAAAGCGGTGGCATAGAATGTAAGCGAGCGCGCTTCATCAAGCACGCGGATCATCGAATGAATGGTTTTGGCCATGGGGTATCCCTGAAACAAAAATCGTCCCGCGCACGATAGCTGTCGCCGCGCCGGATATGCAAGGGGTACACGGGTTCACTCAGTCAAACCGCAGCCAGGCATTAGGGTTTCCCTCAACGACAATGCACTGATACCATGACGGCGGGGCGCATTGTGCTGCTCCGCCTTTCTCCGGAGCCCATCCCAGTGTCGCCCTTCGTCTCCCGTCTGCGTTCGCTCCTTCCGGGCATTCTCCTATGCGCGGCCATCTCTGCCACAGCTTATGGCCTGCAAATGGCGGAGGAGCATCTCACCGGGCGTCCGTGGATTGAGGCGCTGGTCATTGCCATTCTGCTTGGCACGGTGATTCGTACCCTGTTCTCGCCGGGTAAGGCGTTTGTACCCGGCATGGCGTTTTGCGCGAAAACGCTGCTGGAAATCGCGGTGATGCTGCTCGGCCTGACCATTAGCGTCAAGACGCTGGCCGATGCGGGCGGCGTGCTGATTATCGGCATCGCAGCCACCGTGATGTTTGCCATCTGCGCGAGCTACACCACTGGGCGTCTTTTGAAGCTGCCGCAACGCATGGCGATATTGGTGGCCTGCGGTAATTCAATCTGCGGCAATTCGGCGATTGCGGCAGTCGCTCCGGTTATTCAGGCGGATAGCGAGGACGTGGCGTCCTCCATTGCTTTCACCGCCATCCTCGGGGTGATTGTCGTGCTGTGCCTGCCGTTGCTCATTCCGGTGCTTGGCTATGACCAGAACCAGTATGGCGTATTGGCGGGCCTCACCGTCTATGCGGTGCCCCAGGTATTGGCAGCAACCATGCCGGTCGGCTTGCTGGCGGCGCAGATCGGCACGCTGGTGAAGCTTGTGCGCGTGTTGATGCTCGGCCCGGTCGTCATCGTGCTGTCGCTCCTCGCCCCCCGGCTGGAAGCCACTGCCCATACCGCCACCATCGCCCCGGTGCGGCTCAGCTTTGGCAAGATGGTGCCATGGTTTATCATTGGCTTTCTGGTGATGATCGGCGTGCGTTCACTTGGGTTCGTGCCAGAAGCAGTGTTACGCCAAGTGAGCTTCGTGACGGTGGCATTTACCGTCATCTCCATGGCGGCGCTCGGGCTCGGCGTCGATCTTCGAACCCTGTCGAAAGTCGGCGGACGGGTGACGATGGCGGTGGTGGTGTCGCTTGTGCTGCTGATCGCCATTTCAGTGCTGCTCATCCGCGTCATAGGACTAACCTGACGCGGGCTGCCACTAAAGCGCCCATATCAGTGCCCATGAAGCACGCTCGATGGTGGCGATTGCCCTCGATCCGCAACGGATTCATTATTCTCCCATGATTCTCTTTTCCCGATCCGCCGCCCGCCTTGCCGCATTTGCCCTGCTCGCCCTCGCCGCGTGGCTTGGACCGGAGCCGGCGCAGGCGCACCCCCACGTCTGGGTTGTTTCAAAAACAAAGCTCTTGTTTGATCCCGACGGCAACCTCACCGGCATTCACCATGACTGGACCTTCGACAAGCCGTTTTCGAGCTATGTCACCACCGGGCTAGACACCAACCGTGACGGCATTCTGAGCGAAGAGGAACTCCAGCCACTCGCCAAGGAAAACACCGATGGGCTTGCAGAGTTCGGTTATTTCACCAAGGTCAAGATTGCCGGTAAGGAACAGGCGTTTGATGCGCCAATCACCTATTCCATGACATTTGCCGACGGTGCGCTCACCCAGCATTTCGACCTGCCGCTGAAAACGCCGGCCAAAGCACCAAAAATCATTGGGCTTGAGGTCTACGACACCAGCTATTTCATTGATTTCAGCATGGTGAGCGGGGCCGAGGCGGTGACCATGAGCGCAAGCAAGACTGGCTGCACCATCACCGTGACGCGTCCCAAACAGGCGACGCAGGCCGATCTCAGCCAATATTCAGAAGATTACTTCGCCAATGCTGGCATGGGCCTGCAATATGCCAGCAAGGCCGTGGCCGCCTGCCCATGACAAGCCTCGCACCGCCCCGCCCCGTAATACCCTTCACAGCGCGCCGCCTTGCGGTTGCTCTGACGGCTCTGGCACTGGTCGGGGGCCTGTTGATGTTAATGGTCTGGATGCTGTGGCCCGATGCGCCAAAAACCGCCCCAAAAGCGCCCTTCGGCCTCGCCCGTGAGGCCGCGCCAATGATGGGGGGCCTCGGTAGCCACATCCTCGCCCTGCAAGGCGCTTTCTATAAGGCGCTGACCGATGCGGTTTCTGCCCTCAAAGAAGGGCGCGGCGCAATCTGGCCGCTGATCGGTATCGGCTTCGCCTATGGCGTATTCCATGCCGCCGGACCGGGTCACGGGAAGGGGATTATTTCAGCCTATCTTGTCGCCAGCGGCCGCTCGCTCATGCGCGGGCTCGGCATCTGCCTCGCTGCCGCCTTGCTGCAAGCACTGGTTGCAATCACCATTGTTGGTGTCGCCGTTCTGGCATTACAAACCACCGCCCGGCAAATGAATGCCTGGGCCGATTTGCTTGAGACCGTGAGCTTTGCGGTGATTGCCCTCGTCGGCATCGGGCTTGTCTGGCGCAAGGCCGGGAAGTTTCTTGGCGCGCTGGACGCCAGCCGGGGCATCGTTGTCGATCCGGCCACACTGGCTTGCGACCATGTCCATCTGCCACCGCCCGAAGAGATTGACCGTCTGCACCATTGGCGCGACCGGCTTGGGGTGATCGTGGCGGCGGGCGCGCGACCCTGCTCCGGCGCACTGATCATCCTGGTTTTTTCCCTGTCGCAGGGGCTGTTTGCTGCGGGCATTCTGGCGACACTGGCCATGGCGCTCGGTACCGCCATCACCACCGGCCTCATTGCCACGCTTGCGGTTTTTGCCAAGGCGCTCGCGTTGCGGCTTGCGGGCGGGCGCAGCAATGGGTTTGCACCGCTCGCGGCCTCAGCACTGGAACTCACCGCTGCCGCTTTTGTTGCAACACTCGGCTTATCCTTGATGTTGGGCCTGTGGATCGAACAGGGCCTCGCCTGAAAGCGCACCGCAAAGCTTGCCATGCGTTGGTAAAATGGGGTATTCGAAAGCAAACCTAGACCGAAGGGCGCTTAGCTTGAAACGCGCGTAGTTCTAGATTCTTTTATATTGCGCATTGCGCTAAACGGAGAAGCCACAGTGTCCCCACGCCCCGAAGGCCGATTTAACGCGCTGAACCTTTTCACCATCATCTGCGTGATGATTCTGGTTGGAACGGAAATTTTCGGCATCGCCTTTGCCGGAGCCTGGGCCATTGCCGGGCTGTTTGAGCTTGGGCTGATCGTGGAATACGTTCTTACCGCCCTCTTCTGCCTGTGTGGCGGATGGCTGATGTACAAGCTGTGGCTCAGCTCTGTGGCCGTGGAACCGCTTTACACCAAATAACTTCCGGCAATCTTGCTACGAGGCGGCTCCCAAGCGCGAGCCGCACATCCGGCCCGGATGCGCCGGAGCGACAACACAAAAGAGGTTTGCAAACCCGATGGATCGCCGCGTTTTCCTGACTTCCGCTCTTGCCACCGCATCGCTCGTTGCCAGCGGCTTTCCAGCCTCTGCCCTTGAGCAACCGCAGGGTCTCAAAGTTGGGGCCGCCAACGCCTTCAGCTTCGATGCCCTGAAAAAGCGCGCCCGCGAAATGGCAAAAACCGCCTATGTCGCGCCGATCACCGCGCCCAAAGATATTCTGTGGGCCATTGATTACGACGCCCATGGCAAGATCAAGTTCAAGACCGATCTCGCCCTATGGGCCAATGGCCCGAGCGATTTCCCGGTGACATTTTTCCACCTCGGCCGGTTTTTCCAGAAGCCAGTGCGGATGCATGTGGTCGATAAGGGCCAGGCACGGGAAATCATCTATGACGATAGCTATTTCGATATGCCCGCGGATTCCCCCGCCAAAAAGCTGCCGGTCAATAGCGGCTTCGCCGGGTTCCGCCTGCAGGAGCCGCGCGACGGCAGCCTGGACTGGAAGAAGAACGACTGGGTCGCCTTCCTCGGCGCATCCTATTTCCGCGCCATCGGCGAGCTTTATCAATACGGACTTTCGGCACGCGGCATTGCCATCAACACGGTCGTGTATGATACGCCGGAAGAGTTTCCCGACTTCACCAATATCTATTTCGAGACGCCGCAACCCGGCTCCGACACCGTCACCCTCTATGCGCTGCTCGATGGCCCGTCTGTCTCCGGTGCCTTCCGGTTCGTGATGAAGCGCGGCAAGGATGTCGTGATGGATATCGACAAGTCGCTATACCTGCGCAAAGACGTGGCGCGGCTCGGCATTGCACCACTGACCTCGATGTTCTGGTTCTCGGAAACGGTTAAAAAGATCGCGACCGACTGGCGGCCCGAGGTGCACGATTCCGACGGCCTTGCCATGTGGACCGGCGCGGGTGAGCGCATCTGGCGTCCGCTCAATGCACCGCCCGGCACGATGGCCTCGGCTTTCTCCGACAACAACCCACGCGGCTTCGGCTTGTGTCAGCGCGACCGGGTGTTCGACCACTACCTCGACGGCGTCAATTACAACCGCCGCCCAAGCTTGTGGATTGAGCCCAAGGGCAACTGGGGCGCGGGCACCATCCAGCTCATTGAAAACCCGACCGACGACGAAATCCACGACAACATCATCGCCATGTGGGTTCCCGCCGCGCCTGCCAAGGCTGGCCAGTCCTTTGATATTTCCTACCGGACGCTGTGGGTGGCCAATGAGCCCTTCGAGGGCGATCTCGCCCGCTGCGTCGCCACCCGCCTCGGCAATGGCGGCCAGATGGGCACCAACCGCCCGCAAGGCGTGCGCAAGTTCGTGGTGGAGTTCCTCGGTCCGAGCCTGACGCGCCTGCCCACAGGCGTGTTTCCGGAAATCGTACTGACCGCCTCTCGCGGCACGTTCTCCAACATCCGCACCGAAGCCGTGCCCGATGATGTGCCCGGCCACTGGCGCGCGGAGTTTGATATCAATGTGCAGGGCCACGAGCCGGTGGAGATGCGCGCCTATCTCAAGCAGGGCAGTAATGTGCTGAGTGAGACGTGGATGTATCAGTATCACCCATTCTAAGAGTGGGGTGATACCGTTCGGGAAAGGGAGATGGTGATGTTTGCGAGGTTTGCCCTCATCACGGCAAGCGCAATATTTATTGCAACGCCTGCGATTGCAGGGCCGTCTTCCTCCCTCGACGACCGCATGGTCGGACGTTTCGACGGACAGCGCGACATGAAACGCGTCAATGCCAAATGCCCGTTTCTGGCCTGGACCTTCAACCGCACTGCGGATGGGCGTTTCGACGTCACCTTCTATTCCAACCCGGAAAGAACCCGCGTTTTCAACAAGGAGCGCGGTATGTGGTGGGTACAGGGCGGCAAGCTCCATATCCTCACCGAAGGCGTCAAGAAGCCTGACATTTACCGCTTCAAGTTCCGCAGCAACAACACCGTCGATTATACCTTGGCAAGCGCCGGGATCGTTGACCCTTGCAGCGACACCTACCGTTTCAGCGAGCAGAAACTTTAGAGTGAAGCGTTTTTACGACAAGCACTTCACTCCCGATTCTTTGATGCAGTAACGCTTTGCGTTTAACTGACGGTCCACTTGAAACGCCCGTTAATCTAACTTCCATATTTCGCAAGGCTTTTTGCGTTTAACCGGATTCCCCTTAACCGCGCATTGCCATAGGCCATGACGTAAAAAAAGGCCGCCAGCATAAGCTGACGGCCTAGAGTTTCCGGCACAGGACAGCGCCGGGCTATAAAGACATTACCACTTGACGGTCATACCGAGACGGCCGTCCCAGCCTTCGCGGCCCTTGTTGTCCAGCGAACGGTTGTAAGCGCCCGTGGCGAACACGTTGACCTTGTCGGTCATCTGCGCGGTGATACCGGCACCCAACTCACCCCAAGTTCCTTCGAGATTTGAGCTGAACGGCGTTACCTCACCACCATTGATGCCGCTGATCTTGGTCGTGGTCTGGCCCATGAACTCGTGCCAGATGTTGGCGCGCAGCCAGCCGGTGATCAGGCGGGCCTGCATGCCGTTCTCTGCACCATTCCAGGTTTTGGTCAGGCGAAGGCCGAGACGACCGCGCATGGAATCGCCGTCATCGAACGTGAAGCGGCCAAAGGCATCACGTGCATTGTCGAAGCTGACGTTCTGATAAATGATCTGCGCCTGCGGTTCGAGCGTATAACCGTTGCCGAACTTGAAGGCGTAGCCACCTTCCAAGGAGCCGAGAATGCCGACGCCATCCGGCGACACGCCCTGGTTCAAGATGGAATGGGCGCTGCCCGAATACCAGGTGCCCTGCACCACGGCATCGGTGTACCAGCCGGTCGGGGACACATGGGTCCAGTAACCGCCAACCGTATAGGCATCCAGATCAATGGTGCCAGCCTTGCCGATAACCTTGCGACCTTCGAAGCCGTAAGGCCCTGTCACGTCTGAGGTAATCTGGCCGTAGCCGACATACATCCCGAGCTTGTCGAGTTCACCTTTGGGGCTCTCGTGAGCGAAGATGTCCAACCCGGCCTGAATGCCACCCAGGGTGTAGTTATAGCTGGGACCATTCTTCTCGTAGTTCTTGGGCTCATTGCGACCGTAATCGCCAAACAGGCGCGCCCAGCCGGATGCGGCCCAGCGGTTGTCGTTTTTACCGACACCGGTTGTGCTGCCTGCCTGGACACGCACCTTGCAGCGGTAGTTCTGCGAACGGTCTCCACAGCTGACAATGCGCTCTTCCGTGACCGGAGCAACCGTGATCATGGACGTCTCGCCGACGCGCTCATGCAGGGTGTCCAGGATCGCATAGCCGTATTCCAACGCCAGCGGCTGGATAGCTGTTGCGACGATGATCTCGGGACGGACAACATTGGGGAGCGGCGGCCGAACCGGAGTTATTTCAGTCACCACACCCGGATCGACACCGCCGCCGCCCGTGGACGGTGGCGTTACCACCGGCTCGTCAACGACACTGCGCAGATACCAGTTCTGGTCGCCGGTATTCCCACCAGTCGCAGCGTTGCCGCCTTGATGGAGGAAATACTCGTAAACGCCGTTACCAGCAACAACACGGCCGCTCAGGGCGAATGTGCCGATAGCGCCGGTGGTCGCGCCATTGATAGCCTGCACGACCATGATGCCGTCGGCTGTGGTTTGGGCTCCGGCCTTGGCTGGGTCCGTATTATTGATTTGCAAGCGTGTCGAACCGCTGGCGCTGCCGCCATCGATAACCAGGCGATCACTCGCAGAGGCATCGGCACCAAGGAACGTATTGAGCACGAGGGTGCCATTATCGCCAACGAAGGTGTTGACGGTCAGCGTCTTGTAGCTGGCCGGCGCGGTGACATCGCCAGTCGGCGCGACGTAATTCAGCGTCGAGCCATTCAGCGTCACACTCGTCGCTTCGGAGTTTGCCGTCATGTTCCAGACGCTGGTGGAGCCATCAATCTTCAGATTGATCGTTCCTTTGGCATCGGTAACGTCTGCGTTGCTGGCGTCCTTATAGGTGTAGGTTCCCAGCTTCGTCGCGCCTGTGAAGACGCTGCCATCCTTCATGCTCAGGTCGATCAGACCCGATTCAGCGAACATATTGCCGGTGATGCTATAGACACCCGAAGTCGCGGTGGTCACCTTGGCGGCCACATTATTGACCGTCCCAGCACCGTCATAGAGCTTGTCTTCGGTCCCATAATAATAATTGGTTTTGGTTGAGGATATTTCCGATCCTGCACCAAGTGTATGAAGGGCGTTAGCTGTATCAGTCTGGGCGACCTCAACCGTCATATCCCCAGCCAGCTCGATCCGGCCGCCGAGCATGTTGAAAACATTATCCGCGGTGGGCTTCTTTTCGGCGCGCAGCGCATCGGCACCAACGCCCGCGGTTTTCACCGAACCGCCCTGCAACTGCACAACCCCGCCCTTGTTGGCGAAGACGGCGAAGCCGTTATCACCCGTGGTGCTGATGGAAGCGCCTGAGCCGATGACGACAACCGCATCCGTACCCTTGGCCTTACCATTGGTGACAACATAATCACGGTTACCCGCAAAAACGGCGTAACCTTGTGTGTTCGCCAGGTTCGCACCTGCCCCGCCAGCCGTGATGACGGAGTTAATTCCCAGATAGGCGAGGTTATAGACCCCGGCAGCAGAGGTCAGATTAACGCGCACCGCCGTACCATTGGCTACGGAGATCATGCTATTATTACCAAGAATAGCGCGGCCATATGCGGAAGTGCCAGCATCACCGTTGGCGCTTTGGGCGACATTGATGCCGTCAGTAGCAGCCCCGGTCATGGTTATCTTAGCACCATCTCCAACGCGAACAGTATAAACGCCCCATGTATTCCAGATACCATTAATTCTGATACCGGAAACATAATCGCCCTTGGCATCAACCGTCAGACCGGTCCCGAAAACCAATTCAGAGTGTGGGTTGTTCATGGCGAAATAAATACCATTGGTATTATTCGTCTCATTACCGCCGGCGATGCCCTTGCTGCCAGTGGTTGTGATGGCAACGTTATTACCACAGGTATTTCCGGTCATATCCCCACCGAACAGGGTAGTAGTGATCTTCGCGCCGTTTCCGCACGGAACGTTGACGCCTGCCTGTGCAGGGGCCGCAGCAAGCAGACCCGCGCCCACCAACAATGTAAAACCAGTACAGGCCAGAAGACCGGCCTTGATATGACGCAAACTCCGGCCGACAGAATCGTGCCCCTGGAATAATTCAACGATCATGAAATTCACCCGCGATATGTTTGAGTTTTTTAGGATTTGGATATCTTTGATACGCGTCCCACTTTGGTGGTGATTTATCCCAAAAATTTATCGATCGCAATATAAATCTGCATTACTCAAATAAGACCCACTAACGTTACATTTGAATTGCAATCATCAACAATATGAATTTCAAAATATTTTAAATATTGCATTTTTATGAATTTTGAGGCGCCACTCAACCGCAATGAAGGAAGGCCATGAGAAATATAAAACAGCAAGCCTTCCAAATAGAACAGGCTGAATTGTGGAAAACTTCTCCCTCTGCCTGACATACATTGAGATGAACGAGCAGCACCTCGTGCATCACTTTAAAGACGCCTCTATTCTTGATGTGGCAATTACACAACATCGTTGAAAAATATGATTAGAGGTTGTTTGACAAGTCTGTCAGGTCGGCCCGCTGGTGCTTTTTCGTCCCAGACAGCGTCGCAACTTACCCCAGATGAACCACCTCAGGGCTGCAATCGCTCCTTGCCGATGCAAAATCCCTCATCGGACTTTAACCACTGCCTTTTCTAATAGCCTCTTATCGCCAGATGGCGCATTTTTCGTCAGAGATGGAACAAGTCTCTTTCCCCAGGGAAGATAATGTTATAATATTACATTCATGAACCACTCCCATCAGCCCTCCCCTCGTGCCCTTGTGGCCACGCCGGGCCTCTCTCTTCTGCGCATGTCCGCGCTCTCCCGTGTCGGCATCGCGCTACTGCTCGCCATTCTGCTGTGGGCGGCAACCCTCGCGGTGCTCGGTTGATGACATCTCCATCCCCAGCTATTGCCTGCTGCAACCTCACGCTTGGCTATAATCGCCACCCGGCGGTGCATCATCTCTCAGGTGCTTTCATGCGCGGCAGCCTCACCGCCATTGTCGGGCCAAATGGCGCAGGGAAATCGACACTTCTGCGCGGCATGACCGGCACCTTGCGACCGCTTGATGGCGAGATCACCATCACACCAAACACATGCTCCATCGCTTACCTGCCGCAGATCTCGGAGATTGACCGATCTTTCCCGATCTCGGTCTATGACCTCGTTGCCGCGGGTCTGTGGAGCACGGTTGGCTCATTGGGGAGTGTGCCGCGCTCCGCGCATGAACGCATCCAGGCAGCGCTTGCCACCGTTGGTCTCTCGAGCTTTGAGCGCCGCACGCTCGGCACGCTTTCCGGCGGGCAGATGCAACGTGCGCTGTTCGCCAGGCTCATTGTGCAGGATGCCGAGATCATCTTGCTCGACGAGCCCTTCAACGCCATCGACAGCCGAACAGTGCATGACCTTGCTCATCTCATCGAGCATTGGCACGGTGAAGGCCGCACGGTGATTGCGGTTTTGCATGACCATCATCTCGTGCGCCGCACCTTCCCCGAAACCCTGCTGATCGCGCGGGAATTGGTCGGCTGGGGGCCGACAATGGATGTACTGAGCCCGGAGAATATCACGAAGGCCAATGGCATGTTCTCGGCTTACGATCCTCAGCCCCATGATTGCGAGCGGGCAGCATGATCGACTTCTTCATCACACCCTTCACCGAATTTGAATTCATGCGCCGAGCCCTTGTGGGCGTGCTGGCAATTGCACTCGGCTCGGGGCCGGTCGGGGTATTTCTCATGCTGCGCCGCATGAGCCTCACTGGGGATGCCATGGCCCACGCTATCCTGCCGGGCGCCGCGGTCGGCTATCTCATTGCCGGGTTTTCGCTCCCCGCCATGAGTATCGGCGGGCTGATTGCCGGACTGGTGGTTGCGGTGCTGTCTGGTTTGGTGGCGCGGGTCACTCCGCTGAAAGAGGATGCTTCTCTTGCGGCATTCTATCTGATGTCGCTTGCGCTCGGCGTCGTCATCATTTCGTTGCGCGGCTCCAATGTTGATCTTCTACATGTATTGTTCGGCTCGATCCTGGCGCTTGATGACCAGAGCCTGATGTTGCTCGCAGGCGTTGCCACCGTGTCGCTCTGCGCCATGGCGCTGATCTATCGTCCGCTGGTGATGGAGTGCGTCGACCCGGTCTTTTTGCGTTCGGTGAGCCGTGCGGGGCCGATGGCGCATCTGGTTTTTCTCGGCCTTGTCGTGCTCAATCTGGTCGGCGGCTTTCAGGCACTCGGTACCCTGCTCGTGGTCGGCATCATGATGTTGACCGCCACCGCCGCCCGCTTCTGGACAACCGACATCTCAAAGATGATCGTGATCGCCATCGTTCTCGGCATCCTCTCCGGCTATGGCGGCCTGCTGATGTCGTTCCACGCAGATCTGTTCGCCGCAGGCGCGCGCCAGCTTCCTGCCGGGCCCGCCATCGTGCTGACCGCTGGCATATTCCATATTCTTTCACTGATCCTCGGAATCAATGGCGGCCTGATCGGCAAGCTACGTCCGCGTCGTCACTTTGAAACCTAAAGAAAGCCCCAGCCATGTTTTTAGCCGCAAAGCGCTGCGTCGCGCTGCTCATCTCGCTGCTCGGCCTCACTTTTGGCCCGGCATCGCAGGCACAGGAGCCCGTACCCGCTGTTGCCACCTTCTCCATCCTCGGTGATATGGTAAAGAACGTGGGGGGTGAGCGGCTGAAGCTCACAGTTCTCGTCGGCCCCGGCGGCGACAGCCATGTTTACTCGCCGAGCGCAGCCGATGCCCGCGCAGTGAAGAGCGCCGCAATCCTCTTTGAAAACGGTCTCGATTTCGAAGGCTGGATGACACGGCTTGCAAAATCCTCAGGCACGAAAGCCAGAAAAGTGGTCGCCAGCGAAGGTATCACGGCGCTCAAGGCAGACGACCATGAGGGCCACGGCCACGGGGTAGATCCTCACGCCTGGCAGGATGTTGGCAACGCCAAAATCTATGTCACCAATATCCGAAACGCCCTCATCAGTACCGACCCGGGCGGCAAGGCGATCTATGAGGCCAATACAAACGCCTATCTCGCCCGCCTCGACGCGCTTGACCAGAAAATCCGCGCTGCCGTCGCAGCCATTCCGTCTGACCGGCGCAAGGTCATCACCTCGCACGATGCTTTTGGTTATTTTGCCAAAGCCTACGGCGTAGAAATCATCGGCTTGCAAGGCATCTCCTCTGATTCAGAGGTTTCCGCCAAGGATATCGCCGCCATTATCCGACAAATCAAAGCCGAAAAAATCCCAGCGATTTTCGTCGAAACCATCTCCGACCCGCGCCTGATGAACCGCATTTCCAAAGAAACCGGCGTAAAAGTGGGTACTGCCATCTATTCCGACACACTTTCCGACAGCAATGGACCAGCGCGCACTTACATCGAGATGATGGAGCATAATATCAAGGCGCTCGAGGACGCGCTTGCCCCTTGACCGGAAGCGCGCGCACCCCGATATCGGGGGAACATTCAACAGTCGGCATTGGCCCGGCAAAGTGGAAAAGACATGTCTGATAAGATTCCCGTCACCGTGCTCACTGGCTATCTGGGCGCCGGTAAGACCACCCTTCTCAACCGCATCCTCTCTGAAAATCACGGCAAGCGTTACGCCGTGATCGTCAACGAGTTCGGTGAAATCGGCATAGATAACGACCTCGTGGTCGGTGCCGAGGAAGAAGTGTTCGAGATGAATAACGGCTGCATTTGCTGCACCGTGCGCGGCGATCTCATCCGCATTCTCGACGGGCTGATGAAACGCAAGGGTAAGTTCGACGCCATCATCGTCGAAACCACCGGCCTTGCCGACCCGGCTCCCGTGGCGCAGACCTTCTTCATGGACGAAGATGTTTCCAACACCGCCCGGCTTGATGCGGTGGTGACGGTGGCCGATGCCAAATGGCTGGTTGACCGCCTGAGGGACGCGCCAGAAGCCAAGAACCAGATCGCTTTCGCCGATGTCATTCTGCTCAATAAGACCGATCTGGTTTCTGAAGCAGATCTCACGGATGTGGAAGGCCGTATCCGCGCGATCAACCCCTATGCCAAGCTGCATCGCACGGTGAACTGCGCCATTCCGCTAAACGAAGTGCTGGAGCGCAACGCCTTCGATCTCGACCGCATCATCGCCATTGAGCCCGATTTCCTTGAGACCGGCCACCACCATCACCACGATGACGATATCCAGTCGTTCTCCTTCTCCCATGACGGCGAAATGAACCCGGAAAAATTCATGCCGTGGATCTCCAACCTCACCCAGGCGCAGGGCCCCAATATCCTGCGCTGCAAGGGCATTCTGGCTTTCCCGAACGAGCCCAAGCGCTTTGTGTTCCAGGGCGTCCACATGATCCTTGATGGCGACGTGCAGCAGGATTGGAAACCGGATGAGAAGCGCGTTTCCCGCGTTGTTTTCATCGGGCGCGATCTCGACCCCGACGCAATCAAGCTGGACTTTCTGGCCTGTGTGGCGAAGTAATACGGCACCCGTTTTTCATTCGGAGCGATCATGTCGTCCCCTTCGTTGCGCGATCACATCAAGACCATTGAAACCACGGCCCATGTGGTTGCGGCCACCTGGCTGAAAAGCCGCGCCGCACTGGCGCTGGCCGATGGCACGGTATTGCTGACCGACGGCATGGAGGCGCAAACTGTTGCCGCCCATCCCGATGCCGCCGTTCTGGTGGCGGGTGCAGACGAAGCGCGCCTTGTCACCGGCGGTGATGACGGGCGCGTGGCGAGTTGTGATGCTTCGGGCTCAGTGACAGAGCTGGCTGCCCGTAAGGGCCGCTGGATTGATGCGGTGGCATCCCGCGCTGATGGCGCTTTCGCCTACAGCATCGGGCGTGATGTTTTCGTGCAAGACGGCAAGGGCGTTGAAAAGCAGATAGCGGTGCCAACCACCGCTCGCGGCCTCGCCTTCGCCCCCAAGGGCTACCGCATCGCGGCAACCCATTATAATGGTGTGACCCTGTGGTTTCCCAATGTCTCGGGAGAGCCCGAGATGTTCGAATGGAAGGGCTCGCACCTCGATGTGAGCTTCTCGCCTGACAACCGCTTCGTCGTGACCACCATGCAGGAAAACGCTCTGCACGGCTGGCGCATTGGTGACAAGCACCATATGCGCATGACCGGCTACCCGACCAAGACGCGCTCGCTGTCATGGTCCAATGACGGCAAATGGCTGGCGACAAGTGGCGCGGATGCCGCCATTGTCTGGCCCTTCGACGGCAAGGACGGCCCCATGGGCAAACCGCCGCGCGAATGCGGCGTGCGCCCGTCGCGCATCTCCCGTGTGGCGTTTCATCCCAAGTCCCCCATGCTTGCCGTTGGCTACGAGGATGGCTGCATTCTGCTGGTGCGCTTCAACGATGCCCACGAACTCCTCATAAGAGAAGCAGTCGCTGGCAGCACGGTGACGGCGCTTGCCTGGAACACCTCTGGCTACAAACTGGTTTTTGGCTGCTCCGACGGGCAGGCAGGCATTCTCACTCTTCCGACCTGAGGCCGAGCCGTGGCGTTGTTTGGATTATTCAAGGCCAAAAAACCGGACCCAGCAGTGATTTCTGCCATCAAGACCCATGTGTTTGAGGCGCTCGGCCACCCCGAAGGGATGGTCATTGCTGTCAATGAAATCGACTGCAATGACCCCGCCTGCCCCGGCGTTGAAACCGTGATCCTCATCATGGCGACAGGCAAGAAGACCGAAGCCTGCAAGATCGACAAGCGGATGGAGGACGTCACCCGCGCCGATATCGCCACCGCGTTGGGCAAATAAAAAAGGAGGCCGAAGCCCCCTTTTTACCTTTAACCTCAGCGCACCAGGATATTTCTGAACTGCCACGGATCGGTGGTGTCGATATCCTCTGCAAAATAGCCGGGGCGGTGATCGAGCGGCGTCCAGTCGGTGTAATAGCCTTTGACCGGGCCGATATAGGGCGTCTGCACTTCGAGGCAGCGCTGGAAGTCAAGCTCATCGGCTTCCACGATACCACGCTCGGGATTTTCCAACGCCCACACCATGCCAGAAAGCACGGCGGATGAAACCTGAAGGCCGGTGGCGTTCTGATACGGCGCAAGGCGGCGCGCATCTTCGATCGCCAGTTGCGAACCATACCAATAGGCATTTTTGCCGTGGCCATAGAGCAAGACCCCAAGCTCATCGGAGCCGTCGAGGATTTCATCCTCACCCAACAGATGGAACGTGTCTTGCGCCTGACCGGCATTACCGAACATCTCATGCAGCGACAAAAGCGCGTCATTGCACGGATGGTATGCGTAATGGCATGTGGGGCGGTAGACCACCTTGTCGCCATCGCGCACGGTATAATAATCGGAGATCGAAATGGCCTCGTTATGGGTCACAAGGTAGCCGTAATGGGCACCGCCGGTCGGCGTCCATGTACGCACGCGGGTGTTTGCACCCGGCTGCAGCAGATAGATCGCCGCCTTGTTGCCTTCCTTCTGCTCACCGGCATTGGCTGGCATCCACTTCTCGTGGGTGCCCCAACCAAGCTCAGCCGGTTGCAGGCCTTCGGCCACAAATCCTTCAATGGACCAGGTATTGACGAAAACGCCGCGCGGCTTCGGCGCTTTGGCCCGCTGCGTATCGATTTCAGCCACATGCACGCCCTTGACGCCCAGCGCCTGCATCAAGGCGGCCCAACCTTCGCGGGTTTTGGGCACATCGGTTTTAAAGCCGGTATCACGGGCGATATTCAGCAGCGCCTGCTTGACGAACCACGACACCATACCGGGATTGGCACCACAGCATGAAACCGAGGTGATGCCGCCCGGATCACGGCGGCGCGCATCAAGGATGATTTCGCGCAAGGCGTAATTGGTCCGCGCGGCCGCACCGGCATTCTTGTCGAAATAAAACCCTTCCCACGGCTCGGCGACGGTATCGACATAGAGCACACCGAGTTTGCGGCATAGCTCCATGATATCGCGCGAGGAGGTGTCAACGGAAAGATTGATACAGAACCCACGTCCACCACCATTGGTGAGCAGCGGCGTGAGAATGTCGCGGTAGTTTTCAGGCGTGAGCCCGGCCTGCACGAACCGGATACCCCGCTCATCAAGCAGATGGCGGTTAGTGTCCCTTGGATCGACGACAACCATACGGTCTTTGTCGAATTCAAAGTGACGTTCGATCAACGGCAACGTGCCTCTTCCGATCGATCCGAAACCGATCAGTACGATCGGGCCGTCAATGCGACCGTAGACGGGCCAAGCTTCCATTCATTCTCTCCTGGTCAGATCGACCATGTGTGGCAGAAGAGGTTCAACCTCTGCTCCCCAAAACGCCATACAGCCCGCGGGAAGGTTTCCCGCGGGCCATGTTGTCCCTATGCTTTAAGCCGCGCGGACGCGGTTGGCAATAACCGGAACTTGCGGAGTGGTACGGCTCTTCATAATTCCGGTTGGAATGACCATGCCTTTGGCGGCAGCAAGCGCGCCCGGAACAAGCTCCAGCGCCAGAAAGCGGTGCTTTTCATACGGCCCCGGCAGGGTCAGTGCCTCCGTATGGTGGGCCGAAAAACCGAAGCGCCGGTAATAGGGCTCGTCGCCCACCAGAAGGATAGCCTTGTGCCCCAAAGCCGTTGCCGTCTCGATGGCGTGCTGCATCAACCGCGCACCGATTTTTTCATTGCGGCATTCGGCATCAACGGCCAGCGGGCCAAGCAGCAAGGCCGGAACACTTCCCCCCGCGTCGATTGACCACAGGCGCACAGTGCCAAGCAGTTGGCCGTTGCTCTCGGCGGTGAAAGCCAAGCCTTCGGCGGGCAAGCGGCGGCGGCGAAATTTCTCGCTGGTTTTACGAAAACGACCTGGTCCGAACGCACGATCAAGCAACCGCTCGCGCGCCGGAATGTCTTCGTTCACTTCATTACGGATCTGGATCATGGCCTTTGCAGCCCTTTCAGCCCCTCCGCTTAAAGCGGGAAGAGCCAAACCATCGGAAGTTCCTGGTGGATGTCCCGCGCCTTTTAAGCGCGGGCTCGAACAACGTCAGATGACGTAAGCCTTCAGGGGCGGAAACCCATTAAAGGCCACGGCGCAATAGGTCGTGGTGTAAGCACCCGTGCCCTCGATCAGCACCTTGTCGCCGATCTCAAGCGAAACCGGCAGCATGTAGGGCTCTTTTTCGTAGAGCACATCGGCTGAATCGCAGGTCGGCCCGGCGAGGATGCACGGCACCTTCTGGTCAGCGTCGCGCTCGGTGCGGATCGGGTAACGGATCGACTCGTCCATCGTCTCGGCGAGGCCGCCGAATTTACCGATATCGAGATAGACCCAGCGGGTATCGTTCGCGTCGCGCGACTTGTTAGAAACCAGCACGACTTCGCTCTCGATGACACCAGCATTGCCCACCATGCCGCGACCGGGCTCGATGATGGTCGCCGGAAGGCGGTTGCCGAAATGGCGCGAGAGCGCATCGAAGATGGCATTGCCATAGGCTTCAACCGCCGGAATGCTCTTCAGATACTTAGCCGGGAAACCACCGCCGAGATTGACCATCGACAGCGTGATGCCCCGCTCGGCGCAGGCGTGGAATACGTTAGCAGCTGATGCCAACGCGCCATCCCAGGCGCCGGTGTTGCCTTGCTGGGAACCCACATGGAACGAGATGCCATAAGCCTCAAGGCCGAGGCGATGGGCGTGATCAAGCACGTCGATTGCCATTTCCGGCTCACAACCGAACTTGCGCGACAGCGGCCATTCGGCACCCGCGCCATCGCACAGGATGCGGCAGAACACCTTGACGTCGCGCGTCGGCACGCGGGTCGCGAGGGCAGCGCGGGCGATCTTTGCCACTTCAGCTTCGCAATCGACAGCAAACAGCCGCACGCCGAGCTCAAGCGAGCGAACGATATCGCGCTCTTTCTTGATGGTGTTGCCGAAGGAGATACGGTCAGCGGTTGCACCGGCAGCGAGCGCCAGTTCAATTTCCACCACCGAAGCCGTGTCGAAGCACGAGCCGAGTGTGGCGAGAAGCGACAGCACTTCAGGCGCAGGATTAGCCTTCACCGCATAGAACACGCGGGTGTTCGGCAGCGAGCGGGCGAATTTGAAATAGTTGTCGCGGATCACATCGCGATCGACAACAAGGCAAGGCCCGTCATCACGTCGGCTGCGCAGAAATTCACGAATGCGCTCAGTCATTGCGCGTTCCTCACCAAAGGTTCACATCGGCCTTTTCAGGACCGAACATTGAAATGCAGACGACGATAGCCGTCCGGCGTCAACGGATGTGAAGCGGATTTTGCACCCCGTGCTGTGGAGACACGGTGATCAAAATGGGCTTCTAACCCGACGATGCTGCCTTGGATTGGATGGGAGGCCCCGTCCGCACACCTGGCAAAGAAAAACAAGCCTCTTCGGTTGTTGACCTTTGGAAAGCCAACTGAGACCAAAAAAGCCCGTTCGTCGTTGCTTTAAGCCACGTCCCCCGTTGAGAACGAGGTACGCCGGTTTCGCCTCCGGCTGCCGGTTAGGGGTGTCGAATGCGAAGGTGCATTCGGGCGGCTGTCCGGCCTCTTGTCCGGATGCCCACCAACCGGCACGCGACCACAGGCACGTGCGAAATTGGGCAAGAACGCAAATAGGCCCATTCCGGGTCATGCGCAAGCAATGTTTTTTTCTTTTTCCATATTTTTTTCGCTCGATTTTCAGGCTTTGTTCAGGCCTGCCCGCCTATGGGAAAAAAACCCTCTTTTGATCCGAGCCATATAGCCACCATGACAGACCGCGCCCTGCCCGAAAACCAGCCCTTTTCCGCCTCTCGCCGCTCGGCACTCAAGGGTCTCGCGGCCCTGTCTCTGATGTCGGTCGCATGGCCAGCCCTGGCGCAAAACGCGCCAAAGACAAATACCGCGCCAGCACCCGAGCCCTTCAAATTCGACGATGTCATCAAGCGCGCGCGTGATGCGGCTGCCGCTCCGTTCGATACCAATGTCGCAGCATTGCCCGAACCGCTGGGGCGGCTCGACTTCGACACCTACCGCGCCATCCGTTTCCGTCCCGACAAGGCGCTGCAGCTTGCCACAAACAGCCCCTTCCGGATGCAGATGTTCCATCCCGGATTTCTGTATAACCGTCCCTCCACGGTGAATATCGTCAAGGACGACATCCCCGCACCGGTGCCCTACCAGCCGCAGATGTTCGATCTTGGCCGCGTGAAGATCGACAAACCTTTGCCGGTCAATCTCGGCTTTGCCGGTTTCCGGCTGCACTATCCGCTGAATAAACCCGATGTTCGCGACGAACTGATCGCCTTTCTCGGCGCCAGCTATTTCCGCTTCCTCGGTCGCGATCAGCATTACGGCCTTTCCGCCCGTGGCATCGCCATCAATATCGGCGAGACCGAGCCGGAGGAGTTTCCCCGGTTCCGCGAATTCTGGGTTGAGACCCGCAATGGCGACACCGATTACGCTGTCATTTATGCTCTGCTCGACGGGCCTTCACTGACCGGGGCCTATCGCATGGCGGTCTATCCCGGCCCGGAAACGATCATTGATGTTACGGCGACACTGTTCCCGCGCAAGGAAATCACCTCGATCGGGATCGCACCGCTCACATCGATGTTCTTTCGTGGCGAAAACGACCGCCATGTCGCCGACGATTTCCGCCCCGAAGCCCACGATTCCGATGGGCTGCTGATGCATTCGGGCAAGGGCGAGTGGATCTGGCGGCCCCTGCGTAACCCGAACAAAAAGCGTGTCTCATCCTTCCTGGACAATAATCCGCGTGGCTTCGGCCTGATGCAGCGCGACCGGGTCTTCGAAAATTACCAGGACCTCGAAGCGTTTTATCACGAGCGCCCCAGCTATTGGGTCGAGCCTACCGGTCAATGGGGCGAAGGCCGCATTGATTTGCTGGAACTGCCGACCGACAACGAAACCCATGACAACATCGCCGCCTATTGGCGACCGGTAACGCCGCTTGCGGCTGGTAAGGAAACCACAATCTCCTACCGGATCACAGCGTTGTCATCTTCGGAGCGGCTGCACCCCGGCGGCAAGGCCATCACCACATTCCAGACCCCGGCCCGCGCCTCGGGTTCCAATGCCCCGAGCGACCAGACCACACGCCGCTTCCTGATCGACTTTGCCGGCGACAGTTTGAAATATTATCTGCCCGCCGCCGGCACCGTCGAAATTGTCCCCTCCACCTCAAACGGCAAGATTCTCGGGTCGTTTCTGGTGCCCAATGACCATATCGGCGGCTTCCGCGCCGCTGTGGACGTGAAACTCGATGTGGGACAGAGCACCGATCTGCGTGTCTACCTGCGCTCCGGCAACAAAGCGCTCACCGAAACCTGGACCTATCCTTGGGAAAACAACTGAGAGTTCCAGGGCGGTCGTGAAAGGTATTTTTCTGCCGCAAAGGGCGTGCATCCATTTTAGGGGTTTGCGCAGCATGATTGTTACCCCTAAACTCGCAATCTCAGCACACGGCAACGGAGCGAGCGATGCGAGACGAAGCGAAGCAGAAAAGTCTGGCGCGTCTTCTGACACACGCCTCGCGCGCCCATCGTAATTATCTCGGGCTCAAACTTGCAACGCTCGGCCTGATGGCCGGGCAAGAGCAGATATTGCAGGCCCTCGACGCCAGCGGCCCGACCAGCACCGGCGCGCTGGCTGCACTTTTGCATGTGCGCCCCGCCACCGTCTCGAAAGCGGTTTCGCGCCTCAGTGCTGTGGGCCTGGTCGAACGCCTGCCGCCGCGCGGTGGAGACAACCGCATGGTCACCATCGGTCTCACTGAAAGCGGTGCGGACAAAGTGCGGCTCGTGAACAAATTATGGCAAGAAACCGAACGTGAATTGCTGGCGGGCTTCGACACGAAAGATACGAAACGCCTGCGTAAGCTGCTGCGCCGCGCCATCCTCAACCTTTCCGCTGACCCCGAAGCTGAATTCGCAGGCGAGACCGAGAGCGACCGGAAAGAAAACGCGCACGAAGCATGAGACGTGCGGCGTGTCTTCCGCTATAACTTGAACATGGCCCGCAGCGCCTGCACGGCGCGCCGCAGCGGCCCGATTCAGTCCCAACAGGAGCCCTCCCCTTGTCCAATATCCATATTTTGCAGACCGGCAGCCTCACGCCCGAGGCCAATGCCAAGCTGGAACAAGCCTTCACGGTCTATCGTTATGATCTCGCCGAAGACGGTGAGCGCCTTCTGGCCGAGGTCGGCCCCAAGATACAGGGCATCGTCGCCGCCATCAGCAAGTCAAAAATCTCGCCTGAATTCATGGCGCATTTCCCGAACCTGAAAATCATCTCGGGTTTCGGCGTTGGCTACGATCATATCGATGCTGTCCACGCCGCGAGCCGCGGAATCTATGTCACCCACACGCCCGGCGTGCTTGACGCCGAAGTGGCCGACACCACGTTTGCGCTGCTGTTGGCGACAATCCGTGAGGTGCGTCAGGCAGACCGCTTCGTGCGTTCTGGTGATTGGCTCAAGAACAGCTTCCATCTGACGGCTTCGCTGCGCGGACGGAAAGTTGGTATCATCGGGCTCGGTCGCATCGGCAAGACGATTGCCAAGCGCCTTGAGGCTTTTGATCTGCCCGTCGCCTATTATGGCCGCCGCAAGCAGGAAGATGTGCCCTATGAATATCATGCCAATGTGCGCGATCTCGCCGCCGCAGTCGATGTGCTGATCGCCATTGTGCCCGGTGGCAAGGAAACATTTCACATGATCAACGCCGATGTGCTCAAGGCGCTCGGCCCCAACGGCGTGCTCATCAATATGGCGCGCGGAACAGTGGTTGACGAAGCAGCCCTGATTGAAGCACTTCAGAACAAGACCATTCTCGCCGCGGGTCTCGACGTGTTCGAGCGCGAGCCGGTTGTACCGCAAGCGCTCATCGATCTCGACAATGTCGTGCTGTTGCCGCATGTGGGCTCTGCCACGGTTTATACCCGCAATGAAATGGCAGTCCTGGTATTCCGCAACATGGAGGCTTTTTTCGCAGGCAAGCCGCCGTTGACGCCCGTACCGGAAACGCCCTGGCGGGCATAACTCAAAAGATAAAGGAAAAGGCATATGCTCAAGGTCATAGCTGAGGACTTCATCAAGCCCGAAGCCATCGAGATCGTTCTACCGCTGTATCGAGAGCTGGTCGAGAAGACCAAACGGGAAGAATTGTGCATCGCCTATGACCTTTTCATCGACCAGAAAGACCCTGGGCACTTCATCTTTATTGAGGAGTGGCCCGATCGTGCGGCGCTCGACATCCATTGCGGAACCGAGCATTTCACACGACTGGTGCCACGCATCAATGCCCATCAACGGCGGGCCCCAATCATCATTTTGATGGACGGGTTTCCCCTCGATCAATAGCCCTCGGCCCGTTTCACTTACGGACCGGCGAAACAAAAAGGGCATCTCGCGATATTCCGTCGCGAGATGCCCTTTTTTTGTTCACGCAGGATCAACGTTTGCGTGACCGTTCACTCATCAAAAACGAACCGAACGGGCCCGCTTGACCTGCGGAATTTCCTCGATCTGGCGCAGCAGATCGGCAGAAACCTCCTGATCGACTGAGGCGAGGCAGATGGCGTCGCCGCCTTCCTTTTCGCGCCCAAGCGCGAAGGTGGCGAAGTTAACCGCGTTATCACCGAGCAGCGAACCGAACCGACCGATGAAGCCCGGCTTGTCGGCATTGCGCACATAGATCATGTTTTTTGAGAATTCGGCATCGACTGAGATGCTGCGGATCTCGATGATGCGCGGCTTGCCATCCTGGAACACAGTGCCGCCGGCATCGCGCGTCATGTCTTCTGCACCGATGAATATCTTGATAAAGCTGTCGTAATCCTTGGTGCCCTTGTCGCGCTTCACTTCTTCAATGATGATGCCGCGTTCGCGTGCCACCACTGGCGCAGACACCATGTTGATGTCCTGCAGGAAGGGCTGCAACGCACCGGTTACTGCGGCGGCAGTCAGCGCGCGGGTGTTCATGCCCGCAACCGCGCCTTCATACTCGATGCGAATGCTCTTGATCGGTGCCTCGGTAAGCTGGCCGAGGAAGGAACCAAGGTTCTGCGCCAGCGCCACGAATGGCTTGAGACGCGGCGCTTCTTCCGCCGAGATCGAGGGGAAGTTAACCGCGTTGGTGATGGCGCCAGACAAGAGGTAATCTGACATCTGCTCGGCCACCTGGAGCGCAACATTTTCCTGCGCTTCCATGGTAGCCGCGCCGAGATGCGGTGTGCAGATCACGTTCGGCGTGTTGAACAATTCGCTATCCGTTGCCGGTTCAACCGAAAACACATCCAGCGCCGCACCGGCGACATGGCCACTGAGCAGAGCGGCGCGCAAGGCGTTCTCATCAATCAGACCGCCACGGGCGCAGTTGATGATGCGTACCCCTTTCTTGGTCTTAGCGAGGGCATCGGCCGAGAGGACGTTACGGGTTTTGTCGGTGAGCGGGGTGTGCAGCGTGATAAAATCAGCGCGCTTGAGAAGCTCAACGAGCTCAACCTTCTCAACACCGAGATCGACGGCGCGCTCCGGCGTCAGGAAGGGATCGTAGGCGATAACCTTCATGCGAAGACCCTGAGCGCGGTCGGCAACAATCGAGCCGATATTACCGCAACCGATGATGCCAAGGGTCTTGGCTGTCAGTTCCACGCCCATGAAGCGGTTCTTCTCCCACTTACCTGCGCGGGTTGATTCATCGGCGGTGGGGATTTCGCGCGCCAGCGCCATCATCATGGCAATGGCGTGCTCGGCGGTGGTTATGGAATTGCCAAACGGCGTATTCATCACGATGACACCGCCAGCGGTGGCTGCCGGAATATCGACGTTATCAACACCGATACCTGCGCGACCAATCACCTTGAGTTTTTTTGCGTTTTCAAGGATTTTTGGCGTGACCTTGGTAGCGGAGCGAATGGCGAGGCCATCGTAATTGCCGATGATCTCGGCAAGTTTGTCCTTGTCTTTGCCAAGCGCCGGCTGGAAATCGACTTCGATACCGCGATCCTTGAAAATCTGTACGGCAGCGGGAGAAAGGGCGTCCGAAATGAGTACGCGGGGAGCCATGATGCACCTCTTCATGTGAATAGGAGAAACGGTCTCGCTAAGCGCGAGTTCAATGGAATGCGTGGGGAGCCACGCATTCCGAGGTCAGGTCTTGAAAAACAAATCAGACGAGCTTGGCTTTTTCCTGGGCAAAGGCCCAGTCGAGCCACGGCGTCAGCGCCGCGAGGTCGGAAGCCTCGACGGTGGCACCGCACCAGATGCGCAGCCCAGCCGGGGCGTCGCGATAGGCACCGATATCATAGGCCACGCCCTCTTTATCGAGAGCTGCGGCAATGCCTTTGGCCACCTTGGCAACTGCTTCCTCACCCTTCGCCACCACATCCGCATCCACAATGGTGAGGCAGACCGAGGTGTTGGACGCCAGCTTCGGATCCTTGGCGAGATTGGCGATCCAGGGGGTTTGGGCCACCCAGTCGGTGAGAACCTTGGCGTTCTTGTCGGCCTTCGCCTGCAACGCTTCGAGACCACCGATGGATTTCGCCCATTCGAGCGCATCAATGTAATCTTCAACGCACAGCATGGAGGGCGTGTTGATGGTGTCGCCGACAAAAATTCCTTCGATCAGCTTGCCGCCGCTGGTCATGCGGAAGATTTTCGGCAGCGGCCAGGCCGGGACATAACTTTCGAGGCGGGTAACCGCGCGCGGCGACAGAATGATGATGCCGTGCGATCCTTCGCCGCCCAGCACCTTCTGCCAGGAGAAAGTAACCACATCGAGCTTGGCAAAATCAAGATTCTGAGCGAAAGCCGCCGAAGTCGCATCGCAAATGGTCAGACCCTTGCGGTCGCCAGCAATCCAGTCGGCGTTGGGGACACGCACACCCGAAGTGGTGCCGTTCCAGGCGAAAACCACATCGCGGTTCTTGGTGTCAACGGCGGCGAGATCGGGCAAAGCGCCGTAGGCTGCCTTCGTTACCTTCACGTCGGGAAGCTTGAGCTGCTTGATGACATCCGTCACCCAGCCTTCACCGAAACTCTCCCAGGCCAGCATCTCGACCGGCAGCGGGCCAAGCAGCGACCACAGCGCCATCTCGACCGCGCCGGTGTCGGAACCGGGCACGATACCGATGCGGTAATCGGCGGGCACCTTCAGCACTTCGCGTGTCAGATCAATGGCAAGCGACAGACGCGCCTTACCGATCTTCGCACGGTGCGAACGGCCTAAAGATTCAGTTTTAAGATTGGAAAGCTTCCATCCGGGGCGCTTTGCGCAGGGGCCAGATGAAAAAAAGGGCGCATTGGGGCGCTGTGCAGGTATATTCATAATGTAACCATCCTCTCAGATGGGCTGCCCTTCGTTGGGGAAGGGTGTCCCGCTGACATGTATGATGGAAAGCTATCACTGCGTCAAGCGGCGTTTTTTTCCAACGCTCTTCCGAGTGAGCACAACCAATGCGCAGCGCCTTTCGCCCAAAGTGGGGCAATTACCGGCTTGTCGGAGCACAGCCACGCGCTATGCTGCGCGGAGACCTACACCGGCGAAGAGGAAGCGATGACCCTGTCCACGAGCGAGCACGAATTGATATGCACCCTGCCCCGCAGGGTGCGGGACACCGCACCGCTGATCCATTGCATGACCAACATGGTCGTCAGCAACTTCACTGCGAATGTGCTTCTGGCGCTTGGCGCGTCACCCGCAATGGTGCCTGCACCCGAAGACGCCCCGACCTTTGCCGCCATCGCCGATGCGCTGCTCATCAATATCGGCACGCTGGAAGCCCGCCAGCTGCAGGCGATGCACATGGCGATTGCGGGCGCGTCGGACGCCGGAAAGCCTTGGGTATTCGACCCGATCACCGCCGGTTTGCCATTCCGCCTCGCCGCCGCACGTGAATTGCTTGCACTGAAGCCCGCCGTTATCCGAGGCAACGCTTCGGAAATCATGGCGCTGCATTCCATTGCTACCAGCAACTCCAAGGGCGTCGATAGCCGGGCGAAACCCGAGGAAGCGATCGACGCAGCCCAAGCGCTCGCCCGCAGCGGCAAAGCCATTGTCGCGGTCAGCGGCCCAATCGACTACGTCACGGACGGAACCCGCACGCTGACCATCTCCGGCGGGCATCCTTTCATGACCCGCGTCACCGGTGTCGGCTGCGCGCTCAATGCGGTGATCGCCGCCTATATCGCGGGAACGCGCGACCCCTTGCTTGCAACCACGGCGGCCCTTTCAGTTTTTGCGCAATGCGGCGCAGAAGCCGCGCAGAACGCGAAAGGCACCGGCAGCTTTGCCGTGGCTTTCCTCGACGCGCTCACCCAAGTTGAGACGCTTACGGCTGCTGCCATCGGCTGACGGTCAGAACCGATTTTTTCGTTTTCATCAGGATGATGGCCGGGACTTTGCCGGCCATTATTTTTGAAGCCTCCTGTTTCCGGTCGCCCACGTCAGAGCCGTTAGGCTCAATGGGTGAGGTGGACACAAAAGACATCAACCCTACCGGGGATGCGCCTTAAGAATCGTATCGGGAACAATCGTGGCCGTTTCATCGTTACTCCAGTGACGACCCGCGCCAGAAGCCGCGCCTTACCGATAAGGACACAAATGCCTCCACAATTCATCGAGAGGACGCATTTTTCCACGAACGACCTATCTTTCCACGAGCAATTTGAAGCCTGGCGGGAGAGCATCTCGGTTATTTTCGATGTCAGCCGGGAGGTGGTGACCCCTGTTTTCAACGCATCCGTAACAGCATTCAGATTTGCGGGCATCATGATTGCTGAAACGCATCTCTCGAGCCAGCGCTATACCCGCTCAAACCGCCGCATCAGCAATGATAATATTGACCATTTCATGTTGTCCCTGCATGTAACCGGGGGCTGGGAAAGCGACAGCGCAAACGGCTTGTTCTCCGGTGAGGCAGGGCAAATCTGCATTAACGACCTTGCCCAGGCGATCATCACCGACAAACCGCAATCCGATCTCATTCACCTGATCGCGCCGCGCGAAAAGCTGGAGGATTATCAGGAATTCATCGAAAAGATGCACGGACAAGCGCTCATTGGTCCGCTTTCCGTGCTGCTTGCCGAGTATTTTCATATGCTCATCGGAGGGCTGGGAGAACTCCCGGCCCACAGTGGGGAAGACCTCGCCCGCGCGACTGCCAACATGCTGTCCGCGTGCCTCAAACCGTCACCTGAAATGCTGCATCTGGCGCAGGCGCCGCTCAGAACATCCCTGCTCCGGCGCGCCAAGCGGCGGATCGAAACCCAACTGACATCCCCTGACCTGACGCCAGATAAGCTCGCCGTCGCTCTGGGCGTTTCCCGCAGAACATTATACCGCACTTTTGAGGCCGTCGGTGGTGTGCATGATTATCTGCTGTCACGTCGGCTTGAGCGCGTGCGCCACGAGCTGGTTGACGAAAACAACCAGCAGCGGGTTTCGCAAATAGCAGGAAAATACGGCTTTTCACGCAGCGATTCCTTTTCCCGTATCTTCAAGGCCCATTACGGCGTGACGCCATTGGAAGCGCGTAAACTGGCAGGACACGCCCCCCATTCCGCCAGGATCGACAGCCCAAGGTTAAAACGATACGGCGCATGGATAAAAGAACTGCATAGATAGGGCAGCCTTGGCGGGATACGCATTTCGAGTGGACCGTTGATTACGCGCGCGCACCTTGCAAATAAGAAAAATTGACAAACCGCATTTCGAATTAACAGCGCTCTGCCGCCGCGACTATCCAACCCTTTCTTTGATTTCATGAAGCCCATTATGAATTGGCTCAAATTGCATGCTAATGGCACAATTTTGCAATATGAAAATATGCTTGCATGTAGTAATTTTTTGATATTATTTTAACAAACATCAGAGATGCATCAATGCCTCAAAAAATGAGCACGTCTCTTGAAAAAAAACATCACGAGGGCGTAAATTGGTATCGCGTTTCATTGAAACAACGCATTTCACAACAACTTGTTTAAAGACTGAAGAGCAATTCGATGCGTGGCGTCACGCCATATCCAGCCTTTTTGAGGTTGAGTGCATCATCCCCCAGAAAGCATCAGGCTTCGATGCATCAATCCGCGTCTTTAAAATAAACGACATATTACTTGCAAGATCCAAGATTGAAGGTCAGCGCTATATCCGCACGAGCCGCCGCATCGGTCGCGACCAACTCGATCATTTCATGCTGACACTGCACCAAAGCGGTGAATGGCGGTCAGAAAGCAGGGGCAACGTGTTCAACGGTGGTCAGGGCCAGATCTGCGTCATTGATCTCGCTCAGCCCATCATTGCCGAAAAGACAGAGTCCAATCTGATCAATCTCGTGATATCGCGCGACCAACTGGATGAGCACTCCGCTGTTCTGGAACAAATGCATGGACAGCCATTCACCGGCCCCGGCGCCAGATTGATCGCCGAATACGTCACGATGCTGTCGGTGAACCTGGAAAAGATGCCGGCCCATAGCGCGCAGGACATCGCACTCGCTACTTGCAGCGTGCTCACCGCCTGTCTCAAACCCTCGCCCGATAACCTGCATGCGGCCCGCGTGCCGCTGAGAGCTGCCCTGTTACGCCGGGCCAAACGCTATATCGAGACCCAACTTACCTCTTCCGCCTTGACCGCTGATCGGATTGCCGATGCCCTTGGCGTTTCGCGCAGAACGCTATATCGCGCGTTTGAATCGGCGGGCGGTATCCATGATTACCTGCAAGTCCGTCGGCTTGAGCGCATCAGAAAAGAATTGGTCGATGCCGATAGTGATCCCAAAATATCCGATATCGCTGTTCGATACGGCTTTTTGCGGAAGGATTCCTTCTCACGCGCCTTCCGACAACGCTATGGCATCACGCCGACTGAAGCCCGCGAACTGACCTACCTCCCGCCAGTTCCCGTCAGCCCCGACCAATCCGAGGCTCCGCTCTTCAGCACATGGCTGCAAAAGTTGGGCACGTAGAATAACGAGAGCATCGTCAACGGCGGTAATAAAAAAGGCGAGAAGCGCGGTTTGACACGCCTCTCGCCTTTAGTTTGTTTGGCTGAACACGCCTCACATCGAGGCTGCCCATCCGTTCAACGCCGCGCTATCACCACTTGACGCGCACACCCAGAGTCCCGTTGAGAACATAGCTGTCCCCGAAAGAATTGAGCGCCGTCTGGGCGTTGACCTCGCCATAAACGGAATACATATCGTTATTCCAGCTATAACTGCCGCCGAGCCCAAGCCCGCCCCAGGTTTTGCCGGGGCTCTGCTTGAAGACGGTATCGGCAACATTGACCTTATAGGGGTCCAGGAAGTCGTAATACACATTGGCGATGCCGTAGATACGGCCACGCTGGATCTGGCCGCTGGCGTCCTTCCAGCTATCCTGCCAGTCAGCGGAAAGGCCGAGACGTCCGCGCAGGTTGTCGCCGCTGTCGCGCGAAACCGCAGCACCGAACACATCAACGAAACGGTCGAAGCGGACATTGCCATACGTGAGCTGGGCTTGCGGGGTCAGGGCCCATTTGTCATTGAGGGCGATCTTCTTGCCGGATTCAACCGAGAAGGCATAACCGAAGCCGTTATTACCCTTTACCAGGTTGCGGCCAGCGGTGTCGGACTTGAGATCGCTGTCGAACCACGTGGCCGATGCCTGAGCGTCAACATACACGCCAGTGGGGTTGAACCAGGTCAAGGTGCCGCCGAAACCATAGCCGGTAGTGTTGATGCCGCCGCGGCCATAAACCGAGCTGATATCGCTGGAAACCTGACCGTAATGGGCCGTCAATCCGCCCATCAGACGGGTGCCGTCCTTATATTGGGCGACGGTGCCGTCGATCCCCGATTGCAGCTTCCACAGGTCGCTGTCGGAAGTTGCACCGGCGGTGCTGGCACTGGGCTCGATGCGGCTGCGGGAGATTTCAGCCCGTGTCCAGATGGCAGCCTTCTCGGGAGCGAAACCACCTTTGACGGCCACAACCGGGCACTTGAAGGTCACGCTGGCACTCCTGCACAGCGCGTCAGGCTGACCTTGTACCGACGCCCCCTCCATCGCATAGCGGTCGCCGATACGCTGTTGCATCGTCGGCATGGCATTGAACATCGCGAGGTTCTGCGCGTAAGATTCATAAACCGGAACACCGGCCTGATAGAGCGGAGCCCCAGGATTGACAGGACGGCTCGGATCAATTGGATTAACGGGATCCACCGGGTTCGTCAGTGACGAGCGCAGATACCAACTGCCGTCGTTGGGCGTCGTGACGCCGTTCTGACGCAAGGTGTATGCATAAGCTCCGGCCACAATTGCCTGCTCACCCTGCGGGGTCACATAATCCCCAGCAAGGGTAAAGGCTCCGGCGCTCGTCGTTGCGCCATTAATGGCGCTGACCACGAGAATGCCGTTGGTGGTCGGGGCACCCGCGCCACCGGCATTGATGACGGAAATCGTCGTGGCTCCAGAAGCCGTGCCACCATCAATCACCAACCGGTCAGATGGCGCATTGTCTCCGGCCAACACGGTGTTAAGCCGCAGCGTGCCGTTCTGGCCGGTATAATTTCCGGTGATGGTCAGGCGGTCGCTGGTGGAGAGCGGCCCGTTGGTGAGATCAATCGTGCCCGCATTGGTGACATTGACCAACTGCCCGGCGGTGAACGGTGCAATGGCATGGGTGCCGTTGCCCGCAAAAATCGTGCTGGTTGAATCAACCGACAACGACCCGGTGCCGGTTCCGGAATCACCCAATGTCAGAGTGCTGGCGAATGTGAGCTTCGACCCATTGGTAAGCTCGATGGATTCCCAGTTCTTATACCCGCTGACACCGGTGGTGACGACATTATCAAACACCAGACTGTCAGTGCCAAGGCCGCCGTCATAGACTGCGCCCGGCACCATGTTGGCCTCTGTCAGATCCTTCAACAGCGCCTTATCGTTGCCGCCGCCCAACTGAAAACCACTTTCCAGAGTGCCGCCGCCGACCCAGTTAAAGATATCCGCGCCCGCACCAGCCGAAACAAGGCCACCGACCGAGCCGCCAGTGATATCAAAGGTGTTGGCACCGTCACCCAGATCGACGGTGCCATTAACACGGCCAGCCGACAGAGTGAACGTGTCATTGCCGGCGCCACTCTGAAGCGCACTGGCTTCGCCGCCGGTAATCGTGAAGGTGTTGGCGCCCTCGCCGAGATTGACGGTTCCGAGCACAGAGCCAGCCGACAGGTTCAAGGTATCATTACCCGCCCCGCCCTGAAGAGGGTTGGCAGTGCCCCCGGTAACGTTGAAAATATTATCCCCATCGCCGAGATTGACCGCCCCGCTAACAGTGCCACCGGACAGGTTGAATGTATCAATACCTGCTCCGCTCTGGAGGGCGGTGCTCACAACGCCATCGGTAATGGTGAACGTGTTGGCACCTGCACCAAGATCAACGAGGGTCCCCGTTACCGTTCCCGCACTGGTGAACGTGTCATCGCCGGCAGTGCCCGACAACCCAGCAGTAAGCGAAAGCGTTGCGCCCGCAGCAACATTGGTTATCGAACTGGTCAACGCGCCGGTCATGGCCAGAGTCCCGACCTGAACGTCCACATTGGTATAGGAGGCGGTACCGAGATTGAATGTTCCCACGCCCTGCTTGACGAGGTTCTGGAAGTTGGTGATTGAGCCCATGAAGCCCGGTGTCACACTCCCGCTGATATCGGCAATAACGGTGTTGGTACCCGTGCCACCGTTGATAAATCCGACACCGGTGTCAATGCTGGCACTATCACGCAAAATCAGCGTATCGTCGCCATCATCAAGATTGGCAGTTGCACGCATTACGCCGTTGACGATCAGCGTTTCATTGCCGGTGCTGCCGGTGATGGCGGTGAAGCCGCTGGTCGCGGCGGTCAGTGTGCCCAGAACTTCAAGCGTGGTTCCGGCACTCATCGCGACCCTGCCGGTGGTCAAAGTACGGGTGACGGCAATACCAAGTTTTCCGGCCTCAACAAAGGTTTGCGAAAAACCTTCAAGCGCGACATCCGTATCAAGCAGAACATCCGCCCCCTGCTGACGCAAGATATCGAAGGTGGTAATGCCATGGGTAATTGTCGTTGCCGATGTGCGCTGGAATTTGAATGTATCGCTCCCACCCGTCCCATCGACCGCGCCGCCAATCACCTGGGATTCGCCTGCGGAGATGAAGACGTCGTCGCCGTCATTCAGCCGCACCACACTCCCGCCATTCGCAACGCCCTGGATGATGCCATAATTGATGATGACATTGCTGGAAGTTGCCCCGGCAATCGGAGCAGTGATCGCCCGGTTTGAGGTTCCCTGGATCAGCCCATAATTGGTGATTGTGCCCGATGACGCACTAATGCCGTTCACCCCTATGATCTGGCCGTTGACTCCATTGATGATATCGTTCGACGACGACGAAAGTCCGGCACTGGCGGTCGAGCGGATGATCCCATTATTGGTGATCGTCCCGCCAAACGTTGACCGGGCGAAGTTCACCCCTGCCCCCACGCTTGCCTCAATCGTCCCATTATTGATGAGATTGGCGGTGGTATCCATGCCGGTGATAGCCTGGCCCACATAAATGGCGCCAGAGCCGCTGCTGGTGGTTAAACTCGCGCCGGAATTCACCGTGATGGTGACACCGGTATTGCCAGCGGCAACCACAACGCCATTCGTTGTCGGATTGGGCGCAGTGGTATCACAGACCACGCTCTGGCCCGTCGTCGGCTGGCCCGTGTTTCCTATGATCTCAACGCCGGTCGTGGTGTTGACACAGCGCGCGAATGCCGACCCCGACATCAGCGCGCTGGAGAGCAGAACTAACCCGCCGGACAACAGCATTGTGCCGGATAGTAGCGCGCCTCTAGCCTTCTTCGAAGATTTCGCTGCGCACGCCAAACCTGACGCAACAGAGACAGATTCGCCCGCCTCAGTGCTGCGGTGCATCGAGAGAGCGACAGCGTGTGCGAATTCATTCATATGCATAGCCAACCACATTTTTCATTTATTAATCAACACAAACAAACAAGGAAAAACACCACGCGAAGCGTACCATGTGAAACGTCGGCGATAGCTTTATGCTACATAAGGCCCCGAGCCATTATTTCAAACTTCACGACCGCTCGCGTTATTGCTTCAGAAATTGGTGTTATTGTAGCTCTCGCATTTACCAAAAACACGCGGCAATGACTACCAAAAAATTATCCCTCATCCAGGCCGGTGGCATCACGAAGTTGTCCAAGCTCAACCCCGAGCCGAAATGCATATCAGCTCGGGGGTTCCACTGTAGCCGGGACGACCGGATGTTTCAGGATATATTGCCCGGGAACGCCGTCTGGGCGCGCAATAGAATTGCTTTATCGGCAAAAGCACCGGGGTTCATCGTAATGAACGGATGACTGGCGCAAGATCCCAGTGCCACCGGAACCCCCGGTGCAAATTCGCCGAGAATTTCCATCTAATAATTTTAAAGCAATGCATCACCCCCCATCCGGCAGCGCACGCCGCCTGACGGGGGCCGCTTCTCATTATTGATCGACGATGGAGCCGTCCACATGCAGACGCGTGAAAATGGCGCGGCGCTTAAAGGGGAATTTGGTCGCCACATCATCCACGAGATCAATGCCGATGCCGGGCGCTTCCGACAGAAGCGCGAAGCCATTTTCGACCTGAGGCACCCATGTCACCATATCGGCCTGCGTGAAGGAGGTTTTGCCGATGGCGTCGGCTGAGGTGAAGCGCTCGGACGCAGCAACGCCGTCATGATCGGGCATTTCCTGAATGGCGAAATTCTCCACCATGGCAGCTACCTGCATACAGGCCGCCGTCGATACCGGGCTCAGCGGGTTATGGGGCACAATGAGTCCCCCATGCGCTTCGGCAATCGCCGCGATTTTGCGCGCGCCGGTGATGCCGCCGCATAGGCACACGCTGGTGCGGGCATAGGCCAGCGCATTGCGGGAAAACAGCATCTCGTATTCCTGGATGGTGTGGATGCGCTCTCCGGTGGCGATGGGAACATTGATGCGGTTGGCGACCAGCGCCATCGAATCGAAATTGTCCGGAATAATCGGGTCTTCCAGGAAAAACGGCGTGTATTTTTCCACCTTGTGCCCGAAAGCAATCGCTTCGGCAGGCTTCATGCGCCGGTGCAGTTCAAGGCAAAGATCAACATCGTCGCCGACCGCTTCGCGGATCAGGCGCACCCGATCAACCGCGCGATTGATCATATTGGCATAGCTTTCAAACCACGGCGTCTTGCGCGGCTCGTCAAGAAACGGCGAGAGGTGACCAACGGCGGTGTAGCCAAGCTCCTTCGCCCGCACGCATTGTTCAATCAACTCATCGGTGGTGGAGCCGGAGACGTGATAATAGGTGCGTATCTTGTTGCGGCACTGGCCGCCGCCGAGCTTATAGGACGGCACGCCGTAATGTTTTCCGGCAATATCCCACAGGGCAATATCAATGGCACTGATGCCCGCCATGACCGCAGCACCGCGGAAATGGTAGGAGCGATACATGTATTGCCAATGGTGCTCGATCTCCAACGGGTCCTGACCGATGAGATAGGTCTTGAAAGACTCGATCGCCTCAGCCGCCGCCGGAAGAAAGCCCCAGGCACCCGCCTCGCCGATACCGTAAATACCTTCATCGGTAACGACTTTGACATAGAGAAACGAGTTCGCGGGAATGACCACAATATCGGTAATTTTCATCTCGGCGCTTTCTTGTGTGGCCCCACAGTCACCTGCGGCTGCCGGAACAGCGGAGAAGGCCTGGTGCGAGACAAAAACCAACGCTCTCGCACGTCAACGCCCTCTTCCAAAGGTATAGGAACGGATATATTACCCCATAAGCCGCCGACAGGTCCTCAAAATAATTCTTAATCCAGACCCCGCATGGACCGTACCTGAGCCCCGACTACCCACGGCACAGTTCACGGCGAACCATTGCAAAGATTGACAAGGCGCGAGCCGCATCAATAATGGGCGCATGATAAACGCCCAAGGCACCATGCGGATCATCCGCTTCTTCAGCACCGTCATGGTGATGATGGTTTGTCTTTTGGGCGTAACACGCACCCATCCGGCACACGCGCAAAGCCCCTTGCCCACAGCGGTCGACCGCGTCAGCACCACCCCGCCACCCCTTACGGTTGGCTTGTATGTGCGACCGCCTTTTTCCGTTAAAAACGAAGAACGTTACAGCGGCATGGCTGTCGAACTGTGGGAAGCGGCGGCGGCGCGGCTTGGGCTCAAATACTCCTACAAACTGTTCGACAACATCTCCGATGTGCTGCAAGCCGCAACCAATGGCGAAATAGACGTGGTGGTCAGCAACGTCACCATTTCATCCGCCCGCCTCAAGCATCTCGACTTTACCCAGCCATGGTACGATTCCGGCCTGCGCATCATGATCAAGGAAAATCGCAGCGCCAATATTTTCGCAAAGCTGGCGGAAAACGGTTATTTGCAAACCTATATGTGGCTGGCCGGTCTGCTACTCGTCGCCACGTTTATCCTGACGCTTGTAGACCGGCGTTTCGACGCGTTTTTCCCTCGCACGTGGAAGCGTGGCTTGGCGGAGAGCTTCTTTCACGTGATTTCGGCGACATCCACGGGCAAAACAACCCACAAGCTGCTGTTCGGCGCGTTCGGGCGCATTTTTTCGGCGCTGTGGATTTTGTGCGGCATCGCCTTCGTCGCCTACATCACCTCGTCCATCACCAGCACGATGGTGGGGACATCCATGACCCATTCCATAAACAACCGCACCGACCTCGCCAAAAAGATCGTCGGCGTGCAGAGCGGCAGCGTGGCTGAAACCCATGCCCAACTCCTTGCACTGGATATCCGCCGCTTCCGCAACACCACAGAGGCGACAGAGGCATTGCTTGACGAGCGGATTGACGCCATCATCGACGACGCCCCGGTGCTCGAATATTATGACACCCTCCACCCGGAACTACCGCTTACCGTTGTCGGCGGCATCATCAAACCCGAAAAATATGGCTTCGCCCTGCCCCCCGGCAGCAAACTCACCGCGCCGTTGAGCGTGCAACTGCTCGAACTACACGAGAGCGGCCTGCTGGATAACCTCTACGCCAAATATTTTGGCGCGACGCGGTGAGGCGGGCGGCGGCAAAAGGCGAGATGGGCAGGAGGCAGGGATAAGCATATTTCGATGCGTTTTTGCATCGTTCATGGGAAGTGCCTCCTCCAGAATACCGGCTTCAATCGCTGAAAATAAAGTGAAAGCGTGAAACCACATCGTATTGACCATTGAACGGTATGAAAGGCTGGCAAAATATACGTGGCACCGGCTTTTCATGGCGCTGTTAATGACGCATGCATTGCCATCGACACCTGAAAAGCTGTCGCAATCTTCGCCGCACTGCGAAGATTGATGCGTTTTCACATCGCACTATTTTGCGCCTCTCTTTTCATAAAAATCCCAGTTTGAATCATTTCTAAAATAGCCGGCCAAGCCCATCGCGCCGCTCTCGCCAACGACAAAGCGCGCTAAGTCCGCCCCATCTTTGATGCGTTTTCACATCAAAGATGACTAGCGCACGCGCTCCCCTTCGAGATAAGGCCGTTAAGCCCTGCTGAAATGGGGCCAAACAACAATTCCACAAACTTGGCACGCTTATTGCTGTGGGGAACCATATCCGTCCCCACTGAGGATTTGTGTCATGAAAACGGGATCTGAGTATCTGGAGAGCATCCGCAAAATGAAAATGCGGATTTACATGTTTGGTGAGCAAATTGAGAACTCGGTTGATAATCCCGTTCTGCGGCCTTCGCTGAACTCGGTCAAAGCGACCTACGAGATGGCCGAAGCGCCGGAGCACGCGGCGCTGATGACTGCCACTTCCCATCTCACCGGCAAGAAAATCAATCGCTTCTGCCACATTCACCAGAGCCCTGAAGATCTGCTGAACAAGGTCAAGATGCAGCGTCTACTCGGCCAGAAAACAGCCTCGTGCTTCCAGCGTTGTGTCGGCATGGATGCGTTCAACGCGGTGTATTCCACCACCTTCGAAACCGACAAGAAATACGGCACCCCCTACCATCAGCGCTTCACCTCCTTCCTGAAACGGGTGCAGGAGGAAGATCTCGTGGTCGATGGTGCCATGACCGATCCGAAAGGTGATCGTGGCCTCGGGCCGAGCCAGCAGAGCGACCCCGATCTCTACCTGCATGTCGTCGAGCGCCGCAAGGATGGCATTGTCGTCTGTGGCGCAAAAGCCCACCAGACCGGCATATGCAACAGCCATGAAGTGCTGGTGATGCCCACCATCGCCATGCGCCCCGAAGATAAGGACTACGCTGTCTCTTTCGCCGTCCCCGTCGATACCGACGGCATTTTCATGATTATCGGTCGCCAGTCGTGCGACACCCGCAAGCTGGAAGACTCTCCGCTTGATGTGGGCAATTGCACCTATGGCGGAGTGGAAGCCCTGGTGATTTTCGAAAATGTCTTCGTGCCCAACGAGCGCATCTTCATGGATGGAGAAACCGATTTCGCCGGGATGCTGGTCGAGCGTTTTGCCAGCTATCACCGCCAGAGCTACGGCGGCTGCAAGGTCGGTGTCGGTGACGTGTTGATCGGGGCTGCAGCCCTTGCGGCCGATTATAACGGCGCGGCCAAGGCAAGCCACGTCAAGGACAAGATCATTGAGATGACCCATCTCAACGAGACGCTCTACTCCTCAGGCATCGCCTGCTCATGCGAGGGCAAGAAGACGGAATCGGGCGCTTACATGGTCGATATGCTTCTGGCCAATGTCTGCAAACAGAACGTCACCCGCTTCCCCTACGAGATCGCCCGACTGGCTGAGGACATCGCCGGGGGCTTGATGGTTACGGCCCCGTCGGAAAAAGACCTCAAGCACCCGAAACTCGGCCCCTATATCGAGAAATACCTCAAGGGCGTGGTCGCGACTTCGACCGAGGACCGGCTCAAGGTCATGCGTCTCATCGAGAACATCACATTGGGCACGGCGGCAGTCGGCTATCGCACGGAATCGATGCATGGCGCAGGTTCGCCCCAGGCGCAACGCATCATGATCAGCCGTCAGAGTGATCTGGAGAGCAAGAAGAAACTGGCTAAAAAGATCGCCCGCATCGACTGACATTTCTCTCCGCGCCGCAAGCTTCAACCCTTGCGGCGCTCTTTTTCGGGAGATCCCATGACAACGACCCTGTTTGAACAAACCGGCCATATCGGCATCCTGACCATCAACCGGCCCGAAGCCCTCAACGCCCTCAACAGCACGGTGGTGACCGAGGTGACCGAGCGGCTTAATCAACTCGCTCGCATGGACCTGCGCTGCCTGATCATAACCGGTGCCGGAGAAAAGGCTTTTGTCGCCGGGGCCGATATCCGTGAAATGCTGCCGCTGTCGCCATCGGAAGCGGCCATTTTCAGCGATCACGGCAACGCCATGATGGAGCAGGTCGAAGACTTCCCCTGCCCGGTCATTGCGGCGGTCAATGGCTTCGCCCTTGGAGGCGGCTGCGAACTGGCGTTGTCTTGCGATATCCGGCTGGCGTCCGCAAATGCAGTATTCGGCCTGCCCGAAACCAAACTCGGCATCATCCCCGGTTATGGCGGCTTGCAAAGATTGGCGCGGATCGTCGGGATGGGCAAGGCGCGGGAAATAGCCTTCACGGCCACCAATATCAATGCCGAAGATGCGCGGGCCTTGGGCCTCGTCAATGCTGTCCTCCCGCTGCCAGAGCTGATGACAGGTGCCATGGCCATGGCGGAGAAAATCGCGGCAAATGCCCCGGTGGCGGTGCGGGAAGCCAAGAAGGTGTTCAAGGACGCCATCGGTCTCACCTTGCTGCAAGCCCGCCGCCTTGAGCGGGAATCTTTTGGCCATTGTTTCACCACGAGCGACCAGCGCATGGCCATGAACGCATTTATCGAAAAGCGCAAACCCGAACCATTTGCCGGCAAATAAATAGCACCGACAACCAAAGCGCGTCCGCGCCACGTTCTGCCAGGGAGCAAGGTATATCATGAAAGTTGGCATCATCGGTTCGGGAACCATGGGTGCGGGCATCGCACAAGCCTTCGCGTCCCACACCGGATATCACGTCATCCTCAATGACATTCAGGACGCGTTTGTGGCGCGCGCCCTTGAGCGCATTGGCGGTAAGCTTGCCAAGGCGGTCAGTAAGGGCGCTCTCCCACAGGCGGAAGCCGACGCAACTTTGGCGCGTATCGTAGCGGGCACATTCGCGAGCCTCGCTTCATGCGATCTCATTGTGGAGGCGGCGGTGGAGGATATGACCCTCAAAGGCGATATTTTTAAACGCCTTGCCGAACTCTGCCCTGAAGAAACGATCCTCGCCACCAACACCTCATCATTGTCGGTGACGGAACTTGGGGCGCGTATCGGGCGTCCCGTCATCGGAATGCATTTCTTCAATCCTGCCGAAACGCTGAAGCTCGTTGAGGTCATCGCCGGGCTGCATACGCCGCGCGCGATGGTAGAGCGCATTGTCGCCATTGCCGAAGCCATCGGCAAGGTGCCCGTCGAGGTACAGGATTCGCCCGGCTTTGTGGTCAACCGCATTCTGATCCCCATGATCAACGAAGCCGTCGGCATCTATGCCGAGGGCAATGCCAGCGCCGAGCATATCGATCTGGCGATGAAGCTCGGCGCAGTTCACCCCATCGGCCCGCTGGCGCTTGGAGATCTCATCGGCCTCGATGTGTGCCTGGCGATCATGGAAGTGCTGCAAGCCGAGACGGGAGACAGCAAATACCGTCCCCATCCGCTGCTGCGCAAAATGGTCCGTGGCGGCCAGCTTGGACGCAAAACCGCAAAGGGCTTTTTCGACTACGCCCGGTGATGCGTGGCCTGCACTCGTGAAAACCAATTGCCGTTCCGGGTGCGTGAAACCCATGCACGACAACAACAAACATATTGAACTCATATTTCAGCGGGGTAGCTGTCATGACCTGGAGAGAATACGTCACACGCAACACATGCTCTGCTGCTGAGGCCGTTCAAAGCGTCAAGTCGGGAGATAGAGTTGTCTTCGGTCATGCCGCCGGTTCGCCGGAATGTCTCATTGAGGCCCTGGTCGCACGCAGTGGCAACCTCCGCCGTGTTGAAATCGTCCACATGGTTGCCCTCAACGACTGCGCCTATTGCAAGCCGGAACATGGTGACAGCTTCCACTTCAACGGCCTCTACATGTCGGGCGGCACACGTCAGGCGGTAAAGGAAGGGCGTGCCGATTACACGCCGGTTTTTTTCAGTCAGATCCCGGAACTGTTCCGCAACGGCGCCATGCCGGTGGATGTCGCCATGCTTACCGTCTCGCCACCCGATGCGGAAGGGCGCGTCAGCCTCGGCGTTGCGGTGGATTACACGCTCGAAGCAGCGCTCCGGGCGAAAACCACAATTGCCGTCATCAACCCGAACATGCCCCGCATCGGCGGCGCCTTGCTTGATGTGCGGGAAATAGGCCGCTTTGTCATGTCCCGCGAGCCCCTGCTCCAGCTTGCCCCCCCGGCGATTGGCCCCATTGAAAAAGCCATCGGGGCCAATATCTCCGCTTTGATTCAAGATGGCGACTGCCTGCAACTGGGCATCGGCGCCATTCCCGATGCGGTGCTCAGTGTGCTTGGCGGCAAAAAGGATATCGGCATCCACTCGGAAATGATTTCCGATGGCGTCATGCAACTCGTGGAACAAGGCGTTGTGAACGGCGCACGGAAAACGCTCCATCGCGGCAAAATCATCATCACCTTCGCGATGGGAACTGAAAAATTCTACAAGTGGCTGGACGGCAACCCGGATATCGAGGGCTACCCGGTCGATTATGTCAATGATCCGCGCGTCATCGGCCAGAACGACAATCTGGTGTCGATCAACTCGGCGTTGAGCATTGATCTACTCGGGCAGGCGGCAGCGGACGCCATCGGGCCGCAGCAATATTCCGGCGTTGGCGGGCAAGTCGATTTCGTGCGCGGTGCGCGGTTTTCCAAAGGCGGGCGCTCAATCATCGCCCTGCCCGCGACGGCTGCCAAAGGCAGCATTTCCCGCATCTGCGATGTCTTTTCGCCGGGGCAGGCCGTCACCACCTCGCGCAATGACATTGATCACGTCGTCACCGAGTACGGCGTGGCGGCATTGCGCGGAAAAACCTGCGCCGAGCGGGCTCAAGCATTGATTGCCATCGCGGCTCCCGAGTTCCGCGACAACCTGCTGAAGCAGGCGCGCGACATTTACGGATGGCGCATCGGCTGAGCCCGGCATTCCGATTTCCAACGCGCGCGGAGCGGCAATAGACGCCACCTGCGCGCCTTCTCCCACCTCAACCGCCGGAGCATTTGCAGTTTCGCGCTTTCCTCAAGCCAAAAACGCAGCGCTGCAAAGGCCCTCACGTTCTAACCAGGAGAGAAACCCCATGAGAGACTGGAACCAACGTCGTCTGGAAGGACAAGAGCCGCCATATATTCCGCTGGGTCCGTTCAAGCTGCGGTTGCCCGGCATCCATTATCGTTTTGAGTTCCCGGACTATTGTCAGGGCATTCTCATGTGTGCCGTATGCCTGTCGATCATTCCTGTGCTTCAGGAATATCTCGGCATGCCGTTTGAAGTGGCGCTCGCCATTGTTTGTCTGAACGGCTTTCTCTACCTGTTCCATTCGCACCTTGGTGATCCGGTGGTGCCGGGCTGGATCACGCCCGCCATTCCGCTGATCATCACGTATGTGACCATGTTCCCCATGGGGCCAGAGCGCATGCACGCGCTCATCGCCTTCCAGATTTTGTTCGGCATCTGGTGCCTGATACTCGGCATCACCGGGCTCGGCAGCAAGGTCATCCGCATCATTCCCTCGGGCATCAAGGCCGGGGTTATCTTGGGCGCGGGCGTTGCCGCCATTGAGCTGGTTTTCAAGGTCGGCGGGCGCTTGCAGATGATGCCGATCACCATCTCGGTCTGCGCTCTGGTGGCGCTGTTCATGCTCTACAACATGTTCTTCCGTAAACTTGCCAACCAGAACGCAATCGTCAAATTCATCGCCAATTTCGGCATTCTTCCGGCCATCATCATCGCCATCATCATTTCACCGCTGGTCGGTGAAGCGAAGATTGACATTCAATGGGGCTTCTCGAGCCCGGCATTCGGCGTGTTGTGGCGTGAATGGGTTCCGTGGGGCACCATCGGCTGGCCGAGCTTTGACCTGTATCTCAAGTCGATCCCGCTGGTGATCTCCACCTATATCGTGGTGTTCGGCGAAGTGTTGCAGGCCCGCTCCATCATCAAGGACGGTCAGCCCGTGCGTCCCGATGACCCGGCTGATTATGATGAAAACCGCACCCATCTCATCACCGGCATCAGAAACTCGGCGATGGGCGTCATTGCGCCGGACATGTCCATGTGCGGCCCGATGTGGGCGGCCATGACGGTCGTGACAACCGAACGCTGGAAGAAAGGCCGCAAGGCCATGGACAGCCTGATCGGCGGCACGGCCTCGTTCCGCTGGGGCACATTCACCGGCTATTGGCTGCTGCCAGTTGTGACCATCACCAAGCCGATTTTGCCGGCGGCCCTTTCGCTGACCATGATCATTCAAGGCTTCGTGGCGGTGTATGTGGGCATCCGTGAAGCCAAGTGCCTGAAAGATCTCGGCATCGCCGGTATCGTCGCCGGTGTTCTGGCCACACGGGGTGCCGCCTGGGCCTTCGCTGCCGGGTTGATCGCCTGCTTCATCGTCTACGGAACGCAGATGTTCAAGCAGCGCCATCCGGAAGAGCCGCCAATCTGGGCAGATCAGGACAAAGAAGAAGCCGAGGACGCCCGTGCCATGGATGCAACGGTGCAAACCGCAGCCTGCTGCGTGCCGCCTTCGGTTCGTGAATTGATGGAAGCCGGTAAGGATCAACCCGCCTCCTGAACGTCATAACCGTCTCAAAAACGGAGAGCCATGACCGAAAATTACGGTTGTGGCTCTCTTTCCTTTTCTGAATGCGATGATGCAGTATCGCGCATAACGATATCCTGATACGTGATGACAGTAGAATTTGCCGGATGAGGGTCCCAGTGTTGAACCCAAAAACTTCCTTTCCCGAGATTTCCCCCCTCATCACCCATCTGTTGTCGGCCCTTCCCGACCCGGTGGTCGGCATCGATCAGCAGGGCATCGTGCGCCTGTGTAATGACGCCATGCTGCAATGCGTGCCCTTTGCGCGCGACGCCTTCATCGGCAGGCCCATCGGCGAAGTCATCACCAGCAGCCAGCTTCTCAATGTGGCCCGCACCGGCAAAAAGCAGCGCTGGAGCAAACTGGCGCTCAATGGCCGCACTTTTCTGGTCAACCGCTCCCCGCTGATCATCGAAGGCAAAAGCGTCGGCGCACTGGCCAGCCTGCACGACATTTCAGAGCTTGATACGGTGTCGCGGGATTTGGCATCGGTGTCGATGCTGGTCAGCGAACTCGGCGGGGTTATTGAGGCAATCAGCGATGGCATTTTCGTCACCGATGGCGAGGGCGTGGTTTTGCGCGTCAACAACAACTATTGCCGCATCACCGGGCTGGCGCGTGAGGAGCTGATCGGCAAATCCATGAAGGAGCTGGTGGACCGCAAGGTGTTCGACCAATCCACCACGCTGCACGTCATCGAATCCGGCGAACCTGTCACCCTGATTCAGAAAATCCGCAGCGGCGCCACCGTGCTTGTCAGCGGCAACCCATTGCGCGATGCGGAGGGCCGCTTGATGCGGATCGTCACCACGGTGCGCGACCTGACCGACCTCAACCGCATCCGGGACGAGCTTTCCGCCTTAACCACCCTCAAAAGCCAATATGAAGAAGAAATCACCAATCTGCGCAAGAACGCCGCTGGTTTCGGTTCCATCGTGGTGCAAAGCGCCTCCATGCGGGCGATCTTCGACCTGTGCCTGCGGCTCGGGATGGTGGACACCACGGTGCTGATCCAGGGTGAATCCGGCGTCGGCAAGGAGATCATCGCCGAGGCCATTCACAGCAATTCAAACCGCCGCAACAAGCCCTTTGTCAAAATCAACTGCACCGCCATTCCCGAGCAACTGCTGGAATCGGAATTGTTCGGCTACGTCAAAGGCGCGTTCACCGGGGCCAGCGCGCAAGGCAAGGTTGGCTTGTTTGAAACCGCCAATGGCGGCACGCTGCTGCTCGATGAAATTGGCGACATGGCGCTGAGTTTGCAGGCCAAGCTCCTGCGCGTTCTGCAAGACCGCAAAACCCGCCGCATCGGCGACACCGTCGAGCGCGAAACCGACGTGCGCATTCTGGTGGCCACCAACCGCAACCTTGCTGAGATGGTGGAAGAAAACACCTTTCGCAGAGACTTGTTCTACCGCATCAACGTCGTCCCGCTTCTGGTGCCGCCGTTACGGGAACGGCAGGAAGATATCACGCTGCTGACCCATAGCTTTTTGAAAAAGTTCTGCAAGCGCCACCAGCGCGATCTCAAACTGCACCCCTCCGTCATTCCGCTTTTCCTTGATTACCCGTGGCCGGGCAATGTGCGGGAGCTGGAAAACGTCATGGAACGTCTGGTGGTGATGGCCCCGGACCACACCATCACCTTGAGCGATATTCCCCAATCCATGATCAACCTCGCCGCGCCCGCCATGTTGTCCATCGCCACCGAAGGGCGCAGCCTCAAAAGCATCGTCGAGGAAGTGGAAACGCGCCTCATCAGCGAAGCGCTCGCCCGCCACGGCACCACCCGCAAGGCGGCGCAGGCGCTTGGCATCGACCAATCGAATGTGGTGCGCAAGGCGAAGCGGCAGAATGCCTGAGAAGATAGTGCCCTGAGGGGGCCACTTGTTCAGAGCCCATTCACCGGATATCTTGGAAAATATTGCCGTCGAGAGGTGAAAGATCATGATCCGTCGCGCATTCTTCGCACTGGTTTTCTCTGTGGCCGCGGTGCCTGCCCTTGCCGATGCATGCAATTGCCACGGCGACACCAACCCCGGCGGCGTCTGTTATGCCGGGCCCGGCGGCCCCGCCTATCGCGGCCCCGGTGGCCCCGCCTATGATGGCCCCGGTGGCCCATGTTATTCCGGCCCCGGCGGGCCCCAAAATAATAGCCCGGCAGGCCCCCGTTATGATGGCCCAGGCGGCCCAGCCTACCGCGGCCCAGGCGGCGCCGCCAGCGAAAGCCCGGGAGGCCCTTGTTTCAAAGGCCCCGGCGGCCCCTGCTACAACGGCCCCGGCGGTACGGGCGCGCAATGCCCTTCGGTTTGTAATTGATGGGGGGAAACGGCACATGGAGTTACGTCGGGGAAAGGGTTTCCCGACTGGTGGCTACGCCTGAAAAAGAATGAGTTCTGACCTTCTGTCAGACGCCCTGCGCCGCGTCGGCATCGCCTTTCAAAGCATCGGCATCGGCGCGGTTCTGGTGCATGCCAAGGATGACGCCGCCAAGCGCTTCTATCAGGCCTGCGGCGAATTCATCGAATACCCTCAAGACAGCCGCACGTTGTTTCTGCCGATTGAGACGATTGTTGCGGGGTTCAGATAGAGCGCGCAGTCTCATCGGAATAGCAATCGCAATGATGACCCGCGTAATGCCTTTGCTGACACGGCGAACCTGCAAAAGAAGGGTGGCATGCGGACTGCAATTAATCCCCTAAGCTGGCACCTGAATTCACAACATCCCGCTGCGAATTATGACCGACTGGAGAAGATTTATGATGAACGTCTGCCCCTACTGCTTCAACGATGAGGGTCTTAAGAAACGGATCGTAGAAATTCGTCGGAGCGCTCCAAATGAAAAATGTAGTTTTCACGATAAATACAAGGGAGTTCCCATCAGCGCGGTTGCCAAAATCGTTGATGCCGCATTCCGCAACCAATATGCACAAGGAAATTACGATTCTTTTGATGGTGAGCAACACGGCGAGACTCTCGACTGCCTAGTCGAAGACATAACCTCGGCTAATGACTATGATATCGCCAAAGCCCTTGCCGATCAACTCATACAAGACGAAAATTACTGGCCACAGGATGGTGAAGAGGCATTTTACGGTGATGATCAGAATTATGAGGAATATGAAAACACTTACTCACGGCACAGTACTCTTTGGACAAATTTCTGCAAAAGCATCACTTATAGTCAGAGATTTTTTAACAATGACGCAAGACTGCTACTTACTGAAATTTTCAATGGAGTCCAACTCCAACGCGACCATCAGAGGCGCTCCGTGGTATATGAGATCAAACCTGGCAGTTTGGAGGCTACTTTTTTCAGAGCGCGCATAGCGGAAAGCGACGATAAACGCCAAGAGATCCTTAATGCTCCTGAAACCCAACTCGGACCTCCACCCGAGCGCTATAGACGCGCTGGGCGCATGAACTCCGCAGGAATTGGATGCTTCTATGCGGCATTCGACCTACCGACGTGCATAGCTGAACTAAGACCCGGTGTGGGCTGCACTGTGGTAGGAGCGCAATTTCAGCTAACTCGTCCAATCCATGCCCTTGATACAACCGGTTTTTCGGCACCGATAAGGCCCCTCAACATATTCTCAAAACACTATATGTCCCGCACAGAACAGTGGAGCTTTATGCAGCATTTTTGCCATGAGATAGCAAAACCAATTTTGCGGAATGATGAGCATCTTGACTATATTCCAACACAGGCTGTGGCCGAATATTTCCTACACCACCATCAATGTAAGAAAAATGGGAAACCTATTCACATCGAGGCCATCATCTTCGAATCTGCGCAATTCCCTGGAGGGAGAAACATCGTCTTGCTGGGAGATGCAGCACATGTGACGCGCTCACAAAAAGAGAACAGACATACATCGGATAAGTCGGCACCTAGTGAATTATTTCCTGTTTTTTCTGACGCTTTGCCTCAGAATCCCCCATATCCCAGAAACGCAGCAATTCGTATCATAGAAAACTCAGTTGAGGTCCGTCGCATTACGGGCGCGCGCTACGACAGTGAACATGCCTTCTCATTCGATGACTATAGCGAAGCGGAATAAATCCACATTGCGCTTTCGGGAAAATCCAATTTTTCCTGTCGGTAAGTTACAAAACTCTGCCGGCAGTTCCTGTTCAGTTACATGCGACATCATCAGGTAAGGCGCCGCTGCTGGGAAAACAAAGCGTGCCGCAATATTTGGCAACCCTGCCATCTAGCAATTTCTGATCAATCAGGCATTGGCATGATGGTGTAGCATTCATTGTGAAGTCCTTTCACCCTAACCACCCCCGCGCGTCTCCTGCCACCTTCACGCTGATCCCCTGCGTCAACGCCTGCGCCACGAACGCCCGGAATACGTCTCCCAAATCCTTCTCGTCCACATAAACGATGCTGAGGTGGTTGCTCTGATGCCCGGCCATCAGGTCATCACGCCCCACGCCATCAAGCACGGCATTCAGCAGCGGCCATTCGTAATTCGTTGCCTTGCGGCGGCGCTCAAACTCCGCGTCTGGCAGTTCCACCGCTGTACCGGTGCCAATGTGCATGACGACGCCGATGCCTTCATAATGGGCGCGCGCCCACAGGAAGCGCCCGGCCTTGCCTTGGCCCGCAATTGTTGCGCCGCCATAGGGGAAGAACATCGGGGTCTGGCGGAAGCCGGTGGCACCTTTGATGCCGCCCTTGAGATGGGCAAAGGGCACCGCGCCGGAAATCTCGAAATCCCAGTAGAAGGTGCCGTTATACTCGGAGCCCCAACGCACGTCGTGCAGTGTGGTCTCGTTGGGTTTGCCGAGCGATGCCATCAGCCGTGCCATCATCAGTTGCGGAATGGCGCTGCCCATATCGACTTCGTTGACACAAGGAATGGCACGGCCTTCCCAGATGATCTCGCCGTTCTCGTCGGGAATGGGGAAGCGCTCACTGTTACCGATAGCGCCCTCGGCAAAGTCTGAGGCGGCGCAACTGTCTTTGAGGCCCTGCTGGTACTGCACGCCGATGCCGGAAAGTCCGAACCGCTTCACGAAACGGGCCATGGCTATCATCATCGCGCATTGTTCGAGCACCTGTTCGCGCACCAGTTCCTTGGCGCCATCTTTGCCGAACATGAATTTCATGCCGCGATCTTCATACCACTTCAGGCATTTCTCACGCAGTTCCAGCGGCACCTTGGCCATCTCGACCATCAGCGCCGATTGCGACAGGCCTTCCATGGGAATGCCCACATTGACCATCGCCTGCTGCGGGAAGGTAGCATTCATCATGCCCATGCAGAAGATATCGAACAGGCCAACGATATCCTTGTGGCGCAGCATGTATTCACCGACCTGCCGACCGATCTGGCCTGCGGGAGTGGCCAGCACCGGATGGGTCGGGGCAACCTCATGGAGGTAATCGGTGCGGTGGGAAACCACGCCATCACGCAACCATGCGGTGAGGCCACGATGGAAAAATTCGTCGTCAAAACTTTCCGACCACAGGCGCGAATAGCCGCGGCCCAGGCTGGTCAAACTGCCCGCCATGCCGAGCATTCCGACGAGACCCGGCCAGGTGCCCTCGAAATTCGCCAGCAGCAGAACCGGGCCGCGATGTTTGACCAGCGACGGGGCGATGTGGTGCGAATATTGCCACACGGTCAGCAGCACGATCACCGGCGCGTCGGGGTCCATGGCCTCAAAAACATCTGAGCCCTGGCGTTGGCTGGAAATGAAGCCGTGGCCGCGTTTCTCATCCACCGCGTGGGCGCGCTTCATGCGATAGCCCTGCTTTTCCAGTGCCTTTTGCAGCTTGCCTTCGAACTTGAGTTGGGTTGGCCAGCAGGTGGTGTTTGCGGCCTCGCGCAGGTCGCCATTGGCAACCACATAGATATCGCGGGCATCAAGCTTCGGCGTGGCAGGAGCGGCGGGGAGTTTCAACGTCAGCATGGCATCCTCTTTCGGTTTCAGGCTTGGGCGCTTTCAGCGGACCGTTGCCATGAGCTTCTCGGCGGCCTGAAGGTCGTCGTACATCTTGAGATAAACGCGGTATTTTGCGTCGTGGAAGGGTTTGCGCGCCGGGTCCGCTTTCACACTGCCGCCCATGCGCACCATCGCCGCAGCGGCATCGGGCAGGCTGGCAAAATGGCCGCAAGCGACCGCGCCGAGTATTGCGGCACCGAGCGTCACCACATCTTCATCAGCGGCAAGGTGGAGATCGCAGCCGGTGGCATCGGCATATTCACGCAAGAACAACGGGTTCTTGGTTGCACCGCCACACACCATCAGGCGCGAAACGTCATGGCCGGATTTCTGCATCACGTCGATGATATGGCGGGTGCCATAGGCCACCGCCTGCAATGTGGCGATATAGAGCCGGGCCAGCCCGTCGCGGCCTTCTTCCAACGTCAGGCCGGAAACTGCACCGCGCGCCAGCGGATTGGCGCGGGGGGAGCGGTTGCCGTGGTGGTCGCCAAGCACATGCAACGCACGCGTCGGGTTCGGTTCACGCTGCTCAAGATCGGCAACCCAGGCGTTGATAATGGCATAGGGGCTCGTGCCGCTACTTTCGGCCTCGGCCTGCGCATCCTTCCAGGCGGCGTGTTGGCGCAACGTCCAGTCCACCAGCGCGCCCGCCGCGCTCTGCCCGCCTTCGCCAAGCCACCAGCCGGGCAGCATCGCGTCCCAGTATGGCCCCCATACACCGGGCACCATCACCTTGTTGCGGCTGACAATCATATGGCAATTGGAGGTGCCGGAAATCAGCGCCAGACTACCCTGAGCCTTAGCACCCACCAGCGCGAGACCTCCCGCATGGGCATCAATGATGCCAGACGCCACAGAAACATTGCCGGCTAATCCGCATTGGGTTGCCGCGCTGGCTGCCAGCATTCCGGCCTTCTCACCGAGTTGCAGCACCGTTTGCGGCACTTTGGTGAGGAGGTCTTCCAGACCAACCGCTTTAAGCAACGGCGTACTGAAGCGCTTCTCGTGCGCCAGGTAGTTCCATTTGCAGGTCAGCGTGCAAACGCTTGCAACATCCGCTCCTGTCGCCCGCCACACCAGATAATCGGCGAGATCAAAGAAGCGCCATACCTTGCCGTAGCGGTCGGGAAAATGGCGCTTGAGCCAGAGGATTTTCGGCAGTTCCATTTCAACCGAAACCTCGCCGCCGACATAGGCCAGAGCCTCATCACCGGTCGCGTTGATCTCGGCGGTTTCCACCATGGCGCGGTGGTCCATCCACATGATGATATCGCGCTCGGGCTCACCGGTTTCCGACACCGAGATACCACGGCCACTCACATCCACCGCCACTAGCGAACAGGTCGCGTCAAAACCGATGGACACCACGTCTTCGGCGGCAATTCCCGCCTTGGCGCGCGCTTCCACAATGCAGTCGCAGGCGTGACGCCAGATTTCCTCAGCCGATTGCTCAACGAAATTGGCGCGCGGGTGAAACTGAGTGATCGGGCGGGTGGCAAAGCCAACGCGCTCGCCATTTTCCTTGTAAATTCCGGCCCGGACGCTGGCCGAACCCACATCGACACCGATGAAAAAAGCAGCCTTGGCCATGGACCTCTCCTAAATGTTTACAGACGTTGTCCGCCGTCGTGGTCGAACAGATGCACCTTGGGCGTATCGAACAGCACCGGAATAATTTCACCGATCTGCAACGACAACCGCTCGCGGAACAGGCAAGACATGGTCTGTCCGCCGATTTTGCCGACCACCATCATTTCCGAGCCGGTTGGCTCAATCACCTCAACGGTCAGCGGCAAGCCGCCTTCGCCAATGCGCGTGTGTTCAGGCCTAATGCCAAGAACCGCTTCGCCCTTTGGCAAGGTTTGCGTCTGTGGCAACGCCACCTTGATGCCGCCCGGCAAGGCAAAGCCCGCACCGCTTTCGACGCCACCCTTTAAGAAATTCATGGCGGGGGAACCAATGAACCCGGCGACAAAGACATTGGCGGGCGCATCATAAAGATCGAGCGGCTTGCCAACCTGTTCAATGCGGCCATCGCGCATCACCACGATTTTGTCGGCCATGGTCATGGCTTCGATCTGGTCATGGGTAACGTAGACGATGGTGGTGCCGAGCCGCCGATGCAGGTTCTTGATTTCCGCCCGCATGGAGACGCGCAGTTTGGCGTCGAGGTTCGAGAGCGGCTCGTCGAACAGAAACACCTTGGGATCCCGCACGATGGCCCGGCCCATGGCGACACGCTGGCGCTGCCCGCCCGAAAGCTGGCGCGGATAACGGTCGAGCAAGGTATCAAGCCCGAGTATTTCCGCCGCCGGGCGCACCCGCTCGGCAATTTCCGGAGTTTTCAGCCCCTTGAGCTTGAGCGCAAAGCCCATATTCTCGGCAACATTCATATGCGGATAGAGCGCATAGTTCTGAAACACCATGGCGATATCGCGTTCTTTAGCCGGCAACTCATTAATCACACGGCCATCGATGGCTATCTCGCCCGCGGTGATTTCCTCAAGCCCGGCAATCATGCGCAGCAAGGTGGACTTGCCACAACCAGACGGGCCGACCAGCACGACGAATTCGCCATCGGCGATATCCACCGAAACCCCATGCAGAATGGTGGTTTGGTCGAAGCGCTTAACGGCATTACGGATGGAAACGGAAGCCATGGGAACCTACTTGACTGCGCCGGCGGTGAGGCCAGCGACGATCTGGCGCTGGGCGACAAGGGTCAGCACCAGCACGGGAAAGGTGACGATCAGAGCGGCAGCCGCAAGCGGCCCCCAACTGACCTGTTCGAATGACAGCATGTTGTAGACGGCGACCGGCAGCGTCCGCGTTTCACGGTTGGCCAACACAATGCCGAACACGAAGTTATTCCACGAGAAGATCACAGACAGAATGAGCGACACCACGATACCGGGGCGCGCCATGGGCAAGGCAACCTTGAAAAACACCTGCCAGCCCGTCGCGCCATCAATGCGCGCCGCTTCTTCAAGCTCGATGGGCGTGGTTTCGAAATAGCCGATCATCACCCAGATGACGATGGGCACTGTCACCACAAGGTGGATGAGGATCTGCGGCCACAAAGTGCCGAGCAGCCCGATGGTCTGGAACAGCAGGAACAGCGGAATGAGATATGACAAGCCCGGCGTCATGCGGGCGATCATGATGACCATAGCTGATTTGCGGGCGTTCAACCGTGCAATGCCGTAACCCGCCGGAACGCCGACCATCAGGGCAAACAGCGTTGACAGACCGGTGACAATCACCGAGTTCCAGAAATACAGCAGGAAGTTATTTTCAGCGAAAACCTTGGCGTAATTCGACCAGGCAAAGTTCTCGGGAATAAAGATTGGCGGATAGGCGCCGTTATCGATCTCGTATTTGAGCGACAGCGACAGCATCCACAGGAAGAACAATACCACCGGCGAGACCATCACGAGGCCGATGAAAAACAATCCGGCGCGGTCCATCAGGCGGCGGGAGGACATGGAGCACTTCATCGGGGCCTCCTCACGCGTTCCACATGGTGCGCTGCCTCAGGTAAAGCAGCAGCAAGGACAGGGCGATGATGACGGTAAAAAACACCACCGCAATCGCCGAGCCCAATCCGATATCGTAGTAGGAAAAGGCGACGTTATAAAGGTAGATGTTGATGGTCTCCGACGCCGTGCCCGGCCCGCCCTGGGTCATGGCGAAGATGATATCGAAGCTCTTCAGCGCATCAATTGAGCGGATAATCACCGCCACCATCATGAACGGCATGATCAGCGGCAGCGTAATATAACGGAATTGCTGCCAGGCATTGGCCCCGTCAATCTCCGCGCCCTCATAGGGTTCCCGCGGAAGGGAAGCGAGCCCGCCGAGCACGATCAGCATGATCAACGGCGTCCATTGCCATGTCTCGACCAGCACAAGCGAGGGGATCACCATGGCCTGAGAATAGATCCACGATTGCGGTGGCAGACCGGTCAGCGACAGCAGGTAGTTGAGAATGCCCAATTGCGGGTTGAACATCATGGTCCACACCAGCGCAATCGCCACCGGGGTCGCCATCATCGGCATGACGAAAATGGCGCGCAGGAAACCACGCAACGGCATTTTACTGTCGAACAGAACCGCCGCGAAGGTACCGAGAAACAACGGCGCGATCACCGACAGAATTGTGTAGGTGAGCGTGTGCCACAACGATTCCCAGAAACGCGGGCTCTGCGCGAGATGGATGTAGTTTGCCAACCCGACGAAGCTCTGCGAGCCCCCAGCCTGATAGGAATGGGCACTCATCCATAGGGTATAAACCCACGGAAAAACGATCACCGCGCCGACCACCAGCAAAGCTGGCAGAATGAAAGGCCAATACGTCGGCTTGAGACCACGCGGGCGTGATGCCGCGTGGGTTTCGTTCAATGCCATTTCCGCCCCCGTGACGGACCCGGCAGCAAGCGCCGGGTCGTTACGCATTTCCGGACGCGCCATATCAGGGCGCCTCGCTCCGCTTGAGGATAGGCTCAAATTCAGCGGTAGCCCGCTTAAGTTCCGCCGCCGGATCCTTGCCCTCGATCATGTTGGTGAGCGCCACGCCATAGATATCGCGGAACTCGTTGATCGGGATGATAACCGGCAAAGTGATGCCGGAAATCTTGGCCGATTGGGATACCGCATCGGCCCAGGCCAGCGGCATCGACAGACCGGCGCGCACCTTCTCATCGTTAATGATCGAGGTGCGGAACGGAACACCCGCACCGGCCTGGAACAAGCGCGCGCCCATCTCCTTGGAGATGACCCACTGGCAGTAAAGGTAGGCCGCTTCCTTTTTGGTGGAGTAGGATGTCACGGCGATACCATCGCCGGTGGGGGCGGCGACCTGGGCGGCAGGACCGGCAGGCATCAAGCCATAACCAACCTTGCCCACCACACGCGACAATTGCGGGTTCTCAAGCGGGGCCGCAAAGCCCATGCCATCAAACCACATGCCGACCTTGCCCTGCAGGAAGGCGGATTGGCACTCGGCCCAGTTGAAGCCGGTGACGCCACGCGGCGCGGTCTCGGTCATCAGGGTCTGGTAATATTTCGCCGCAGCCACCGCCTTGTCACTGGTGGTGAGCAAGCCGCCCTTGGCGTCGAGCGAGTTCTGTCCATAACCCAGCATGAACGAGGTCCATACCGGTGTATTGGCGTTCTTCATGCCGCGCGCGACGAAACCGGAAATGCCCTTGGCCGGGTCATTGATGGCGCGGGCGGCAGCCAGCATCTCATCAAAGGTTTTCGGGAACGACAGACCCTTCTGGGCGAACAGCTCCTTGTTCCAGTAGATGATCCAGTAATCCACCGAGAACGGCAGAGCCCGGTAGCGGCCATTGTCATCCTTGGCATAGGCGACACCTGCGGGCGCGAAATCGCTCTCCATCAATGAGGCGTCGGTGAGTTCCGGGTTCTTCATGAAATCGGTGATGTCGGCGAGCCAGCCGGCCTTCTCATATTGCCGCTTCTGGGCATGGAAGCTGGTATGGATCACGTCGAAGCTCGGCTTGCCCGAGGACAGTTCAATCACCGCCTTCTGGCGCTGTTGTTGCTCCGGTGTGAGCTCGGCCTGCACCTTGATGCCGGTGAGCTCTTCAAACTCTTTATGATATTTGGCGATGGTCTCACCGCGCGGGCTCTTGATGAGATTGACGCCAATGGTGGTGCCGGCAAACTTCTTCCAGTTGACGGCCGCCTGTGCCGGGCTGAAGCCGACCAGACCGGCCGCACCGGCCATGGCCGATGTGGCGAGAAAACGACGACGGGATAGGGCAAATTTATCGCTCAACATGTCTTTCCCCTTTTTCAACCAGCAACGACGTTGCGGGGTTAGCAGCAAAAGATGGTTTCCGTGGCTTCGATATCCCCCGATGCCGGGGCTGACCCCCGATCACCAGACTTTTCCGTCATAACAACCCAAGGGCCAGCGCCCTTGCCATATTGATGTGTTCGGCAATAGCCGCCACCGCCCGCTCGGGATTACGGGCCGCGATGGCGTCGAGCACCTTGAGGTGTTCGGTCATTGCAGCAACCACGCGCCCGGAAATACGAAAGCGTTCCTGCTGGATGAGGCGGGTGCGCACCACGTTGACGCGGTAGGCCCGCGCGATGATGCCGTTGCCGAGGGCTGCGATAAAACTGTCATGTAATTGCCAGTCAATGGCCTGGGCGCGCTCTTCCTCCTGCGGTGTCAGGGCACGCGCCAATGCGCAGTTCAGCACGTCGTCATGGGCATGGCGAATTTCAGCCAGCGTGTCGTCGCTCACCGTCTGGGTGAACAGGGCGACAGCTTCCTTTTCAAGAAACAGGCGAAACTGAAAGGCTTCGCGGATCAGATTGACATCCACATGGGCAACCTGAATGCCACGCTGCGGCACGGTGGAGATCAGACCCTCGGATTCAAGGCGCGACACGATTTCACGGATCGCGCCAAGCGGCTGCTCGGTCATCACTACCAGTTGGCGCTGCGACAGGAACTGGCCGGGGCGCAGGCGCCCATCGAGCATCAGCCCGATGATCTTCTCATAGGCCACCTCCCGGAGTTTCAGGACATCCGGTTCAGGCCCCTTGGAAATTGCAACCGCCGCGACCACTCAAATCTCCTGCCGTAAAGTGCCGCCGAAACTACACCGAGCCGGGTGCTATCGGCAACTGCCGCATGGCTTTTTCAAGTTCAGCAACCGCTGCTGAAGGCGTGGCTTCAAGAGGCGCACGCGCCCTGTTCCATTCGGCTTCACCGGAACGGCAGGCCACCAATGTCTTGACCGCTGGGGTCACCGGAAAGCGCAAAATGGTGTCCACCAAGGCGTTGATGCCCGTATCGTCCCGGCCAGTCGCGATCATCGCAGAAAGACGTTCAGAATAGATGTTGGCAACCCCGGAAATCGCCCCCTGCGCCCCAAGGCGCACACCGGCGGCCAGAAGGCGCTCGTCGCCGATCATGATGGCGATATCACGGTGCGCCGCCAGCAGTTTTTCGGCATAGGCCCAGTTGCCTGAGGAATCTTTGACACCAGCGATGGCGCCTGGAAAAGCCTTACGCAGCCTGCCGATGAGATCAACCGACAGCTCCACCGCCGTCACCGAAGGAATGTTGTAGAGGATCACATCTCGCGCCGCCGGGCCAAGGCGGCTGAGCACGGTCGAAAACCACGAAAACAACCCCTCATCCGACACACCTTTGAAATAGAAAGGCGGCGTCAGCAGGATGGCTTTAGCCCCTGCCCGATAAAGCTCCCCCGCCTGATCAACCGCGTCATCCGCCGACGCTGCCATGACCGCACCGACGATGCGGCTTGCGGGAATACCAGACCCCAGCACCGCCGACAGCAGCGCCGTGCGCTCGCGCCGCGACAACGATGCGCCTTCCCCGGTCGTTCCGAACAAGGTGATGCTGGCACAGTGCCGTTCAAGGCAGCGCGCGGCATGGCGGGCAGTGCGAGAAAGATCAACGGAACCGTCGGCGGCAAAGGCTGTGGTGAGCGCGGCAGACAGGCCAAAAGGTTGCGAACGCATGGATCACTCCCTGTGTGATATCTGAATACTAACCAACATGTCAGCTTAAGGTCAACCCAGCGCGGCGAAAATTCACAGCGCTGAGAGAGACGCGCTTTTACATGGATAAACAAGGCGTGACATCGAAGGGAGACGACAACCCATCACGACCCGGCCGGCCGCAATCGTAGCAGTTGTCCCTTTGGCGAATCTGTCAGCACATAGAGAAAACCATCCGGCCCCTGGCGAATGTCGCGGAAGCGCTCGCCGGTGTCGGTCAATATCCGTTCTTCCGCCACCACTTTGTCGCCCGCAACAGAGAGGCGCACCACCATCGACCCGGCCAATGCGCCGACAAAGATATCACCCCGCCACGCCGGAAAGGCGCGACCGGTATAGAACACCATGCCAGACGGCGCGATCGAGGGATCCCAGTAATGGAGCGGCTGTTCCATACCGGCTTTTGCGGTGCCTTCGCCGATCGTGGTGAATGTGTAATTGACGCCGTAGCTGATCACCGGCCAGCCGTAATTGCGGCCCTTGCGAGGAATGTTGATTTCATCACCGCCGCGCGCGCCGTGCTCGGCGGTCCATAATTCGCCCGTTTCCGGATTGAGCGCCGCACCCTGCACATTGCGATGGCCGATGGACCAGATTTCCGGCTGCGTTCCGGCTTTATTGAGATACGGGTTCCCCGGCGCGGCCCCGCCTTCGGGGCGAATGCGAACAATCTTACCGAGAGTATTCGATGGGTTCTGGGCCTCATCGCGTAAATCAAATCGCTCGCCAAGCGTGACGAACAGCATCCCCGCCCGGTCAAAAACAAGGCGCGAGCCAAAATGCATCTTGCCATTATAAGCAGGTTCCTGCCGGAAGATGACTGTGAGCTGTTCCAGCGAACGCCCATCATCGGATAGCCTTGCACGGGCAACGCTGGTTCCGTTGCCGCCCTGGCGCTGTTCCGCATAGGAAAAATACACCAGCCGGTTTTGCGTGAATTTCGGATCAAGGGCGACATCAAGTAACCCGCCCTGCCCCGAGGCCATGACAGAAGGAACCCCGTTAAGCGGTTGGGACAAGACGCCATCCCACCCCACAATGCGCATCCATCCGGGCCGCTCGGTCACAAGCATTCCGCCGTCCGGGAGAAAGGTCAGCGCCCATGGATGTTCAAGCCCGGTGGCGACCGTCTCAACCGCCACTTCAGCCTTTTGGGTTTGGATGCGCGCGGGAAGTTCTGCCGTCGCCGGTGTGGCGACGATACCATAAAAAGCTATTGCGGCGAGACCAGACGCCCAAGAACGGAAAAACAATGGCACGGCTTCCCTCCCGTGAGTGATGACAGACCATCACATAGGGCAGCACCGCCAAAATTCCTCAGGGGTGTTCCTTGACCAAGTCGACGAACAGCTCGCCATAACGGTCGAGCTTGGTCTGGCCAACGCCGTGAACTTCGGCAAACTCCCATAGGGTCTTTGGCTTTCGGGCAGCGATATCGAGCAAGGTGCGGTCGGTGAAAATCACATAGGCTGGTACGTCCTGCTCACGGGCGAGCTTCATGCGCAATTGCCGCAGCGCCCCCAGCAGCGGATCACCCGAAGCAATACCCGAAACCGCCTCCGCCTTGAAGCGCTTGCGTCCGCCTGCGGCTTTGGGCTTGAGCACATCGGAACGCAGGTTGATGCGTTCCTCACCCTTCAGCACACGCCAGCCGCGCTCGGTCACGCTCCAGCGGCCATAATCCGCGATATCAAGGGAAATCAGCCCCGCCGCATATATCTGCCGCACCAGAGATCGCCAGACATTCTTGTTATGCGTTGCCCCCACCCCAAAGGTCTTTAAATTCTGGTGGTTGTAGCGCAGCACGGCCTCGCTCTCCTCGCCCACAAGAATGGTCACGAGATGCTCGGTGCCGAAGCGCTCGCCGGTACGCAAAATCGCCGACATCAGCTTTTGCGCGTCCTCGGTGCCATCGAAGAGCGACACACCCTCCTGGCAAAGGTCGCAATTGCCGCAAGGCTCGGTTTGTTCATTGAAATAAGACAACAGCGTCTGGCGGCGGCAGCCCGGTGCTTCGCACAGCGCCACCAACGCGTTGAGGCGGCGGCCTTCGACGCGCTTCTGCTCGTCCGACGCTTCGCTCTGCTCGATCTGCAGGCGGCGCAGCCGCATGTCGTCGAGGCCATAGAGCGTGAGCGTATCGGCGGGCGCGCCGTCGCGCCCTGCACGGCCGATTTCTTGATAATAGGATTCGATGGTCTTGGGCATCGCGGCGTGCGCCACAAAGCGCACATCGGGCTTGTCGATGCCCATGCCAAACGCCACCGTCGCCACCATCACCACGCCGTCTTCTTTCAGGAATATATCCTGATTTTTGGCGCGCTCTTCCTTGGCCAGGCCGGCATGGTAAGGCAGGGCGTGGAAGCCTGCGTCCTGCAAGTTTTGTGCGAGCTTGTCGGTGGTGTCACGCGTCGCGCAATAGATGATGCCGCTTTCATCGCGGTGCTTTTCCAGAAACCCGGCAAGCTGCTTGCGCACATTATCTTTCGCCGCCATCGCCAGCCGGATATTGGGCCGATCAAAGCCATGCACGAACAGGCGCGGCGCCTCCTCGAACAGCCGCGCCATGATATCGGCACGGGTGGCTTCATCGGCGGTGGCGGTGAAGGCGACCGTCTGCACATTGCCAAGGCGCGCGCGCACGGTACCCAGCAGTCCATATTCGGGCCGGAAATCATGCCCCCATTGCGAGACACAATGGGCCTCATCAATGGCGAGGAGATTGACCGAAAAGCGAGAAAGCCACTCGGTCGCCTCGGGCGATGCCAGCCGCTCGGGCGAGGCATAGAGCAGCCGCAAAGAGCCATCGCGCAGCCCATTGCGGACACGGGCATTCTCTTCGTCGTCATTCATCGAATTGAGGCTGCCCGCCTCAATGCCATTGGCGCGCAATTGCGCCACCTGATCGCGCATCAAGGCAATCAGCGGCGATACCACAATGGTCAACCCGCCGCGCACCAATGCCGGAAGCTGGTAGCACAGAGACTTACCCGCACCCGTCGGCATGATGGCGAGCACGTCCTCGCCGCCAGTAATCGCCGAGACAATCTCTTCCTGACCGGGGCGAAAACCGGGGAAGCCAAAAATATCGTGCAGCAGACGCAGTGCATGGGCGTGCGTGTCAGGGTCTCGTGGCCGCTCCAGAACGTCCATGTCACCCGCCTCGCAAGCGCATCAGAATACCGTCTGCGGCGGCAACGCCAGTGGCAAAACAGGCTTGCAGCAGATAGCCGCCGGTCGGCGCTTCCCAATCGAGCATTTCACCGGCCACGAAGACACCGGGGATTTTGCGCAGCATGAAAGCGTCATCAAGCGCGACAAAAGCAATGCCGCCCGCCGTGGAAATGGCGCGTGCAATATCCGCCACACCAGTAAGCGTGAGCGGCACCATTTTGATAAATACCGCCAGCGCATCACGCTCCGTCGGCAATGGCCCACCCGCCGCCTCGCGCATCAAGGCGATGGCGACGGCAGGAAGGCCCACGGCTTTGCGCAAGCCGTTGGACAAGCTCTCGCTTTTTCGCATTTTGCCGAGCCGTGCGGCGATATCCGCCACAGCGAGATCAGGTTTGAGGTCAATATGGATTGTCACCGTGCCGCCATTGAGAATGGCATCACGAACACCGCGCCCGACCGCATAAACCGCACCGCCCTCAATCCCGGTGCGGGAGATCAGCGCCTCACCGCGCACCGTCTGTCCGTCAAAAGTAATACTGATGCCTTTAAGTGGCTCGCCCTCGTGGCGACCAAGAAAATATTCCGACCAGGCAACGGAGAAGCCAACATTGGCGGGCTTCAGCGCAGCCACGTCCACCCCGCGCCCCATGAGTTCCCCCACCCAGCCGCCATCGGAGCCGAGCCTCGGCCAACTGGCACCACCGAGCGCCAGCAACGTGGCATCAGCCTCAACGGAAACCTCGCCAGCCGGCGTTGCAAACAGGAGGTGTCCCTGCTCATTCCAGCCGGTCCAGTGATGGCGCAGTGCAAATCGCACATTTTGCGCCTCGAGCCGCGCGAGCCAGGCCCGCAACAGGGGCGTCGCCTTGAACGCCTTCGGGAAAACGCGCCCCGACGAGCCGACGAAGCTTTCCTGCCCAAGCCCTGCCGCCCAGTCGCGCAAAGCGGCGGGCGGAAAGGCAGAAACGGCCCGGCACACCGCATCGGCACCCATGCCGTAACGGGTCAGAAACCTTTCAAGGTTCTCGCCATGGGTGAGGTTGAGCCCGCCAATTCCCGCAAGCTGGAACTTACGCCCCGGCGACGGCATCCGCTCATAAACCGTGACGGAAAGCCCCGCCGCCGACAGCATTTCTGCCGCCATCAGCCCGCTTGGGCCGCCGCCTATGATGGCAATGGATTGTGTGGAAGCTGCCATGACCCCAACCGGCGAAGCGCCTGAAAAAACAACAAGGACCAACGAATAGCCGATTCGCTGGCGAAAGGGCGAGAAAGCGGCGTGTTTTTGCGGTTGGTATCTTCGTGGTTATGCGACTTCACGCGCTGAACAAATCAGGATGCAGCCGAATGAGCTCCGGAAGGTAGAGTTCCATTTCATGGAGGTGGTCGCGCATTGCCTTGGCGGCGGCATCGGGGTCGCGGCGCTCGATGGCTTTCATGATGCGCTCGTGCTGCTGCACAATGATCCGCACGGAATCAATATCAGGCAATGTGAGAAAGCGGACGCGATCGACCTGCGCCTTGATGTTATCAATGGCGTCCCAGGCATATTTGCGCCCGGCAATCTCGGCGATGGCAAGGTGAAAGGTTTCGTCATGCAGGAGAAGGCCGAGATAGTCTCCGGCTGCGGCCTTGTCGCGGTGTTCCCCCACGATGGCAGCGAGCATCTGAACATCCTGGGACGTGGCTTTTTCCGCAGCCTGGCGCACCAGTGCCACTTCGATGGCCTCGCGCAGAAACCGCGCATTATCGACCTCACCGATGGAGATCAGCCGCACGAACGTGCCCTTGCGCTGCTTGATTTCAACAAGCCCGACATCACCGAGCTTGATGAACGCCTCCCGCACTGGCTGGCGGGAGACACCGAATTGGCGCGCAATTTCCCATTCCGACAGGGTGCATCCGGGCAACAGCTTCAGTTGCACGATATCGCGACGAAGCGTCTCGAAAAGGCGATTGCTGGTCAAGGCCCCCGGGAAAGCACCTGCCCCCCCGTAAGGGGGAGCGGAAAGAGGTTTATCGTTCATGTTGCGTTGCCCCTGCCCGCCGCAGTCCTGTGACCAAATTATGCCATTAAGCAGGCTCCCTTTCCCTATGTAGCCGACTTCCGACGCATTTCATCCTGCCGTTGTGCCATTTCAGCGGATATCGACAAGGAATTTGGTTACCCCACCCGGATCATTCGACCAGTCAATCAACGCTTTTCCGGCCTGCGCCAGCGGGTAATGGGCTGTCACCAGTCCATCTATCGGGTAACGCTTCTGCTCCAGCAGCGACAATACGGCGGCGAAATCGCGCGCGGTGGCATTGCGTGAGCCACGGATATCGATCTCCTTCTTGACGAAGGGAGCCGTATTAAAGGTGATCGGGTTCTTGGCATAACCCACATAAATCACCCGACCAGCATAGGCGACAAGTTCGATCGCGGCCTTATAAGAGGCCTCTGCGCCCACTGCCTCCATGACAACGGAAGGCCCGCGCCCGCCATCAATGGACGCCGCAAGCTCAGAGATATCCGCCTTGGCGACATTGAAAAAGCGCTCGGCACCGCAGGCGAGGGCAATGTGGCGCTTGCGGTCGTCAATATCGATGGCAATAACCCGACCGCCCTTGGCGGCAGCGGCGGCAATAGCACCGAGCCCAATCACGCCGCAGCCGAACACGGCCACCGCTTCACCGATATCAATCTCGGCCCGGCGCGCGACACGCATCCCCACCGCGAGCGGCTCCACCAGAGCCAGTTCGTCAAAGGAGAGGTTGTTGCAAACCAGAACTTTTCGAGCAGGTGCCACAACCGTCGCCGTCATGGCACCATCGCGCTGGACACCCAGCGTTTCGTTATGCTCGCAGGCATTGATGCGCCCCGCCCGGCATGCGGCACAGCCACCGCATTCGCTATAGGGCACGACGACAACCCGGTCGCCGGGAACGCAAGTGAAAACACCCTCGCCCACGCTCAACACAGCGCCGCCGATCTCATGGCCGGGCACACGCGGGTAAGACACCAGCGGATTGAGGCCGCGAAAGGTATTGAGGTCCGAGCCGCACAACCCGACCCGGTGGACCGCAATCTTGACCTCGCCCGGCCCCGGTTCGCGTGCCGGGATATCGATCATGGCCGTTTCAAAGGCTTTGGTAATGGCAATGGCTTCCATTTTTTATCTCTCAGGATGGCAGCGATGCGTGAAAATCCGCATCGCCGCGATTTTGAAAAAAGGGGAGATCACTTCGACATGTACGGCAGCAATGTCGAAATGGCCGGAATGAAGGTCACCAGCATCAAAACGACGATCAACGCGAAAATCAGCGGTAACGCCTCGCGCATGAACTCGGCTGTTTTGGTGCCGGTAATAGAGTTGGCGATGAACATCACCGTGCCCATGGGTGGCGTGAGACAGCCGATGGCCAGGTTGAGGATGATGATGATCCCGAACTGCACCGGATCAATGCCAAGCGCCTTAACGGTTGGCATCAATAGCGGCACCAGCACGATGATGGCCGCGTTGCCCTCAATGAACATGCCCAGCACCAGCAGGAAGATGTTCAGGACGATGAGGAACAAAACCTTGTTGTTACCGAAACTGGTGATGAAGGTGGCCACATCCTGTGCAACCCGCTCCCAGGTGAGCACCCAGGCGAAGGCCGAACAGGCCATTATGATGAGCATGATGCCGCCGGTGGCGCGCGCCGTTTCCAGCACTGCCTGGTTGAAATTGGCGAATGTCATTTCCTTGTAGACGAACGCGCCCATGATGATCACGTAAACCACCGCGACCGCACCCGCTTCCGTCGGCGTGAACATACCGATGCGGATACCGCCGATGATGACCACCACCAGCATCAAAGCGCCCGATGCATCTTTCAAGGCGTCCCACACCTCGGCCAGGCTTGGCCCCTGGGAACGGGAGGGCTTGTAGCCGCGCACACCCGCAATGATGCGGATGGTGATCATCAAAGCGATGCAGCACAGGATTCCGGGCACAACACCCGCCATAAACATGTCGCCAATGGAGACATCAGCCACGAAGCCGTAAATGATGAGTGCAATCCCGGGCGGAATAATCGGCGTGATGAGCGAGCCCGCAGCCGTGACCGCCGTCGAGAAGCCGCGGCTATAGCCGAGCTTGGTCATTTCCGGCACCAGCATTTTGCACAGCATGGCACAATCGGCGAGATTGGAGGCCGACAAGCCACCCATCATGGTGGAGACCAGCACGTTGGTCTGGGCAAGGCCACCTTTGAAATGCCCGGCCAGCACCTCGGCCAACCGCAACAGGCGCCTGGTTAACCCGGTGTAATTAAGCAGATTACCGAGGAAGACGAAGCAAGGAATGGCAAGAAGCGTGGTATTTTCCGCAGCGCCAATGATGCGTTGCGCCGCAAAAATCGGCAGCGCATCGGGTGAGAGAAAAACATAAGTCAGCACCGCAGCCACAACCGCGATGAACACCGGCAGGTTGATGAGAAAGCCGCCGAGCAGCACAAGGCAGGAAAGCGTAACGCCCATGATCAATGCTCCGTAACGGCGACAGGCCGGGGGTATCCCATCAGGTCACGGCACAGCAGCACGGCGACATAAATCGCCATCCAGAAGCACCCGACCGGAATGGCCAGATCAATGTAAGTGTATGAAATGCCAAGAATTGAGGTGATCTTGTCGCCCGCGCCCAGCGCGAGTTCGAGCCCAAGCCAGCCCAGGGTACACAAAACGACAATCGAGACGATATCGTTGAACACCTGAATCCAGCGTTGCGCGCCCTGCGGCAGCATCACCACGAAGGCATCAATGCTGACATGCCCGCGCACCCGCATGGCAGAAACCGCCCCGAGCATGATCATCCACATGAAGATGGCGATCAGCACCTCTTCGACCCATTGCAGCGGATCATTCATGATGTAGCGCATGAACACTGCCGTCACCATGATGGCAACAATGGCAATGGCGGCGGCTTTGCCGCCCCAATCGGCGAGAGCGCCCAGTTGTCTAGAGAGACCCGTCATAACCGTTTCCTGATGATTTTTGAGAAAGAGAACCCGTGGAGAGGGCCGCCTTTGCCCTCTCCTTGCGGTATGTCCGCGATGGTCGCTGTCTATTTCAGGTAAGACTGTACCTTGTCGTAGAGACCGGGCGTCCATGCCGGGAACTTGCTGTAAGTGCCCTTGGCGGCTTCCCGGAACTCGTTGCGATCAACGGCAATGACCGTGACGCCTTCCTTCTTCATCTTTTCGATGGTCTCTTTCTCGTTTTCGAGAATGAGTTTGGTCATATAATCACCGGCCTGTTCGCAGGTCTCGGTCAGGATCTTTTTAATGTCGGCAGGCAGTTTATCGTAATACTTGGCACCGATGGTGATGTCGGTGACGTTGTCCAGATGCCCGCTCAGAATGAGATATTTAGCCGGCTCATGGTGCTTCTGACCGTAGAGCACCGGAATCGGGTTCTCGGCTCCGTCGATGACACCGGTGGTCAGGGCCGGATAAACCTCCGCCAGCGGCATGGGGGTCGGTGTTGCTCCCAGTTCCTTCATCGCTTCGATCTGGATGCGGGCATTGGGAACACGGATTTTCATACCCTTGAGGTCTTCCACTTTGTAGACCGGCTTTTTCGTCACCATGTGGCGGGTGCCGTAGAGCCAGTTGGCAGCGAGGATATGAAAGCCCTTCTTGTCGAGTTGCGCCGACATTTCAGCAAACCATGGCGTCTTCGCCAGCTTGATGACATCGGTATAATCTTTGCCGAGATAAGGGCCCATCAGAATGGCAAAGTCAGGAATGTAATCGGCAAAGAATGCGCCATCCGTCAAAGTGACCATGGCCGCGCCCAACTTCATCTGCTCCATCACATCCTTCTTGGAGCCGAGCTGGGAGCTTGGATACAGAACCAATTCCCCCTTGCCGCCGGTCTTCTCCTTGAACAGGCGCGCCCATTCATTCATGGCGCGATCAAACGGCTCACCCGGATTGTTTTCATAGCCCACTTTGATGGTGTAATCAGCGGCCACAGCGGGCGCGGATATAAAGCCGAGAGCGGCGATCCCGATCCCCAGCGCACAGAATGTAGCTTTCACATTTTTTAGCAGAACGCCCATGGTCAAAAGCTCCCTTAAGCCCTGCGGAGGGACCGGGAAGAACCTTGGCGGCCATTCCCGCAGGCTTGCTCCAGCGCCGAACCGAAACATCTGAAACATTCGGATAAACCGGCGCATTTCTAAAGAATTTACCGCAACACATGCGGTAGGCGACAATCACAGAATGAAAAATACAGTTCCCGCGCCCGATGCGGCCTACCAATATCCAAGACAATTCCGAGCGCTGCGAATTCCTGCCATACAAGATATTACCATACAAGGGCTAATTTGTCGCAGCGCTATGCGCGCCCTCTCAGAAAACAGTCTGCTTTTGGGGATATTTTGTTTAAATTAAAGGCTTTCATGGCTCTTTGCGGAGAGACGCCCTGGTCATTAAAATTTTCTCGGCCTGTTTTTCCATGCCCAGCGGACCGCTCGCAACGTCGTCCGCGCCACCGTGCCAACTGCACGCTGGGTTGCCTGAACCGGATGTCGGGATGATATAACTCATAGAGGAACATTATGCGACGTTGCATCAATCTTATAATTGGAGCGAAATGTGAGTAGAAAACAGGTATCCACGATACCTCTATATGAAGTTGTAAAGACTGAATTAAAAGCGCGGGGGTTGACCTATCGGGACGTCGCAAAGGCGCTGGGTGCTTCTGAAAACAGCATGAGGCTCAGGTTTGCTAACCGGCGTCTCAGTATGGAGCAGTTCATGGCCATCGCCGAATTGCTTGAGCTGACGATGGCGCAACTGCTGGGCAAGCTGGATGAGCCTCCAGCGCGCCAACTCACGCCTGCGCAAGAGGCCGTACTCGTTCGCGACACGAACCTGTTGCTGGTTATTGTCCGGGTTCTCGACGGCTGGTCGATTGCCGATATCGTTGCCACCTATGATTTAACCGAGGCGGAGGTCATTAAATACCTCTTACAGCTGGATCGCATTGGTTTAATTGAGCTTTTGCCGCAAAATGTTATTCGGTTTCGTGTGCGACGTACGGTTGAGTGGCTACCGGATGGAGCGCTGCATCGTCTGATAGAGGCGCGAATACCGCATTTTCTGAACAACAAGTTTAATGACGCATTGTCCAACCGCTTTTTGTCATGGTCGCGTCTGACGCCCGCCGCAATCGAAATCCTGCATACGGAGATGCGGCGGTTGCGCTCGCGTCTCGAAGCTCTGCACGAGGAATGTAAAATCGCCCCGTCCGATCAGCTACACGATATTGTCGTCTTGCTGGCAGAGCGAGAATGGGAGTTGCCGGACTTCAGCGCAATACGGCACAAACCACTGTCGGCAAGATAGGCCGGATGGCAACATACAAAACATGAGCATCCAGGGCCGTGCAAACGCCCTCGCGCGGATGAAAAAGGGCACCTCCCATAAAGGGGATTCGCTCCGCCGGCGAGGGCGTCAAAGCCAAAACTGATGGCATAATTGCCAAAATCCGGGTGCCAATAAGGGTTTTACACAGTTTAAGCCAATCATCCGAAGACATCTCTAATGGGATACTCAAAGGCTTCCATAGGAGACATGGCGCGGGGAGACATGGCGCATTCCGTGGATGCAAGATCCATGCGCATCGCGGCGAGATTAACGCCAATAATCCCCTTTGACGCACCAAAACCCAAACACCAAGCGCCCCGATGTACTCAAAAAAAAGGCGCCGCCAGCGTGAACGCGGGCGGCGCAAGTTTATCCGGCAATGTGGGCTGTATTGGCGGATATATTCAAATTACCACTTCACAGTTGCTCCAAGCCGACCGTCCCAGCCCTCACGGCCCTTGTTATCGAGCGAGCGGTTGTATGCGCCGGTGGCAAACAGGTTGACCTTGTCGCTCACCTGAGCGCTCACGCCCGCGCCAAGCTCTCCCCAGGTGCCGCCGAGGCTGGAAGTGAACGGAACGAAGTTCTGGCCATCAACCGTGCCGAAGCTCGTCTTGGTGTCGGCCATGAACTCGTGCCAGACATTGGCGCGCAGCCAGCCGGTGACGAGACGCGGATTGGTGACTTCGCCGGTGTTCCAGGTTTTTGCCAGGCGCAAACCAAGGCGACCG
>JAVBJU010000022.1:0-46102 GCA_031546825.1 Microvirga sp. | reverse complement strand
GCGGCAAGGTTCTGGTGCCGACCAGCAGCTTTATCCGCTCCCTCAACGCGGCCCGCCTTGCCGCTGACGTGATGGGGGTGCCAACGCTGATCATGGCCCGCACAGATGCTGAAGCCGCGCAACTCATCACTTCCGATGTTGATGATTATGACGCGCCTTTTATCACCGGCGAGCGCACCGAAGAGGGGTTTTATCGCCTCAAAGGCGGTTTTGAAGCTGCGATTGCCCGCGGGCTGGCCTATGCGCCCTATGCCGACTTGATCTGGTGCGAAACCTCGACGCCCAATCTTGCCGACGCAAAGCGCTTTGCCGAAGCCATCCGCACGGAATATCCAGACCAGATGCTGGCTTATAATTGTTCGCCATCATTCAATTGGGCACGCCACATGGATGAGAATGCGATGGCGGCATTCCAACGCGAGCTTGGTGCGATGGGCTACAAATACCAGTTCATCACACTCGCCGGTTTCCATAACCTCGCCTACACCACGTTCGATCTGGCGCGGGGATACAAGGCGCGCGGCATGGCTGCTTATTCGCAGTTGCAGCAGGCGGAATTTGCGGCGGAGGCGGATGGTTTCACGGCAACGCGCCACCAGCGCGAGGTCGGCACCTCTTACTTCGATGCGGTTGCCACTGCGGTGTCCAAGGGCAAAAGCGCAACCACTGCCATGTCCGGTTCCACCGAGACGGCGCAGTTCCACTGAAATGATGCATACGGGCGGGATGGTGTTTCACCTCCCGCCCGATTTCGGGATATGAATGGATCACGCGGTGGATGCTGCGACCGGCGACCATGAGGAGATACGCACGATGACCACCTATGTTGAGCGGGCCGGTTTACAAATTGATGGACAACTTGCGGCCTTTGTCGAGCAGGAAGCGCTCGAAGGCCTGAATGTTACTGAGAACACGTTCTGGCAGGGCATGGCGGCGCTGGTGAAAACCCATATGCCTTCGAACCGCCGTCTGCTTGCGGTGCGGGAAACCATGCAGCGGGAGATTGACGCTTGGCATCTCGCCAACGGTCCGGTTGCCGCCGCGCCCGAGGCTTACGAAGCATTCCTGCGGAAGATCGGTTATCTTGAGGCAGAGGCCGCTGATTTTCAGATTGAGACCGAACATCTGGACGCGGAAATTTCCGGCATTTGTGGCCCGCAACTGGTGGTGCCCGTTGCGAATGCCCGTTATGCCCTCAATGCCGCCAACGCCCGCTGGGGCAGCCTTTACGATGCCCTTTACGGCACCGATGCCATCTCCCGTGATGGCGAAGCGGCACCGGGCCACGCCTATAACCCGAAGCGCGGCGCGGCGGTTTTCGCGCGGGCGGCGGCGTTTCTCGATCAGGCTTTTCCGCTTATCGGCTCCTCACACGGTGACGTGACCCATTATGCTGTTGAAGGGACGAGGCTCGTCATCACGACCGCTGGTGGCGGTACCACGCTTGCCAACTCCGAAGCTTTTGCGGGGGTCGTGGACGGGGAAGGCCGCTTGCGCATTCTTCTGCGCCACCATGGTCTCCATGTGGAACTGGTGATTGACCCGGCCCATCCGGTTGGCAAAACCCATCCGGCTCATCTGGCCGATGTGGTGATGGAGAGCGCCATATCTGCCATTCAGGATTGCGAGGATTCCATTGCGGCGGTTGATGCCGCTGACAAGGTTCTCGTCTACCGCAACTGGCTCGGCCTGATGCGGGGAACGCTTCAGGATACGTTCGAAAAGAACGGTGCAATGATGACGCGCCGCCTCAACCCGGACCGTGTCTATACCGCTCCCGATGGTGGCGTTGTGACGGTTCCCGGTCGCTCACTGCAACTGGTGCGTAATGTCGGGCATCTGATGATGAGCGATGCCGTGTGCGATGGCGAAGGCCAGCCCATCGGCGAAGGGGTGCTTGATGCAGCAATCACTACCCTTTGTGCCCTGCATGACAGGGCGCGCAAGGCTAATTCGAGAACGGGAGCCATCTATATCGTCAAACCCAAGATGCACGGCCCCGCTGAAGTGGCTTTCGCTTGCGCGATATTCGCTGATGTGGAAACTATCCTTAACCTCCCGCCCAACACCATCAAGATCGGGCTGATGGATGAAGAACGCCGCACATCGGCCAATCTCAAGGCCTGTATCTTTGCTGCGCGCCATCGCATTTTCTTCATTAATACCGGCTTTCTCGACCGCACGGGTGATGAAATCCACACCTCCATGGAGGCGGGGCCGGTGTTGCGCAAGGACGAGATCAAGGCCGAGCGCTGGCTGCAAACCTATGAGGATCGCAATGTCCTCACCGGGCTCGCCTGTGGCTTCTCAAGCCGCGCGCAGATCGGCAAAGGCATGTGGGCGAAGCCCGATGCCATGGCTGATATGCTGGTTCAAAAAATTGGACATCCGCAAGCCGGGGCAAATTGTGCCTGGGTGCCGTCGCCGACTGCCGCAACGCTCCATGCGATGCATTATCATATGGTCGATGTGCTTGCGGTACAGAAGCAGCGGTTTGGTGCTAACGCAGGCTCCTTGAATGATCTGTTCTCAATGCCGGTTCTCGACCCAAAAAGCCTCTCGCAAGAGGAAATCCAGCGGGAACTCGACAACAACGCTCAGGGCATTTTGGGCTATGTGGTGCGCTGGGTCGATCAGGGTGTTGGTTGCTCCAAGGTGCCGGATATCAATGATGTTGGGCTGATGGAAGATCGCGCCACCTGCCGTATTTCTTCGCAAGCGATTGCCAACTGGCTGCGCCACGGCATCATTAGCCGAGAACAGGTAATTGCAACCTTCAAACGCATGGCCGCAGTGGTCGATGGGCAGAATGCTGTCGATCCACTCTATCGGCGCATGGCCGACAATTTCACCCAGTCGGTGGCTTTCAATGGAGCGTTGGCACTAGCCCTTGAGGGTACGACGCAGCCATCGGGCTATACTGAGCCGATTTTGCATACCTGTCGAAGCCGAGTGAAGGCGAAGCAGTGAAGAGAGAGAACGGGGCCAGTTTTGCCCCGCTATTTCGTTTGGGGGGCCTTATCTATCCGCTTACGTGGCCTATTTAATTCATGCGGAATGCGATAGGATCGCATGGCCGTGATAGAGGCGAAAACGGGAGCAGGGCGGCAAGATGGCCGAGAAGCGAAACCAAAAAAACAGAGTCGGTCGGTTGGTAAAGCTCCGGTTGCATAGTTATTTTCTCACCGGCTTGGTCATTGCCGGGCCGTTGGCGATTACGGCCTATATCTCGTGGTGGTTTGTCACCTGGGTGGATGGCTGGGTGAAACCATTTATTCCGGCGCGCTTTCTACCTGAGGCTTATCTCAATTTCGATGTGCCCGGCCTTGGTCTGATTGTCGTAGTGCTGCTGTTGACCACATTGGGTTTCTTCGCGGCCAATCTTCTGGGCAAAAGCCTGATTGGCCTCGGAGAGCGCATTCTCCAGAGTATGCCGGTTGTGCGCGGCATTTATAACGGTACCAAGCAGGTTTTCGAGACGATCTTTTCCGCCGAAGGCACGTCGTTCCGCACGGTTGGGCTCGTGCAGTTTCCGGCTAAAGGGAACTGGTCGGTCGTATTCATTTCAACCCCCGCCACGCCGGAAATTCAGCTTGCGGCACCGGGCAAAGAGGAAATGGTCGGCGTTTTCCTGCCCTGTACCCCGAACCCGACCACCGGCTTCTTCTTCTATCTGCCGCGTTCGGAAGTCATTGAGCTGAAAATGAGCGTTGATGACGCCGCAAAGCTCGTGATGTCGGCTGGCGTTATTCAGCCGGAAGTGTTGACCGGCAAGCAAATTGGCATTGCCGAAGCAGAGAAGAAGGTGAAGGAAACGGCGTAGCAGCCGCTACCCCGCCCGCATCAGGCGGATGGCGGCATCGCGCTCGAACAGATAGAGCAGATTGCGCAGGGCTTCGCCGCGGGGGCCTTCCAGTTCTTCATCCACCTCAACGATCAGCCGGGCATCGTCGCGGGCAACTTCCAGCAGGTCCTGATCCAGCTCCAGATTAGCAACGCGAAACCCCGGAACGCCGGATTGGCGGGTGCCCAAAATCTCGCCTTCGCCGCGCAGGCGCAAATCTGCCTCGGCGATCTTGAAGCCGTCTTCGGTGTCGCGCATCATTTCCAGGCGGGTTTTTGCGGTTTCGCCGAGGGGGCTTTTATAGAGCAGCAGGCAGGTTGAGGCGGCACTGCCGCGCCCGATGCGCCCGCGCAACTGGTGAAGCTGGGCAAGCCCGAAGCGTTCGGCGTGTTCAATTACCATGATGGTTGCTGCAGGCACATCAACGCCGACCTCAACCACTGTGGTTGAAACCAGAATTTTCACATCGCCCGCTGCGAATTTTTCCATGGCCGCGTCTTTGTCCGCGCTTTTCATCTGGCCGTGGACGAGACCAACCTGATCACCGAAGAACTGCTTCAGCATGTCAAACCGTTCTTCGGCGGCGGCGAGATCCAGCACCTCCGATTCGGAGACGAGGGGGCAAATCCAATAAACAAGGTTGCCGCCCGCAATGGCGCGGCCAAGAGCCCCGATCACTTCGTCTATGCGGTCGAGGGAGACAAGCCGTGTCTGGATAGGTTTGCGCCCGGCGGGTTTTTCGTCGAGCACGGAAATATCCATATCGCCGAAATAGGTGAGGGTGAGCGTGCGCGGGATGGGTGTGGCCGTCATCACCAACACGTCAACGGCCTGTCCCTTGCCGGAAAGCGCCAAGCGCTGGTGGACACCGAAGCGATGCTGCTCATCCACAACCGCAACGCCAAGATCGCGGAACACCACCGCGTCTTGAAACAGCGCGTGCGTACCAACGATGAAATCAATGCCGTCTCCGGCCAGTGCTTCCAGCGTCTTTTTGCGGGCCGAGCCTTTATCGCGCCCAGTGAGCAGGGCGATTTTCAGGCCGATTTGTTCGGCCAGTGGTTGCAGCCGCTCAAAATGCTGGCGGGCCAGAATTTCGGTTGGGGCCATCAGTGCCGCCTGACGCCCGGCCTCGACGGCGGACACCATGGCGAGAAGCGCGACAACGGTTTTGCCGGAGCCGACATCACCTTGCAACAGTCGCAGCATCCGCTTGTCGGATAAGAGATCACGTCGAATGTCGCTCACTGCATCCGTTTGTGCTTTGGTGAGGGCAAACGGCAGGTTAGTGATGGCACGGGCCACCAAGGTGCCGTCCCCCGCATTGGCGCGACCGGGCAGGCGCCGCATGCGGTTTCGCACCAGCGCCAGTGCCAGTTGTGAGGCCAGTATTTCGTCATAGGCCACGCGCTTGCGCGCCGGGTTATCCTTGAGCGCTTCCTCCGAGACCTCGGCAACGCTTTCCGGCTGGTGCAGACGCCCCATGGCTTCCGAGAAGCCGGGCCAGTTCTGACGCGCGATCCAGGCGGCGTCCTGCCACTCGGCGAGTTGCGGCAAGCGTTCCAATGCGGGCGCAACGAACTTTGCCAACATGCGGGAGGTGATGCCCTCGGTCTGGCCGTATACGGCTTCGACACTGGGTAACGCGTCCATCTTCGCCTGGTCAAGAACGCGCTCGGGATGCGTCATCTGGCGACGCCCGTCCCATAATTCGATCTTGCCGGAAATATAGCGTACCTCCCCAACGGGCAGCAGCTTCTCTAGCCAGGCGCGTTGCGCGCGGAAAAACACCAGCGTGATATCGCCAGTTTCATCCTCCACCAGAACCTTGTAAGGCGCGCGACTGCGGCCCGGCGGTGCGGGAAAGTGCTGGGCAACCTGAACTGCCAGTGTGACGGTTTCTCCAGCGGGCGCATCGGCGATGGTGCCCTTGATTTCCCGGCTAATTCCGCGCTGCGGCAGATGAAACAGCAGATCAAGAACCCGTGCGGGCTGTTCACCGGTGCCAATCAGCCGGTTCAGCAGCGGCGCATAGCGCGGCCCGACGCCGGGCAGGGACATGGCCGGCGCAAAGAGCGGGTCAAGAATGGAGGGACGCAGCGAACTCATGGGGCTAGGAATATGAAAAATGGCAGGGAGGTCAAGAGCAAAGGCCTGTAACGCGGGAAGCACATGTTAAAACAGATGCCAACCGGCGAAAAGGCGGTTATATATCCGCCGCACATCCCGCGAGCGTTCGCTGAGAGAGAAGCAGGAAACGAAAATGACCGGAACAAGCCGCTTCAGCGGAGAACTCGACCCGCGCCGCCGCCGCATTCTGGTGCGTTCCTGGCGCCGGGGCACGCGCGAAATGGACCTGATCATGGGCGGTTTTGCCGATGCCAATGTCAGCGACCTTTCCGAAGGCGAACTGGATGAGTTCGAGCGGATCATTGAGTTGCTTGATCTCGACCTTTATCGTTGGATCAACGGCGAGGCGCCAGTGCCGCCCGAGCATGATACGCCGCTTTTGCGCCGCTTGATGGCCTTCAAGGCCTATGAATTGTTCTGAACGGAGCGGCGTGCGCTTGGTAATCAAACGCACTTCACTTCAGCCCCTATTATTTGATAACGCTTTTGCGTTGACCTGTGGTCGTATTTAAACGCGCCTTACTCCAAGAGAAAACCCGTCCCGATCATGCTGCAAAAGCTCGCCAAAGCCCTTTCCCTTCTCAAAAGGGGCGAGAATCTCACGCTATCCGGTGCGCCCGATGGCTTTGACGTGCTCGCCATTGGTGATCTGGCGCTCAGCCTGAGCCGCGAGGCGGAAAGCCCGGCAGTTTTGCTGCATGTGGCGCGTGATGGTCAGCGGCAAATGGCGCTGATCAACGGCCTGGCCTTCGCTGCACCGCAAATCGAGGTGTTGAATTTTCCGGCCTGGGACTGCCAGCCCTATGACCGCGTCTCGCCCAACGCCGCCATCGCGGCGCAACGCATGACGGCATTGTCGCGCTTGACCAAGGCGCGTTCAACCTCTGAGCGTCCACGCATATTATCAACCACTGTCAATGCGTTAGTTCAAAGAGTTCCAGCGTATTCTCAGGTTTCAATCGAAGCCTTTTCGGCAGCTCCCGGCAATGCCGTCGATACCGACAAGCTGGTCGCATGGCTCGAAATGAACGGTTTCATTCGCAATTCCACCGTGCATGAGCCGGGCGAATATGCGGTGCGCGGTGGCATCATTGATCTTTTCCCCGCCGGGATGCCGAACCCGGTGCGTCTGGATTTCTTCGGCGATACGCTGGAAACTATCCGCACCTTCGACCCCGAGAACCAGCGCACCATCGGCCAGATGCGGTCGCTTGATCTCGTGCCCATGAGCGAGGTGCAACTCACCACCGATAGTATCAAACGCTTCCGGCAGGGCTATGCCGCGACCTTGGGAGCGCCAAGCCGCGATGATCGGCTTTATGAGGCGGTGAGCGAAGGCCGTCGTTATCCCGGCATGGAACACTGGATGCCGCTTTTTGCGCAAAAGCTCGGCACCTTGTTCGATTATGCGCCGGATTGCCCTGTAGTGTTCGATCCGCTCGCAGACGAGGCGATCAAGGAGCGGCTCGATCAGGTGAGCGATTATTACGACGCGCGCCGTCAGATCATGACGCAGCAGCAAAGCGGCGGTGCCGCGCCTTATTTGCCGCTGCCGCCCGACAAACTCTATCTCACGGAAAGCGAGCTTTCCGCTCAGCTATCTGCGCGCGCAGGCGTACATCTCACCCCCTTTGCTGTGCCGGAAAGCAGCAAGGGCGTGGTGGTCGATTGCGGCGTGCGGTCCGGGCGTAACTTCATCGCCGAGCGGTCGGATGAAGAGGCCAATGTTTTTTCCTCGGTCGTCAAACATATTCGTGGCTTGCAGGCCGCGAGCCAGCGCATCGTGCTCGCCGCATGGTCGGAAGGCTCGCGTGAACGGCTGAGCCATGTGCTGCATGATCACGACCTGCGCGGCATTCAGCCGGTGGCTAACCTGACGCAGGCTTTGGCGTTGCCGCAAGGTGAAATCGCCGCGGCGATTTGGGGGGTGGAGCGCGGTTTTGAAGCCGACGGCGTTGCGGTGATCGGCGAGCAAGATATTCTCGGCGATCGGCTGGTGCGCGGCAAGCGCAAGAGTAAGCGGGCGCAGGATTTTCTCACCGAAGTGACGGCTCTGACGCCGGGCGATCTCGTGGTGCATGTGGAGCATGGCATCGGTCGTTTCGTCGGGCTGAAGGCCATCGAGGTGACGGGTGCGCCCCATGACTGCCTTGAAATCCATTATGCAGGCGGTGATCGGCTGTTTTTGCCGGTTGAAAATATCGAACTTCTGACCCGTTACGGCTCGGAAGGCACCGATGTCCAACTGGACAAGCTCGGTGGCGCGGGCTGGCAGGCGCGCAAGTCGCGCATGAAGCAGCGCATCCGCGAGATGGCCGGCGCGCTCATGAAGATTGCCGCCGCCCGTATTCTCAAGGAAGCACCGCGCCTATTGCCGCCGGATGGCCTCTATGATGAGTTTGCAGCCGCATTCCCTTATGATGAAACTGAAGACCAGCAGGGGGCGATTGACGCAGTCCTCGACGATCTCGGTTCAGGCCGTCCCATGGACCGGCTGGTGTGTGGCGATGTCGGCTTTGGCAAGACCGAAGTGGCGCTGCGCGCGGCCTTCACCACGGCCATGGCGGGAAAGCAAGTGGCAGTGGTTGTGCCAACAACCTTGTTGGCACGCCAACATTTCAAGACATTTCAGGAGCGCTTTCGCGGCTTGCCGCTCACCGTGGCGCAAGCCTCGCGCTTCGTGCCAAGTGCCGAGACCAAGAAGGTCAAGGAAGGGCTTGCCGCCGGGCATGTCGATGTGGTGGTGGGAACCCATGCGCTGCTCGCAAAGACAATTTCCTTCAAGGATCTCGGCCTGATCGTCGTGGACGAGGAGCAACATTTTGGTGTGGGTCACAAGGAGCGTCTGAAAGAACTCCGGGCGGAAGTGCATGTGCTCACGCTTTCCGCCACACCCATTCCGCGCACTTTGCAATTGGCGCTGACCGGCGTGCGTGAACTTTCGCTCATTACCACACCGCCGGTGGATCGTCTCGCAGTGCGCACCTTTGTGACGCCGTTTGATCCGCTGCTCATCCGCGAGGCACTGCTGCGCGAACGCTACCGCGGCGGGCAGTCATTCTATGTGGTGCCGCGCATTGATGATCTCGCGGAAGTGCGCGAATTTTTGGCGAAGGAAGTGCCGGAAGCCAAGGTGGCAGTTGCCCACGGCCAAATGGCGGCTGGGCAGCTCGAAGACGTGATGACCGCCTTCTATGAGGGCAAATACGATATCCTGCTCTCAACCACCATCGTTGAATCCGGGCTCGATATCCCAACCGCCAACACGCTGATTGTGCACCGTGCCGACATGTTTGGCCTTTCTCAACTCTACCAGTTGCGTGGTCGTGTGGGCCGCTCAAAAACGCGCGCCTATGCCCTGTTCACCGTGCCTGCCAACCGCACCCTGACCGTGCAGGCAGAGCGGCGACTGAAGGTACTGCAATCGCTCGATACGCTTGGTGCCGGTTTCCAGCTTGCCTCCCACGATCTCGATATTCGCGGCGCGGGCAACCTGCTGGGGCAGGAGCAATCCGGGCATATCAAGGAAGTTGGTTACGAGCTTTATCAGCAGATGCTGGAAGAGGCCGTTGCCCAGCTCAAGGCAGGCATTGAAGAGCCAGCTGGAGACCAGTGGTCGCCGTCAATCAATATCGGCTCCTCGGTGATGATCCCCGAAGCTTATGTTTCGGATCTGCAATTACGTCTCGGCCTTTATCGTCGCCTTTCGGCCTTTGAAACAGATGCCGAGATTGATGGTTTCGGCGCCGAACTGATCGACCGTTTTGGCCCATTACCGCCGGAAGTAGATCAGCTTCTCAAGATCATGACGATCAAGGTGCTGTGCCGCCGCGCCAATGTCGAGAAGGTCGAGGGCGGCCCCAAGGGTATCAACGTGTCGTTCCACGACAACTCCTTCGCCAACCCGGATGGGCTGATCGCCTACATCACCGAGCAGGGTTCCTTCGCCAAGGTTCGTCCCGATATGAAGATCGTCTTCATTCGAGACACTGATACCGCGCAAGAGCGAATCAAGGTGACGACGACCATCCTGCGAAACCTTGCACGCATCGCAGAAAAGCGCTGATTTTCCATCTTCTTAACAGCCTCTAGCGACAGAAAAAACGGCTCTTCCTGGAACTTTGTTTTCCTGGAAGGGTTGTTTCTGGCGAGAGTTTTCGGCCCTTCAAAAGGGGCAGGCCGTTGTGAAGGAGTATGGATGTGTTTGGTCGCAACAGGCGCAACAGCAATGAAACACCGGATAGCAAGGCGTCGCGCTGGCAACGCGGCAACCGTCGTCGCCAGGAACGGACGACGGGCGACAGTCATGAAGCTTTTTCTGATTTTTTGCACGCCATAGGCAATATTGCGCGTGGGCAAGCCTTCTATTTTGCTGACCGCTACCGCACCAAGGCGGCCGATGTCCTTGATGACTTTGCGGTCTCTTTGCGTGACGTGGGTGAGCAGCGTTCTTTCGAGGGCGGGCACGCAGCCCTTGCTGAAGATATCGCCGATGATCTGGAAGATTTGTCGGATGTCATTCGCGATATCCGCTTAACCTCTGCTGTGAGCCAGGTGGAACAACTGGTGCGCCGTCGCCCCATTGCGTTCGGCATTGGCGCGGTTGCTGCGGGCTATCTGATCACACGTGCGGCAGCGCGTAGCACGCAAGGCTCCGGCCGCGGGAGACGCGGCGGGAGGTTCTGACATGCGTGTGCGTGAACCGGGGTCCTTCCAGGACGTTCTTATGGCCATCGCCGAAGACGTGACCTGGCTGGCCCGCAAACAAGTCATGCTTTTTCAGGCGGAAGTGGGCGAAGCGGTCCGCCGTGTGGTGCTTGCTGTGGTGTTTTTCGTGCTGGGCGTGACGTCCGCCGTGGTGGCGTTGGTGTTTTGCGGCATTGCCTTGTTTGAGTGGCTCGTTGTCGTGCTCAATTCGCGCCTACTGGCCGCCGCGACGGTTGCGGGGAGCGCCGCGTTCCTGGCCATTCTGCTTGCACTTATTGCCTGGTATCGCCTGAGCCGCACCAACTTCGTACCGCGCCGGACACTGGCATCACTGCACGCGACCGCGCGGGATTTATTTGGCGGGCGCGACGATGAATGACCCTGTGCGACAGGCCGAGAGGGATGTTGCGTTCGCCCGGCAGGATCTTGCGGCGGATGTGGCGGAACTGAAAGGCTGGCTCTGCGGCGTGACGCCCTTGATGCGTTTCCTGCACCGCGCACCGAAAGCCGCGCGCGGGAGATGGGCGCGTGGTGGGGCCAATCGCGTTGATCCGCTGGCATTACTCGTACTGGCGGTGGGTGCCGGATGGACCCTGCGCAGGACCATTTTTCGAATGGAAAACGCCGGACGTGGTCGCCGCTAACGCCTGCGGCGGTGATTGCGGTTTATTTAAACACAACCTTGGAAGGAGATAATCATGCGAGAAGGACGAATCCGCGAGACGGGACGCAGAACTGCTGGTCGGGTGCGGCGTGGTGCTGAAAAGGCCGCGAACGCAGCGCGTGAAACAGCAGAAGAATATAGTGAAGAGGCACAGGGCCGGGCCAAAGCTGCCTATGACCAGGCATCGGAATGGGCGTCTGATGCCTATGAGCGTGGATCACGCGGCTATAAGCAGGCGCGCAAGGCATCGGAAGATGCTTTTTATGCGGCAAGCGATAACCTGAATGCGATGGTGAAAGAGCGCCCGTATATTGTTGGTCTTGCGGGTCTTGCTGCAGGTATCGTCATCGGTGCGCTCGTAAGTCATACCTGTTCGGGCACATGCCGCGATGAATGGGATGATGAAGAAGAATAGCCACATCAAGCTGCTCCCATGATACAGAAGAAAACTTCTGAGGAAGGGAGGGCGTGGTGGATATTCGCGTCATCGCACCGACATTGCGAGATTTACCCGCTTACCGTGATGCGCTTGTGCGTGGCTGGCTGCCCTATGCCTCGGCGCAGGAAAGCTTACGCCTCAGCGAATTGATGCGCATTGATGCCGACGCCCCGGCCTTCATCGCCGCGCAGGATGCCCCAAGTGGCGCCCCGCCGGATGTGATGACGCCCGATGGGTCGGTTTTCAAGCGCATCCCTTCGTTTCGACGCTGGATATTCGATGGTGATGTGTTCAGTGGGGCGCTGTCGTTTCGCTGGCTTCCGGGCACTACGGAATTACCCCGGCACGTTCTTGGCCACATCGGCTACACGCTGGTACCATGGCAGCGCGGGGCCGGGCGGATGGCGGCTGCATTGCGTCTGTTCCTCAATGAGGCGAGAGCACTGGGGTTTCCCCACGTGGAGATCACCTGCGATCCAGACAATATCGCGTCGAAAAGGGTTATCATCAGCTGCGGCGGCAAATCTGTCGGCGGGGTCGAACAACCGGTTGATCGCGGATACGGCTATCCGCCGCAACTGGAGTTCCGCATCGATCTGTAGTGAGAAACGTTTGAAAAATACGCTCAAATTGCGGTTTGTAAGGTGAGCGTGCGCGTTTTCCTGCAAATGCGAAAAAGCGCCTTGACCGGCGCAGCAAACTAACTTATCTCCACCAAACCGCTTCGGCGTGCCACACAAACGTGGCACCGAACGCCGTGGTGGGGGATAGTTTAATGGTAGAACAGCGGACTCTGACTCCGCTAGTCTTGGTTCGAGTCCAGGTCCCCCAGCCAATTTGCTTCAAAGTGGTCTCCTCCCAATAGCTGACACATCTCCGCCCGCATGGTAGTGCTTGCGCGAGATTTTTCCTTTGCTCCGGGGCGCGTCCGAACCATGGTTGATGAAAATACGGTGCTGCGGGTTGAAGGCCTCACGGTGCCTCTTCCTTACGGGCAGGAGCGCTATTTTGCGGTCGACGCCATCGACCTGACCCTGGAAAAGGGTGAAATCCTTTGCATCGTCGGAGAATCAGGTTCGGGAAAGTCTATTCTTGCCAGCGCCATCATGGGGCTTTTGCCCTATTACATGCCGGCGAGCGCGGGGCGTATTCTCTTCAATGGGCGAGACCTTATCCCGATGACAGAGCCGGAATTGCGCAATGAGCGCGGGCGCTCCATTGCCATGATTTTCCAGGAGCCGCTGACGGCACTTAATCCCCTCATGCCCATCGGCCAGCAGATTGCCGAGGTTCTTGCGGTACATGGCGAGGGGGACGCCTCCAAACGCAATGCACGTGTTCTTGAGTTGCTGGCCTATGTCGGGTTGCCGGAGCCGGATATGGTGCAACATGCTTATCCGTTTCGCCTGTCAGGTGGTCAGCGCCAGCGGGTGATGATTGCCATGGCGCTGGTGATGGAACCCGATGTTCTCATTGCCGATGAGCCAACCACTGCGCTGGATGTCACAACCCAGGCACAGATTCTTGAATTGATCCGCCGCATCCAGCGCGACAAAGGCATGGCGGTTCTGTTCATCACCCATGATTTTGGTGTGGTGGCAGATATTTCCGACCGGGTCGCGGTGATGGAAAAGGGCAAGATTGTCGAACAGGGAACGACCGATCAGGTGCTCAACCGGCCTCAGCATCCTTATACCCGCGCGCTGATTTCTTCCATCCCGAAAGGGATTGGGCACAGTGCAACGGACATGTCGTCCCGTGGCGCTTTGCTTGAAGTCGATAATCTTCAAAAGACTTTTCACAATGGGGGCGGGCTGTTTGCAAAGGGGCGGGAGGTGGTGGCGCTTGACCGCGTTTCCTTCTCGCTCCACCGTGGGGAGATATTGGGCATCGTCGGTGAATCCGGTTCCGGTAAATCGACGCTTGGCCGCTGTGTGCTGAAGCTCATTGATGCTGACGCTGGACGCATCACCTTTGATGGCGTCGATATTTCAATGCTGAGTGAGGATGCGTTCCGGCCCATGCGTCGTCGGGCCCAAATGGTTTTTCAGGATCCTTTTTCCTCGCTCAATCCGCGCCATCGCGTCGGCCGGATTTTGATGGACGGCCCGTTGGCGCATGGCGTTGGCCGCGCCGAAGCGGAATTGCGCGCTCGCGAGATGCTTGGCTTGGTCGGGCTCGATCCGGCCTCGTTCGACCGTTACCCCCATGAGTTCTCCGGCGGTCAGCGTCAGCGCATCGGCATCGCCCGCGCCCTTGTACTGAAGCCTGATCTGCTGGTGGCCGATGAAGCGGTTTCGGCGCTTGATGCTTCCGTTCAGGCGCAGGTTCTGGCGCTTTTACAACGGCTGCAACGGCAGCTCGGCATAGCGGTGTTGTTCATCACCCATGATCTGCGCATCGCGGTTGAACTGTGTAATCGCGTGGTGGTGATGCATCGGGGGGCCATCGTGGAGCAGGGAGATTGCGAGAAGGTGTTTTCATCTCCCGCCCATGAATATACCCGCCGTCTGATCGCTTCCATTCCCGGCATCAGTTGGCTTCCGCCCAAGCTTTCGTCGTGATTTGGGCAAAAAAAAGCAGCCGTTGAAACGACTGCTTTTAGAAAATATTTGAAACTTTAGATGCTTAGCGACGTCCGCCGATCAAAGGCTGTCCACCACCAAGCGCCGACGGGAGCAAGCCGCCGCCGAAATTGTCATTGCGTCCGCCAGGTGAGGAGATCAAGCCGTCCACGACGTAGCCCGGACCCTTGTGGGAAGAAGACACCTTACCCGGATTGAGAAAGTTTTTCTCGGTGGGGGTACGCAGCTTTTCACGCTGTCCCGAAGTCTGTGCTGAAGCGGAATGTGCAACCGCGACCAAGCTGACCAGACCGAGGCAGCTAGCCAGTGCGAAGCGACCCGCCTTAAAAATACCAAATGATACGGGCATTGCGCCACTCCTCACGACATTAAATATGTAACTTTGTCAAAAACGAATACCGATTTTTCCGCGAATGTAAAACCCTTTCTGCACGAGACATCTCCTCATTTACCGGATTGCGTACGATTTGAATTGATCGTGCCTGTTAAGCAACACATGGCCGCTGAGAGGGCCTCTCCCGCGCCAAATCGCGTATCTTAGCGGGGGACAGAATAGCGGTTGAGTTTAGATAATTTCTAAATTATAATCTTTCTAAACTGTCGTCTATTGAGGAATGGCTGTGTCGGTATCCCTAACTTCTAAAAATCCCGAATGTGTTTTTGCCGCGACCTGCAAAGAAGTGGTCTGTGCCGCCGCGCTCAGTTGCCTTGCAACGGGAGAACATAGTGAGGATGACCGGTTCCATCTTCATCCAATGGAAATCATTCGCATTGGCGTCGCAATTCTTGCCGCCGCTGCGGTGTGGTTGGAATTATGGGAGCCCTTTTCGCGTATCAGCCTGATCGGTTGCGCCGCGCTTGTATTCGGTGGCTGGCCTATTTTCAAGGAGGCTGCGGAAAACCTCCTGGCGCGCCGGATGACGATGGAATTGTCCATGACCATCGCCATTGTTGCCGCCGCTGCCATTTCTGAATTTTTCACGGCGCTCGTCATCATGACTTTCGTGCTTGTGGCGGAAGTGCTTGAGGAGATGACCGTCTCCCGCGGCAGAACGGCGATACGCGATCTGATGGACGTTATTCCCAAAGAGGTACTGGTGCGCCGGGGTGTGGACACCGAAATCGTGGCGCTCGACACGATTCGCTCGGGCGATGTGGTTATTGTCGCGCCGGGTGAACAAATCCCGGTCGATGGCATGGTGTGTGACGGGCATTCATTTGTCGATCAATCCCGCATCACCGGCGAATCCGAGCCGGTTGAAAAGTCGGCGGGTACTAAGGTCTTCGCCAGCTCGATCTCCAAAAGCGGTGCCCTTGAGATTGTCGTCGAAAAGGTCGGACGCGATACGAGCTTTGGCAGGATTGTTGCCGTGGTGGAGGAGGCCCAGAATTCATCTGCTCCGGTTCTGCGACTGGCTGACCAGCTGTCAGGCTACCTTGTTTATTTCGCGCTGGGCGCAGCCATCATCACCTATGCGATGACGCGCGACATTCGCAGCACCATTTCGGTTATCATCGTCGCGGGCGCCTGTGGCGTTGCGGCGGGCACGCCACTTGCCATTCTGGGCGGTATTGGCCGCTCAGCGCGCCTCGGTGCCATCATAAAAGGTGGTGAACACCTCGAAGCGCTTGGAAAGATCGACACGGTTGTCTTTGACAAGACCGGCACGGTGACATGTGGCGAACCGCAGGTGCTGGGCGTTACCCTCCAGGAGGGCGTATCTGAAGAAGCCCTGCTTGCCGCCGCCGCATCCGCTGAATTGTGGTCTGAGCACCCGCTGGGCAAAGCCATCATCGCCAGAGCCGAAGCTCTTGGCATCCGGGTTCAGAAGCCGGATGACTTCAACTACCATCAGGGCATGGGCATCAGTATCCGGCTCGGTTCCTCCGAGATTTGCGTCGGCAATCAAAAGCTGCTGGCGGCGAAGGGAATAGATTTTACGGCAGCAGATCGCGCACAACCGGCAGCCTCCGATATCCACGTGGCCCAGGACGGGCGCTATCTCGGCTCCATTCTGACGGCAGATGTCTTACGGCCCGAAGCCAGGCAGGCAATTGCCGATCTCAACCGCCTCGGGATCGAAACCCTGATTCTGACGGGAGACAATAAGCGCGTCGCCCAAGCCATCGCGTCTGACCTTGGGGTGACAGAGGTGATTGCCGATATGCTGCCGGAGGACAAACTGGCGCATATCCGCAAAATGGTTGCCAGCGGCAAGCGTGTGGCCATGCTGGGAGATGGCGTCAATGACGCGCCTGCATTGACGGCGGCGAGTGTCGGGGTTGCGATGGGGTCGGGCACGGATGTCGCCAAGGAGAGCGCTGATATTGTGTTGCTGGGCAATGATCTGGTGAAATTTGTTGAAACGGTTGAGGTTGCCCGCCGCACGCGTGCAACCATCTGGCAGAATTTTTCTGGAACGATCGTGGTCGATGCGCTTGGTATCGGCCTTGCCGCCTTCGGTTTTTTAAACCCGTTACTTGCGGCTTTCATCCATGTGGCATCGGAACTGGTGTTCATTTCTAATTCCGCCCGGCTGCTGCCTGCGGCGGAACGGCTGACAACATCCCGGAAAGCCAGTTAATCCCATAAAAATGGCGCGGATCCCCCAATCTGCGCCATAAGTTTTTCCGAATATTCTGAAACTCAGAATTTATAAACGATACCCGTGCCGATCAGCCAGGGATCGATTTTAGCCTTGGTGGTCACGCGGATATTGCCGAGATTGGCTTTGGCGTCCGGCTGCAACCAGATTTTCTTCACGTCGAAGTTGATGCCCCAATGCTTGTCGAACATGATGTCGACACCCGCCTGAAGGGCCAATCCGAAGGAATCTTCAATCGAGTAGTTGGTGAAGTCGCCACGCGCCTTGTTATTGTAGAAGAACGTGTAGTTGATACCAGCGCCGACATAGGGCTTGATGCTGTCGGTGACATTGAAATGATATTGCAGGGTCAGCGTCGGCGGCAGCAGCCAGGAACGACCGATGGAACCAACGCCTGCCAGCGAGCCAGCGCCTTTGACGTTGTGGGGTGTCGTGCCCAAAATCAATTCAACGGCGATATTCTTCGTGAAGAAGTACGAAATATCGAGCTCGGGAATCACCGAATTGCTGATGGAAATATTGCTGCCTGGAACGCTGATGCCGTCGAGTTTGACGTGCGATTTGTCGGTTTTCTGCGGCAGAACGCCGAGCGCGCGGACACGGATCATCCACGGGCTCCAGATGTCGATTTCCGGGGTTCTAACGGTGGTGCGCGACGGCATGTCGGCGGCACTCGCGAACGTCGTCGGAATGAGAACTGTGGATGCGAGCAAAGCGGATAAAAATAAGCGTTTCATGTTTTTCCCCATGTTCAAACGTGGCATTTCATACCGCTGTGATATTGCTACGCTGGGGATCGGACGTCTTGATTTACGTCAATTGACAATTGTTAAACATGATATGTGTCATTTGAGACACAGCGCGTTGGCGGACAATTTATTCCCGTAACACTCTGAGAAAAATAGCTTGTTTCAAATGTGAGCGGCGAGGGGAGGATAGTATTCCCCTCTGCCGCATATCTTTCAGGCTTAGAACCGGGAGAATGTGATCATCTGGTTATAGGTCTGAATGGCGTTGTTGGTAGCTGACGAGAAGCTGGACAGATTGTTCTTTTCCAATGCGTCGCGTGCGCCGCGCAAGGCGGACAGAACGTTATCTGGGTAACCTTTTGTGCTGGAGCCACGGCTTGGAATGTCGGTGGCACTCGCAGTGTAATCATCGAACTCATGGACGATGCCCGCGTAAACTTTAACCGCTTCGCTGAAGGCCGTAAAATCACTCTTGGATTTCACCGCTGTTGCGGCGTCGATCACCGAACGCGTTGCCATGAACACGCGCTTGAAATGCCAGTTGAACTTCCGACCTTCGGTTTTCTCCAGTGTGGCGAGTTGCTGCTGATCAAGCTGGTTCTTAACCGAGGTCAACTCACTGTCGAAAGTGTTGCGGGTGCTGACAACCGCTTCAAATGCTTCGACGAGCTTGGGATGAAGCTCCTTGCCCTTGGCGAATTTGTCGTCTGAGTAATCCTTACGGTCATAGTATTTTACCGTATCGTTCAGAATGGGGTCGAGCTTCTTCAGGGCTTCGGCATAGGCGACGGTTGCGCTATCCAGCACGCCCATGTTCGGCTGTTCACCGGCTGCGGCAATGGCTTTAGGAGCCAGCTCCTTCACGACATCATCATAGGTGCTGTAAAGGCCGTAAACGTTCCGTTCCTTGCCCGTCGGGCCCGTTTTGACGTTGACCCAGCTCTTGTATCGGTTCCACGAATCGACGGCGCGGCCCGACCGATTGAAAAGATTGACATAGGCGTTGAGCTTGTTGCTCCACTGGCTCATCTGTTCATTGGTCAATTCCGGCACCTTGGTGGTGGCGGGCTGTTGCTGGGCTCCCGGCTGGATGTTCAACTGGGCACCAACGGGGAGTGCTGAGGCACAGGCGAGGCCAACGCCGAGGAAAAGCGCAGAAAGAATGTGTTTTTTCATGAAAGGGCACCCATTGTTGGCATATCACTTTGCCTGATGTTTTGATCGATTCGATTCATACCATGCGGGCTTCGTGCTCCAGAATACCGATCCCGCGATGTCACTCTCTAATGTACAGGATATTTCCAGCTTATGCGCGGCCCTCATGCTCGCCCGTGGACCGATTGAACGCCTTTGTCTCGCAGAGATATGCACAAAAGCCCGGAAATATCGCGGTATGGATGTCGTGATTATTTGACCGGTTGGGGTGAGCGGGGTAAGCAGCACCTCTGCCATTTTGAAATCATGAACTAGGTTGCCCATGTCATTGACGCCCGCCCAACGGAACTGGAAACTGGCGAAAGCGGATATCTCCAGCGGATTGCGCGCTTGGGAGTCGTGGTATCTGCTGGGCATCAGCGATATCCGCCTGCGCTACAAACGCTCGAGATTCGGCCAGTTGTGGATCACACTGAGTATGGCGATCTTCATTGGCGGCATCGGCTTTGTGTACGCGAAGCTGTTCAAGAGAGAGATCGGGACTTTTCTGCCGTTCCTCGCGGTGAATTATGTGGTGTGGTCGCTCGTTTCGGGCCTCATCACCGATTCCGCCACCGCCTTCACCCAAGCCTCCGTCTATATGACCCAGGAAGCCTTGCCGAAGTCGATTTTCGCCATGCGGATTGTGGTGCGCAATCTGGTGCTGTTTGCCCATAACATCGTCATCATTCCGGTGCTTTACGCGCTCATCAGCCTTTATTTCACCATCTGGCCGACGGTCGGCTTTAAAAGTCCCTGGCCGGGTCCTGAAGTTTTTCTGGCAATTCCGGGGTTGGCTCTCACCATCATTGCGGCCTTTCTGGTGGTGCTGCTGCTTGGTATCATCTGCACCCGCTTCCGCGACATGGTGCAAATCCTGCAGAATGTGGTTCAGATGGCATTTTTCATGACGCCCGTCATGTGGGAGGCCAAGGATATCGGCAATATCTGGATTGTCGTTTTCAACCCGTTCTATTCCTTTCTGGCCATTGTGGCGGACCCCATACGTGGACAATTGCCCCAGCGCGCGGCCTATATCGGTGCCATTACTGTGATTGTTATTTTGACCGCAGTTACCCTGCCGCTGTTCTCGCGCTGTCGTGCGCGAATCGTCTACTGGCTGTGAGGAGAGCCCGTTATGGTATCCATCACTCTCAAAGACGCTTCGGTTGATATTCCGATTTTTAATGCCCGTGGACGCTCGTTGCGCACCAACTTGCTGCGCCGCGTCGGCGGCAATGTTGCGCCCGATAGCAGCGATATCGTCACCGTCCAGGCGTTGCGCAATGTGACATTGTCGCTCAAACCCGGCGACCGTTTGGCGCTGGTTGGCCACAATGGAGCGGGCAAATCGACCTTGCTCCGGGTGTTCTCCGGGGCTTACGAGCCATCATCCGGCACGGCTGAGATTGATGGTAAGGTTTCATCGCTGCTCGACATCACCATGGGGATGGATCCGGAACTGACCGGGGCCGAGAACATCGTTCAGCGAGGGGTTTTTGTGGGGATGAGCCGCGCGGAAGCCAGAGCGATCATTCCCGAAATCGCCGAATTTTCAGAGCTTGGCAACTTCCTCCATTTGCCCATGCGCACCTATTCCTCGGGTATGACGCTGCGCATTGCTTTTGGTGTTTCCACCGTGCGCACGCCCGAAATATTGCTGCTCGACGAACTCATCAGCGTAGGCGATGCCTCCTTTGCGGAAAAAGCAAAGAAGCGCATCGAAGACATGATGGACCGCGCGCATATCCTCGTCTTCGCGTCCCATTCGCCCGCAGTCTTGCGTCAATATTGCAACCGGGCCATTTTGATGAGCGCGGGCAGCGTGGTCATGGATTCCGATGTCGACAGCGTTCTTGCCAAATATGCGAGCATGCAGACGGAAGCCTGATAGCAGATATGGCAAAAGCTCCCATCCCGGTTGGCCATGGCATCCATCTCGATCCGGATGAAATCGAGGAGCAATTCATTCGCGCCTCCGGTCCCGGTGGCCAGAATGTCAATAAGGTGGCAAGCGCGGTGCAATTGCGCTTCGATATCCGCAACTCGCCGTCGCTGCCTGAAGCCATCAAGGCCAAGGCGGAGCGGCTTGCCGGGAGCCGCCTCACCAATGATGGCGTCATCGTTCTCACCGCCGATCGGTTTCGGATGCAGGAGCGTAATCGCGAAGATGCGGTGGCACGGCTTGTGGCGCTGCTGGCGCGGGCTGCCGAGCCGGTGAAGGTGCGGCGACCCACGAAGCCGACCAAAGCCTCGCGTATCCGTCGCCTCGATAGCAAGGCGAAACGGTCTGGCGTGAAGAAGCTGCGCGGAAACAAGCCTGCATTCGATTGAACGAAGCCATCTTTCGGTTTTCGGCAAATCAGGGTAGAGCAGGGAAGACTTTTTGAATGAGCGGCCCTTTTTCGGGCCTTTGGAGACAGTTTATGGTAGCGACCTCCCATGCTTCCGTCGCAATCGAGCCGATGCCCGGGGTTCGGGTGCTTGTTGTTGAAGCGCGTTATTATCAGGAAATGGCCGATGCCCTTCTGGCGGGTGCCAAGGCAGCGCTGCAGGCCGCCCGCGTGGACTTCGATGTGCTGACCGTGCACGGCGCTCTGGAAACCCCGACGATGGTGGTGATGGCGCTTGATGCCGCCAAGGCCCAGGGGCAGCCCTATGATGCCGCCGTGGTGCTTGGCACCGTCATCCGCGGTGACACCACCCATTACGACATCGTCTCCGAGGAAAGCTGCCGCGGGCTGATGCAAATCTCCATCGAGCGGGCTTTCCCCATCGGCAATGGCATTCTCACCGTTGAGAACGAAGAGCAGGCGTGGGACCGTGCATTGCCAGAAAAGCAGGATAAAGGCGGCGGTGCGGTGCGTGCGGCCCTCATCGTGCTGGCCAATCGCCAAGCCGTGATGCGGGGGCGGGTATGAGCAAGGCAGTAGAACGCTCGGCAGCGCGGCTCTCCGCCGTGCAGGCCCTTTATCAGATGGATGTTTCCGGCAAGGGCGTGATTGATGCCTTCGCCGAGTTCGAGACATTCTGGATCGGTAAGGAAGTCGACGGCGTGCCCTTGCCGCAGGCCGAAAGTGCTTTTTTCCGGGCAATCATTTCCGGTGTCGTGCAGGAGCAGCGCGCGGTTGACGTCAAGGTCGATGCGGTTCTCGCGGCCAGTTGGCCGTTGAAGCGCATCGAACTGGTGCTGCGCGCCATCCTGCGCGCGGGCGCATGGGAAATGATGTTTCGCAAAGACGTTCCGGCGCTCGTGGTGATCAGCGAATATGTCGATGTCGCCCATGATTTTTACGACGCTGACGAGCCGGGCCTTGTTAATGCCGTGCTTGATGCCGTCGGCAATGACGTGCGCAAGGACGAGATGGAAAAAGCCCGCAAGCGCCGGAGCGAAGCTAAGAAATAATACCTGCGCGGTAAGGGGGGGCTGACAGCGGAGACGGGAATGACTGAGCGTTTGTCGGAGCATGGCCTGATCGCCGCGTATTTTGCGCCGCTTGCCGCGCCGGGTGGATTTAATCTGCGCGATGACGCTGCCGCCCTGACGCCATCCGCCGGATGCGACCTCGTCATGACCGTGGACGCCTCGGTTTCGGCCGTGCATTTTCTGCCCGACGATGATCCCCGCGACATTGCCCATAAAGCATTGGCGGTGAATGTTTCCGATCTGGCCGCCAAGGGGGCGGAGCCCAAAGGCTTTTTACTGACACTGGGGCTTGAGGACGGCTGGAAGCCCGAGTGGATGAAGGCTTTTGCGGACGAACTCGGCAAGGCAGCGCAGAGCTGGCGCTGCCCGCTCTTCGGCGGTGACACGGTGCGGGCTAACGGGGCGCTCTTTATTTCGATTACTGCATTTGGCGAAGTGCCCCACGGCGCAATGGTGCGCCGCAGCGGGGCAGGGATCGGCGATAGGCTTTGTGTTTCCGGCACTGTCGGCGATGGGGCCATGGGGCTTTTTCTTGCTCTCGGCGAGAAGCCCGTATGGGCGCAAAACTTGAGTCCGCCAGAGCGCGCTTTTTTGCTGGAGCGTTACCACCGTCCAACCCCGCGCTTAGGCTTGGCACCGATCATCCGGCAATACGCCAGCGCCGCCATGGATGTTTCGGACGGCTTGATTGGCGATCTCGAAAAACTCCTGAGCGCCAGCGGTGTCACGGCGGAGGTTAATCTCGATACTGTTCCGCTTTCTCAGTCCGTGCGTTCGGCTCTGTTGAAGGATGAGAGATGCCTGACCACCATTGTCACCGGGGGAGATGATTACGAGATCCTCTGTACGATACCGCCCGACAGGCTTGATGCGGCCAAGGCCGAGGCGTTGGCGGCAGGGGTGGAACTCCATGCCATCGGCACGACCACCGAGGCGTCCGTCCCATGCCGTTATTCCTCCCACGGCAAAACCCTAGATTTTGACCGGGGAGCATTTAGTCATTTTTGACAAGGGATATGCGCGGTTTATACGGGGCCAAGGGCCCTGCAAAAGCGCCATGGATCAGCCTAACGCTTTACGAAATAGAGGAGTTCAGGCGAGAACAACTTTGTCTTCCGGCTCCTCACCCATCCGCATCCACGGGATGGATCAACAACAAGCTTAACTTTTTTTGCTTTAATTCGCTCTGGCCATTTGCGAAATGGCTCAAAATTTGGCAGGGAGAGGCATTCCATTATTGGAACGGTTTTCCGACAGGCTCTCCATGGCTTGCCGGTGAGGCCGTTCCTGTTCGCCTTCTTTGGGTTCTCTCACAAAAGGAAATAGCGAGAGATGACCGCACAAATCCTCATCATCATCGGTGGCCTTTGCGCCATTGTCTATGGTCTTTGGGCCATTGCCGACGTCATGAAGCGTGACGCCGGAACGCAGCGTATGCAAGAAATTGCCCAGGCTATTGCCGAAGGCGCTCAGGCTTATCTGCGTCGTCAGTATCTCACCATCGCCATTGTCGGCGTGGTGCTGTTCGCCCTTCTCACCTGGCTGCTTGGCCGTTGGGTCGGCATTGGCTTTGCCATTGGTGCGGTGCTCTCGGGCGCGGCTGGCTTCATCGGCATGAACGTGTCGGTGCGTGCCAACGTGCGTACCGCCCAGGCCGCGACCAAGTCGCTGGCTGGCGGTCTCGACGTTGCCTTCCGTTCGGGCGCTGTCACCGGCATGTTCGTCGCCGGTCTCGCGCTGCTCGGCGTGGTGCTCTATTACGTCTTCCTCACCACGTATCTCGGCTTTGCGCCTTCGAGCCGTGGCGTGATTGACGCTTTGGTGGCGCTCGGCTTCGGTGCTTCGCTCATCTCGATCTTCGCCCGTCTCGGCGGCGGTATCTTCACCAAGGGTGCGGATGTCGGTGCCGATCTCGTCGGCAAGGTCGAAGCCGGTATCCCGGAAGATGATCCGCGCAACCCGGCCACGATCGCCGATAACGTTGGCGACAACGTCGGTGACTGCGCCGGTATGGCCGCTGATTTGTTTGAGACCTATGCGGTGACCATCGTCGCCACCATGGTTCTCAGCGCGATCTTCTTCGGCGGCTCCGCTGATCTCAATGCCATGATGCTTTACCCGCTTGCCATTGGCTCGGCCTGCATCATCACCTCGATCATTGGCACCTTCTTCGTAAAGCTCGGTGCCAATCAGTCGATCATGGGCGCGCTCTACAAGGGCTTCATTGCCTCGGGCGTTTTCTCGGTGGCGGCTATTGCTCTCGTGAACTACGGCCTGTTCGGCGGTTTCGCCAAGGTGTTCACCACCACGACCGGTGAAACCTTCACCTCGGGTGCTCTGTTCGGCTGCGCGGTGATCGGTCTTATTGTGACGGCGTTGATCGTCGTCATCACCGAGTACTACACCGGCACGGATTACCGCCCGGTTCGCTCCATTGCCCAGGCTTCAGTGAGCGGCCATGGTACCAACGTCATTCAGGGCCTTGCCGTCTCGCTTGAGTCAACCGCTCTGCCTGCCATTGTCATCATCGCTGGCATCATTGCCACCTACGCGCTCGCTGGCCTGTTCGGTATCGCGATTGCCGTGACGGCCATGCTGGCGCTTGCCGGTATGGTTGTGGCGCTCGACGCCTTTGGTCCGGTGACCGATAATGCTGGCGGCATTGCCGAAATGGCTGGTCTTCCGAAGGAAGTCCGCAAGTCCACCGACGCGCTCGACGCGGTTGGTAACACCACCAAGGCAGTGACCAAGGGTTACGCGATCGGTTCCGCTGGTCTCGGCGCTCTGGTGCTGTTTGCGGCCTACACCTCGGATCTCGATTTCTTCATCAAGAACGCCGACAAATATCCCTACTTCAAGGGCGTGGTTCCGAACTTCTCGCTGGCCAATCCTTACGTGGTGGTTGGTCTGCTGTTCGGCGGCCTCATTCCTTACCTGTTCGGCGGTATCGCCATGACGGCGGTGGGCCGCGCAGCGGGTTCGGTGGTCGAGGAAGTGCGTCGTCAGTTCCGCGAGAAGCCCGGTATCATGGATGGCAGCGAACGCCCGGATTACAAGGCGGCGGTCGATATGCTAACCAAGGCGGCGATCAAGGAAATGATTATTCCTTCGCTTCTGCCGGTTCTTGCGCCAATCCTGACCTACTTCGTGATCTACGCCATTGCCGGCAAGTCGCAGGCATTCTCGGCGGTGGGCGCGATGTTGCTCGGCGTCATCGTCAACGGCCTGTTCGTGGCCATCTCGATGACCTCCGGCGGCGGTGCCTGGGATAACGCCAAGAAGTCTTTTGAAGACGGCTTTAAGGACAGCAACGGCGTCGTCCATGAAAAGGGTTCGGATGCCCACAAGGCTTCCGTCACCGGCGACACCGTCGGCGACCCCTACAAGGACACGGCGGGCCCCGCTGTGAACCCGGCGATCAAGATCACCAACATCATCGCGCTTCTGCTGCTGGCCATTCTGGCCCACGCCAGCTAAGCGGCTCCCGAAAGGGAAGGTGACGAGAACAAGCCCCGCGAGCTGCAAGGTTCGCGGGGTTTTCATTCTGCCATATCGAGATGAGCGTGATTAATTTGGGCAGGGCGCGTTTTGCGTGTAAACAACTTCCTGACGCCCGAATGGTGCGAGCGAAACAGATTTGAAAGAAGATACCCATGGATACCCTACCTCCCTGTCCGAAGTGTAATTGCGAATATACCTATGAGGACGGCGCCATGCTGGTGTGCCCGGAATGTGCCCATGAATGGTCCGCGACAGCTGGCGCGAGCGATGCGGAAAGCGATGTCGTCAAGGATTCGGTGGGAAATGTCCTGCAGGATGGCGACACGGTGACAGTGATCAAGGATCTGAAGCTGAAGGGCTCATCTCTCGTGGTCAAAGTCGGCACCAAGGTGAAGAATATCCGCCTGGTGGCCGGCGATCACGATATCGATTGCAAGATCGATGGCATCGGCGCGATGAGCCTGAAGTCAGAGTTCGTCAAGAAAGTCTGAGTTTTTTAAGAATGCTCCGCCGTGTCGAACTGGTGGAGCATTCCTCAATTAAGAGAGCGATTGCTTCTACTCTACAAAAATTAGGTTTCGGCCTTTTAAAAAGGTACGGAAGTCTCCGTACCTGGGCCCGACATTTTGCGTCGAATAAACCCTCTTCTGAGACATTTTCGTCCTGTTTCAGCCTCAGCAATTTCATAGCGCTAATTGTCACGGGCCAGCGATAAAATAACCTCCGAATTTCCGCATGTTGCCAAGCTTGTCGCTTTCGTCGCAAATCATTAAAATGCGGCTTGCTAATGGCGGAACTGCCCGCTATAGCTTCCGGGCCTTTCGAGGTGTCGGAGCGTAGCGCAGCCCGGTTAGCGCACTAGTCTGGGGGACTAGGGGTCGTGGGTTCAAATCCCGCCGCTCCGACCATTCCAACCAATTTCGGTTGGAATTTGTACTAGATTGGGCTTTGGATGCAGCGTCTTGAACTCAACGCCGCGAGAATACCGGTCAGGGTGGCCGGGAGCGTCGTCTGTTGCAAGCCTCCCCATAAAGCTGATATCATGGGCCAGCAGGAAATTTCTGGCTGTAACTTTCACCCGATCTTCTTTTTACACCTTTTAGAGACGAGCATCCATGGGACGAGGCAACGAATACCGTGAGCGTGGTGGCACTGACCGCCGGCGCAGTTATGGCGACCAGCCGCAAAGTGATCCGTGGGGAGACTACGCGCCTCCCCAGCGTCCTGCCTTCGAACGCAGGCCTTCTTCTCCGGGGGGGAGAGGTCCAGTGGAATCCGGGCCGGAAACAGAAGCCAAGGTAAAGTGGTTCAACGGTGAAAAGGGCTTCGGCTTCGTTGAGCTCACCGATGGTTCGGGAGAGGCCTTCATTCACATCCGCGCTGTTGAAGCTGCTGGTGTGTCGACGCTGGATCCGGGCACGACCCTGATGGTGCGCGTCGGACAGGGCCAAAAGGGTGCCCAGGTTACCGAGGTTCTCAATGTCGACGCCAGCACGGCTGAACCGGCTGCTCCGCGCAGCGGCGGTTTCGACAGTGGCCCGCGTCGTGGTCCGAGCGGCGGCGGTTTTGCTCCGCGCCCGCCCGTTGAGCGTGATCTGACCAATGCGGCGGAAGCGATGGGCCTGGTGAAGTGGTATGACACCACCAAGGGCTTTGGCTTCGTTGCCGTCGAAGGTGAAAGCAAGGATCTGTTCGTCCACCGCAGCGTTCTCGCCGATGCCGGTCTTGCCGGTCTGGCCGAAGGGCAGCGGGTTCGTGTGAAGATTGTCGAGGGCCGTAAGGGTCTCGAAGTCGGCGCAATCGAAGTCGAATAAGCCTTTTACATTTCTATCAATTCTCGAACCGGCGCCCAAAGCGCCGGTTTTTTAATATTTACGGCTTATCATCGGCAAGCTGTCGCATTCATACAAATGACAAAATGGGTGATATAAGCTCCATCTTGGTCAGATGTTGACGAGGCGGCCGTTGGTTGTTTGTCAAACCGGGAACCTGAGAGAGAGAGTTGGGCGATGAATAAGAAAATCACATTAGGGATAGCTTCTTTGATCGGCCTGTCGGCGATGGCTTTAACCACGTCTGCCGCCGGGGCGCGCCCGGTTGGTCCATATGCGGCGGAATACCGTTCGGCTGGGCCTGTTGTTCAGGTGGATTATTATCGCCGTGGCTATGGCCGTGGTTCGCGCCACTACGGCCACGGCCCGCGTTATTATGGCCCGCGCGGCGGGTATTATTATAACAATGGTCCGTCAGTGGCCCTTGGCGTGTTGGGTGGTTTGGCCGTCGGCGGTGCCATCGCTAGCGGTGCCGCACCATATTATTATGACGAACCGGAATGCCGCCTCGTGCGCCGCGAAGAATGGGTGCCGGGATGGGGCTATCGCATTCGCCGCGTGGAAATATGCGATTGATAAAGGCTTGAATGAAGCGCGTCTCAAGGTGAACGCGCTTTATTTCCTTAGGCTGGTCAGGCGATATCCCTGTCGGGTCGTTGCATCCAGCGGATGAGCGGCATGAGCGGCAATATCCACGCAAGCCCGATCACGACATAAAAAATCGCCTTGATCATAAAGCCCTCTTGCGAAATGCGGCTGTCTGCTAGCGCCGTTGCCAGCAGGATATAGAAGAGGGCATACACCACGATCACGATGGCGCCGATGAATTTGCGGGTGCACTTTTTCATGGGGTAGCGTTTTCTCCTAAAAGATTATTTCCCGTTAATAATATAGATGCACAATCTCCACATGAACGATTCATCCTGGAGACGCGCTGTTTTTTAGCGTGGCCGGCATAAAGATGCCGACGAGTGATAGACCGAAACATCCGATGAATAAAGTAGCATTGCCCATGAGACAATCGAATGAAACAGTCCCGATGCGTGCGCCCCAATGGGTGCGTTCCTGGCTGTGGCTTCTGGTTGGGTTGGTCGTCATCATGGTCACCATCGGCGGAGCCACGCGGCTGACCGGTTCCGGCCTGTCTATCACCGAATGGAAGCCACTGACCGGGGCCATCCCGCCATTGTCTGAGGCAGCATGGTTGGCCGAGTTCGATAAATACCGCCTCAGTTCGCAATACGAATTGCTCAATTCCGGCATGTCACTTGCCGCTTTCAAGGCGATCTATTGGTGGGAATGGAGCCATCGCCAGTTTGGGCGGCTCATTGGGCTGGTGTTTCTCATGCCGTTCCTGATTTTGTTGCGCGCGTGGTGGCGCGGCAACGTCACTGGCTCTTTGTTGTGGGGTGTGTTGGGTATCGGTGCCCTGGGCGGCTTGCAGGCGGGCGTGGGCTGGATCATGGTTGCGTCGGGCCTCACGCCGGGCATGGTCGCGGTTGCACCGCTGAAACTGATGTTTCACATGGTGGTCGCCGTTTGCATCCTGACGGCTCTGGTGAGCTACGCGCGTGCTTTATCTCCGCTTGCGCGGCAGGGTATGGCGAGACCGCTCGACAGATGTGCGAAGCTATTAGTCGGTCTCATCTTTTTACAAATTGCCCTTGGCGCGCTGGTCGCTGGCTCCAAGGCAGGGCTCAGCTACAACACCTGGCCGTTGATGGCTGGGCGCATCATCCCGCCGCTGCGCGATCTGCTTATCGTATCGCCGTGGTATGAGAATTTCTTCGATAACGTGGCGCTGGTGCAGTTTCAGCACCGGATGGTGGCCTATGTCATCTTGGTGATTGCTGTGATTTATGCGCGGGCTGTGCGCAAAAGCCACCCGCAATCCCACGCGGCGTTTCAGGCAACCTGTCTTGCTGGACTTGTCTTAGTGCAGGCTGCCTTGGGTATTATTACTTTGCTGCTCGCTGTGCCGCTATGGGCAGGGCTCCTGCATCAGATTTTGGCAATGGTGGTGTTCATCACCGGCAGTTATCATGCCTTCTCGGTGGTGCGGGTGCGCGAAAGCCGCCGCGCGCCGGAGCGTCGCGGCGGGAAGCCGGTCATCCTAGAAATGGATCAGAGCGTTAACGCCTGATCAAGATCGGCGATGATATCGGCCTTATCTTCGATACCGATGGAGAGGCGCACCACTTCCGGCCCGGCACCCGCTGCGCGCTGTTGCTCTGGCGAAAGCTGCTTGTGGGTGGTCGACGCCGGATGAATGACCAGCGAGCGCGTGTCGCCGATGTTGGCTAGGTGCGAGAACAGTTTCAGGTTTGAAACCAGCTTGACACCCGCGTCATAGCCGCCTTTCAATCCGATGGTGAACACCGCACCCGCGCCCCGGGCGCAGTAGCGTTGTGCCAGCGCATAATAACGATCCCCTTTCAGTCCCGGATAAGATACCCAGTCCACCTGTGCATGCGTCGTGAGAAACTCTGCGACTGCCAAGGCATTGTCGGAATGGCGCTGCATGCGCAAGGGCAGGGTTTCGATGCCGGTGAGAATGAGGAAGGCGTTGAACGGCGACAGCGACGGGCCGAGATCCCGCAGGCCGAGCGCGCGGCAGGCGACAGCAAAGGCAACATTGCCAAAAGTCTCGGCGAATACCAGGCTGTTATATTCGGGGCGCGGCTTTGACAACAGCGGGAACCGGTCGTCACTGGTCCAGCGGAAGGTCCCGCCGTCGACTATCAACCCGCCCACCGAATTGCCGTGTCCGCCCAGAAACTTGGTGGCGGAATGTACGACGATATCGGCACCGTGTTCGAAAGGACGGACGAGATAGGGCGTGGCCAGCGTGTTGTCGACAATCAACGGAAGGTTATGGCGCTTGGCAATCGCCGAAATCGCCTCAATATCTGTGATGACGCCGCCGGGATTGGCAATCGATTCAATGAAAATCGCCTTGGTCGTCGCAGTAATTGCCGCTTCAAAGGTTTCCGGCTGGTTGACATCAGCCCATTTCACCTGCCAGCCAAAGCTCTTGAAAGACTGCCCGAACTGGTTGATCGAGCCGCCATAAAGCTGACGCGCCGCCACAAACTCATCCCCCGATTGCAACAGGGAATGGAAGGTAATGAACTGGGCCGCATGGCCCGAGGCCACCGCCAGTGCCGCCGAGCCGCCCTCAAGCGCGGCGATGCGCTCTTCCAGCACCGCATTCGTCGGGTTGGTGAGCCGCGAATAGATGTTGCCAAAGGCCTGAAGGCCGAACAGCGAGGCGGCGTGGTCAACATCATCGAACACGAAGGAGGCGGTCTGATAGATGGGGGTGACGCGTGCGCCCGTGGTCGGATCCGGCGTGGCACCCGCATGGATTGCCAGGGTGTTAAATTTTGGCTGGGTATCGGTCATCGGCGTCACTCTCTGATAAGATGGTCGAAATATCGGCTCGCGTTCGTAATATAGAACGATATGTACGGAATAAAGTTTTTAACCGTCAAGTGAAAAATGCAGTTTAGTCATTTCAACTTTCAGGGGGAGAAATGCGAGAAGGGAAAAACCCAAATAAGGTATCTAAATACCCTTCGCCTGAATTCCTTTCTTTTAAAGACGTTCAAGGCGTATTTTTGAGGAGATAGTGCTTGACGGGTTATGCTGCCTCGATTACAGACAACTCACTTTCCGCCGCATTCCGTGGCGGTTGTCATTTTCACTCTTACTCGGTTCCGGGCTGAAGCGCGGGACTTGAACGGGAAACTGCGATGAAAACCTTTTCGCTGAAGCCCGCCGATGTCGAGAAGAAGTGGGTTGTGATTGATGCGACTGGCCTCGTTGTTGGTCGTCTCGCCTCTGTTGTTGCCATGCGCTTGCGCGGCAAGCACAAGGCCAGCTACACCCCCCACGTCGACTGCGGCGATAATGTTATCGTCATCAATGCTGACAAGGTAGTTTTCACCGGTCGTAAGCTTGAGCAGAAGAACTACTACCACCACACCGGTTATCCGGGCGGTATCAAGGAACGCTCCGCGAAGTTCATTCTCGAAGGCCGTTTCCCTGAGCGCATCGTCGAGAAGGCCGTTGAGCGTATGCTACCGCGTGGTCCGCTCTTCCGCCAGATCATGAGCAACCTCCGTGTTTACAAGGGAACCGAGCACCCGCATACGGCTCAGCAGCCGTCGGTTCTCGATGTCGGCGCCCTCAACCGCAAGAATGTGAGCAACTGATATGGCGACTTTGCAATCTCTCGCCGATCTCGGCCAGGACGCCGCCGTGCAGCAGGAAGCTCCGGTGCGTGTTCAGAAACTCGACGCCCAGGGTCGCGCTTATGCCACCGGCAAGCGTAAGGACGCCATCGCTCGCGTCTGGATCAAGCCCGGTTCGGGCAAGGTCACGATCAATGATCGCGCGGTCGATGTCTATTTCGCCCGTCCGGTTCTGCGCATGATCCTGTCGCAGCCGCTGCAGGTCGCCAATCGCGTTGACCAATACGACATCGTCGCTACCGTCAGCGGTGGTGGTCTGTCCGGTCAGGCCGGTGCGGTTCGTCACGGCCTTTCCAAGGCTCTGACCTATTACGAGCCGGAACTGCGTGGCCCGCTCAAGAAAGAGGGCTTCCTCACCCGCGATTCGCGTGTCGTCGAACGCAAGAAGTACGGCAAGGCCAAGGCCCGTCGTTCCTTCCAGTTCTCGAAGCGTTAATCACTTCCGGCATCTGTCGGTACATTATCTGTTTCAGAAGGGCGGCTTTCGGGTCGCCCTTTTTTATTGACTTTCAGGTGCTTCGTGGCGAAATGGAGTGCTTCTAACTGGAGAGTTGCCCATGAGCGTGCGGGAAAAAACGGTTTTCATTGACGGCGAAGCCGGAACTACGGGGCTTGGTATCCGTGACCGTTTGAAGGACATGGCAGGGCTTCGGCTTGTCAGCATTGATCCTGAAAAACGCAAGGATCCTGCTGCCAAACACGCGCTTCTGGCCGAGGTTGATCTCGTCATTCTGTGCTTGCCCGATGCTGCCGCCAAGGAAACCGTGGCGATGGTCGCCAGCATGGACAAAGGCCCACGTGTTCTCGATGCCTCCACCGCGCACCGCGTTGCGCCCGACTGGGTTTATGGCTTCGCCGAGATGGATAACGCGCAGGCTGCCCGGATCGCCGCAGCGAAATACGTCGCCAATCCCGGCTGTTATCCCACCGGGGCCATTGCGCTCCTGCGTCCGCTGATTGCAGCGGGTATCGTGCCTGCGGATTACGCGATCACCATCAACGCCGTTTCCGGCTATTCGGGCGGTGGTCGCACCATGATCGAAGATTATGAGGCGGGACGCGCTCCGGCATTCGAACTATATGGTTTAGGTTTTGACCATAAGCATCTGCCAGAAATGGAAAAATACGCCGGTCTTACCCGCACGCCAATCTTCGTGCCATCGGTCGGGAACTTCCGTCAGGGCATGCTGGTGAGTATTCCGCTCCACCTGAAAGATCTGCCCGGAAAGCCCGATGGCCAAGCGCTCGAAGCTGCTTTGCGTGCGTTTTATCCGGCGAACGGCCAGGTGGCCGTGGTGTCGACCGTTGAGGGCGACAAGCGGATAACGCGGATAGAGCCAGAGGCGCTCAATGATAGCGACCGCATGGAATTACGCGTCTTCTCGAAGCCGGAAATGCATCAGGCGGTACTCGTCGCGCGCCTCGATAATCTCGGCAAGGGCGCGTCGGGTGCCGCTGTACAGAATGCCAAGCTGATGCTGGGGGTGTGAACGTCATAACCGGTCTTTGAAAGCGCCCGTTTCTGGGCGCTTTCTTGTTTTAGAGCAGCATGTGGTTACACAGAAACATATCCCGCTCTAACTTCCATATTTCGCAAGGCTTTATGCGGTTAACCGGATTCCACTTAACCGCGCCTTGCTCTCGCTCTATGCGCTCACCACTTTGGCGCGCTGTTCGCCGAGGCCCTCGATGCCCAGCGCAACCGTATCTCCTGCTTTGAGAAAACGCTGCGGCTTCATGCCAAGACCCACACCGGGTGGGGTGCCGGTGGTGATGACATCGCCCGGTTCCAACGTCATGAATTGCGAGATGTAGGAAATCAGATACGGCACGGCAAAAATCATGGTTCTGGTGTTGCCAGCCTGCATCCTTTGGCCGCTCACATCGAGCCACATATCGAGATTTTGTGGGTCTGCAATTTCATCTGGCGTCACCAGCCATGGGCCGAGCGGGCCGAATGTCGGGCAACCCTTGCCCTTGGTCCAGGTGCCGCCACGCTCGTTCTGGAATTCGCGCTCCGATACGTCGTTGCACAGGCAGTAACCGGCAATGACTGACGGGGCATCATGAACCGAGATGTACGACGCGCGCTTGCCAATGACGAAGGCCAGCTCCACCTCCCAGTCTGTCTTGCGCGAGTTGCGCGGGATGACAATATCATCGTTGGGGCCAGAGAGGCAGGAGGGAGCTTTGTTGAAGATAATCGGCTCTGAGGGAATTGCCGCTCCGGTTTCAGCGGCATGGTCGGCGTAGTTGAGGCCAACCGCGATGAAATTGCCGACCTTGGCGATGCATGGCCCGAGGCGAGTATCTTTAGGAACCACCGGAAGCGAGGCGATCTTTGTGCCTTTTACTTTCTCGATGAGGCCTTCCGAGAGGCTCGTGCCATTGATATCCGCAATGACCGCGGAGAGATCCCGCACCTGTCCCGCCTGGTCAAGAATTCCCGGCTTCTCCAGGCCGGCTGGTCCGAAACGTACAAAACGCATAATATGTGCTCCTTGAGCTCAAGGCTTTATCCATAGAGGTGGCGTGGATGATATCGCGCCCCATCGTTGAATTGGAACCTGCAGATTGTCACAGGGTCGAGAGGAATGCCCGAAAGGTCAAACACCGAAAAACCGAAAAAGTTTCCCATCATATCCGGTAGCGCAGCGCTGGAAATCCGGTTATGGACAAAAGATCAGTTGCACGCCGGGATCAGATCGTTTCCGGTGAGGCTCAGGTGGGTAGGAATGATGCGTCGTTCTCTTTTAATGCTGGCTTGTCTTGCGGGAACTCTGGCTGTGGCCGGGTGCGCCCGTGACACTAATTTGGCGCGTGATGGTTTCGCCGCCTTTGGAGTTGCTGCCAAGGTGCCGCCAGCGCCAGATTTCGTCGTCAGTTCACGTACCACCGGTCAGGAAGAATACATCCCGGTCGGGGTCCAGGCACCGCCCCGTAAACTTACTGCCAAAACGCCGGCTCAGATAAAGGAAGTCGAAGGCCAACTTGACGCCGTTCGTGAAAAAACGGAAGCCAAGGGTGCGGCTGCTGCCCGCGAAGGGACGAACCCGTAAGTCGTGACGGGGCGTTCCATAACCACTCATTAAAAACAAAGGAAGATCAGGAGATCACAATGTCGGATTTTCACCGCATCAAGCGTTTGCCGCCTTACGTATTCGAGCAAGTTAATCGGATTAAGGCTGCCGCGCGAGCTAGCGGGGCCGACATTATCGATCTCGGCATGGGCAATCCTGATCTCGATGCGCCGCGCCATGTGATCGCCAAGCTGGTCGAGACAGCGGGCAAGCCGCGCACCGATCGTTATTCCGCCTCCAAAGGCATCGCCGGGTTGCGCCGTGCCCAGGCGGGGTATTACGAGCGCCGCTTCGGCGTGAAGCTCAATCCCGACACCCAGGTGGTGGCAACGCTTGGTTCGAAAGAAGGCTTCGCCAATATGGCGCAGGCCATTACCGCGCCGGGTGATGTGGTGCTGGTGCCAAACCCGAGCTATCCGATCCATGCCTTCGGCTTTCTGATGGCGGGTGGCGTGATCCGCTCAGTCCCCGCTGAGCCGACGCCCGAGTTTTTCGCGGCTGCCGAGCGCTCGCTCATTCACTCGATCCCGAAGCCCATTGCCATGGTGGTGTGCTACCCGTCGAACCCAACCGCCTATGTGGCCAATCTCGATTTTTATCGGGATCTCGTGGCATTCGCCAAAAAGCACGACATTATTCTGTTGTCGGACCTCGCTTATTCTGAAGTCTATTTCGACGACGAACCACCACCGTCCGTGTTGCAAATTCCTGGCGCAATGGATGTGACGGTTGAATTCACGTCAATGTCTAAAACGTACTCAATGGCTGGGTGGCGCATGGGTTTTGCCGTAGGGAACGAGCGGCTTCTTGCGGCGCTTGCGCGCGTCAAATCCTATCTCGATTATGGGGCTTTCACGCCGATTCAGGTGGCTGCTACTGCAGCGCTCAACGGGCCGGATGATTGCATTGTCGAGATGCGCAACACCTACCGCAAACGCCGCGATGTCTTGATCGAATCGTTTGCAGCGGCAGGCTGGGACATTCCGTCACCGCGCGCGTCCATGTTCGCATGGGTGCAGATTCCCGAACCGTTCCGCCATTTGGGAAGCCTCGAATTTTCCAAGCTCCTGGTTGAGAAGGCCGATGTCGCGGTTGCCCCTGGCATTGGCTTCGGTGAGCATGGCGATGAATACGTGCGCATCGCCCTTGTGGAAAACGAACAGCGTATTCGACAGGCTGCCCGCAATGTTCGCCGGTTCTTCGATACGGCCCAGGTCAATATGCACAATGTCCTCAAGGTTGAGGAATCCAAGGCCTGAGATATTTTAGGCGGCACGGAGGGCAGGTATGCTGTTCCGTGCCGTTATCGCTCTGCTTCTGCGTGAGCAATTGCTTAATAGCTGGGGATAAGCGAGAATATCCTCCACATTGCCCCGCTTGAACCGCTTATTCGGAATGCGTTCAGGTTTCCTCTGATAAGCAGGCTGCATCTAAAGTCTGGACGGAGGGTGCCGGTGTTTTTCGTGGGGCGACAAACAATTGGTTGATGACATGAAAAACACGCTTCGCATCGGCGTTGCCGGCCTCGGAACGGTCGGAGCCGCCGCTATCCGCATTCTTCTGCAACAGGCTCGTGAAATCGAAGAAAAGTGCGGTCGCCCCGTGGCTGTCACCGCCGTTTCCGCACGCGACAAGAATAAAGACCGCGGCGTCGATCTGTCTGGCTATCGCTGGTATGATGATGCGGTTGCCATGGCGGCTGCCCCGGATGTGGATTGCATTGTCGAGGTAATCGGCGGTGCCAATGGAATGGCGCTTGCGGTGATCGAAACCGCGCTTGCCCATGGCAAGCACGTGGTCACAGCCAATAAGGCGCTTCTGGCACAACACGGCGTAAAGCTCGCTGCTACCGCCGAGAAAAACGGTTCCGCGCTCGCCTTTGAGGCATCGGTTGCGGGTGGCATTCCGATTATCAAGGTTTTGCGCGAGGGGATGCCTGCCAACCGCATCAGCCGCATTTACGGTATTCTCAACGGAACCTGCAATTATATCCTCTCCCGCATGGAGCTGGAACATCTCACTTTCCAGGAATGCCTGGTCGAGGCGCAGCGTCTCGGATATGCCGAAGCGGACCCGACTTTCGATGTCGAGGGTTTCGACACCGCCCATAAGCTGGCGCTGCTGGCGAGCCTGGCATTCGGCACGGAAGTCGATGCCGATGCCATTTATGTCGAAGGCATTTCCTCAATTACTCCGCTTGATCTCACCATGGCTGGTGAACTCGGCTATCGTATCAAGCTCCTGGGCGTTGCCGAATATAACAACCATCGCCTCGAACAGCGTGTCCACCCCACCATGGTTTCGCTCCATTCGCCCATTGCTCAGGTGATGGGCGTGACCAATGCCGTGACCATTGACGCTGATGCGGTCAAGGAACTGACCCTGATTGGCCCCGGTGCGGGCGGCGATGCCACAGCCTCCGCCGTGGTGGCCGATATCACCGACGTGGCCTTCGGAACGGTGCCATTGCCGTTCGGGCGCACAACCGCATCGCTCAAGAAGAGCGAAAGCGCTCCCATGCAGCGCCACGAGGGCGGTTATTACGTGCGGCTCACTGTGCATGACCGACCAGGCGTGGCCGCAGGTGTTGCGACCCGCATGGCGGAAATGGACATCTCTCTTGAGAGTATTCTGCAAAAGAAGACTGTCGCTGCTACGGCGCGTGGTGACCGTCACGGGCGCTCCGGCGATCCGGTGCCGCTCGTTCTGATAACCTATGCCGCCGAGGAAGCGAAAATCCGCGCTGCGCTCGACAAAATTTCATCCGATGGATTGCTGGCGGAGGAGCCGCAGCTCATCCGTATCGAGCGCGAATGATCCGTTGGCAACGATTGACATGAAAGAAAGGCCAACCCCCATGTCAGAAGTCATTACCGTCAAAGCCGATAAACTGATCGAGCGAATTCTGACTCTGGAACTCGTCCGTGTGACCGAGCGTGCCGCCGTGGCTGCCGCTCGCCTGCGCGGACGCGGCAACGAAAAGGCTGCCGACCAGGCCGCCGTGGACGCCATGCGCCGCGAACTCAACAAGCTGCCAATCGACGGCACCATTGTCATCGGCGAGGGCGAGCGCGATAAGGCACCCATGCTGTTCATTGGTGAAAAAGTCGGCACCAAAAACGGCCCTAAGGTTGATATTGCCGTCGATCCGCTCGAAGGCACCACCTTGTGCGCCAAGGATATGCCGGGCTCCATCGCTGTGATGGCGATGGCCGATGCCGGTACGCTGCTCGCAGCTCCCGACGTCTATATGCAGAAAATTGCCATTGGCCCGGGCTACCCGCAGGGTGTTGTCGATCTGGATGCCTCGATTGAGGAAAACGTCCACAATCTGGCCAAGGCCAAGGGCGTCAAGCCCCATGAAATCAACACGCTGCTGCTCGATCGTCCGCGCCATGCCGACCTCATTGCGCGCCTGCGTGCTATGGGTTGTGGCATTCGTCTGATCCCCGATGGCGATGTTGCGGGTATCATCTTCACCACCCAGGCTGAGCGCAGCGGCATTGATCTTTATGTGGGTATTGGTGCGGCTCCTGAAGGCGTTCTTGCGGCGGGTGCATTGCGCTGCATCGGTGGCCAGATGCAGGGCAGGCCGATCTTCGATACCGAAGAGAGCAAAGTGCGTGCCGCCGCCATGGGCGTCACCGACTTCAACAAGAAGTACGACGTCAGCGAACTGGCCTCGGGCGACGTGATTGTCGCTGCGACGGGTGTGACCGATGGTGGCCTGCTCAAGGGCGTGCATTTCGGTCGCGATGTGATCGAGACCGAAACGGTGGTTTATCGCTCCGCCACCGGCACAGTGCGCCGCATCTTTGCTGAGCACCGCGAACTGGCCAAGTTCCATTTTGAATAGGAAACCGGTTTAGGTATTCTGTTTAACACTTTGAACGCCCTGTTAAATTCGTTTAGCAGGGCGTTCTTGTTCGGCTTTCCGACAATTACGGGCATAATGGCGCAATGACCGAATCAGATACGTCTCGCCGCACCATTGCCGCTGCTGTTGATACCGCCCTTGGACGCCGCTGGGTGCGCCGGTGTGATGCGCAGCAGGAAGCCTTTGCCCTTGCGATCACCCAACAATACGGCCTCTCCGATATTCTGGCGCATGTGCTGGCCGCACGCGATGTGGCGCTCGATGCGGTTGAGGGGTTTTTAGAGCCGCGCCTGCGCGATCTGATGCCTGATCCGTTTGTTCTTCAGGACATGGAGAAAGCAGTGGCGCGTCTTGCGCTGGCCATTGCCCGCAAGGAAAAGGTAGCCATTTTTGGCGATTACGACGTGGATGGCGCCTGTAGTGCGGCGCTGCTCGCCGCATTCCTCGACCGCTGCGGCATTGACCACGTTATCCATATTCCAGACCGCCAGACCGAAGGCTATGGCCCCAACAGCGATGCGATCCGTAATCTCCATAGCAATGGCGCGCAACTGCTGGTCACGGTCGATTGTGGCACCAGTGGGCATGAACCTCTGGCGGACGCGAAGCGCATTGGGCTTGATGTGGTGGTGCTCGATCACCATCAGGCACCGGAGGAGCTGCCGGACGTCGTGGCGCTGGTTAACCCCAACCGTCAGGATGATTTGTCCGGCCTTGGCCATCTCTGCGCAGGCGGGGTGGTGTTTCTGACGTTGGTCGCGCTCAACCGGGCGCTGCGCCAAAAAGGGTTTTGGCAGAATGGCAATGAGCCCGACCTTATGGCCGATCTCGACCTCGTGGCATTATCGACGGTTGCCGACGTGGTGCCGCTCAAGGGCCTGAACCGGGCATTCGTGCGCCAGGGGCTCGCCGTAATGCGCCGCCGCACCCGTCCGGGGCTCGTGGCGCTTGCCGATGTTGCCGGGCTCAAGGATAGCCCTGAAGCCTGGCATCTCGGCTTTCTGATTGGCCCGCGCATCAATGCCGGTGGGCGCATTGGCGATTCGGGCCTCGGTGCGCGATTGCTGCTCGCTACGGAGCCGGATAAAGCGGCACGGCTCGCCGCTGAACTCGACCAGCTCAATCGCGAGCGCCAGCAGGTGGAGCAGGTTGCGGTTGAGGAGGCTTTGGCCGAATGCGAGTACTTCATCGCGCAGAACCCCGACACCATTTTTCTGCAGGCTCATGCGCCGCAATGGCACGCTGGCGTGGTCGGGCTTGTCGCTGCCCGGCTCAAGGAACGTTTTCGTCTGCCGTCCTTCGCCCTGACGGATGCCGGTGAGGGGCTCGTGACTGGCTCCGGGCGCTCCGTGGCCGGTTATGACATCGGTACCGCGGTGCGGGCCGCGGTTGAGGCCGGGATTGCCACCAAGGGCGGCGGCCACGCCATGGCGGCGGGGGTAACGCTGCCGCTTGCAAATCTCGAAGCCTTCCGCGCCTTCCTCAGCCAGTATTTTTCTGAGCATGGTCAGGCGGATGGCAGCGAAGATGATATCGCCATTGACGCCTTTCTGACCGCCACGGGCGCGACGCCGGAACTCCTCAAGAGCGTTCATCAGGCCGGTCCGTTCGGATCCGCCCAGCCGGAGCCGGTTTTCGCCTTCGCCAAACACCGTCTGGTGGAAGTGCGCGAAGTTGGTAGCTCTGGCCATATGCGGATCAAGCTCAGGGCAGGCGACGGCACGACCATTGGTGGCATCTCTTTCCGTGCCGCTGGTCAACCCTTGGGAATCGCTCTGCAAAAGGCGATGGGCGAGACCATTCACGCTGTGGGAACGCTTTCCCTCGACCGCTGGGGCGGAAGTGAGAAGCTGGAACTGCGCCTGATCGATATTGCGAAGCCCGATTAACAGCCCGATTTTTTCAGTAAAACAGCGGGATTTTTCCGCTTTTATGCGGGCATCTCACAGGAATGCCTGTGTGCACTAAAAAAAATTATGCGGAACGGGTTGCCCCCACACAGGAAGCCCATTATACAGCGCCAATCCGCAGCGTTCCCGCGCGGATCCGCGCCCTTCGTCTAGCGGTCCAGGACGCTGCCCTTTCACGGCAGAAACACGGGTTCGATTCCCGTAGGGCGCGCCATTCCTTTAAAAATCCAGACATAGATTTTCCATAATGCTGTCGTGCGCTTTCTATTCACGGAAGAATGTCGCCTTGGCCTCTGGCAGGATTGCATCGTGCACGCGATGGCGTAAAGGGAAGGGTGTTGCGCAGCTGCGACAATGGTCGCACACATCCGAAAGCCACGCCGATGCCGCTCAAAGCCATTCTCTTCGATCTCGATGGAACGCTGGTTGATACCGATCCCATTCACTGTGAAATTTTCGCCGAGCTTTTTGCGCCGCTGGGGCATGTGGTGGATGAAGAGTTCTTCCGCATCAAGATTTCGGGAAGCCGCAACGAAGATCTGTTCAAACGCTATTACCCGGACCTGACTGACGCGGAGCGTGAACGCAAAGCCGACATGAAGGAAGAAATGTTCCGCGAGCGCGCGAAAACGGTCAAGCAACTGCCGAATCTCGATAAGATGATGGCATGGGGGCGGCAGAACGGTCTGAAGATTGCGCTGGTGACCAACGCGCCCGAGGAGAATGTCGCCTTCATCTTGCCAGTACTCGGGCTGCAGGACGCTTTTGATATCAAAGTTTTAGCCCACGAAGTGCCCAAGGGAAAGCCAGACCCGGCGGTTTATCGGGCGGCACTTGAGCGGCTAAACATCAGTGCCGATGAGGCAATTGTATTTGAGGATTCCGGCAACGGCATCAAATCCGCTGTGGGCGCGGGGATTTTCACCTACGGCCTCATGACCACGCATTCCGCTGAGGAATTACGGGCTGCCGGAGCGAGTATGGCCATCACCGGCTATTCCGACCCCGCTTTGTGGCAGGATTTGCAAAAGCGCATGGCACGGTAAGGCGCGCCATGTCCGCCGCCCGCACAGACGAGCGGATACGCCTGTCTTGCGCCACCGCTGAGGCGGAAATCGCGCTTAGGGGTGCGGAACTGGTATCGTGGCGTGTCAATGGCCACCACGTGTTGTGGCAGGGAGATCCTGCCTGGTGGGCGCAGTCGGCTCCGATCCTGTTTCCGGTGGTGGGTGCCTCCCGCAATGGTCAGGTTCTCGTGGATGGCCGGAACTATCCCATGCCGTTGCACGGATTTGCCAAGGATAGCCGTTTTCGCGTTATGGATCGGCAGCCAGATTCGCTGCGCCTGCGCCTTGAGAGCAGTGGCGAAAGCCACGCCCATTTTCCGTTTGATTTCATATTGGATGTGACGGTTGTTCTGCGCGCCACGCAATTGCAGTTTCGGTTCGATGTCATCAATTCCGGCCCCGTGGCGCTGCCTTACGCTCTCGGCTTTCACCCGGGTTTTGCCATGCGGGACGGGCAGGCGTCACTCACATTCGAAACGCCTGAAGAGGGGCATGTTCCCACCATTACCCACCAAGGCCTGATTGCGCGCCGCACCCGTCTCTTGCCGATGCAGGGAAATGTCCTGCCCCTCAGTGCGGAGAGCTTTTCGAACGGGGCTATGGTGTTTCGCAATGCCCGTTCAAACGCGCTGGCGTTGAGCGGAGCGCGGGGCACCGTGCACCTCACAACGCAGGGCTTTCGCCATCTGGCGGTATGGAGCAAGCCGAATGCGCCATTTATCTGCCTGGAGGCCTGGACAGCCCACGCCGATTTTGAAGACTTTTGCGAGGAACTGGCTGAGCGTGGCGATATGATCATGCTCGCCCCCGGACAATCCCGACACCACAGCATTTTTCTTGAACACCGCACTGAAAAGCCTGCGAAAAAACAACCCTAACCTGTCCATTCGCCGCATGAGCGCAGAAAAATGCTGCGACGGGCTTCCCCAATGCAGACGGTTTGCTATTTTAATCCAAGTCTGAAAATTGATTCTGTTGGTGGTGGGATGTCTGAGAAGGTGACAACTGCGACGGAGGCCAAGACTCCGAACGCCTTTGACCGAACCGATCGTGCCGTTGACACGTTCTCCGGTGCCGAGGGGCAGATTGACGAAACCATCCAGGTGAGCGGTCGAATCAAATGGTTCGACGTTGCCAAGGGCTTCGGATTTATCGCCGCCGATGAAGGCTTGCCCGATGTGCTGCTGCATGTCAGTTGTCTGCGGCGCGCCGGGTATCAGGCTGCCAATGAGGGTGCGCGCATTATTGTCGAAGCCTCCCAGCGTCCGCGCGGGTTGCAGGCGGTCAAAATCATTGAAATCGACGAGACCACAGCCCTTCATCCGTCAGAGCTGCCGATGCCCCGCACCCATGTCACCGTGGTGCCCACCAGCGGGCTTGAAGTGGCGGTCGTCAAATGGTTCAACCGCTTGCGCGGTTTTGGCTTCGTCAGTTGCGGCGAGGGCACGCCCGACATCTTCGTGCATATGGAAACCCTGCGGCGCTACGGCATTGCCGAACTGAAGCCCGGTGACAAAATCCTGGTACGTTTCGGGGATGGCTCCAAAGGGCATATGGCAGCGGAAGTTCGTCTCATGGACACGGCATTGCCGCATTCGCACTAGATGAAGCGTGCCAACAGTTCAAAACCGCTGATTCGCTGAGGCGTTGGTATAAACACGCCTTCCGAAGGGGAATAAACTTGCAATATCGTCGCTTTTCGTTGGTGCTCAGACAGTCTTTTTTCGCTTTTGTGACGCTTTTGGGTGTGTCTGCGCTTGTTCCGGCAACTGCCGCCGCCCAGCCACAGGGGCAAAGCATGGGCACAATGCAAGTGTTTGTTCCGTTGCGAATCGTCTCGGCATCCGGGCAGAGCCACACCTTTCAAATTGAGGTGGCCGACACCGACCAAAAGCGCATGACCGGGCTGATGTACCGTAAAACCATGCCGTTCGATCAGGGCATGTTGTTTGATTTCAAGGCAAGCACCTCCATCCAGATGTGGATGAAAAACACCTATCTTTCGCTTGATATGCTTTTCATCCGCGCCGATGGCACCATTGCCCGCATCGCCGAAAACACCGAACCGTTGTCTGAGAGCATCATTGCTTCGGGTGAGCCGGTTCTGGCAGTGCTGGAACTCGTCGGCGGAACGAGCGCCAAACTCGGGATCAAAGCCGGAGATCAGGTCGATTTTCCGATGTTTCGTCGTTAACAGAGCCCGTTTGCGGCAAAAACCGCCGGAGTGCCCTTGCGAACCACATACCGGGCATGGTAGCCAAACTTCTTGGAACGGGGTGTAGCGCAGCCTGGTAGCGCATCTGCTTTGGGAGCAGAGGGTCGTAGGTTCAAATCCTATCGCCCCGACCAAATTCACGGTTTATGATGGCTTTCCAGGTGCTGTCATGGGCAACGCTGGAGTGGATATCGATCATGTTCGCAAGAATTTTCAAACCCTCCAGGGATGCATCGCAATCCGGCATGGCCAGCACACGCAAGTGGCTCCTCGTGTTCGAGCCCGAAGCCGCCAAGGATGCAGACATCCTGATGGGCTGGACCAGCTCCACCGATATGCGCCAGCAGGTGCGTCTGTCGTTTGATACCCAGAGCGAAGCGGAAGCCTATGCGGCCCGCCAGGGCATTCCCTATCGGGTGGAAAAGCCGCAAGCGATCAAAGCTCGGCTTGCTTCCTATTCAGATAATTTCAAGCATAACCGCGTCGCGCCCTGGACCCATTGATCCGTTCAGGTTGAGGGCTTCGCCCCGATCACAGATTGCCTGTTGCGGGCCCCGTAGCTCAGTCGGATAGAGCAACCGCCTTCTAAGCGGTAGGTCACTGGTTCGAATCCAGTCGGGGTCGCCAATTATTCCAAGGGCTCAGAGTAGCGCGTTTTAAGTGGATCGCCGGTTAAACGCGCTTCACTCTAGGTGATTTTGTGGTGCGGGCAGCCTGCGCGAGAACCCGGCAGCTGTTCAAAATAATTCGTGAATTTGACGAGAGTCTGAATACGGCGTGTCTTTACTGGAATGCTCTTACTTTGTCGCAGCCTCAGCGGAGCAAACGGCAGACGAAATAATTCAGTAAAGTGTCACCGTAACAACGTAACAAAGTATCGCGATACTTATGCCTGAAGGACACCTGGCTGATACTAGGAGGTGACGGTTGCTATGTTTTATCGCTACCCTAAACAATCCGAATTAATGAATAGAATTAAAAATCAACTTAGTTGGCATGAAACGCCTGATACCGTGGCGTTGCTTTGGCGGGGTTATCTAGCTGCTTTATTTGAATGGGGGCTAGTCGATATACAAGCACACAGTAAATTAACTAAACTTCTGCCCCAAATAGGACTGGAAGAGCTAGAGGAATTATTCCTAGACAAAAGAGCGTGCCCTGAGCAGGCTAGCGAAATAATGAATGGCAAAGTATCCTCTCAATATGAGGGTTCTCGCCGGACAGATTATATTTATGAATCTCAGAAGGTTTATATAACGCGCAAAGAGCGTTGGAATGATGCACAAGGGCCTGAAATTGAACTGCTGGAGTGGGAACAATATATTAAGAATGACGCGGAGATGCAGTTGGTTAGCTCGTTTGATCGAAAAGCTAAAAGTGGCTCCATCATACGAGTAAGTGGCGAAGGTATAGGTGTTTGGGAGAAGTTTTCGCAAGCGCACATGCATCCTTGCTATGTCGAGTACTCCAAGGGCATGCTAATTGTGAGAGATATTAATCAAGAAATTCTGTCGAAAATGCACCAAATTGCCAAAAAGCTGAATGCCAAAGTTGTTGTCCCGACCGAGCGTCCAGGGGAGCAGTGAAGAGATTTGAAGTGGTGATTTATCGCACTTCTGACCTTTCGGCTGGCATCTGAGACTGGAACGCGAGCCCTTTTTGCCTGCCGTTACCTCTCAACGCACCTGCGGCGGCAGCTACGGTTCCCAAATCATAGCAACACAGCGAACGCACATTTCTCATCTTCGTCCGGCATAGCTCGCCATTCTCGTAATGGCCCGCACCATGAGCCTTTGAAGAACTGTTTTTTCACCCGGTTCTGGTGTCCGGAGCGCAATACTTTCCTTGGCGCCAATACGTCGCTGCCGCCTACGCCATCCGTAAGCTCCCCCGTCAAGTAGACAATCTTTGATGGAGAGTTTGGACCTCGGTTAATCGTGGCATGAACATCTTTGGCGGCAAGCCTGCCAAGGCATCATGCGGACGATATTCGTTGTACTCGGTCAACCATCGGGTAGT